>JAIBEZ010000067.1 GCA_019459485.1 Prolixibacteraceae bacterium
AAACCTAACCTACACTCCGGCCAGCAATGCATTTGGATCAGCAACTGTAACTGTAATCCTGAAAGATGACGGCGGAACGGCCAACGGCGGAGTTGATTCAAGTCCGGCAGAAACTTTTACAATCACTGTGACTTCGGTGAACGATGCTCCGACATTTATTGCCGGTTCAGATCAAACCGTTTTGGAAGATGCAGGAGCACAATCGGTCACTGCATGGGCAACTGCGATCAGCAGCGGGCCGGAAAATGAAAGTGGCCAGACGCTTGCATTCACTGTAACCAATGATAATAACAGTTTATTCAGCACTCAGCCAGCAATTGATGCAACCGGAAACCTTACCTACACTCCGGTAATCAATGCCTTTGGTTCAGCAACTGTAAATGTAATCCTGAAAGATGACGGCGGAATAGCAAACGGCGGTGTTGACACCAGTAATAATTTGACTTTCACAATCACCGTGTCGCCTGTCAACGATAAACCCGTAGCTGTTAATTCATCTGTTTCTCTTCTGGAGAACGAAATCCATACGTTCGGTTCGGGTGATTTCGGATTTTCGGATGTGAACGATGTTCCGGATGCAATCGAATCAATTTCTCTTGCAGCCAGCCCGGATAAAGGAACTCTTTTGTACAATGGCAATCCAATTGTCACTTATCCATTGGTATTGTCGGCAAGCGAAATACAAAACCTTACTTATCAGCCGGTCATAAATGAATATGGAAATCCATATACCAGCTTATTATTCAAGGTTTCAGACGACAACCAATCTCTGGCATCAAACGGGAAACAGTGGAGTGACAATCAGGCTACATTGAACATTGAAGTCGTAAATACGAATCAAGCCCCAACCGACATTCAAATTGTAAGCGGAACTGTATTGGAAAACTTATCCGGAGCAATTGCCGGAACGCTGACATGTTCTGACCCTGATCCTATGGATGTGCACACCTACACGCTTGTTCAGAATCCGAACAATCTTTTCGTCATTGATGGTAATATTTTAAAACTGCAAAGCAACGTTCAGCTAAATCATGAATTAATATCTTCGGTTACAATTCAGGTAAAAGTTACCGACGCCGATCAGGAATCATACACTAAAATACTGGTTATTTGGGTTTTGAATGCAAACGAAGCACCATCTTCTGCCAGTTTTGAATTCACCACCCGGGAGAATAAAACTCACTTCTTTTCCCGTGGCGATTTTGAATTCTATGACGAAGATTATAATGACTCCTTTACCGGAATCCGCATCATCCGGACAGAAAATATGCCGGGATCCCTTTATCTGGATATCAACGGTAACCGGATTGCCGAAGCGGATGAAAAGATTGGTTCTTTTCCTTTAACCATTCAGCCCGGACAAATAAATTCGCTTTGTTTTGTTGCAGTTGAAGGAGAATGTGGCGACGATCTCAAACCGATTTTTGAGTTCAAAATACTTGACGCCCGTGCAGAATCTTCGGATAACTGGTACACCGCATCAGCCACCATTTATTGCGCCAACAATGCACCGACAGCAACAAATCAAGAGGTTGAAACCGATGTAAATCAAACCTTCACGTTTGCCGGACAAACATTTGGTTTTTCAGATACTGATTCAGGAGATGCGTTGGGAGCTGTAAGAATCAAAACACTCCCTGCCAAAGGTCAATTATACAAAAACGGAATTCCGGTTGCAGCCGAAACCGTTATTCCGGTGAATGAATTATTGCAGCTTTCCTACACTCCGGAAGCCGGGGAATTTGGAGACAATTACGCTTCTTTCCAATTCGATCTTCAGGATATGAATTTGACGGCTACTGACTGGGAACCACTTTTCAGTATCAACAGTTATTCCTTCACATTCAATGTAAACAGGTTGAACAGCGCTCCATACTCCGCCAATCAAACTTTGCAGATAAACGAAGACGAAACCTATTCCTTCGCTTCTTCTGATTTCCCATTGATAGATGAGAATGACACTGAAGATATGTTGAGCAAAGTCGTCATAAAACCAACAACAAATTCCGATTTACTGCGCTACAACGGAGAACCAATTTCAGAAGAAATCGAAATTCCGGCGGAATCTCTGCCGCTGCTTCAGTTTAAATATGCAGATCAGGCCTCCGGCAGTTTCACTTTTGAATTTCAGGTTATTGACAACAATTCGGTACAAGGATCAAACGGTGAACAACGGTCTGGTTTAACTTATACTTATACCATTCAGGTGCTTCCGGTAAATGATGCTCCTGTTATTGCAAATCCTTTGGCTGATGTTCAGGTTGATGAGTTCAGCGATTACGACTTCACAGCAGGAACTTCCATTTTCAGCGATCCGGATGGTGACGTACTTGTCATTCAGGTTCAGGTTATTTCAGGAAACTGGATTCAGAAGAAAGGCGATAACCTGATTGAAGGATTTCCGCTGCCGGATTCTGACGACAAAGCAGTGGTGACGGTTCGTGCAACGGATCCGAAAGGTTTGTGGGTTGAAGATACTTTTGAGTTGACGGTTCTGCGCAAAAACCGCCCATTGATTTATGGACAAATCAAAAGCAGTTTGACGCTGCCAGACAATTTGCCTGTTGCATTGATGATGATCAACGAAAATCTGATTGATTCCAGCGCTGTAACCGTAACCAATAGTCGTGATTACTATTACTTCGAAGGTGTTCAAGCAGGTAATTACATCGTAAAAGCGGTGAATAACAATCCTGCCGATTACCCTCAACTGGGTTCAACATACTACGAAACCACAAGTGATTGGACGGAAGCTTTGCAAATTGAAGTGAAACCCGAAACAGAATACCAGGCCGACATTGTCATGTTAGTCAATCCGATTACCCTGGGAGAAGGCGCTATTTCAGGATTTGTACGTGTAATCACCACATCTTCGCCGTCAAACGCCGGAACAATCAATCAGGGAAATCAAGGTGATCCGCTGCCATTTGCTGATATCTGGCTAACGAAAAAAGGTGAACCAAATGTGCTGTTGTACACTCAAACCAAACCTGATGGAAGCTATCAATTTAAAAACGTACCTGCCGGAGAATACATCGTTTCCGCCCGGTTACCGGGATTCACGTCAATCAATCCTTATTCGGTCATTATCGGAGCCGGCAAAAACATCTACGAGAACATTAACTTCCTTGCATATCTTGGCGATGGGGTAATTACTGATAAAACCGAACTAAACCAGTTTGACATGATTCTTTTCCCAAATCCAACTTCAGGATTGATTAACCTGAGGGGAACGAACTTCGACAAAACACTGCATGTAAAAGTGATAAGCATGAGCGGACAGAGCGTGATGACCAAACAATTTGAACCTGCTTCCTTGTTGCAATTCGACCTGAAAGGATTACGGCCCGCCACTTACATCATTGAAGTTAAACATGGCGATCGGGTCAAAACTTTCCCTGTTTTGTTGATGAACAGCAAATAAAGCAGTCTTCGGATTTTCAAAATAAACACAAAAGCAGAAGGTAAAATTTCTGCTTTTGTGTTTTATATAATCAGAATCGTATTTTTGTCAGGCAAATGGAAAGAACAGGATTCATTATGGAAATTACATTTAAGAAAATTGAAGAAACGGACCTCCCTTTCCTGAGGCAGGTTTATAAAAGTACCCGCGAAGATGAACTGAAACTGGTTGACTGGCCCGAAACTCAGAAGGAACAGTTTATCGACCAGCAATTTTCGGCACAGCACGATTATTACCAGCAAGTTTACAACGAAGCTACTTTCGAAATTATTCTCTGGAAGAACCAGCCTGCCGGGCGCCTTTACCTTTGGGAATCGGAACGTCAAATCAGGATTGTGGATATTGCCCTCCTGCCCCAGTTCCGCAACAAGGGAATTGGAAGCCTGATTCTTAATCAGCTGATTGAAAAATCGGAAGCCACCTCAAAAATAGTCAGCATCCATGTTGAATGCTACAATCCTGCACTTTCGCTTTATAAGCGGCTTGGGTTTGTGCAGAAAGACCACACCGGAGTTTATTTTTACATGGAACGACTACCTACTTCGGTCAATCCAGAAAAAAGCCCATCACCCAACTCATGAATATCTGTTTGTAATATGGCTGCAGCGATTCGCAAAGTTTGCGCAAAGCAATGCCCACATGGTTTTCAACAGTTTTGGGCGTAATTCCCAGTTGTTCGGCGATGTCTTTGTGCGAAAGGTTTTCCTCCCAGGCCAGTTTGTAAATCTGTCGGCTTTTCTCCGGAAGTTTGCCTGTTGCGGCATCAATTAATTCACCAACTCCCCGGCCAGCTCCTTCAAATTTTTTCCTGAAAAGTTTCCAGAAGTCATCAATAACAAATTCGTGCTTTGCCAGTTTTGGGTTTTCAGGAAAGCAAAAAGCTCATCCGAATCGGTTAAAACCATCAACCCGGGCGAATCGAAAGCTTCGGCTACCTGTTGTTCTGTAATGGGTTCCAGTTTTTTGTGCTCGATGGTGTGCGGATTAAAATACACAATGGCCAAATCGGCGGCGTCCATGCTTTTTTTATACTGCGGAAGAAATTCCTTTTTCAGCGAACTGAAAGTGTGTAATTCCAAACATGCCACCAGTTTTCGCTCCGGAAATTGTTTTTTGACCGCATCGGTTGTGGCTTTCAGCTTCGAAGGCGAATGTGCGAAATCGTTGAATACAACACAATTTTCGGTTTCGGCAAGCACTTCCAAACGACGGGCGGCTCCTTTAAATTCGGCAATGGCAGTATAAAATTGCTCGTCAGTCAAACCCAATTGTCGGCAAACCAGTTGTGCGCCGGAAATATTTTGCAAATTGTGGTCGCCAAAAATCTGCAATTTGATTTTCTCATTACCAACGACTAAATAAGTTATTCCGTTTTCGATCACCGATTCGTGCGAGTTGTAAGGCAATTTCTGAACATCGGCGCGGGTTTTAGCTGCAACCTGTTTCAGGTTTTCATCGTTTCCGAAGTAAACCAGCGAACCGTTGGGCTGAATCAGGTCGGCAAAAATTTGGAACTGTTCCACGTAAAACGGGAAGGTTGGGAAAACATTGATGTGATCCCAGGCAATTCCGCTCAACAATGCGATATTCGGAAAATACAGGTGAAATTTTGGACGGCGGTCAATGGGTGACGACAAATATTCATCGCCTTCAAATACTGCTATTTTTGCCTCTTCTGTTAGTGAAACCATCGTGTCGAAACCATCCAATTGCGCGCCAACCATGTAATCGAAATCAATTTGGTTGTAACGTAAAACGTGCATAACCATGGACGTGATCGTGGTTTTTCCGTGACTTCCGCCAATCACTACGCGCGTTTTGTCTTTGGTTTGCTCGTACAGATATTCAGGATATGAAAATATTTTCAAGCCCAGTTCCTGAGCGCGCAATAACTCTGGATTGTCCTGACGGGCATGCATTCCGAGGATTACAGCATCCAATTCAGGAGTAATATTTTCGGGAAACCAACCTTCGTATTCGGGCAATAATCCGTGGGTTTTCAGTCGGGTTTTCGACGGCTCAAAAATCTCATCGTCTGAACCGGTTACCTGATATCCTTTTTTGTGCAGAGCAATGGCAAGGTTGTGCATGGCACTTCCGCCAACAGCTATAAAATGTACTCTCATTATCTGGAATTTTGAAGGCGGAAAAATAGGCAAAAAAACCGGTTTCTTTTTTTGACAATTTAACCTTGTCGTCCGATGAAGGCGCAATTAGCTTTTCATATTTTAAAAACCATGCTTATTCCGATTTTAGGGATAATCCGCGTCCTTTCTCCCTTTGAAATAATTTCAGCTTCATCAACTAAATGCTCAAAAAGGAAGTAGGATGCACCCAATTCCGGCTGAATAAATATTTTACCAGTAATCGGAATCTTCCGTACAAAGAATAAATCGAAGTATCCGGCGGTTGATTTTTCGTGGACGCTTTGCTCAACTTGAAATGAAATCCCCGTGTTTAATGACCATAGTTTTTTTCGGATGTGGCGATCAGGCTTTCCAAAATAAATAGAATGGACTAAAGCCAACTCGTACAATCTCCCATTTTCATCGTTTTTAAAATCAGACCCAAAGCTTACACCTAACCGGGTGCTGGGCATGTAGTGCAACCCAATGCCACCATGAAAAATTCCCGGAACTGAAACACCAATGATAGCATCAATATCATTGTTATATGGCTGTGCGTTTGCGTAACCTACCAGGGATAGCAATGCTGCAAGGAGGGTGATCTTTAAATACATTTTATGTCTATACATGGATGAATGAACGCCAAATGTATTCCAAAATTGTTGAAACACTTAAAAAATCGTGATATTCGCAAATTAATTCCAAATGGCAACATGGCAAAAAGTAAATTCCGCACACTATTTTTTGGACTGGCAGCCCTCCCAATCTGGCTGGCATTGGCAACATTTGGTTTGACAGAACTGTTTTCCCGACATCCGGGAGCAACCGAAACCGTTTATTCACAAACCTTTTATCCTATTGTTGCTTTTCTGTTGTCATTCCTGAGCAAATGGGTTTCTTTTTCGATGGACGACGCATTTTATGCATTACTGGCCTTATTTCTCGTGGTTCTTTTATTTTTAGTCATTTTCAGGAGAATAAAATTTGGCCGTTTTATCCTGATAATTGTTCAGACACTCGCCGTTTGCTATGTACTGTTTTATTGGTTTTGGGGTTTCAATTATTACCGGACAGGAATCAATGAGCGACTTTCAATAACCAAATCAAAGCCCGACAGCGTTCAGTTTGTCCGCGTTTTAGAAAACCTGATTGCTCAAACAAACGCTTCGTATTGCACCTTCGAAAATGTAAGTTTTTCAACCATTGATTCGCTGGTTGAAGCTTCTTACAAAAAGAACGCTTCTTTCCTGAAGGTGAAATATCCGCAGGGGAACCGGCGACCGAAGCCTATCACTTTAAGCAATTTCTTTGCAAAAGCATCCATTGCGGGTTATTATGGACCATTTTTCAGCGAAGTGCACCTGAACGATAGTTTGCTGATGATTGAATATCCGCAGGTTTTGGCACACGAATTTGCACATCAGTTCGGTATTACCAGCGAGGCTGAGGCAAATTTCTACGCCTGGCTGGTTTGTGCGCAAAGCGACTCAAAACACCTTCAATACTCGGCCAACATCAGCATGCTGAATTACTTTTTATCGCAGTCAAAGCATTTGCACAATTTCAGGAATCTCGTGCATCAAATCGACAAACCTGTAATTGACGACATTCGTAAAGTGCAGAAACACTGGGAAAGTATGAGAAATGAAAAAATTGACAAGGCGGCAGGAAAAGTGAACGACGTTTATCTGAAAACCAACAAAATTGAAAAAGGCATTGAGGATTATTTCGGGGTTGTTCAGTTTGTGATGGATTTTGAAACCGACTCGGTGGCGCAAAAAAGATTGGACAGTCGCAGTATTCAGTAGGCAAATGGCTTAGAACATGGAGCAAAGGGAGACTGGAAAACGGAGACCGAAAACAAAATTTAGGATGGGATCACTGAGACGGAACACTGCGACTGATCACTGACCACTGTGACTGACCACTTTTTCTTACTTTAGCCGGAAATTTCAAATATCCGAAACATGCAATTACACCCGATACACGCCGGAAATTTCAGTTGCGACGGAGGTTCGCTGTTTAGCGTGATTCCCAAAGCGATGTGGTCGAAGGTTTATCCCGCCGATGAAAACAATGTCACCAAACTAACAATGCGCTGTTTGCTGGTTGATTTGGGAGAACGCAAAATCCTGATCGAAGCCGGAGTTGGGAATCATTATCCGGAGAAAGTACAAAGAAACAACGGCCACGAAGAAACCGACGCCATTACAAAATCGCTGACCGAAAAAGGTTATTCGGCTGAAGATATAACCGATGTGCTGTTTACCCATTTACATTGGGACCATTGCAACGGAGCGGTAATCAGCGAAAACGGGCAGTTGAAACTTCTGTTTCCGAATGCAACCCACTGGTGCAGCAAACAACAATGGGAACATTCAAAAATATCCAATATCCGTGAGCGTGCGGCTTATTATCCTGAAATACTTGATTTCCTGAAAACGGGCGGCAACATGCAATTGGTAGAAGAAGAATGCGAATTGTTTCCCGGAATTTCAGTCCGGGTGTTCGACGGACACACGCCCGGACAAATGATTCCGTTCATCGATTCCGGAGATAAAACCTACGTTTACATGTCGGATTTGATTCCAACTGCAGCCAATATCCCAATTGTGTGGCTGGCTTCGTACGATTTGTATCCGGTAACTGCGATGGAAGAAAAAGAAGCTTTCCTGAAGGAAGCTGCCGAAAAGAGTTACATCCTGTTTTTCGAACACGACTTTTACACCGAATGTGCAACGGTAGAATGGGGAGAAAAAGGGTCGAAAGTGAAGGAAAAGTTTAGTTTTAAGTAAACTGAGCGATGGGTATTATGCAGAAATTGGAAAAAGTATCCTGCACAAAAAATTGTATCTTTGAAAAAATTTCGATTATGAGCTTAGCATTAACAAACAAAACAATAGATAAATATTTTGGATTCTTAACACGACTTGATAATGGTTCAAAAAAGAAACTGATTATTAAGTTGACTGAATCCATTGAAACAAGAGAAGAAAGCACCTTTGATTTAAGTGACTTATATGGAGCGTGGGAAGATTCAAGAGACTCTGACGAAATAATTAGAGAGATTAGAGACTCTCGAATTGACAACAGAAATATAGCAGATTTCTAATGAGATACATGCTTGACACCAATATTTGTATCCATTTCTTTAGGGGAAGATTTAACCTGATTGAAAAACTCGAAGAAATTGGGTTGGGGAGTTGTGCTATATCAGAAATAACGCTTGCTGAACTCGTCTTTGGAGCTGAAAATAGTATGAGTCCACAAAAGAATCATAAGATAATTGAAAAATTTTCAAAACAGGTCACCATCCTTCCAATTTACGATTCCATATACCTTTACGGTAAAGAAAAAGCGAGATTACGGAAATTAGGAACAATGATTGGGGATTTCGATTTATTGATTGGCTGCACATCTATAGAAAAAGAACTAATTATGATTACTGAAAATATCAAAGAGTTTGAAAGAATTACCGGTATCAGAATTGAAAACTGGATTGACAGAAGTAAATAATCACGCACTCTTATTGATAAACAGTACTTCATGTGGTCGACAGAACTTAGCTTACCTAATTTAGATAAATACTGCAACCTGACTTATTATAATTCAATGAATATCTGCCTGTTACTTATCCCGATTCCGAATTTCAGATAATTTCAAAAGAGAACTTTCCGGAGTTTTTAATCTGAAATAATTCAGCGATTTGGATTAATTAGCGATGAATTGAAAATTTCGCATTCGATATAGCCCCACTGCGGAATATGTAATTTCAGAACACTTTCGTCTATTTCATAAGTAGTTACCTTCGACAGCATGGTTGCCAGCTTTTCAGAAAATTTGCTATCGCAACATGCTTCAGTACAAGCGGGCGATTCCATTTCGATCTTACCGTTTTTCCCGGAAGTAAAAGTTCCTCCACAACTGTTAATGTCCAGTTTCAAACTGTAAGTTCCGTCTTTTTTAAAAGTCAGCAGAATGGTTGTATTCTCATTTTTGGGATATGCGACCGATTCTATTGACATGAAACTTTTCGCTTCCCAGCTGTGGCAAACATCCTCAACAACTGAAACCTTATCTTTATTGCAAGCAACCAAAATAAGAAATGCAGAAAAGAAGGATGGAAATTGAAATTTAGCTTTCATAGATTAGCGTTTATGATGAGATGGAAGATGCCGGCGATGGGTTGCGTACCTAATCCGCTTTTCTTCTTCCCGTAAGAGTTCCCAATTTCTTCATATTTACTGCATTTATTTTACTGGCTTGACTCTTTGTCAACCAATTACAGTTTCCAGGAAAGTATCCCAGAGATTTGTCAAGCCGTGTAAATGCCATTCCCGGTTCAGGCGGCTGACCATTATCTTTCAGAAATTTATCAAACTCCTTCCATGGATTATACAATTCAATATCAGGAATATAATCTTTTGATTTAGGGTTGAGAACACCATGTTTAATCCGGCCCCAGGATTTATATGCAGGACTCTTTACCAAACTTTCTCCACTTTTTGCAGGTGATTTTGTATCGATTTTGTCATGAAGCACTCTCCATTTTGCCGCATGAAGACTAATTCCCCTTGTTTTTGCTACATATTGGTTGGCTTCATTTATACTTAAAAATTGGAACTCATCAATTTCTTTCGGTATTGGATTTGAGCCACCAGAAGTACCCCCAGTAGAAATATTAAAACCTTTAGGAACCATGGTTTCTAAGCGTTTTATCCATTTTCGCTCCTTGGCTTCAAGGTCTGTTTTTGTAGTTCCCCGATCAATTATTGTAATTTCGAATGCAGTATGTCCGAACTCACGCATCGCGGCATGCAAAGATTCTTCTGATTTTATGTAGTGCTTTCTTGAATCTTCTTTATGTTGATTCCATCTTAATTCGAAGGTTTGTACGGTTAATCCAACGTACATTTTCCCAGATTCAACATGAGTAACAAGGTAGATTATACCGTTTCTATAACCTGGATTAGGTATTCGTTGAAATGCATCATCCGGAGCAAACCCATCTTTAATTCTTCGAGCGATTGTGCGTGAACTTGCAGGAGGATTTAGTACCCGAATTGCCTCCTCCAAATTTGGATAAGTGATGCCATAAACAGTAATAAGGGTAGTAAGTCTTGAATCTCGAATATATCCTTTATCGAAAATCCTTTCATCGGAATGTCCAGCTTCTCTTCGTTTGAGAGCCCTTCCATAATCAACTCCTTGCTCCAGACATTTCTGCTTAAAAGTATTTGATTTCTTTTCTTCCAGAGAACAATCCGGACAGATGCTGCCTCGAAGATGATTGTTTGGAGATTGGGGAAATTCGTCATGTTTAGGACAAATAATAATTCCTGATGTATCAGTTGTCACATAAACAAATTTGCTGTAATCAAATCTATCCCCATGAACACTTCTGGCTCTTTCAATGAATTCAACTGTTAACTCTTCTTGTGTCTTCATGGTTCCTCTCAAATGGCGAATACCAGAAAGTTTTGCAGATTTACATTTTGGACATCCAACATGTCCGCGAACATGATTATGAGGGTTTTGATGGAAAGTCGTTTC
Source organism: Prolixibacteraceae bacterium (assembly GCA_019459485.1). Classification (GTDB taxonomy): domain Bacteria; phylum Bacteroidota; class Bacteroidia; order Bacteroidales; family Prolixibacteraceae; genus Aquipluma. The sequence goes on from JAIBEZ010000067.1 coordinate 11,143, forward strand.
ATGTACTTTACATCGGATTTGGACTTCTTCTCCAATGCTTGGAATTTCATCAAAAAGTGAGTAGTCGTAAAGATCTCCAAAATGTTTTTGAGATCTTATAACAAATTCATTTTTAGTCATTTTTCGCCTTTTATCGTAACATTTGCGGCAGCCAACGCCTTTTTTATGGTGACTTGGTGTTAGGTGGAATGATCCATGTACTGGACATAGAACAATTATTTCACTTGCATTATTCTTATAAACAACCAAAGAATAATCGTAAAAATCACCATGCTCAGTTTGAAATTCAGCAATAACTTCTTTTTGTGTTTTCTTTTTGGGCATGGAGATATTTAGATTTGATGTTCAAAAGATTATCATCTCAAAAGTTACGATCGAATATCAGCAAAAAAAAACTGAGCCAGTGACAATTGATTCGTTCAGGAAAGGCGAAAAGTCGGGGCGCGACTCAAAGTCGCACTCCGACTGTCTTTAAAACTCAACTTTTTATTAATGCACCCGAAATTACAGTTTTAACAAGTACAGTTTTGCCGTGAAAAGTATAGACAATGCCTTATTGTGAACAACATACCTCTTCATCGGGTATATTTATTATTGAATTTACGATCATATTTTTTTTCTAATCTGTCAAATGCCAGCTTGGCCGAATCATTCACAGATAGGCTTTCAATATCCATTCCATTGTCATCAGTTGGATAAGAGTATTCAATTTTTACAATTTGAGGATGGGATTCTAATTTATGGATGAGTTTTTTACCTGTTTCAGTATTTGAATCAATTAATAAATGATTTCTGAGCTCGTCAAAGCCATCTTTAACCTGAACATATCCTTCAGGGACTGGTTCTGAAACCCCGTCAGGTTCAACAAACCGAACTACATCAGGATAGCGACGAAGTTCTGTTATCAATTTCTGTCCGGCTACGGTGCTGGTTTCAATTTGAACTCTAACTGTCATATTGTGAATGAATTATTGTGAAAACGTATTACAAATATACAAGCTTTTTTATTGAAGTTGGGTGATTGTAATTGCCGAACAAAGCCAGACGAGTAATAATAAATTTGGATGATTATCACGAAAGTTTTGTGAATTTAGAAGAAAATAGCGGCTCATCCCTAAAACAAACTGAGCGGGCAACTTAAAGTCACCCGCTCAGTATATTGTATTTTCTTCGGTCTTCCGACTACCGGCTTTCTTACGAAAGCACCGACATCGCGGCACCAATCAAATTGGCATTTTCGATTCTCGAAATATGAACTTCTTTGTCGCCGATGCCTCCTTCAGCCAAAAGTTCTTTTAGCGTGGCATTTACGATGTCAACATATTTTGCATCGTGGGTTTTAACCTTGCTCCAGAATAAACTTCCTTCGGCCAAAACCTGAATTTTCTTCACCGATGGATTTGCAGAATTCAGGTTCATTACCAATCCGGCGATTGATGCAGCTACCAGTTTTGCAGAACGTTCGTATATCTGGAAAGCAGTTTCAACATACTCAAGCTTATAGGCTCCCGGATTATTCATCATTTTACTCAAACCTGCTGCATCGAGGTTAATATCCAGCCCATCGTTCGGGAACGCAGCACGGAAAACACGACCGAGGTACATGCCCGAAATCGCTTTTTCGAACCGCTGAGATCCTTTGTTGTCAGAATTGTTGTCAACTTCCTTATCAAACGCGGTGAGGTTTGGCGGGTCGAAATTGCCTGATTCAAGATTCACAGGAGTTTCGCCTGACCAGTCTTTCAGATCTTTGATTTTTGGGATATAATCGGAAGGGAAAAAAGTTGCCATATTGGTTCCGGTTCCCACAATCAGCCCGATGTAAGCATCGTACCCGGGATTCATTAAACCTGCGAACAAGCTGGTAATGGTATCGTTCACCACTGCAATTTTATTGAAACTGCCATTCGTTTTTTCGTTCAGGTATTTAACCAACGGCTCACCAATTGGTTTCCCTGCCATACGCATAATTTTTACTCCTTTTGTCCAGTTTATCAGTTCGGCATCGCCATTTGTAAGCGATTTGGCCGGATACGAAAAGCAATATCCAATGGGGCAATTCTTTGGGATATTTAACTGGTTGATGGTCTGCGCCTGAGAATTATAAAGATCATCTTCAGTAAAACCTTCCATTTTCATTTCGGTAATGTCTTTTTCAGCCAAACCGGTAATCTCAGTTTTTTCGCCAACCGATACTACGGCAGCGCGGAAATTGGTTCCGCCCAAATCGAAAACAACCGCATCACCTTTTATTCCATCTTTCTTCGGATGTATATAAGTTGGCAAACATTTTATTTCGGTACCGTCCTGCTGAAGTCCGGTTTCGATCTTTTGCCTGAGGTCGTTGGCAATCTCGAGAAGTTGTTGGGCGCTTAGTGCAAATTGATTGTTCATGTTGTGCTTATTAGGTATTGATTTATAATTTTGCAAGTCGCTAAATTAAGCAAATCATCTTGTTTCAGCAATAGAACAATTCCTGATGTAAAAATCAGGCATAAAAAAAGCTCCCCGGTGTCAGGAAGCTTTTTTGTATTTTCAGCAAATTGTTATTTACTTATTTCTTCTTTTTCTGAGTAAGAAAGAAAGCTACTCCACCTACAACAACCACCAAACCACCAATGATGGCAAAAGTCAGGGCATTCGATGATTCTTCTTCTGTTTCATCTTCATAATAAACCGGATCCATGTTATCAATAGAAATGGTATCGGTTGGTTCTTCAATCGCCACTTCAAGTGAATCTTCGCCCTGTGCAGCTACAACGGCAGGAACACCCATAAACAACAAGCCTAAAAAGGCAAACATGATAAATTTTTTCATCGTTTCAATTTTTAATTTATTTTTTAAATTCTCTGTTTTATCGTTTTTCTTCCTCTCCGGAAGTTGAATTTCTGTAAGTATCGGCCAATGCCTGACGTGCCGGCTTGTACCGGGGATTTATCTTCAGGCAATCTTTCAACACTTTACGTGCCTCATCCACATTGGTTTCAGCGTACAATCCGGCTAATTTTAGGTAAACGCTGAAATACTTCCGGTTTGCCTCAATTGCCTTTCGGTAATAACCGGCAGCTTTTTCTGTTTCATTTTTTTTCAATTCCAGATCGCCAGCCAAAACGAGTGCCGGTTCGTATTCCGGATTAATCTCAAAACATTCCTGAAGCTTTTGTTCAGCCTGGACAACTTCTCCCGATAAAGCCAGCGATGTTGCAAATTTATAACAGATCCATTCATTTTGAGGGTCGTGCGACAGTGCATTTTGAAATAACAACGCAGATTTAATGTTGTCGCCCTTTTTTTGCTCCTGAATTCCCTGCAAATCGTCTTTCGTAACCCGCTCAATTACTGCACATATTGGAATTCCGTCGGCAGTAATTGTATGAATTGTATTCGCAGGTGGCCAGATTTTGTTTTTCAACTGATAGGGCGAAATGTAACTGTTGGCCACGATGGCATAATCCCAATCGTATTCGCTCCTCTTCTGGTAAGGAAAATACACAAATTTTATTTTTTCGTTATTCCTGAAATACCATTGAATAGGGAAATTTCCTCCTACAATAACTTCGTCGCTGTTTTGCTTGTTTTTCAGGTGTTCCTGAAGCCATTCGGCTCCTTCGCGCATCGAATGGTAATAGTAATCGGTTTCATAATTTCCGTAGGCGCCGTTTAATCCGCCAACCAACTGGTTGTAATACAGGTAATAATACGGATGATTGGCAACCATAAATGTCGCCGGATGAAATGACAAAATCAGTAGTAATCCAATGCCGGCAATCCGAACAATTTTATGCCTGAACCTGACAAAAAAAGCATGAAATCCCAGTGCTGAAATCAGTATAATTCCGGGATAAACGAACAGAAAATGCCGCCACGATCCGTAAAGGTTTGAACCTTTCAGGATAACAAATACCAATGGGAACAACAAAGTAAAAAGCAACAGCCATAATTGCGTTTTCTGATTTTCTGAATATTTCTTTTTTGCATTCAACAGGAAAACAGCAATTCCGGCAAAAACGATGAACGGAATTGTAATGGCCATGTATTTAGGCAAATAGTACCACGGAAGCAAATCGGACCAATCGATCCGTCCTTCAAAAATCTGACGGACGGTCGTCGGAAAATGTGTCATTACCTGATACGATTTAAACACATTGAGTAAAGGATTTTGCAAGGCGTATGGCCACAGAATCAAACTCAGCAAATAGCCTGCAACCGAAATTCCGGAGAACAAAATCAACTGCTTTTTAAGCTGACTCATATCCGGACTTTTCTGTTTCATCCAATCCGAAACGAATTTCAGGAACATGAAAAATCCGAGATAGAAAACCACAAGAATACCTCCTGCGCGGATACCAATGGAAAAAGCGATGCTTAAAACCAGCAGTAAAATCGTTTGTTTTGTAGGTTTTACTTCAGCATAAACAAGTTTAAGCGAATAATAAACGCTTGAAATATAAGCCAAAGCAAAGGGAATATCTTTCAGGTTATTTTGCGACTGACCCAGAAAACCCGGCGAAACTGCAAACAGAAAAAGCACAAAAATAGCAGCTCCGTAGCCGGAAATATGTGCTGCAAATAAAGCGGTTACCAAAATTGTCAGCCATCCTGAAATGCTGCACATCAGGTGCCTGAACCCGTAAATATCCTCAATTCCGAACCAATGGATCAGAACGGTTACCAAATTATCGAAAGCTTGTCCGTAGTATTGCAGGTGGGTTTTGGGTGTATCGAGCGACGATTTGTCGGCTCCCATGGTGCTGAAGTAATTGTAAACCATTTCGGATTGCAGGTAATGCACCTCCTCGTCGCCCGAAATGCCTGCATCGCGGCTGATCACCAAAAGGGCGGAAAGCATTACGAAGGCCAGAACCCAAAAAGTTATCTTCAGATTTTTTTCTCCCATTATTCGGCGTCGGTATCGTAAAACTTTTTCACAAGGTAGATGGGCCGGTTCTGCGATTCTTTATAGATACGATAGACATATTCGCTCACCACACCCAGAAAAATAAGCTGAATAGAACCCAGAAAATAAATGCTCAAAACGGTGGAAGACCAGCCAAATAGGGCAAATCCAAATGATTTTGCAAACAACACATATATTCCGGCAAACAAAAATACAATGGTTCCAATCAGGCCCAGCACAAGACACACTTTTATCGGAAATTTTGAAAACGAGAAAATGGCATCCGCAGCCAACAGCAACAGTTTGCCAATGGTCATTTTAGGTTCGCCACCTGCCCGGTCTTCCCGCACATATTCAATAAATCCCTGGTTGAAACCGATAAACGAACGCAATCCTGGCAGATAACGAATGGTTTCCTTCATCTTTACCAGGGCATCAACGGCGGCTCGGTTCAACATCGAGAAATTGCCCGAATTTTCCATATCGTCGAGAACGGTAATTTTTTTAAAAAATGCGTGAAAAAGGTTGGTTGCGATTCGAAGCCGTTTCCCTTTCCGACCTTTTCGCTTACCGGTAACAATGTCATATCCTTCTTCATTCAACATCCGGTACATTTCGGCGAGTAGCTCGGGCGGATCCTGAAGGTCGCCGTCCATCATGGCCACATAATTTCCCATTGCAATTTCCAGTCCGGCGGTAAAAGCTGCCTGATGTCCAAAGTTCCTCGAAAGGTCAACGATTTTGACTTTTGAGAAGTGTTTGCGGACTTTAATTAATTTCCGGAGTGTTGAATCAGTACTTCCATCGTTTATAAACAGAATTTCGTAATTTGAAGTGAACGACTCCACTGCTTTTATTGCACGCGATGCCAATTCATCTATCAGATCTTCTTCGTTATAAACAGGAATTATGAGTGAAAACATAGATTTGTTTTTTTCAGTACATTTTTTCCTGAAGTAAAATTCGGATTTCAGGAAAATGACACGGTAAACCGGGGTTAAAGATACAGAATTTCACTTTGAAAACATTGGGACTGCCAATGTTGGAAAATTCGAAATTTAAAAAAATGCCAGTTCAGGGAAGTGATTTCCCTTCGCTGGCAATTTTTTGGTTGGTTTTAGAAAAGTATCCCGGTTAAAAGGATGAAAAAGCGTGTGTGAAAATTGTAATCTGTTCAATTATTTTGATACCCTGGCATCCTAGATGTTTGGTATTTTCCAGGGAGCACGGAAATTTCTCATCAGCATTTTGCTGGCTTCGGCATTGCCGATGATTTGCTCTTTTACCGGATCCCATTGAATTTTCTTTTTGGTGGTCATGGCAATTTCGCCAAGCAAACCAACTGAGATGGAACGATGTGCAGTTTCAACCGGTGTAATGGTTTCCTTGCGGCTTTTGATACATTCCAGAAAATTGCCGATGTGATTGTTGCTTTTATAAAGTGCTTTTTTGCCAGAACCAAGCTCTTCAGAAATCAGCTCAGGTTTCGAAGCAGTAATAATATCACCTCGGTTTACATGAATCCATCCATTTTCGCCATACCAGGTTACCCCCATTCCGTTAGGCAAACGGGCGGAATTGGCCACGCGGATCACAACTCCTGATTTGTATTTACAATCGAAATCGAATTCGCCGGGAACATTGTACAATTCGGTAGCAGCCGGATAAACGCCTTCGCCCGAAACTTCAATCGGCCCTGTGCGGTCAAGTCCCAATGCCCAGGTAGCAATGTCGATGTGGTGACCTGCCCAATCGGTTAATTGTCCTCCAGAATAATCCAATATCCAGCGCCAGTTCCAATGGCAAACACCACGGTAGGGAACTTTTGGCGCAGATCCCAGCCAGAAATCCCAATCGAGTTCGGCAGGTACTTCTTTTATTGATGGCATTCCAACCAGTTTCGCTGCATTTGGCAAACCAACTTCCACACGGTCAACTTTTCCCAATCTTCCGTTAAAAACAAGCTCTGCACCTTTGTGAAAATTAGCTACCGACCGCTGCCAGCTTCCGGTTTGCCATATAATTTTGTTTTTCTGAACTGCTTTTACAATCTGCTGTCCTTCGCCAATACTTCTAGCCAAAGGTTTTTCGCCATAAATGTCTATTTTCTTGTTGGCAGCAGCCACATAAGTGATACTGTGCCAATGGTCGGGTACCGAAATGCAGACAGCATCCAGCTTTTCCTTTTCCAGAAATTCACGGTAATCCTTGTGTGTCCGGCAATCGGTGTTTGCATATTGCTGATTAACGATAGCCGAAGCCTTCGCCAGGTTCCTCGTGTCAAGGTCGCACATGGCAACCAACTGAACTTCTTTAAATTTCAGGAATTCCCGCATATTGCTAATTCCCTGAGAACCAACTCCAATCGATCCCAATACAAGGCGATCGCTTGGCGGTACAACCCCGTTCATTCCCATTGCCGACGAAGGAATAATGTGCGGCAATACCATCGTTCCGGCCATTAACGAAAGCGAATTTCTAAGAAAAGATCTGCGTGTGCTCTTGTTGTCCATTTATTATAGTTTAAGTTTAGTATTTGCTTATGTCAATCGATCCTTCCGAAATTCCAGTTAGCCAAAACTGAATTCTGCGACTGAACACTTTGGTTTAGGCTTTGTGCGCTGTTCCCGGAATTGGCACTTCAAATTGCATGTCAACCGGACCAAATTCAATTACCTGCGGACCGAGATCCATATCTGATTTGTAAATTTCTTCCCAGGTAACTTTTTTACCGGTGTAAGCCGCAGTACGCGCCATGATTGCAGTGAGCGTTGACAAAGCGGTTTCTTCCGCCTGATTTACATACTCCCCGGTGCGTATGGCATGAACAAGGTGCATGTGCTCCTGCACATAAGCCGGAATTAATATGTGATTTGTCTCGTTGCCGTTTTCATCTTTCGGGTATTCAAATTTCCATTTTACCGATCCGTCAAGGTTCCAGATGGTATTGGCACAGTTGGTATAACCTTCGGTACCCATAATGAATTCGCCGGTCGCGTTGGCACAATTGTCAATCTGACGGCACATACTGTGCGAGAAAACACCTGCTCCATAATCAAAATCAATACTGAAAAAGTCGTACTGATCGCCTGTTAACCGACGGGCACGGCCACCGTAACCAACGGCGCTTTCCGGTTGTTTGCCAAGGAACCAGTTAATTACATCGATGTTGTGAACGTGTGTATCCAGAATATGATCGCCGCACAACCAGCAGAAATTGTTCCAGTTGCGAATCATGTAAGTCATATCGTCCCAGCCTTCTTCGCGGGTACGGAACCACACATGGTTTTGATTCCAGAAAGCCCTTGCCGAAACCGGTGTTCCGATTGCTCCGTTGGCAACCTGCTGATAGGTTTCAATGTAATCCTGCTGATGACGGCGTTGTGTGCCAGTAACCACGTTCAAGCCAACGGCCTGTGCTTTTTTGCCACTGGCAATAATCGACCTGATTCCAACCGGATCAACTGCCATGGGTTTTTCCATGAAAACATGTTTGTTCTTTAAAACAGCTTCTTTGAACTGATCGGGCCTGAATTGAGGCGGAGTTGCCAAAATCACCACATCAACATCGGCCAGCGCCATCACTTGTTTATATCCTTCAAATCCTGAAAAACAGTTTTCAGCCGGAATTTCCATCTTCAGTTTCGAGAAGCGTTCGCGGGTTGCATCTATTCTATCCTGAAATACATCAGCCAAAGCAACGATGTGCAAATCGGGTCCGGCACTTATAAAATTTAGAGCTGCGCCTGTTCCGCGGTTACCGCATCCGATCAATGCTGCACGCAGTTTTTTACCTTTTGGAGCAGCTTTCAGAATAGGTGGCAATCCCAGCGCTTTTGCATCCTTTGTTTTTTTACATCCTGAAATCATGGCACTTGCGCCCAATAAACCGATACCGGCCAGAGCGGTCGATTCAAGAAACCTTCTTCTGTTAAAACCTTTATTTGTATTTTCCATCGGGAACTATTTTTCTATTTTATACTCTCATCTACTTCACAAACTACCCTGAAACCAATATCGACGCAATCGGAATACCACCAAACACTCTTGGGCATTTGCGGGTCGGTAACCAACCATGCTTTGGTTTTGGTGAAATCGCGTGCCGCGCTGCGTACGTCCCTGGCATCGCTTTTAAACGAACCGCCTCTGATCACACGTTCCTGACCTTTTCGGGGACCTTTGGGATTAACCGCACCCTTTTTATACGCTGCATAAGCGGTCGGCGAATAATAATCAGAACAGAATTCATACACATTGCCCAACATATTTTTCAGGCCAAACGGATTTTCTTTCACCGAACCAGGCTCCTGTGTCTGTGAAGGACTTGTTTCCTTGTAAACCACATACGACTGAATAACAGCAGTATCGCGGCCAAATATTTTCCTGAAAAATCCTTCGGAAGTGAAATCCTTTGGATTGCCTTCAAAGAAATAAGGTGTTTGATTGCCTCCGCGGGAAGCGTATTCCCATTCGGCCTCGGTCGGAAGACGGTATTTTTTGCCTGTTTCTTTCGACAGCCACTGGCAATATACATTGGCAGCTTTCCACGTCATCGTGATTGCCGGACGTGAGCCTTTTCCCCATCCCTGATCGGGTGCGCCCCATGGCGGTGTCGGACCCGAAATGGCATCCACGTTTTCGTTTTCTTCGGCTTCCTTGCGTCCCTGCGAAGAAGTTGCTTTAAAGAATTCAAGGTATTCGTCCCAGCTGACCTCTACTTTTGCCATAAAAAACCGCGTTAGTTTTACGGGATGTGCAGGCCCTTCATCGGGTTTCCTAAAAGGTTCCTTTTTCGGACTGCCCATTATAAACTGTCCGCCAGGAATGGCAACCATTTCAAAAGAAAGGCTGGTCCCCGGTATCTTTTCAGTAAAGTTGGTGAAGCTGGTAACGGTTGTAGGTTCGGTAAATATTTCAGCAGAAACTGTTGCAGTAACTCCAAAATTTTTGTTGTGCTCATGTTTTTTGTTTGGGTCAAAATGCCCAACGTCGAGGTGACAATTCAGGCAACTTACATCGGTTTTGCTTGTCAGAAAACTTAAGTGCGCATTTTCACCGTCAACACTAAGCGTTTTCGGAAATAAATTCTGATGACATTTTACGCACGATTCGGTATATACAAATTTACTCGCCTTTTCGAGTGTGCGCTTCTCTTCCCATTTGTAATCGGCCGAATCCTTGAACAGGAAGCCGTACAAGTCGATGGCTCCATGTTTGGCTTTGGCCACCAACATTCCATGTCCTTTCGGCGGAAGGTGGCATTCGACACAATGCACAATTATGCCCGCTTTATTGTCATAATGGGGAGAAAGCTTCCAGCTTTGTTCTGCATGAGGGTGAACATGGCACGACATGCAATAATTATCGGTTGAAGTATAAGTAACTACTTTGTTTCCGGCGAACATAAAAATAAAGCCAATTGCCATACCCGTCACAATCACCAATAAAAATGACCTTTTACCTGAAAACACCGTACGAACAGAATTCCAAATCTTCATAAATCGAGCTGAATTAATCGTTTTACTCTCCGGATGTATAAATAAAGAGTTCACAATCCGTAAAAAATTAAATCAAATCTAATAAAAAGGAATTAGCAGGGTTTTAGCTGACGTTTACAATCGGGTTAAAACATGGTTATTTCTGGGTTATTTTTCCTGCATTAAACATTTTACAAATACATTAAACGCAATGATATTGAGAATAATACAAAATAAAAAACAAAAATTAACCCTGCTTTATAACATGTTTATTTTTCAGGCAATCAGTTCTTCAAATTTGACTGAAAATTTCTCTCCATACATCTCTTCATAGAGTACGCAAAAACGGTCAAAAGTAAAACGGGCAAGATTATAGTTGTTCTGTTTAATCAAAACCTTCAGTTTAAAAGCCAGTGCCTGATCATTCACCGGATCGGTCACCAGAATACGGTCGCTTAATTTCAGGATCAATTCGTTGTCGCGTTCAATGGTCAGTTCGTTGATGAATTTCAGGAGAATGTCAACAATATTATTCCCGACAAATCCCTTAAAATCGTCGAGCCAGTCGTACGATTCACCTTTGAAAAGTTCGCCTTCCTGGATGATGTGATAAAAATTCAGGTTAAAATCAGTGTCCTGATTTTTTTCACGTTTCAGGAGTTTTAAACATTCGGTGTAATCACAGTAAACCGATCCGCCAAATGCCATTGACCACCGATCGATGTGAAAATTAATCTGCACCGAATCAAGAGATTCAAGAATCAGTCTCAACTTTCGAATCGTCACACCGCGACTGTTTTTTGCGCTTTGCGACGAATGTCCCATCCAAAGAATATCGGTGAGTTCCTTCGTTGAAATGCCGTTTTTATTGCGTTGCGAATACAAAAGGATAATCAGGAACAACTGTTTCAACTTCGGAGTGAACTGACTACTTATGTCGATGCCGGATTTGTCGAGCACTTTAAAATCGCCAAATAACTGAATATAATTTGCTTCCGGTTTGTGGATCATGGCTTTTTCGATGCTGCGTATCTTTTCTGCCGGGGATGTCTGTTTTTTAAATTTCCTGAAAGGGATTCTTAAATAGCCAATTATCAGCATAGCGAGAACAAGTAATGCCACTGAAATGCGGGATAGAATGGGATAAAGAATAAAGACATTTTTTATGGGTACGATTTCGATCACTTCCTTGCTCATACCCCAAATTTCCTCTTCGCCCAGCGCCCTCGACCAAATACTCAAATTGTCAATTGCCCCGTACATGTTTGACGACCAGTTAAACCCGGCAACTCCGATGTAAAGATTTTCGCGCCCTTTGTATGCGGGATGCCCCAGAGAGCGGCTATCGAGTTTCCCATTTACAAAAATGGCTTGTTCTCCGCTCAATTTGTTGTATCTCCAAACCAAATGGTACCATTTCCCTGCTTCGAGTATTTTATTACCCCGCAAGTCGTTGTTGTAAAATCCAAAATATGGTTTCTTGTCCCTTACCAAAAGGTGAATTCCCTGCTGGTAGGAATTGTTTTTTGTTCCGATGATGCAGTAATCACTTTTATTGGGTTGATATTCCTTGATTTTTATCCAGGCAGCAACGGAAAAATCATGATCACGTACTTTGAATTCTTCCGCGCCGGGAAGTATAATATAGCTGTTCTCCCCAAACTCTGCCACAGAAGAGCGGACTGAATCATTTGTAAAATTTACATTTTCAGCCTTACCATTGAACCCGTTTATACTGAAGTCGCGGCTTTCCTTTGCAAAAGTATAATGACCTTCCAGATTGTCGGTAATCTCAAGCGAGGTGGCAATAAAATGCTGAACAATACTCTGGTTTGGTTCATTGAATGTGGCAGATTCAGGCGTAAAACGAAAACCAGGACTTTTAGGCGCCAAAACCAGGTTGTCGCCCGGTCCAACAGGGAAACAATATTTTCCGCTTGTCAGGCTCCCGGTTCTTTCCCAGTTGACATAGTCGAGGATTTGTGCATTATAGGTAACTGTACCCTTTATGATTTTGAAGCCGCGCAAATAAGACACAACACCCACAATCCAGCTCTCGTAACGATCGAGCATCACAAAATTGGGTGTTTTACCTGTATTCGACCATGTATTTTTTATGTGCTCAATCAGGTAAGGATTTTGGTTGGTATCATAGTTGAAATCATTGGCACTTTGGGACTTTCTGGGAAAATTATAGTCATTGTAAATCAGCAGACTGTTTTTGGGGTCGCCTTTCAGAAATTCGCCTTTAAAAACCGGAGCTTCCCAAATGGAGAAGTACGGCTCAACTGCGTGATTCCATACATAATGAAGCCAATCAGGGCTGTTTCTGTGTTCCTGCATTGCGAAAATCACCAGTCTCCTGTTCGCGCCGGTCATCTTATTTAGTGATTCCCAGCCTTCCCTCGCATCATAAGAATACAAATACCGATCAATGCCCAATTCCTGAAAAAGTTCGCTCAACTCATTTACATTGGTGCTGAAATCAAGAAAAAGAGTCAGTATTTTGTCAGGCTTGTTGTCCAGATAATTCTTGATTTCATTCATGGTTTGCCTGAAGGAAATAGAAGATCCATCTGATTTTTTTATCATGAGCTGATTTTCCTGTTTTTCCCATTCCAGGTATAGCCTGAACCCGCCGATATTTTGATTAAGAAGTTCCTGAATGGTTCGGGGTTCGTTGAGATTGGCATCAACACCCGAAAAGTTCGAAATCACAAAAATTGTTTCATCGTAAAGTTTTACGGAAGTATTGTCATTGGCATAGGCACTTATGGCCAAACCGGAACAAACCATGTAAAAAATTACAACGAAAAAACGAATCTCTGCCCTCATCTTATTTTTTTGAATTTCAAATTTAGACGATTTATTCACGAAACAGGAAAGAAACGAAAAAATTTATATTTTTGTGGCGCAATAATAAGGGCTGTTAGCTCAGTTGGTTTAGAGCATTACCTTGACAGGGTAGGGGTCACTGGTTCGAATCCAGTACAGCCCACTTTTTGGGAATCCAAATCGAATCAAAATCCATTAAATCGTTGATTTAATGGATTTTATATTTTTATCTTATACCAAAATAATCCAATTCATATCAAGTGATTCGTGAGTAATTCCGTGAGTAGATTTTTTGTAGTAAGTTTACTCACAGAAACCTCTGTAATAATTAGCTCATTTTGATACGGTTGCACTGAATATTTATCTCATCTCCTGAAAAAATTCTCCGACGGAGAGAATGCGCTCGCTGTTTTTTTTGTTGAACAACAGATGCTCAAAGTCTCGCTGTTTCATGTTCAGGTTCACTGCTTTTAACATTTCTGCCGTTGCGGCTTTCAGTTCGTCGAGATTATGGATATCATGTTTTTCAGCAAGAAATGAGTAGTCAGCTTTGGTTTGTGCAAGCAAGAACATTGCATCATAAAAATCGCGCCCTTTATGTCGGGTAAGCATAGCCGAGAGTTTCATAGAACACAAAACGCCATCTGAAGGCACAGGAAAAGGAAAATAGAAGCCACACCCTTTGATATTGACCATTACACGCTCATAAAACAGTTGTTGATCCTGACTTTCCACTTTTATCAAAAAACGCTCATCCCGATGACCGGTCAATCCCATGTCAAACAACAGCTCCGGAAAATGGATGCTTCGCCGGAAGGCCTTCAATCGCTCGTTTTCACGATCCTTGACTTCGGCACGCAGACCGCTCCTCTGCAAAAAATGCAAAATAGCATTGGTCATTTCAAAAAACTCCTCCTTTGAAAGATTCTTGCAGTCAAAATCCAGATCCTCCGAGAAGCGGTCAATCCCCTTAACGAGACGAAGATTTGTCCCACCAATAAAAATAATTTTTCCAACATAAGGTGTATTTGAAAGAAAATCAAGGATAAGAAGCTGAAGATATTCTTTCAGCATGTGCTTTTGAAAAGAAGCATTGTCCCTAAATTCAGCAGGAAAATAATTTTTTATCAATTCCAGTTGTATCATATACCGTATGCATTAATCAATAGTCGCACCCTCTTTTCAAGTGCTTTGTTTTCAAATTTTAACGTATATTCCTCCAATCGTTCGCGGTCGAGTTCATCCTGCATAAAATCTTCATCCAGACGCAAATCTTCCAACTCTTGCCCAGTGTTGTAGAATGGATAGAGATAGAGTAAGTCTAGCAGAGCCTTCTCTGGTCTGGCAAGTTGAAACGTCCGCCCGTCAGCGATGGGTTTAAGATCATATCCAAACATCAGATCTTGTTTTACGCTTTTGTAGCCATACTCTCCAAAATCATTGGTGAAACTTAACGTTTTCAGTGATGTCACGCTTGTTATCTGTACTACAGCTTCCGGAATCATTCCATAAAATGCCAGCGCAGTATGGAGGCTCACATAAGAGGGGCGGTAGATGCGGTTGGCAAAGTAAAGCGCAAAATTTGGTTTGCCCTTGTATTCCGGGAATGTGTAATATCCTTGCCTCAAACGTAACAGAAGACCTTTTTTGGCCCAACGAACAAAGTTATTCCGGTCGAAGCCCGGCTTCCACGCATAAACCTGGTGGATATTGAAACATCCCAGGTCAAACATCCTGTTTTTGAACTCTAAATAATTCATTTCCAGTAGAAATAGCAGTTAAAAATCTATAAGTACTTTAATTCTTACAAAACATCAGTTCTGACAGTAAATAAATCTATTTCTGTTTTGCAGCAAAAATAGTGCATTTTAGAAATAAAACAAAAATCATCTAGAAAAATATCGCACACAGTTCAATACATCAATGTTGCATCCGTCAGGGTACCTATTTCGGAATTTGCCCTATTTTTTCTTCCAGGTTCCTGATGGCCATTAACACTGTCGCCATTTCGGTTCGGGTCTCCGGAAATTCACGGCTGGTATAGGCATAAAACCGCCATATTTCCATCACATCGCTGGCTTCAACTGAATATGGTTTGTATTCGGGATTGAGCGATTTCAAAAGAATCGTGCTTTCCGGATTCATCGTCACCATCTTAAATACAAAATCCTGCTGACCTTTCAGAATAACAATACATGGAGTATCTGCTTTGATGGCCGTCCAGTCCGGCACGTACTGAGCAATGATATCGCTGTCTTCCGGTACAGGTAACATGGAATCTCCCGTTGATGGGAAAATGCGGAACGTTCCGTCCGCCGGAAGGTTGGGCAGTGAATACTTCGGTAATGATGCAATAAACTCAGGATCATTGTACCCGGCCATGTAACCGGCTTTTGCCTTTACCGGAACATATTCTACATTTTCATTATTCGAGCGGTCAACAGAAATCGCCAGCACCCGCAGGTTTCCGCCCCGGATATACACATCATTTCCGGCTTCCAGCTCCCGCATTTTTAGCTCACCCAATTTCGAAAGGTCAATCTTCAGCAAGGAGTCAATGCTTATTTTGAAGAATTCAGAAAATTTCAGGTAATCCTCCGGCTGAGGAGATTTGGTATTACCTGTCTCAATGGCAGCAAGCTTTGCACGGGTCAACTCCAGCCTGGCAGCAAGGGTTTCCTGGCTCAATTTCTTACGATCACGAAGAAATTTTATATTTCCGGCGAAAAAAAATCGTTGCATTTCAGTATTTGTTTGTTATATTTAGAAACAAAGCATTGTTATTAATCGTAACAAATATAGAATTATTTTTTAATTATGAGTGAGTTAGCCGAAAAAAAAGAAATCATCAGGCAGCTGAAAGAGAAGATTCTTTCGCTGGAGGGATTCAACACCGGACCCGATAGCCGGCTGCTTGATTTTGGGCTGGGACCGATGAACGCGGCATTTCCCGGAGGTGCTTTTCCTGTCGGGGCGATACACGAATTTATCAGCCCAACGGAAACCTGCGCTGCCGCAGCAAACGGATTTCTTGCAGGGCTATTGAGCACACTCATGAAAAAAGGAGGCGTCTGCCTGTGGATAAGCGCCAGACGTAAATTGTTCGCTCCGGGGCTGAAATTCTTCGGAGTTGAACCGCACCGGGTCATTTTTATTGATGTCAGGCGCGAAAAGGAAGCGCTTTGGGTGATGGAGCAGGGGCTGAAATGCAATTCGCTGGCTGCTGTAGTCGCTGAATTGCGGGACATCAGCTTTGCCGAATCCCGGCGGTTGCAACTGGCTGTCGAAACCAGTAAGGTAACCGGCTTTCTGCATCGGCAGGGTTCGCGCATGGAAAATACACTGGCCTGTGTGTCCCGTTGGAAAATCAGGCCGTTGGCAAGCAAAACCGGTGAACTTCCCGGTGTGGGATTTCCCTATCTGGAGGTGGAGCTGGTTAAAATCCGTAACGGCAGACCGGGCATTTGGCAGTTCGAGTGGAAAAATGGTGGATTCAAAGTTTTACCTGATCGAACCAAGGCTGTTGTAAAACCGCCGGTATCTCAAAAGCAACGACACTATGCCTAGACGATATCTTTATATCTGGTTTCGATATTTGGCTACCGACCGGCTGGCCAAAATCAGGCCCGAGCTTCGGGGCAAGCCCTTTCTGCTGTATGCTCCGGAACACGGACGGATGGTGGTCAGGGCATCCAGCCAAAACCTTTTAAAGGACGGTATTTCGCCTGGCATGGTGGTGGCTGATGTGCGGGCCATATTACCTTCGGTAGAGGTATTTCCTGCTGATTTGGCAGCGGAAGAAAAGTTGCTGGGAGCTCTTGCAGAATGGAGCATTTGTTATGCTCCGATTGTTGCCACCGATTCACCGGACGGATTGATTCTGGATATATCCGGTTGCCCGCATTTGTGGGGAGGTGAGCTTCCCTATCTCCAATCAATCACAGCCCGTTTTCGTAAGGGAGGATACGATGTGCGCGCGGCCATCGCTGATACTATTGGCACTGCCTGGGCCGTAGCTCGCTATGGAAGAAATGAAATGATCATTGAATCCGGCAGACAGGCAGCAGCTCTTTTCCCGCTTCCTCCGGCTGCTCTGCGGTTGGACAGTTCCACTTTGCAGCGCATGGAAAAACTCGGGTTCCGGCAAATCGGACAATTCATCGATATTCCCCGATTGAACCTGCGCCGAAGATTTGGCGAGGCCATGCTCATCCGATTGGAACAGGCGTTGGGAGCAATTCCGGAACCATTGAAACCTGTTCAGCCTGCTCCGGTTTATCTGGAACGATTGCCCTGTATGGAACCCATCCGCACTGCTACGGGAATCGAAATAGCCATGAAGCGCCTGCTGGAGACTTTGTGCGAACGCTTCTTCAACGAAGGAAAAGGTATGCGTACCGGAATCTTTAAAGGTTACCGTATTGACGGGGAAACCGTGCAAGTCAGTGTCGGCACCAATCGCGCATCGCGCAATGCAGCACACCTCTTCAAACTATTTGAACTGAAGATACCTGAAATAGAACCTGCACTCGGAATTGAACTGTTCACACTGGAAGCAACCCTGGTTGAAGATGTAAGCGAAACCCAGGAAGCTTTGTGGAGTACTGCAAACCGTGATCAGGCGGCTATTTCTGAATTAGTGGACAACATTGCGGGGAAAGTGGGTATTCAGGCCATTCACCGCTATTTGCCATTGGAACATTACTGGCCGGAAAGTTCAGTAAAAGAAGTTATCTCTCTGGAAGAACAGCCGGAAACGGAATGGCGCACCGACCGTCCCCGTCCCATTCATCTTTTGTCGGAGCCGGAGCCCATCGAAGTTATGGTGGTTTTGCCGGATTATCCTCCGATGCACTTTCGGTACAAAAGCGAACTTATCCGCATTGTTCGCGCCGACGGTCCTGAGCGTATCGAGCAGGAATGGTGGCTTAAAAGCGGCCCTCCGCGTGATTATTACAGGGTTGAAGATGAAAGCGGCGCCCGTTACTGGCTGTTCCGGCTGGGCTTGTACGGGAACAGGAAACCGCAATGGTTTTTGCATGGATATTTCGTTTGAAAGCAAAACTGAAAAGAAGATATGAGTCATGAGTTACGAAACTGAAAACTGTGACTGCGACTGAAAACTTGAAACTGAAATGGATTACGCAGAATTACAGGTAACCTCGAACTTTACGTTTCTCAGGGGTGGCTCCCATCCTGAGGAAATGGTTGAACAGGCAGCAGAACTGGGCTACAAAGCTATTGCCATTACTGACCGGAACACGCTGGCGGGCATTGTTCGCGCCCACGTAGCTGCACGTGACAAAAATATTCGTTTCATACCTGCATGTCGCCTCGACTTGTTGGATGGTCCGAGTTTGCTGGCTTATCCCACCAGTAAAGCTGCATACGCAAATTTATCGGCATTGCTTACCGGAGGCAATCTTCGTGCTGAAAAGGGAGATTGCCACCTGTATCGTGCTGATGTTTACAAATACGCCACTGGCATAAAATTTATCGTGATCCCGCCGCCATCTCTCAATGCCGATTTTGATTTCGAGCACGGGTTTATCAAAGCGCTGGAAGAATATAAAGAAGCATTGGGCAGCAGCCTTTACCTTGGTGCAAATTTCGGTTACAAAGGTGACGATCACAAAAAGATGTTCCGTCTTTCACAACTGGAGGAGCGATTGGAAATTCCGCTGATAGCAACCAATAATGTGCATTACCATGCAGCGGAGCGTCGCGAATTACAGGATGTTTTGACCTGTATCCGGGAGAAATGCACCATTCATTCGGCTGGCTTCAAGTTACACCCAAACGCAGAGCGCTACCTGAAACCGATTGACGAAATACATCGCCTTTTTCGGCAGTATCCTGAAGCAATCAATCGCGCACTGGAACTGGCGGATGCCTGCCAATTTTCGCTGGATGAATTAAAATACCTGTATCCTGAAGAAATTACCAGTGAAGGCAGAACCCCGATGGAAGAGTTGGTTTACCTTACCTGGAAAGGCGCCCACGAGCATTTTGGTAAAGTGATTCCCCCAAAGATCAGGGAAACCATTGATATGGAACTGGAGTTTATCGGGAGGAAAGACTACGCTTCTTATTTTCTTACCGTGTATGATTATGTGCGCGAAGCCCGGTCACGGAAAATACTGTGCCAGGGACGTGGTTCTGCAGCCAATTCTGTGATTTGCTATTGTCTGGGCATCACTTCGGTCGATCCATCTAAATTTAAATTGTTATTTGCCCGGTTTATGAGCGACGAACGCAATGAGCCACCCGATATTGACGTGGATTTTGAACATGAACGCCGAGAGGAAATCATGCAATACATCTACGAAAAATACGGTCGGGACCGGGCCGGAATTGTGGCTACCGTTACCCAGGTACACTGGAAAGGAGCTGTGCGCGATGTGGGAAAAGCGATGGGATTATCAACAGATACCATTAACGTTCTTTCGAAATCGGCCTACGAATTTACCGAAGATTGGTTTGAGGGGAAAGCCCCGGATTCTTCCAGTTTCAGCTCTCAGGACCCGCACTTACGAAAGGTGCTCGAATTGACAGGACAGTACATTGGTTTCCCGCGTCAGTTGGGACAGCATACGGGAGGGTTCGTAATTACCCGAGGAAAACTGCACGAACTGTGCCCAATCCTGAATGCGCGTATGGAGGATCGAACGAATGTTGAGTGGAACAAAGACGACATTGAGGCCCTTGGTTTTATGAAAGTTGACGTGCTTTCGCTGGGAATGCTGACCTGCATCCGCAAAGCTTTTGACCTGGCTGAGATACATTACAACCTGAATCTCACACTGGCCAACATTCCGCAGGACGATCCAAAAGTTTATGAAATGATTAGCCATGCTGATACGCTTGGAGTCTTCCAGATTGAAAGCCGGGCGCAAATGTCGATGTTACCCAGATTAAGACCACGTAATTTTTACGATTTGGTCATTGAAGTGGCCATTGTGAGACCCGGACCAATTCAGGGCGATATGGTGCATCCGTATTTAAAAAGAAGAAACGGTGAAGAACCGGTAGAATTTCCGTCGAAGGAGCTGGAAGAAATTTTGGGCAAAACGCTGGGGGTTCCTTTATTTCAGGAACAGGCCATGGAAATATCCATTGTAGCTGCTGGCTTTACGCCTGCTGAAGCAGATGGTTTACGCCGGAGTATGGCGACCTTTAAAGCGAAAGGAAAAGTAAGCTGGTACCGCGAAAAACTGGTAGGAGGCATGATGAAAAAAGGTTATACCGAAGAGTTTGCCTTGCGGGTATTCAAGCAGATTGAAGGCTTCGGAAGCTATGGTTTCCCTGAAAGTCACGCAGCCAGTTTTGCCCTGTTGGTGTATATTTCATCCTGGATAAAATGTTATTACCCCGATATATTTGCGGCAGCTTTGTTAAACAGCCAGCCAATGGGTTTTTACCAGCCCGCGCAGATTGTGATCGATGCCCGAAAACATGGCGTAACAGTTCGTCCGGTAGATATCAACTACTCTCAATGGGACAATACGCTGGAAGAAAAGGACGGTCGCTATTGCGCTGTCCGTCTAGGTTTCCGGCAGGTGAAAGGGCTTCGGGAAGAAGATATGCAGACGCTTGTTACCGGAAGACTTGTAAGCTATCGAAATATCGATCAGTTGCTCAATGCAGGAGTTTCGTCCTCTGCGATGGAAAGGCTTGCCGATGCGGATGCTTTCCGTTCCATTGGTCTCGACCGCAGGCAAGCGCTATGGGAAGTGTCGGCGCTGCACGACCATCCCACCGGAATGTTTACCGGAACACCTTCGCAAAGTACAACGGAGCAGTGGACAGAATTACCTGTTATGACAACCGGAGAACATGTGATACAGGACTATTCCAGCACTTCGCTGTCGTTAAAAGCCCATCCGGTCAGTTTTCTTCGACAGTCACTAAATCAGATGCGAGTTGCGCCTACTTCAGAATTAAGCAAAATGAAAAACGGTATGTCGGTCAGGGTGTGCGGTTTGATAACAGTTCGTCAGCGTCCCGGCACAGCTAAAGGAGTGCTGTTTATTACCATCGAAGATGAAAGTGGGTTTGCCAATCTGGTGGTTTGGAGCAAGACTTTTGAGAAGTACCGGAAAGTAATTCTGCAATCGCGGCTGTTGATGGTGGAAGGGAAACTGCAAATTGCAGGAGAAGTCATTCATGTGGTAGTCAGCGCCTGTTTTAACCTGAATGAACTGATGAGTCTTGACTTTGAAGGGCGCAATCCTGGTTCCATGCAGAAACCGGCCAATAGTAATAAAACGAATACGGAAGAAGTTTCAGGAAAAGATAAAAATTTCGACAGCAAGTTTGTACAAGGCGAGCTTTTCCCTTCACGGGACTTCAAATAAAAAATGCCTGACCTACTTTTTCGCCTTTTTAATTCTGCCTGAATTTGGTGCAACCAAAAGCATTAATTATTTTAGCAAAAATCTGATCGGAAATTTAAAATATCAGCTATGTCAAAACTATTGTCGCCACTTATAATTAAAGATATCGTATTTAGAAACAGGATTGCCATCTCACCCATGTGCCAGTATTCTGCTGTCGATGGGTTTGCAAACGATTGGCATTTGGTGCATTTAGGAAGTCGCGCTGTTGGAGGCGCTGCATTAATCATTCAGGAAGCTACCGCTGTTTCGCCGGAAGGTCGTATTACACCTGCCGATCTTGGTATTTATAAAGAGGAACACATTGAAAAGTTGCAAAGTATTGCATCATTTATTAATCAGCAAGGAGCCGTAGCTGGAATTCAACTGGCTCATGCCGGAAGAAAAGCAAGTTGTGCCTTACCCTGGAATGGAGGAAAGCAGCTGAGTGAAAACGCCGGAGGATGGAGAACAGTTGCCCCTTCGGCTGTGGCTTTTAATCCTGAAGATAACATTCCGAAGGAATTGGATACCAATGGGATTCTAAAGGTAATTGCTGATTTTAAAGTTGCGGCATCACGGGCATTGCAGGCCGGTTATAAACTAATTGAAATTCATGCAGCACACGGATACCTGATTCACCAGTTTCTTTCACCTTTGAGCAATCGCCGAACGGATGAATATGGCGGTAGTTTTGAAAACAGGATACGCCTGTTGCTGGAAATTTTAAAAGCAGTACAAACTGTTTGGCCGCAAAATCTTCCGTTGTTTGTGCGAATATCAGCTACCGACTGGGTTGAGGGAGGCTGGGACATTGATGAAGCGATTAAACTTTCATTCCTATTAAAAACGAATGGCGTTGATCTGATTGACTGTTCATCGGGAGGATTGGTCCCTCATGCAAAAATTCCGCTTGGTCCCGGATATCAGGTAGCTTTTGCTGAACGAATTAAAAAAGACGCAGGCATCTTAACCGGAGCAGTTGGAATGATAACAGAAGTTCAGCAGGCAGAAGATATATTGGCAAAGGGTGAAGCTGACCTTATTTTGATTGCGAGAGAATCACTCAGGAAGCCCTATTTCGCTTTTCATGCCGCACAGGTTTTAAATGATGATATTGAATGGCCCTTGCAATATCTGAGAGCGAAATTGTAATTTCACACAGAACAATGATTATTCTGGAGTTGACCCGATAAATCGGGACAGGCGATGTGGCAATTAAAAAACAAATTACAACGCATGAAAAAATTCTTTGCCATTTTATTCCTGACTTGTGTTTTATTCCCAACTGTATATGCCCAGTCGCACTGGTCGTTCGAAGTGCATAGTGGTCAGGTTTTTAATTTGCCCATGCCACTTACAATCAGGCAGGATGGTTATCCCGATATTAAATTTTGGGCGCGATATTCTTCGGAATCTTTTATCCTTCCAATCTATTGGGATGTACGTTTGGGGCGATGGCAAAATAAACGAGCATGGGAGTTCGAAGTAATCCACCATAAACTTTATTTGAAAAATACTACGTCAGAAGTTCAGAAATTCAATGTTTCACATGGATTTAATTTGATCATGGTGAATCGTGGTTTCGAAAAAAAATCAATTCGTTACAGAACAGGAGCTGGAATTGTGCTGGCTCATCCGGAATCAAAAATCCGGGGCAAAGAATATGGTACTTCGGTAGTTGACTTAGATATGGGGTATTACATTTCAGGCCCTGTAATTAATGTTGCCGTCAGCAGGCCGTTCTATATAGGTAACCGTTTCTACGTCAATGCCGAAGCCAAAACTACATTGTCTTATTCAAGTATCAAAGTAGTTCAGGGAAATTCAGATGTTTACAATATTGCCTTTCATCTTATTCTGGGACTGGGAGCCGATCTTTTAAAATCCGGAAACGAGTGAAAGGTAAAGTAATGGAGTTATTTAAGTTCAATCAACTCCATGTATGATTGCAGCTTGCCATTTTTATCGTAACTCTCTGTTTTAACAATTCCTACACCTTTCGCATACCAATCGATATTTTTAGAATTAACTTTTATGCCCATTACTACGGAATTAACCTCGCTCGTGAATTTATACCCTTTGAAAGTACCTGCTTTTACAGTAATATCTTCAATGGCTTCCACTTTACGGTTGGTAACATTGGCCGACATTTTCATGTTGACGAACCCTAATTTCATGGCCATTTCAACATTTGCATCGGGAAGCACATCGCCGGGCTTTGGATTCGAAGGAACTTCCAGATTATTACCGGTAACTTGAATTTCTGCCGGAATCTCACCATTTTGCTGAAAGGCCGCTTTGTTGATAAAATTGCTCATGTCGAAATAGAGCTTATCGCCTTTCTGGTGAATGGTAATCTCTTCCTTAAATACCAGTTTCTCCTTCGGGTCAAGTGATTCGACCAGATAGGTAATATCCATGTCGCTCCCATTGATTTTCAGATGAGTGATGGTGTATTTCACTGTATTGGTTTCCTTGTCCTTCTTATCGAAAGATTTGTAAACCAAAACGGTTCCTTCTTTGGTTGGGAAAAAGATTTCCTGGGCTTTCAGCGCAATGCCGAAAAAGATCATCACTGTGAAAAGAATTAATTTTTTCATTTCGTTTTGTTTTTGATTGGTTATTAAAGTTTTACGAATTCAACCCTTCGGTTAAGTGCTTTATTTACTGGCGTGTCGTTTGGTGAAACAGGTTTTGTTTCGCCCAATCCATCGGTTTCAAGCCGGTCGGCACTTACACCAAACGATTTGGCAAGTTCCGCTTTGACAGCAGCAGCTCGACGTTTCGACAAATCCAGATTGGCGGCGTCCTGTCCATCGGCATCGGTATGGCCCACAATTTTCACTTTTACATCCGGAACTTCATTTAATACTGTAGCAATGTCTTTCAGCGTTCCGTACGATTCGGGTTTTACAACATCTTTGTTCACATCGAAATAAATTCCGTAAGTAACCAGTTTACCTTCAGTAAGTAGCTTATTTCGCGTATCGGGAGCAGCGGTGGTAATTTTAATGTTGGAGATGTATGAGCCGGCTGATGCACCCCGGTATAATTTGAAACACAAGCGCGAGAATTTGCTTCCATCATAAATATTGGTTGGGATATCAATTACTTTACCACCTTTGTGGTAAATCCTGACGCGACGGTTCTGGACCCACACAATCACATGGTTTACTTTTTCGGGTTCAACAAGGTTATTGGTTGATGAGCCAGTAAGTTTCTCATTTACACCTTTTTTATAACCTGCTGTTTCCCAAATATTTTTTTCAATTTTTATATGCAACCCGCAAGTTCCCGGATCGCCATTTTTATCCATTTCGCTATGGGCGCTTTCGCCAAAAATTACCATATCGGCCGCATATCTGCCTCCCTCTTTTTTAGGTACTATATCCAACTCTATGATAAAATTCTTAGGAAAATCAATGTCCTGCATTAACCAGTATGTACCCTCGGTACTGTTTAAATTGAACCAGTTACCCGGAGCAATATTTAAGGTATTTACTTCTCCGGCAACATCGGTGGTCCAAAGTGCAGGAAAATCCCCTACTGCATCCTGGCTGAAATCTTCGTAGAGCAGCACCTTATCGCCGGGCACAAAATCGTACTTTGAAAAAGCCTCCAGCGATAAATTGGCGTCAACCGCAGGTTTTACTTTTTGTACTGATGGTTGATTTTTCACTTGAGCCGAATCGGTCTCCAATTGATTGTCATCGGCTTTTTTCTTCCTGAAAATATCTTTTACCCCATCCTCCACCGCATCCAACCCTTTGCTGACTCCCTGATCGGCTTTGTTGTTTGCCCGGTTATTGGTCTGATTTTTTACTTTGCCTTTTAAATTGATTTGGGCATTCAGATTTACATTTACAAGACAGAAAAAGAATACAAACAAAAATGGTAAAGCTTTCATTGGTCTGATTTTTTTGGATTTTTCTATTCAATGAAAATAATTCAGTCTTTCTGCTTGCAATAATTCGAATCAAAAAGACATCATTTAGTCAGGTTAA
Organism: Prolixibacteraceae bacterium; assembly: GCA_019459485.1. GTDB lineage: Bacteria > Bacteroidota > Bacteroidia > Bacteroidales > Prolixibacteraceae > Aquipluma. Next base: position 36,735 of record JAIBEZ010000067.1, read on the forward strand.
AAACCGTCATTACCAAAGAGAAAAGTTGCATTAATCACATCTCATTCAATTCACTTTATACTTTTTATATCAGAAATTATCTAATTTACAAACAATTAGAGTTTTATGAATTCTACCCTGCGATTCAATGACTTGTTGACAGGTGTATCGTTGGGGGCAACAGGTTTGGTCTCGCCCAAGCCGTCGGTCTCAAGTCTATCGTCATTTACACCAAACGTTTTGGCGAGTTCTGCTTTCACAGAAGCTGCCCGGCGTTTCGATAAATCCATATTTTTGGCATCTTCACCATCGGCATCAGTATGACCAAAAATTTTAACTTTTACATCCGGAACTTCATTCAGAACAGCTGCAATATCTTTAAGCGTGCCATACGATTCTGGTTTAACCTTGTCCGAATTCACGTCGAAATATATTCCGTAAGTAACCAGTTTTCCTTCGGTGATGAGTTTATTGCGGGTATCTGGCAATCCGGCAGCCACCCTGAAATTGGAAATGTAAGGTTTGTACTCGTCACCAAGCTGAAACCTTAGCATGTTGTAATTGTAGCCAATTGGAACCACTCGGGGTGAATCAATTACTTTCTTTTCGTTTACATAAATGCGCAACCGTTGCTTTTGAATCCAGTACGACATGTGTATTATTTCGTTGGGCCTGAGTTCTATCGCTGAGCTCCCATCTAAAGTGTAATCGCCGTTGTCATAGCCGGAATAGTAAATATCATGGTAGGTAATATTTGTTTTTACGCCTGCTTTTCCCGGAATAGCGCCTCCTTCGTCAGGATCATTGATGTCTCCTGCAACGATAAAAAATCCAACTTCAAATTGTTCTAATGGTGAAATCAGGTCGAATTCTACGGTAAAATTTTCTGAAGTTTGCAAATCGCGTTCAGGATAATAACAACCTTCTGCTGTAATTTGCATCCATTTGCCGGGAAAGTTATTCAGGGTGACTACTTCTCCTGAACCATCAGAAAACCACAATGCCGGGAAATCGCCAACAGCATCCTGACTAAAATCATCATAGAAAATAACCTTTCCACCCGGAATAAAATCGAACTTGGAATAAGACTGAAGTGCAGATACCTCTGAAGATTGTTTTGCTTTCTGAACTGGCTCTTCAGCCTCAGTTTCTTCAGGCTGCTCTTCGGGTTGATCTGTTTCACCGGTCGGTTTTTTCTTTTTGAACAAATCTTTTACTCCATCCTCAACAGCATCAAAACCCTTGTCAATACCCTGATCGACCTTATTATTGGCTCTGTTGGATGATTGGTTTTTAACTTTTCCTTTGATGTCAATTTGGGCATTTACACCCGCAGATATCAAACAAAAAAAGAAGACTAATAAAAATGGGTATGTTTTCATTTAAGTGATAATTAAGGTTCACCTAAATATACTGAATTTCAAACTAATTATTATTCGCCAAATAACAAAATAATTCGAATTATTATTATCTAAATAAAGACTATTTTGTCTGATTTATAGGAATATACCTTGCAATTACTGCGGAATGCAATACTTCGATTTGTTAAATTCTACTTCAAGTTTTTTAGCAATTTCAGCAGGATTCGTTAATGGCATTTCATCGGTCGCCAATTGATAATCAAGCAATGCTGATTTTTTGCTTTTTTCGAAGCCGGGCAATTTTGTTCGGTTGGTTGTTTCAATATGATTGCCCTTTTCATCAACAATTATTATTTTGGGAAGGAAAACCCCTTTTCTTCCAATAAAGGAATCCATTATTTTAACCGCTGCATCAAATTCGGGTTTGGTTGCACGGCCAAGGGCTTCATACCTGAAAATTTTCTTATTATCCCAGGTCGAAATTGTTGCATAGCTTTCAGATATCTTATCGTCAATGTTCGACTCAAGATTAAGCGTATCGTGTCCCGACGGCATTAAAAGTACTTTCCCTCCTCCCCCTTCAATATTCGCGGCGTACCGGGGAACTGTAATTCCCGAAATCCAGCCCTGCAAATGCTTCATGTATATTTTACCCACCTGAATAGGTGTGATAAAATGTACGATTCCCTTTTCTTTATGGCATTGCAACAAATAGTATGGGTGAACACCAATCCAGAACATTCGCCTGAACGTTTCGGCAAGTATCCGGTAAGTATCGTTTACATGGTTCAGTAAAACCGTTTGGTTCCTGATTGTAAATCCATGCGATGTGATTTTTTTTACCGCAATGGCCATTGCTTCAGTTATTTCCTGAAAATGGTTGATGTGCGTCATAAAATACACATACTTGTCGATACCTGTATTGTGTTTGTTTGCAGATATTTTTATTAGTTCAAGTAATTCGTCGGTAATGGCCATGGGCAAAACAACAGGAACCCTGGTCGCAATTCGGATTGCCCTGAGGTGTGGAATTTTACTCAGTTCTTCCAGAATATACTGCAAACGTTTTTCACTGATCATTAGGGCATCGCCACCTGTTACCAAAACTTCGTTGATATTCGTATTGTAACCGATATAGAACAATCCTTTATCTACTTCAGTAGTGCTGACATCAACTGTGCTGTCCAGTGATTTGGCTCTTTGGCAATGTACACAATACGATGCACAGCTTGTGTTTTCTGCAACAAACAGTGCCACCCTGTTCGGATAACGTTGATAAGCCGCGCCATAACTCCTCGAACCTTCGTCCATAGCACCTTCCAAACCGGCATCAGGAAACAGCAGGTTTGCCGGTGTGGGCACGCTTTGCCAGAATATAGGGTCAAGCCGCCTTTTTGATTTTTCAGAGAAAAAGACAGGATGGAAAGGATCTTCCTGCATCAGAGAAGCATAATAAGGACTTATCCTGAAGGGCTCTTTCCCTTCTTTTTGCAGGGTGTTTATGGTTCGTTGTATTTCCTTTTCCTGATGTTTGTTCAGGATAATTACTTGTTTTAATTGTGCAACTGTGCGAATGGAGTTTTTCTTTTGCCAATTCGGATCGTTCCATTGTTCCGTGGATACGTCTTTCCACAATTCAATCGTATTAAATTTTCTTGGTTGAAATAAAAAATTATCACTTGTATTCATCCTGAATCTCCTAATTCTAAATTACGAAATTCTTAAAATTACGATTTTTTTTGCGGTTGTCAAAATGACCGTTTCAAATGTATGAAACAGCATTCGTTGATTTTCAGGATAAAAATCTCTTTTTTAAGCAGTAAGCCGAGTTTTGAGTTTAATTATTTTCTTTATGTGAAGCTGCAAGCTTGGAATGATCATTCGATGAATTCGCTGCATATTTCTCAACCGCATTAAAAACACGCAGCAGGTTACCACCCCAGATCTTTCGGATTTCTTTTTCTGAATAGCCTCTCAGGAGCAATTCTCGGGTGATGTTCGGAAACTGGCTCACATCGGCACAATCGCGCAAACCACCGCCACCGTCGAAATCGCTGCCAATGCCCACATAATCAATACCTACCAGATTTTTAACGTGATCAATATGGTCAACCAGGTTCTTCACAGTCGGGAGGTTTTCAGGATCCATTGCTCCAACTTCTTCCCATTCTTTCGATAAGGCATCGCGTTCGGCATCGGACATTTTTCCTGCCCCTTCACGGTACTTTTTCATAACCTGTTTCATTCTCCTGAATTTGACCGAAGTTGTATCGGGTTCTTTAATGTAGTCGTCCAACAGGCAAATCTGAATCACCCCGTCTTTTTCGGCGAGCTTTTTAATCATTTCGTCGGTCATGTTTCGGTTGTGCTTAGCAACTGCACGAACCGAACTGTGCGATGCAATTACCGGCGCTTTGCTCAGTTCAACCGCATCGAAAAACGATTTGTCGGAAACGTGAGAAACATCCACCATCATTCCAAGGCGGTTCATTTCGGCGATTACCTGTTTGCCAAAATCGCTCACCCCGTTGTGTTCGGCAGGTTTCGCATCGCTCGACGAGTCGCAGATATCGTTGTGGTACGAATGGCAAAGCGTGATGTAGCGAACGCCCTTTTTGTAATATTCTTCAACCCGGGTAATGTCTTTTGCGAGTGGAAATCCATTTTCGATCCCAATGTAAACTGCCCGCTTTCCCGTCTTTTCTATTTGAGCCAGATCGTCGGCGCTGAGTGCCAGTGTTGCCAAATCGCTGTTGTATCGAACCATCGAGTGCAACGAATCGATCATTTGATTTGTGATTGAATAAGCTTTCGCGTAGTTTTCTTCGGTGCGCGGTTTTTGCCCGGTGAAAGCTGCAAAAAACATGGCATCCAGTCCGCCCGATTTCATACGGGGCAAATCAACCCGGCTTTTTGGTGCTTTGTGCTCGTTGCGAATGTTGAATCCCGGTTTGATCATTTGCATCGGAGTATCACAATGCGTATCGACGGTGAGGCATTTATCATGGATTCGCTGTACTTTCCTGGCGAACTTTTCAGTGTTATCTCCGGAAGAAAAGCTCATCAGTACTCCTGAAATCAGGAAAAGGGTCAGGATCTTTGCAATCATTGGTTGGTTTGTTTTTCGATTTTGAAGTTTCAAATGTAGCGAAAAACAGGAAAAAACCTTCCCCATCGAAAAAGCGGGGTCATTCATCGAAAAAAGTTTCTGCTTGGTTTTATTCTGCCGATATTCGGTTCATAAATTTAAATCAGCAATTATGAAACTGCGAAAACTACTGATCGTACTTGGAATCTTCCTGTTTATTTCAGGATGTTCCGATTTTGTCATGATCTGCTCACTAAATCCGTTCTACCTCGAACAAAACATCACACTTTCTCCTGAAATAGAGGGAAACTGGTCGGCTCACCCGATTCAGTCAAAAAAAGATTCGACCGACAAAAACAGCGGCCATTGGGAACTGGCTGATACAACTTCAGTCTGGCAAATCAGGCAGTTCATTTCCGAAGAAAAGATGAAAGACAAACAGGGCAAAGATTCAACGGTTTTCAAACCGCAAAACCATTACGTTGTAAAACTGATCGGCAACAATCCTGATTCGGCGCAATACCAGTTCCGGTTGGTTCTTTTCAGGATAAACGGCACCTTGTATGGAGATTTCAGTCCCCGCGAAATATCGGCTATTCAGAAAAGCCGAATGGCAAGGGAGAATTACTTTACAGTTCATACGCTTGCCAGAATTACGGTTCAGGACAAACAACTAAAAGTTTCGTGGCTGGGAGCCGATTACATGAAAGAAATGATAGAAGAGAAACGTGTACGAGTTAAATACCGTTATGTGCCCGATGCCGGACGACTGCTACTCACGGCCTCATCGGAAGACCTGACCGAAATGATTGAGCATTATGCCCACCAAAAAAGGTTTATCGACTGGGACGACCAGCCAGCTATGCTAAAATTAACCCGAATAAGCCAACTGCCATGAAAATCATCCATATAAAAAACCAAGTTTTAAACAGTCTGCATTTGCTTTTCTGGTTCATTTCATACAACTTCTGGAATGTGATTTTAAATCCCGGAGTCGAATCGACCAGCGTTGTTCAGGGTTTCGCAGTGGAAGGGGATTTTATCCTTTTAGTTAACTCTCTCTTTTTGCTTTATTGTTCCCTTCCGTTTATCTGGCTGATCAGGAAAAAATGGCTTTGGATTAAAATCCCGGTTTCAATACTATTTCTGATACCGTTGGGATATCTTATCTTTCAATGGATTCGACCTGACCAAAATAAGGAAGACGTACAGGTTTTTGTAGAATACTTTGTAAAGAACTTTCTTTATGTCGTGGTCTTTCACCTGACTATTGTTTCCGCTGTTTATTTTAACCTGAAAGTTTTGATTGTCCGTTTTCTGAACCGAAGTCGTTTCGCCGTTTACCTGCTTTACGCCGGAGGATTGGTTTTGCTGACTGCGCTTTTGAATTATTCCTTGTTCAATCTCGTTATCGACAAACTTTTTCCCAGTTTGTATTACATTTCCTATTTCCGGATTTGGGAACTTGTGCTGATTGTTGCTGCCTACCTTATTTTTACAAGTATTTTATTCCTGATCTGGCAATATGCCCAAATGCTTATTGAAAAGCGCGACGCCGCCCGCAACGAACTTTCGGCACTGAAATCGCAAATTAATCCTCACTTTCTGTTCAATAACCTGAATACCATTTATTCAATGGCATCGCAGAAAGATGAACGAACCCCGGAAGTGATTCTGCAACTTTCAGATTTTCTGCGCTATGTTTTATACGACACTTCCAGCGAAACTATTCCGCTCGAAAAGGAAGTGGAAATTATTCAAACCTATGCCGGCCTTCAGAAAGAACGGGTTAATCCTGAAATTACACAGGTACTTCTTACAACCGAAGGCAATTTTTCAGGAATAAATATTGCACCCTTGCTATTATTGCCGCTGGCCGAAAACTGTTTCAAACACGGGAAGGGCAAAAATCCGGGAACTATCCGGATTTTCATTGGTTACGATGGTAAAAATCTGATTTTCAATACGGAGAATCAGATTGCGCTCCGCGAGAAAACAGATCCAACAGAGAATGGAGGCCTTGGGATACCAAACGTTGAGAAACGATTGAACCTGATTTATCCTGATCGCCATTCTCTTGAATATCATGAAAATGACGGCATATTCTATCTGGAAATGAAAGTGAAACTGACTAAATAACAGGATTAATGTTTCAAACTTTGAAAATACCTGCAAACCGTGTTCATCGGGCAAATCTCGCATTTGGGATTGGTCGGCCGGCAGATCTCTCTTCCCAAAAAGGAAATTGCCATTCCGCACTCATTCCAGAATTCCTGAGGAACAGCTGCCATGATTTTCTTTTCCACCTTTTCGGGTTTGGCGGCGTCTTCTTCTGCAGCAATTCCCAATCGCGGAGCCACGCGCAAAACATGCAGATCGACAATCACGCCTTCAGCAACATCACCCGATTCTCGGATAATCACGTTGGCCGATTTCCGACCAAGTCCGGGTAATTTGGTCAACTGGTCCATTGTTTTGGGAATATTTTCGTCTTCGCCAACAGTTTGGGCAAGTTTGACCAGCCATTTGGCTTTGTTGCCCCAGTTCCTGACCGAACCAATGTGCTGTTGCAGATCTGCTTCTGTTGCATGAGAAAGCGAATTCATGGTTGGATAGGCGGCGAAGATAGCCGGAGCCAGTTCATTGATGTGCTTATCCGAATCCTGGGCAGAAAGGATGACCATAACGACCAACTGGTAACGGTTCTGGTAGTCGAGTGGATGTTTGCGCTTTCCGTATTGCTGAAATAAGGGTTGAAGTGCCTGAGTCCAATTTGTTTCCATGAATTAATCTGTTTTTGTGTATTTAAAATTAACCAAATTTACTGGTTTCAAATAACTTTTTCAATGAATGCTGATCGCAAAAAAAACAAAATGTCGTACTTTGTGTAACATTTGGAATCTGAACCTGAAAATTAAAACTTTATGAATTGCATCATCGTTGAAGACGAACCTGCAGCCCAATCTATTTTAGAACGAGACATTGCATTGTGTCCGGGGCTAAACTGCCTGGGAACTTTTCAGGATGCATTTTCTGCCCAGGAATTTATTGACGACAACCCCATCGACCTTATGTTTCTGGATATCAATCTGCCTGAAATGTCAGGCGTAAGTTTTCTGCGCTCAATGGTCCGACCACCACTGGTTATTTTTACCACTGCCTACCCACAATATGCAATTGATGGTTTCGATCTCGAAATTGTTGATTTTCTGCTGAAACCTTTTTCGTTTGAACGGTTCTGTAAGGCTGTAAACAAAGCCAAAGACCGGTTCAATGCTAAATCCGTTCCATCCGCACAAGGAAAGATCACGGTGAAATCTGATCGTCGAATTTATCAGATTAGCATGGGCGACATCCTGTTTGTTGAATCCTGCGGTGATTACGTTACCATTCACTGTTCAGATAAAAAGCTGGTGGTACACGGAACCATGAAAAGCTGGGAAGAAAAACTACAAGGCTTGTCTTTCCTGAAAGTTCACCGGACAATCATTGTAAATCTCCTTAAAATTGATCACATCGAAGGAAACCTCATTCAGATTGGCGCGCATAAACTGCCTGTTTCAGAACAGTTTAAAGAGCAACTGCTTCAACACATGTTCGGACAAAAAGAACCGTAACAATTCGCTTTTAACAAAAAGGCTCTGCCGGAATTGATTATTCCAACAGAGCCATTTTCAGAAATAGAACAAAATTCTATTTCACCAGTTTCGCATCTTCCATGATTAATTCATAAGAATATCCGTAGCCAAAATCTTTGTTTAGCGTGATGGTTCCTTCGAAAGTAACCACTTCATCAACAACAGCTTTATCGAGTGTGGTAATTGTCAGGTCAAAGTTTTCGCCGTCTTTGCTTCCATCCTGAATGTGAATCCAGTTTTTGCCCATTACTTCTTCGTTCACTTTAACTACCTGCCCTTTCATTTTGATGGTTTTGCCGGCGTAATCGTTTCTGCCTGCATACAACTGCGCAATTGAAACGCTGCCTTCAGCCGGTGCAACCGATATTCCTTCCTTTTGGGTCGAGGCAACCTTGTTTCCCTGTTGTGCAGGAGTTTGTACATCTCCAATAATGGGCAGGGTACTGATTTCCTGAACGAAGTAAATGGTTTCAAAATCGCGCTCCAGTTCTTTACTATGAAAGTTTTTCATTTCAAGCGCCTTGTTGTAATAATAAATTTCGCCCTTTTCGGCTTCCTGACGGTTGACTGCAATCCAGTTTTCAGCACCATTTTCGCTTACCTTCAGATAGGTGTATTGTGAGGCCTGAATAACTTCTTCAACTTTAACTTCGTGCATCGAAGGATTGGCAGCGCTTTGATTTTGAGCGGTTGGTACTTTATTCTTTCTTACACATCCCGAAAAAATAACCAGTATGGACAGAATAACAAATAATGATCTCATAATTTATAATTTTTTAAATTTTCTGATTTTATTTCTTTGTGAAATAGTTGGATTTAAAAACTTTAGATTTCAAACAAACTTCAAAACAATTGGTTGTAATATTAGTTGATTTTTCAATCACTTGGCTACATTTAATTCTATAAAAGCCGCTTTCCTTCGGCACTGGCTGCAATCAGTTTGTCTAATCTTGAAATTCGGGTTGCTCCCTGTTTGGCGCTCATCACCCAATAAATATTTGTTTTGCGGTATGAAGGAGGCAAGGTGGAGAAAAAGTTCCACGCAACAGTATTTTCCCTGAAACGGCTTTCCAATTCAGGCGATAATTTCTCAGGACGATTTTCGTAGCTGTAAATAGCTGATCTGACTTCCAATCGCTTTTGGTAGGCTGCCAAACCTGCCGGAGTCATTTTCCCCAAACGGATCAATTCTTCCACTTTTGCAATGTTTACAGCACTCCAGTTGCTTTTGGGGTTGCGCGGAGTAAACCGGATGCAATACCCTTCGGCATCTACTGACCGTCGAACTCCATCAATCCAGCCAAAACAAAGTGCCTCATCCACCGAGTCCGACCAGGTCATGGTGGGTTTCCCGGTTCCAACTTTATAGTAACCAACCAGAATCTCTTTTTCGCTTTGAAAATTCGCTTCCAGCCATTTTCGGAAACTTAACACTGAATCAAAAAATATAGGGTTCACATCCATAAAATCAGTCGGTAATTCTTTTAAAATCCAGATCGTGAAAATCGTAGCTGAAATCGGTCAAAGGAGAAATCGCTTTCATCCGGAATCCCAAAGGTTTTCCTTCCTGATCAAGGTTAAACAGCACAAAGGCATCGGCTTTCATGCTCCGGCTGAGCCATTTTACAGCAAATGTATTGCCTTTATAGAAGTTCATTTCGCCTTTCAATTGTGGCGACCGTACCGATTGAAACCAAAGTTTGCCATTTCTTTCCGAGACAATTACCCTGCCCAGCCAATTATCGGCATATTCACCAATAAACAAACGATTTTCGGGTAATTTTCCGGACTTCAATAAAGTATTGTTTATTTCTTCCTGAATTTGTCTGGTCAGTTCTTCGTCTTGTTTTTCCGATTTCGCACCCAGTGTATCGTACCGAAGTACCCAGTCTTCAGGCTTAAACCCCAGGTAACTATCTTTAATGGCATTGGTTACCGAAAGAAAAGCAGCTCCCGATTCCTGATTGGTCAGCACAACAATTCCGAGTTTCATCTCAGGCAAAAGCGTAACCTGCGTGACCATTCCCGACATTCCACCGGTATGCGAAACCTCTTTGGTTCCTTTCACATCGGTTAATCTCCAACCTAAACCATACGCATTGAAATGGCTGTTGTACTTGTCAGTTCTGACGGGCATATTGATTTGCGGACTCCACATTTCTCTCTGAGTTGATGCACTGAATAATTGTTTTCCGGGATCAGCGCCGTATTTGCCATTTTCGAGCTGGCAAATCATCCATTTGCTCATATCGTGTATGCTCGAATAAATTCCACCAGCCGAACACTGCCCGGTTTTCAGGTCGTGCCGCGGAATAACCTGAAGTTTTTTGTCAACCACTGAATGCCCGTCAATAACATTGGTTTTATCCTTCAGGCGGGCATAGGAAGCCGCTGAACGATTCATTTGAAGTGGCACAAAAATCTGATCTTCCACCACCTCTTCCCATGTTTTTCCTGAAACGCGGGTCACCACCTCGCCCGCCACCATATACAGCAAATTGTCGTAGTCGTATTTGGTACGGAACGGAGATGTTTGTTTCAGAAACCGCAAGTTGTAAATGATATCACTGATCTCAAAATCAGCCGAGTCGGGCCAAATCATCAGATCACCGGCGCCAAGCCCCATTCCACTGCGGTGGGTAAGCAAATCGCGAATGGCAAAATCTTCGGTGACGTACGAATTGTACAATCTAAATTCGGGAATGTACTGAATCACTTTGTCGTCCCATTTTATCTTTTTGGCATCAACCAGTTGTGCGAGTGTAGCGGCAGTAAATGCTTTGCTGTTCGATGCAATTCCGAACAGGGTGTTTTCATCTGTTTTTTTTCCGGTTTGGAGCGAACTCACCCCATAGCCTTTGGAATGAACCACTTTCCCATCTTTGATTACAGCAACCGCTATTCCCGGAACCTGGAAGGTTTTCATGGTTCGTTCAACCAGTTTGTCGATTTCAGGAGTAGTGAGCGGTTGAGAAAAACCGGACAGCCCGATAAAAGATACAACCAGAAAGAATAATACGTTTCGTTTCATAAAAAGGTGGATTGAACTAACAAAGTTACTTTTCTAAATCAGTGACCGAGTTTACTGTAAGCACGTTTAATCAGAAAACTCACAAAGATGAGCCCCAGACCTGCAACCAGAAATGGCATAACCATTCCGATCATCATGTCCGACTTTTCCAAATTGAAAAACAGATAGGCAAAAGCCGAAATCAGTACAATTGCGCCCAAATAAAGCAAGGTTTTACTAACAATTGAAGCAAGTTTCTGATGCTTGTTGCTATTTTCATTTTCCTGATTTCTTAAAAATCCTTTTTCAAGCATAATCTCAAGGTTTTATGAATTTGCAGCTAAAATACACAATAATCGGGATTGCAGTTTTTTCGCAAATAAAAAACCTCCTGCTTTTGCAAACAGGAGGTGGTGGTTATTTGATTTACTTAGTTTGGGTGTTCTCTGTATTGCGAGCTCCCTTCGATACGCTTCGCTACTCAGGGAGCGATGCTCAGTGTCAATATTTCCCATTCTGCGGTCTTCCGACTCCCGTCTCCTTTTGCAAACTGAGACTGCAAACTGACCACTTTTAAAGTTCCTTAATTCTTATATTTCTGAATTTCAGTTCGGAACCATGCCCGAGAAATCCGATGTATCCCTTGTTGCGCAACAAGCCCGGATGATCTTTGTGATCAGCAGTTCCGTTTTTGCTGGCTTCTTTCATGTTTCCTTCCAGAATTACAGTGCCGTTCAGCGTAATTTTTATGTCGTCGCCTTTCACATAAACTTCCTGAACATTCCATTCGCCAACCGGTTTCAGGAAACCTCTTTTTGCAGCAATTATCCCGTAAACAGAACCGTGATACTGGTAGTCTTCCAGATCTTTGTATATGTCGGCAGTGTTGTCCAGGATTTGTAGCTCTTTGCCTGCATAAGCAGCATCGCCAGTTAGCGGAGCATGAATTCCAAGTCCATTGTTGGCTCCGGGAGTCAACTGAAATTCGAACCTGAAAATGAAATCGGAATATTCTTTTTCGGTAAACAGGTTTCCGTGTGCGCCTTCTCTCGGACTTACAACCAGCAAACCATCTTCAGCGGCATAATCTACTTTGTTGCCAATCCAGTTGTCGAGGTTTTTCCCGTTGAACAACATTTTAAATCCAGCCGATTCTTCTTCAGCGCTCAGTTGAACTTCGTCGGTATTCAGTTCTTTCACAAAAACATTGCGGAAAGCCAGATCGGTTCCGTGAGCCTGCAATTCGATGGCTTCAGTTTTGAAAATCGGCAATGAACGATCCCAGTAGTTTTCCAGAATCACATTGTCAACCACCAAAACGCCGTTCAGGAAAACGGTTACACGTTCGCCCACCATTTTTATGCGGAAAGTATTCCAGTCGCCAATGGCATTGTCGGCCAGAACCAGCGGTTTACTTGGGTTCTTCTGGTTGTTGTACAAACCGCCCGAACCTACCTGAGCGCCTACATCAACGCGCGAAGTATCCCAAATCTGAACCTGTGGAGTTCCACGAAGATAAATGCCACTATCGCCGTGTTTACTGATTTTCCAGTCAACGATCATCTCGAAATCGCCGTACATTTTCTTTGTGCAAAGGTTGTCTCCTTCACCACTGAAATAAATGGCGCCATCCTTTACCAACCAGTTTGTCAGCATTTTGGTATTTGCCTCAAGCTGGGCTTTGGCCAGTTCCTCCGGTTTCATTTTGGCGCGGGCAATCGGGTTTTTCACCAATCCATGCCAGCCGGTCAGATCTTTTCCATTGAAAATGCTCACATAGCCTTTCTCATTCGGCATTTTTCCGAGGTATTCGCGCACATCAATCACATCGTACTGACTATCAGGACCGGTCATTTTTCCCATTACTTTGGTCAAAACCTCTGTCACAAAATCACCGGTAAGGCCATTTTTCTTTCCTGAAGAAGGCAATGCCAGAAATTTCACCACCGCAGCCGCAGTAGCTCCCAATTGTTGATCATCAAGATATTCAGAAACAAAAACGAGCGAAAGGAAAGTTTTTACATTTCGTGCAGCCTGAATCACCTGCGTTTTTTCTCCGGAAGTTAAACATTCCGGCATCAGTTTGCGGATCATCAACAATTTCTGATCGTCGGCCAAATTAGAATCGAGCGTTATCCTGATGTAAGATCTCAGCGCATTCATGCGGAACGATTTCATTTCAGGATTGGTAAATGCAGCAAACAAATGAGTCGCAGCCGATGCGTCATTCCAATTCGAAAGCGACACAAATGCAGCTTCCTGCTCAGCCTGAGTGCCAGTTTTCAACAAGCCAACAACTTTTTTCAAGGCTTTCGGATCGTTCAGCGATGACAGTACGGGAATGAGTTTATCGCTCATACCGACAGTTTCAATCTCCTTTAGCACCAAATTTGCATCGGGTTGTGTGGTTCCTGAATAAATGGCGATCAGTGCATTCTGTATGTTTTTAACAGACTCTTTATCTTCGGTATTCCGGAGCAAAGCAATTAATTCGGGAGCATTTTCGGCTTTCGAAACTTTTTCGAGGGCCTCAAATGCAGTTGTTCTTAAGGAGGCATTTCCTGAATTGCAATGGTTAATAATTTGAGCAAAGCCATCGGTAGCCCTTCTGTCGCCCAAAACTTTTATCAATACTTTCTTTCCGGCATCGTTCATTTCACCGAGCTGAGCGATTAACAAACCACCTTCTTTAACTGAGCAGGTATTGAGCAATGCCAGTTCAATTTCAGCCTGTTCGTTGTCACTGTTGGCTGTTTTCAGTTGTTCTATCAATACAGGAACAGCTTTGGTTTTTTGGTTTACGGTCAATGCTCGGATGGCTTCGAGCCTTACCATTTCTTCTCCGGAAGACAGGCCTGGCAGAATGGCATTTTGAAACACTTCGCTCTCTGTACGATTGGCTAGAAAATGAAGTATTTCAGCCTGCGTTTCGGCAGGGACTGTTTTAATCACCGCAATCCATGAACCGATGTTTTCACTTTTTAGGCCGGTGGCTGCATTGTTTAAAACTGCATTCCGGTATGCTTTATTTTGATGGCGGATTTCTTTCAGGAAAAGTTCGTTGTTCCCAAAACCCGGAACTGCAAGCGCCGATGACCGGTAAATCAGTTGATTGTCTTGCTTGCAGTTTTTCATTACCGAAGAACACAACTTATTGCTCAGTTTAGTTTCTCCCTGTTCGGCCAAACGTTTGGCATACTGAAGATAAGCGATCATAGTTTCAGTCTGGTCGGGTTGAAATTTGGCCGTTTTTGCAGCAGTTGTGAAAGTTTTATAGGATTCTTTACCGCCAATATTGGCCAAGGCGGCAAGCGTTTGTTGAAGCAATCCACCATTGGCGGTATTGCTCAGTTCAATCAGGTAATTTTCGGCTGGCTGGTATTTTAGCTGTCCCAATGTTTTTACCATTGTTTGTAGCTGTAACTCCTTCTTATCCTGAATGTTTTTGAGAATTACTGCACCGGCTTCGACTGTTCCGATGCTTTTTAGCGTCGAAAGTGCCGGATCGTACAAATTAGCCGAATTCAGGTATTTTTCCATACGTGCAACCGTTTCAGAACCTCCGCAATATTGCAATCTGCGGATAAAAAAAGCTTTCACTTCCTTGTCCGATGCTTTTTCGAGTGCTGAGAGTAAAGCCGATTCGACCAGCTTACGATCTTTTTCGCGGTTTGGAGCTCCGGCATATTGGGCCAGACTTTCCAAAGCCATGCGGGCTTGCGTGTCATTACCGGTTCCGGGAGGAACAACCATGTCGCAGAATTTTCCGATTCCGGGCGCCCCGGTTTCAATCATCTGAAGCATCAGCTTGCTGGTGTGATCGCCATTTTGTGCCGGAAACTGTGCCAGCACATCGGCAACTTTTGTTTCCAACCGCCGGTTATCCTGCGCAAAAGCAGGAGCCATCAGGAAAAAGGCCAGCAACACTGTCAATATATTCTTTGTAATATTCTTCATATTGTTAGTTTTAAATTCTCTTTATAAATCATGTTTGCTATTCCGTCCGTATGAATACTTTTTCTCTGAAGAATATTTTCCCGCGGACGGCTTTTCCGTTTTCTTTTTGTCCCGGGGTTTCGTTCGTTCCTCACTACACCCCGGGTTATTCAGATTCAGCTCCTTCAGAGCTAAACACCAAAATTTTCAGAATGATGACTTCTCCTTTCTAATCAGAAATTCATCATCGAAGAAAACTTGAAACTTTGAACCTGAAACTTTGAACTCTCAGATCCTCCATTCTCCCCGCATCGGCTGATCGATGAGCCTGTTGGCTTCGTCGTCGTTGATGAAGGTTTGTGAAACCGGATCGAATTCGAGGGTGCGGCCCAGGCGCAATGCGATAACGCCCATGTTTACAATGGTAGCAGAGCGGTGTCCGTTCATTTCGTTCAGCGCAAATTTCTTGCGGGTTTTCACCGATTCGCTGAACAGGCCAACTTGTGGTTCCGGATCAGGAAGCGTATCAATCAGCGCGTTCAGGTTTGGAATATCTGATTTAAAACCTTTGAAAATCTTTCCTTTTGGACCTTCGATGTATGCAGCGCTCTGGTCCTTGTTTTCGCCGTCTAGAATAATCTGGCAACCATCGGCGTAAGTGTAGGTTATTTTCCGCCAGGTTCCGATCGCATCGTAATCCTGTTGCGGTGCGTCCACTTCAACCTTCACCGGACTTGTATTGTCTTTCCCCAGAAAATACTGAACCGGATCGATGTAATGCTGACCCATATCGCCCAAACCACCGCCGTCGTAATCCCAGTATCCGCGGAAAGTCTGGTGAACGCGGTGTGCATTGTATGGTTTTTCGGGAGCTGGCCCGAGCCACATGTTGTAATCCAAATCGGAAGGAATAAGTTCCGGTGTCAGGTTTGGTTTTCCAACCCAGTAGAATTTCCAGTCGAAACCGGTTACGCCGCTGATCGTTACTTTTAAAGGCCAACCCAAAACGCCGCTTTCAACTACTTTTTTGAGCGGTTTAACGGGCGTACCCAATCCGTAGAAATTGTCTTTAAACCTGAACCAGGTATTTAGCCGGAACATTTTTCCGGTGGCATTGATGGCCTCCACCACACGTTTGCCTTCACCGATGGTGCGGGTCATGGGTTTTTCGCACCAAACATCTTTACCGGCCTGAGCCGCCATTACCGACATAATCCCGTGCCAGTGAGGCGGGGTTGCAATGTGCACAATGTCGATGTCGGGGCGAAGCAGCACATCACGGAAATCGGAATATCCTTTCACCTCTGATCCCACTTTTTGAAGGGTGCTGTTAAGGTGATTTTTATCCACGTCACAGATGGCAAGCAGGCGCGTGCCTTCGTAAACAATGTGACCCTGTCCCATTCCACCAACACCAATAATGGCTTTGGTTAACTGATCACTTGGGGCAAGAAAACCGTTTCCGCCCAAAACATGCCGCGGAATAATGGTTATCCCAGCAGCAGCAAACAGCGACTTCTTAAGGAAATCGCGGCGATTGTTGATTTTTTCAGTCATATTCAATAATGATTTAGTAAGTTCTGATTTGAATCGATGAATTTACTGCAAAAAAAGCATCTGATGTGTAAAATGAGGGGTAATAATTGGGGTAATGCAAGCAGGTTTTAGTATGTTTTTTACCACAAAAGCATATAAAGCGCAACTTCCGGATCAAAATAGGAGAAGTCTCCGGAATGAAAACCTATTCGTCGAGGGAAGTATTTCCATTGTCAACCAACGACCTGAAATCGTTGGGATACTTTTCCTTATAAAGTTCAAAATACAATTTCACGAAATTATCAAAAACCGAATGTGCCAGGCTCAACTTTCCCTGACGGATCAGAATGCTGATTTTTTTGCGCAATGCTGGTTCGTTCAGCGGATCGTTGATGCTGATAACTTCGGCCATGTCAAGGAGTATGGATTCGAATTTTTCTTCAGGAAGTAAACGGAATATTTTGAGCCCAAACTCAATGATCCGGTCACTCATGCGGTCGACATACGGATCGACCCACGATTCGCTCATGTTTGGGAACAGCGTTCCTTTTTTCAAAATGAGCAGCAATTCAGGCAATTCATTTTTAATATTTTCAGTATCAGAAGTCAGGGATTCATTCAGTTTTGCTTCAACATAAAACAGGTCAATAAAATAGCCATCGGCAAATTCAAACTTCCAGAGTTTATCCTGAAAAACCAGTTTCATTTGGGAACACGAAGCCAGCAAGGCTTTGAGGTTCTGAATATTTGTGCCACGAATATTTTTTGCTTTGGGCACACTCATTCCAGGCCATAAATAATCTGACAGTTTTTTAGAGCTGATGCCTTTTTCAAGTGAGCCACTGTGCAGCAAAATGAGCACGAACAGTTGTTTTATTTTGGGAGAAAATTTTAAGCTGATGTCTTTCCCTTCGCTGTTGAATACTTTTAAGCCACCGAAACAATTGATTTTTTCAGGAGCATCGTGAATGGATAATTTTTGATTTGGAAGAGCAACCGGAATATGTTTTACCACGGCTTCAGATGTTCTTTTTCGGCGTATTTGTATGAATAAAATGAATCCTAAAACTCCAAATAAAAATATTATCCCTGTGATATATCCAGCTGAAACAGGACTTTGGTCCTCTTTTGAAGACAAAAATTCATTTCGTACCTGTTCTTCATTCAATTCCCTGTCCCATATTTTAATTTCGTGAATGTATCCGGTGAAAAATTCCTCCCACAGGTTGCTGCCGATCAACATTGTATAGTCCGATTGCACATAAGGCGTTAACAAACTGATCGTTTCCGTTCGTTCGCCGTTCATGTAAAAACTAATCTGATTGTCGGCGACCGAATGCACCAGCCCGATAAAAGTCCACTGATTGACTGGTATTTGTGTTTTTTCTGAATGGTAATCTTTGATTCCCTGCGCGGTAAAAGTCAGGAGTCCGTCATGAATTTTCAGCACAAAATCTTTTCCCTTGCCTATGATGCAATTGTTTTGTCCAAGTTCGGTTGATTTAATCCAGGCAGTAATACTGAAATTGGGTTTTAGTGCCGAGCGGCTCATCAAACCGCAGTCGGCATAAGCATTTCCGGAGAAATATGCACAGTTTTTCCAGGTTTCATCATCCTTGAAATCAATGGTGTAATTGATTATTTCGGTATCATTTTTCCGTTGCAGGTTTTGCACTTTATTTGAAAAAACATAATGATCCGTCAACCCAAAATCGGGATCGAGCGAAACCACATTGAATACCTTCAGGTTCCTCAGATTTTCAGGACTTGGAAGTACAATGTCAGGAGAAAACTGATAGCCAGCTTTGTAAGGCGCCAATGCCGGGCTGCTTCCAAAGCTGGTGGGGAAACTAAAGTACCCGTTTGTTCTGCGGTGGGGAAAATCTTTCCACGAAACGTCGGCAAGCAATTCGTTGCCATTCCTGATTACCCCGAATATTTTTGGCTGATTGTTCAGGGCGGAAACAATGCCGGCAGCTTTCCGGATATTTTGGGAATCGACTTGAATAAAATTGGGCAGTTTCCCGGTACGTTCCCAAAAGCTGACAAAATAGTCAACCGAGGGAAAGGAATCAGCGTCAGCAATTATCCAGAGCAATTCGTTGCAGGTGAGTTGTTTCAGTTGCGATTCGTAATTTTCTGAAATCCTGAATTCATCCATATTCCGGCCATTCAGAAGAAATATTCCTGAAGGCAATTTGCTTTGATTCAGACTTTCTTCTTCAGAAATAATCATGACCGGTAGATTCTTAGCCGGAATTGTTGCCATCAGACGGTCCAATTGATCGGTCGAACTTCCTGAAAAAAGAAATGCCAGCGGAATATTTTCATGAATTAGCGAGTCTAGCTGGTCTGGCCCGAGCTCTTCAGGAAGAATGAGCAGATGAGCTTTAAGCCGAACAGAAAGCCTCATTGAATCAGGAAGTTCTGCAATATTTCCTGTTCCGGTCTGTGCAAAAACCGGCAAACAGAATAGCAGCTGGATCAACAAAAACTGATATGATTTTTTTATCCGGATCAAAATTAGCTGAAGTGATTCGTGAATGCACAAACTTATAAAAAACCGCGAATTTTGCCGGTACAATGTTGGCCTTTTTCACTTTTGAATGATGCAGGTTAATTTGTAAAAGCAAAAACTTTGGAAATCGGGTTGTGTATTTATAGTTTCCAAAAACGATGCGGTCTTTTTTAAAAACGATAAGCATCGTTTTATAAAACTGTGCTTATCGTTTTAAATCTGTTGCTTATCTTTTTTTAAACGATGCGCATCGTTTTTCGGGGCATTTCAGTGCTCTTCAAAAAACTGGAATAGAGCCCGCAGTAAGGAATCAGTTGTGTATCGTTTTTTTATCTCCTGAATAATTTTATCTCAATTTTAATTTTGGTGATACAGTTTTCAGGGTTTTCAAAATCGCACACTTTATATACTTCACGGGAAGTTCCGGAGGACGATAAACCTTGCTGCATCATTGCCAATGTGTTTATTTAAATTTTCAGGAACAAAGGAAACACGGGCATGTGACAACAGTATGTCAGTAGGGTTGTAAAGGAGAGAGAAATTTTTTATCTTTCCTCAAATTGCTACTTTTGGTAAAAACCTTTTTCACATGCAATCCATCAATCCATTTTCAGGCGAAACAATCAGGAATTATCCGGAATACACTTCGGCAGAAGTTGAACAAATCATCGTCCATGTTGACCGTGCTTTTCAACAATGGAAACTGACAAGCTTTGAAGAAAGGTCGGTTTGCATGAAAAACCTTCAGGCCAAATTGCTTGAAAAGAAGGCGGAACTTGCTTCTGTCATGACTTCTGAAATGGGGAAAGTACTGCGCGAAGCCATTGGCGAGATCGAAAAATGTGCCCTGGTTTGTGCGTTTTATGCCGAAAATGCCGAATCGTTCCTGAAAAACGAACGCATAAAGACAGAAGCATCCGAATCGTATATTACCTATCAGCCCATCGGAACTGTGCTGGCCGTAATGCCCTGGAACTTCCCGTTCTGGCAGGTTTTCAGGTTTTTGGCTCCGGCATTGATGGCAGGCAATACAGGCGTTCTGAAACATGCGTCGAATGTTTCGGGTTGCGCGCTGGCCATCGAGCAATTGGTTATAGATGCCGGATTTCCGGAGAATGTTTTCCGAACTCTTTTAATAGGCTCGAAAGAAGTTAAAGCAGTGATTGAAAATCCTTTTATAAAAGCAGTTACACTTACAGGCAGCACTCCGGCCGGAAAATCAGTTGCTTCGGTAGCTGGTTCGATGCTGAAAAAATCGGTACTCGAACTGGGTGGAAGCGATCCGTACCTGATTCTGGAAGATGCAAACATTGAAACCGCTTCCCGCTTGTGTGTGACCAGTCGCTTGCTGAATGCCGGACAAAGCTGCATTGGCGCCAAGCGGTTTATTGTAGCCGATCAGATTTACGATCAATTCAAAGCTGAATTTGTGCGCCTGATGGCAGCGGCTAATTATGGTGATCCGCTCGAACCACAAACTACCATTGGCCCATTGGCCCGCATTGATTTGCGCGACGAACTGCACCAGCAAGTGGCGAAAAGCCGCGAAATGGGCGCAACCGTTTTACTTGGCGGATTTATTCCTGAAGGCAAAGCTGCATTTTATACGCCAACGGTTTTGGAAAATGTGGTTCCCGAAATGCCTGCCTATCACGAAGAATTGTTTGGCCCGGTGGCTGTGCTTTATCGTTTTAAAACTGAAGAAGAAGCCATCCGGATTGCCAACGATACTGTTTTTGGATTGGGGGCAGGTATTTTTACTGCTGATATCGCGAAAGCTAAAATGCTTGCTGAAAAAGGATTGGAAGCCGGTTGTGTCTTTGTAAACGACTTTGTAAAATCTGATCCGCGCCTTCCGTTTGGCGGCATCAAAGGAAGTGGCTATGGCCGCGAATTGTCGGCAGTTGGTATCCGCGAATTTATGAATGTGAAAACGGTGGTCGTGAGCATTAATTGAACCACATAGGCACATAGAGCACATAGTTTTTTCTATTGTGCTCTATGTGCCTATGTGGTTTGTTTTATTTTTTGACTTTTCGGAGTGGACTCAAGTATTTGAATTTTAAGATATTTTTTGAGAGATAATCCGGGATTATTCCCCGTATTTCAGTAAAAATTCAGGATTGATGGCTTTGAAACTTAAGCGCCCTGCATCAAACGTTTCGTTCGATAACACGGAATAACTGATTTCATTTAACGGACGGATCACAATACCCTCAGCCCAAACATCAGGACAAATTTTACTTTTAATTGTGGCCATTCTGACGATGGCGTTGATATCGTTTTCAAGCTCATAATCTCTTGAAACAATCGGAACAGTTGATAATTCAAGCTGATTCATTAAATTGAAAAACTGCTCAAAACGAAGATATTCAAACCGGTCGATATCAAAGGCATTGAAAAACAGCATGGTCTGCCCTCTTAATTTCAGTTTGTTACTTTGAATTCCTTCGCCAACCAATTCGCCTTGAATAGCGAAATTGCCATTTAAGGCCCGCAACTTGTTTTCAATATCCATCTCACGCGCAACTTTCCAAAAGCTATTTTCCTCATCTTCCAACAGTTCAAGGTTGCGACTGCAAACGCCAAATTCTCCCTTGTTAATAAAGTAAGTTCCTGAACTTCCATCCACTTTTTCGGTCACATAACATTTTGTGCCTTTGTATTTGTCCAGAACATGCTGTAAAACCTGAACCCTTGTTTCATCGGTTTTGGGAATAAATGAAGGAAATTTGCCTTTCGCAATTCCGGCTAAGCAGGCCGGCATTGGCGGTTCATATTTCTCAATGCCCAATACTTCGGTACAATCTGCATCCTCTGCGATTTCGAAATCGGAAGGTAATATCGACAACGGGAAACAGATGCCCTGTGAAACTTGTCCGCGAAGACGAATGGTTCGCACGCGCATTCCCCTGGGTTTTAGAAACTCAAACACAGGTTTGTCAGGCATCAAACAATCAACCTCGCAATACACGACCAAATCACCAACACTGAAATCACCTTTTTTTACCACCAACTGCCAACCCAATACGGTGGCTTTTTCAATCGCATCAGCATTTTCAATGGGTTCCAATGCTTTTATTTTCTGGATACTTGCAAGTTTTCTCATGGCTTATTTTTCCTGAATTTAAAGTTCACTAATATACGAATAAACACACCGATTCACGAAGTTTAAGGAAACTACAGTCCCCCATAACGGACTTGCACCGTCAGGTTATTCGCTATGCAAGGCGCACCTAAAACAAGGGGCCGGTTTTAAGCCAGCCCCAAATCAATTTATCGGATGATAGAACTAAAATTTTTGATGTTTCATAAATCAGAAAACTACTGTTTTATAAACTGCATTGAATAACTGCCTTTACTGCTGCTGAGTTTTAGCAGGTAAGTTCCGGGAACAAAATTACTGCAATCAACCTGTGCTTCAGTCATAGCTTTGTTAAACTTTATTTCTTTAACCAGGCTGCCGTTAATTGAATAAATCAGAATTCTTTCCACTTCTGTTTTTCCATCAAAGCTGACAGTTAAAACATCGTAAACCGGATTTGGATATACCAGAATTCCTTCTTCTGAGATTTCATCTGAACCAGTTTGCATGGCAGCTGTTTCCTGAATTATTCCGCTTTTGGTTGAATTAGAATTAATAGTTGAGGTGTATTCAACATGCAGGAGCGGTGCTTTTTCTGATGGTGATCCCTCATAAGATTCAGCAGTACGCGTTCCGGTTCCGGTAATAATAAATGCCATACTTTGCCCGGATTTCCATCCTGTACGGTTAACAATTTCCTGAACGATTGTTGTTAAATCATTGGTTTGATAAACATTTTCAGCCAACCACGCCGCTGGTAGCCAGCTTACACTGGCCAAAGTTTTTGGTCGCGAAGAAATGTTCTTTGATTTGATGCTAAAAGTGGATGCGTTATCAGTCGCTTCACCTTTTACAGTAAGCGAACTTGTAGTGGTGGAAGCTTTGTCAGCCACAAATTCAATATATGCTTTTGCAATGGTTGCTCCCTGTGGAATTGTCAAACTGTTAAATCGCAACCCGATAATCTGATTACCTGAAGTTTTCGATTCATATACAATATTCAGGACCGCGTCGGTTAATACCATAGTTCCCTTGGTATATTGCTCGGCATCATCGCTTCCTGAAGATATGCGTACCCGGGCAGTACTGTTGACTGGTGGAATAATTTCATTAACCATAACCGCAACCGGTTCAGATAATTTAAAAGCGCCCAGGTTGTCAAATGCTTTTGCTGTCAAAGAATATGGACCGGCAACGGCTGGCGTCCAGGTGTATCCATAAGGTGCAGTCAAGTCTTCTCCAAGAGAATTTCCGTTAAGCAAGAACTCAACTTTTGATATAGTTCCATCGGGATCGGAAGCTGCAGCAACAATATTAATCGGGTCACCCACATTAAATTGTAAACCATTGAGCGGACTTGTGATTGAAACCACCGGAGTCTGGTTGGCAGTTCCTTCAATAAATACCGGTGATGAAATGGCTTCGTCTCCGTCGGCCTGGGTTACTTTCACGTAAAAATAATCTTTGTCAACGCCGGTCAGCGATCGGGTAATGGTAATATTATTAGCCCACGGATTAAGATAAATGGTCTCAGCAACAGCACCGTTTTTCATGAGCACCACTTTTGTAAAGGATTCGTTTGCATCTTCATCTTTAGCAGAAATCTCTATATTCAGGGTGCCTCCCGTAATCGTTGAGCCCATTTCAGCCCCATTAACTTTTAACGAAAGAGAAAGGTTTCTATCGAGTGTGGAAAAAAACCTGCGTGCAATAAGGGCATTCAAAATATCTTTACGGGTCAGGTTTTCGGCTAATACGCCCAAACGCCAGTCTGTTCTTGTTCCCCAGGTCGAAGCGTGATTATCGTCGCTGCCTGCTGCGCCGATTTTCCAGCCGCGCGACAAAGCTTCGTCGAAATAGCTCTTTCCTCCGTCATTACTATAGAATCCGTCGTTGTAGTAATACGTGCCGAATCCATCCGCATCATTCCACAACTCCATCCCCACGAATTTTGCTGAAGGCGTATTGGTGAAATGGTTGAATTCCTGATAAGACCACCAAGCCCATCCCGGATGGTTGAAAAAAGCAATTCCGGCGCGGACATTAACCCAGGTAAGCAACTCCTGGAAATTGTCGGTAGCGGACGACAAGTAAGAGCAGTAATCATCTGTATTTATTACTGTTGCATGGCCTTGAAAAACCGAGGACCATTCAAAACCATAAAATGTGGTAAAGATGCCATCCAGATTGTAAGTATTGGCAGCATTTTTTATAGCTGCCCATTCCGTATTATCCATCATTTCTGAATGATCGGAAAGACTGAAAAAGTCGAGGCCGGCGGTGTTTTTAGCATAGTCATAAGCTTGAGTGGGTGTGCCCGTTCCATCCGAAACCGAGGTGTGATTATGCAAATGGCCGTAATACACGTTGTAAGTTTCAGTACTGGTTTGTGCAGCCGAATAGAATCCGCAGAAGCAGAGCATTAAAAAAATCAGGGTTAAATGTAAATAATTTCGTTTCATAGCTTTAAAAATTTAGGATGAATACGATTAAATATGAGAAAGAATTCTCTGGGAAAGAGGTGATTAAATTTACCACAAATTCAAATGTCAGTCAAGGATTCAACCATTTATTTTTCAGCAATTTAAACCATACTGACACTAAGGATCAGGATTTTAAACCCGGTTACGTCCAAAAGTAAATTCCTCAAAAAATAGGCACTTTGAAACCATTTTCTTATTTTCTACTTTAGCCGACTTATAGAAACCCCCCATCCACAAATGGTTCAAATCGGAAACAAAGGACTGTTTACCACTACAAGGAATCCTGAATTGTTTGATGATCTCTTCAGGCAGTATTCCAAACCTTTGTTTTATTATGCCGCCAAATTTGTTGACGATGAAGCAGCCCGGGATATTGTTCAGGATGTGTTCGTTAAATTGTGGGATGATAAAAATCTCACCATCAAACGCTCGTTCAACGCTCTGCTGTTTACAATGGTTCGGAATAATTGTCTTCAGCATCTGGAAAAAATGAAGGTCAGGAATAAATACCTCGAATCGGCCAAACTAAAACTTCAGGAAGAAGAACTCCGATTTTACATGGAAGAAAAAACCAGCCTGTTGGAGCAGGAACTGGAAAATAAGTTGAACGAAGTGTTGGGTAATTTACCCGATCGCTGCCGACAGATTTTTACATTGAGCCGATTCGAGAACAAAAAGAACAAGGAAATTGCCGAAGAACTGGACATTTCCGTGAAAGCCGTCGAAAAACAAATCACCAAAGCGCTGGGCACCATCCGGACTGAAATGAAAGATTATTTACCATTGCTGCTGTTTTTATCGGGGCATCTGTTTAAGAATTAGTTTTGGGTGCGGAGATTTTTAATCTCCGTTTTTAGTTTAAAAACCGCGATTAGAAATCGCGGCTCCCGGGTTCCACTTCCAAATCATTACTGAATCCTGACCACTGCGACTGATCACCCCTTCTCACTTTCAAATTTTCACATCTTCACATTTTCACATCTTCACAAAAAAATCTTCTTCCACGGGGTAGGGTTTTTTCGCCTCTTCCGATCATAGAGTAGTAAAAGCAAAAAAAACATGTCCGAAATCGAAACCATCATACAAAAATACATTCAGGGAAAAACTTCGGAAGAAGAAAACCAGCAACTGCAGCAATGGATGCAGCAATCACCTGAAAACAAAAAACAGTTGTTTGCTGAAAAAGATATCTGGGATACTTTTAGCTTTCATTCGAACCTAAAAAAATACGAAGTAAGTTCTGAACTGGGATTGCTAAAAAAACGCATCGAACCGAAACAGGCAACAATCAGTTTAAAACAAATTCTCAAAATCGCCGCAATTCTGCTGGTTACTTTTGGCCTGGGTTGGGGAAGCCGGTTTATTTCATTTGACAGCAAACAAATTGCAGAAGTATCCATGCAGGAAATATTTGTTCCCAAAGGCCAGGTCAACCAGGTTTTCCTGTCCGACGGAACCCGCATCTGGATCAATTCGGAAACCAAGCTGACGACACCTTCCGTTTTTGAACCCAACGAACGGGTGGTAAAATTAAATGGAGAAGCCTTTTTTGAGGTTGCCAAAGACAAAAAACGACCTTTCAGGGTTGAAGTAAACGGTCAACAGATTGAAGTACTCGGAACTTCTTTCAATGTTCGTGCTTACGATAATTCAAACGAAATTGAAACAACGCTCGAAACCGGACAAATCCAATTACACACCGGCAGCCAGACCACACTGCTTAAACCGGGAGAGCAAAGTCTTTTTAACAAATCGGAAAGACAATTGGTTATCAGCAAGGTTAATCCTGAAACTTTCAGCTCATGGAAAGATGGACGCTATGAGTTCCAGAACGAAGATTTGCTGGAGGTATTTAAAGTGGTGGAACGTTGGTACGATGTTGAGATTACCGCAGATGAAAATTATTTAAATGGAATGCGCTTTTCAGGGGTGATCAAAAGGAACAAGGATGCCAGACATTTCCTTGAATTACTGAATTTAACGGTTCCAATCAGGTACGAAATCAAGACAGATAAAATCAGGATTTTGAAGAAATAGTAAAAAGGCACAGGCTCAGGAAAAGGAAAAAAGAAAAAGTGTTCAGTCGCAGTGTTCAGGATTTAATGCAGGATTCCAAAGCAACAGCGTTGCGAAATATTTGCAGAAGGAGAACAACAAAGTTTTTTACCGTCCGCGAAATGAAGTAGATTGAAAGTATAGAGTTCTTTGGGACGGAATAGAAAAAGAGAAGAAAACTGAAAGAAAAAATATCCAATATTGAATTTACAATAACCAAAATCCAATAAAACTTAAAAAAGGAGGTAAACACAAGAAGAATGAAAAAACAAAAAACGGAGAATGTACCACCATCCCCCGTTCCAATGTTGAGTCTTAATAAATTAAAACTTCATCTTAAAGCAAAACAAATTTATGAAAAAAAAATTAATCGGGGGCATTTCCCTTGACCGGGAAAAGGTCCGTAAAATTTGGATGACCATGCGAATAATTGTATTGCTCTTTTTCGTTTCACTACTGCACGTTTCGGCTTCGGTTTATTCCCAAAAAACAAAGCTGAACATCAGGGTTGAAAATGCAACTTTGCAACAGGTATTTAAAGTTCTTCAGGAACAGTCGGAGTTCGATTTTTTCTACAAAAACGAACAAATTCCAGCTGACGCCAGGGTTTCAATCCAGTATCAGAACGAATCCATTGAAGTAATCCTAAACAAAGTACTTATCGGTACCGGATTAACTTTTCATGTTTTGGACAAAGACATCGTAATCAGCTCAAAAGGTGCAGCAAAAAGTGAAATGAATTTGCAGCAGCAAAAATCGATTTCCGGCAAAGTAACCGATTCTTCAGGTGCTTCGTTGCCTGGCGTTTCGGTTGTGATAAAAGGTACAACCAACGGAACCATTTCTGATGGGAATGGAAATTATTCGCTTTCCAATGTTCCTGAAAATGCCGTGATTCAGTTTTCGTTTGTTGGGATGAAAGGGCAGGAAATTGCGGTTGGAGGTAAAACAACAATTAATGTGACACTAACCGAAGAATCATTTGGTGTTGAAGAAGTAATTGTGGTTGGTTACGGAACCCAAAAGAAATCGGACATAACAGGTGCAATGGTAAACGTTAACAGCGAGATGATTAGCCGTGCACCAGTTGCCAACCTGGCTTCTGCCTTACAGGGACTTGCTGCCGGTGTTGATGTGCAAATGTCAGGTGGAAATAACCATCCGGGTGCCGTTCCCCAGATTCGCATACGCGGAGAAAGGTCGCTCAGTGCAGGTAACGATGCGCTTATAGTTGTTGATGGAATTCCCTTCTCCGGAAGTTTAAATGATATCAGTACCAACGACATTCAAAGTGTTAGTGTGCTGAAAGACGCCTCAGCTACGGCAATCTACGGATCAAGGGGTGCAAACGGCGTTATTCTGATTACGACTAAACGCGGAACCAAAGGCAAGCTGAATGTAAGTTACAGCGGATATACTGGTATCACTACTGCAATAGATCATTTTGATATCATGAATAGTGAGGAGTATATGAAACTAAAACAGTGGGCTACTTATAATGCCGATCCATCCAAATATACCGGCATTAATGATCCGGCTTTAATGGTAATAGGTGTCGTTTTCAGAGATCAGGATGAAATGGAAGGTTATAATGCCGGAAATAATACAGACTGGCAGAGCCTGATATTCGAAAACGGTAGAACTACCAATCATCAGGTATCTATAAATGGTGGTGGGGAAAGGACCATTTACAATGCCTCGGTTGGCTATTACAAAGGAGAAAATAATTATCGAGGACATGGGTTCGAAAGAATGACCGCAAAATTTTCTTTGGATAGTGAAATTAACAACTACTTAAAAGTTGGATTATCTTCTCTTAATACTTTCTCAAATACAGTAGGTCAGGATGTAAACCCAATGGACCAGGCATTAAGGGCCTCTCCGTTTACGACTCCTTACAAAGAAGATGGAACCTTAAGAACCTTTCTCCCAGGAAGCGGTCAACAGGTTTGGAATCCACTACTCGATGAACAGGACGGCGCCGTTGTTGATGACCGCAGGGCAATTTCAACGTTTACAACCGGTTATCTTGAACTGAGTCTTCCGTTGGGATTCAACTACCGGTTCAACGGAGGATTGCAACTGAAACAAAACTCAATCGGAAAATTCCAGGGAACGAATACGACCAAAAGAATGGGAGCTGAAAACTGGGCATTCTCTGAAAATGGTTTTTCAAAGGATTATACGCTTGAAAACATTGTATCATGGGATTACAGCCTGAATAAAGTACACAATTTTGGTGCAACCGGATTGTTCAGTTACCAGGAAATGACCTACGACATGAATAACATAGACTCGTACAATTATTTTGATGACAATGTTCAGTATTACAATCCGGGAAAAGCACTGGGTGCCATAAAAGGTTCGGGTAGATATGAAAAATGGAGCATCCTATCATACATGGGGCGATTAAACTATAATTACAAAGAAAAATATTTTTTGACCGCAACTGCTCGCTACGACGGGTCTTCACGTCTGGCAGAAGGCAACCAATGGCATGCTTTTCCTTCAATTGCTCTTAAATGGAATATCATGAGTGAATCTTTCATGAAAAACACTGAAGTAATTTCTGCATTGAGTCTGCGTGCAAGTTGGGGAAACGTGGGTAGTACTGCTATTAGTGCCTATCAAACAATTGCTCGTCTTTCAGATAATAAATACATGCTAGGTTCTACTGGTGTAATGGGAGTTTATCCAGGATCAGTTCCTGATAAGTCGCTTGGTTGGGAAAACACAACTACCACAAATATTGGTCTCGACTTTGGCCTACTTTCGAACAGAATTTCAGGAACAATTGAAGTTTATGAACAAAATACTACGGATTTGCTTCTTCCTGTTTCTCTTCCTCCTACTTCCGGTTATTCAAGTTCGTATTTAACTAATCTTGGATCTACTCAAAATCAAGGAGTTGAATTGAATGTTACAACTATAAATATTGGTGCAGGCAACGATAAACTGTCATGGTCAACCGATTTTAATATTTTCCTGAACAAAAATAAAATTGTAGACCTCGGACCGGGCGTTCTGTTGGATGCCAGTAACAATTTTTACTTAGGTCAGGATCGAAATGTAATTTTTTCCCTCGAAGAAGACGGACTTTGGCAAGATACTCCGGAAGACCTGGCTTTAGCCCAGACTTTTGGATATGCGACAACAGGAGCAACTTCTGTTATAGGAACCGTTAAAGTAAAAAACCACTTTATTGATTACGAAGCGGACGGTGTTACCCCTAAAGCGGTTCAACGCATCAACGACGACGACAGGATATTTTCAGGAAAAAGAGCTCCCGATTTTGAGGGAGGTATCAATAACCGCCTAGCATATAAAGGGTTTGATTTTTCAGCGCTGATTTCATTCCGTTATGGTGGAATCATAACTTCTGATATGCACAACAGTTGGATGAATACCATGCAGGGTGGTTATAATAACTTGAACATTGACTACTGGACACCTGAAAATAAAGCTGCACGGTGGCCAAAACCCACTTCAGGGACAGTTTCCAACAAAGGCTTGTTGGCAAGATATGACGCCTCTTATTTAAAAGTAAGAAATATTACACTTGGATATACATTACCAAAATTAGTGGTTACTCTATGTAAAATTGAATCGGTAAGGCTACACGCTACTGCATCGAATCTATATACATGGTTTGATTCTCAGTATAAAAAAGATGGAGGTATTGATCCTGAAACAACGAGTACTGTTGGTCTTGTTACTCCACCAGTTAGATCCTTTATTTTTGGTCTAAACGTCACATTCTAATTTTATTAAAATGAAAAAGAAAATGAAAAAGAACATCATATTTGTTCTAGCTATAATGCTGGGACTGTTTTACTCTTGCAACGATGCACTGGTAGAAGAATACCACTCGGATGTCACTCAGGATTTTATGAAGACTCCTAATGGTTTCAAAATGGGGTTAAATTCGGTATATGCAACCATGAAAACCATGTATGGCTACGAAGAAGGCATTCATGGTATGATGAACCCCGGAACGGATGAACTTAAAAGCAATATTGGTGGAGGTAACCGCACTTCTAACATGGCTCAGTATCATCTTGAAAACTACAATACGGACAATGAATATCCTCGGAAATTGTGGGAAGATGCCTATTATAACATCAATACGCTGAATTATCTGATCGAGAACGCCGCAACTGTTGATGTTACAACATCTGCTTTAACAGAAACTCAACGCAACCAGTATTTGGGCGAAGCTAAATTTATGCGTGCATTTTTCTATTTTAATCTGGTACAGCAGTTTGGAGATGTTACAGTAACTACAACATACAATACCATGCCGGTAACTTCGGCAACTCGCGAAGATATGTTGAAAGCTTACGATGTGATTATTGCCGATTTGCTTGATGCGATTACTCTCAGTTCTCCGTCACCAAGGATGAACAGTCTCGAATCAGGCAGGGCTTCGGTTGTCGCTGCCCGCCATTTGTTGGCTCGCGTTTATTTAACGTTGGGTTGGGCTTACGATAAGAGTACTGCCAATTATCCAAACAATTCGCACAATAAGTATTACAATCCGGGCAAAGCAAAAGAGTTTTACCAAAAAGCGTATGATACTGCAGCAAGTCTTATTGCTGATGCCCCAGCTTTGGGTATATCGTTAATGCCTAATTTTGCTGATGTGTTTGATGAAGCCAATGATGCGCCAACCATTAAAAACACGGAAGCGTTATTTGTTGCCCGAATGGATTGGGACGAAAACAATGTGTACGGTGGCCGGTCAACTCTAAACCATTATTATGTGAATGGATATGATGCTTACTTGGGCGAACGCAACCTGAAAGATGGTCGTTCTTATTCATGGAACAACCCAAATGCATATACTTATAATGCATTTACCAACAGGGATATTGATACCCGTTACAACGGAACTTTCCAGACAGTTTGGTATGCTACAAAACTTCAAAATGGAGGAAAGGTTACCTATGCAATTGATGGTACATCGCAAACTTTCGACTGGAAGCTTACCACAATTGGCGATACTGCTCTTTATTATCCTGGGTATAAGTTGAGTGCTGCACAAATCAAGGCTAAAACCCAGAGCAGGACCGGTAAAAATCAATACATCATTTTTACCCCAGAAGCTTACAATGGCAGAAATATTTTCCCAACCATTACCAAATTTCTGGACCGGACAAAAGCTGTTCCCAACGATAACACCGATCGTTCATTCATTGTATTTCGTTTAGGCGAAACGTATCTTTTAGCTGCTGAGGCCGCTTTTAAAAATGGAGACAATGCCAACGCCGCAAAAAATATAAATGTACTGCGCGAACGTGCCCGTAATAAAACAAGCTCAACTTCAGGAGCATTGGACATTCAGTCTTCGGATGTTACGCTTGACTTTATTCTGGAAGAGCGTACCCGGGAATTGCTGGCTGAACATTGCCGCTGGGCTGATTTGGCCCGTACCGGAACACTGGTTGAAAGAGTGAAAAAATACGACGAGGGTCCTGCTGCCATCAACATTCGCGAAAAGCACATGCTTCGTCCAGTTCCAAAACGTCAGATTGAAAGGGTAACAACTGGCGAACCTTACCCACAAAATACCGGATGGTAGAAAATTCAGCAATGAATGATTTCGTTTCATCCGAATAAACTTAAAACCTATGGAAAGCTTATCTTCTTTCCATGGGTTTTTTTAATGCTCATTTTCAAACAAAAAACATGAAAAATATAATATTGCTTCTGTCTGTACTCCTTCTTTTTCAGCAGAACCTGACAGGCCAAATAAATATTGCAGCACAATCCCAATCGGGAATTATACAGGGAGCCGTTAATGATGACTATTGGTTAACTCCACAGGCGCCTTACAACGAACGCCGCCAGCTTTACCTTGATTATTGTGCTTCACATCAGGCAAACATTGGCGGTCGGCAGGGAATATTCAGCCAAATTGCCTGTCTCGAAAAGGGAATTTCGGTCAATGAAAAAATAATTCGCGAAGCCATCACCTTTGTTTATTCCAATCGCGACTGCAACGATTTTACTTTGGGCGGAATGCTTCGCCTACTATATCTGAATCAGAAAAAGCAGGTATTGCCGGTCCAACTTGTTAACGATATTAATCAATGCCTGTTGGGCTTTAAATACTGGTGGGACGATCCGCGGCCTGATACCGAATACCGTTGTTACCACACCGAAAACCATCAGGGACTATATCATTCGGTAGAATTATTATCCGGACAAATTTTTAAAACCGAAAAATTTGCAGACGGCCAAACCGGACAGGAACACATCGTGCACGCGAAAGTGTTGCTCGAAAAATGGCTGGAACATCGAACCCGCTTTGGTTTCAGTGAATGGCTTTCGAATGCATACTACAATGTGGAACTGATGACTTTGGCCAATCTGTACGATTTTGCTGAAGATCAGGCAATGCGCGATCGAGCCGGTTTGTTGCTTGATATGCTGATGTACGACATGAGCCTGAATAATTTTCAGGGTGTTTTTGGTTCAACCCATGGCCGGACGTATGCCCCGATTATTCGGTTGGTGAACGAAGACGAAAGCTCGAATTTGATGAAGCTGATGTTTGGCGTTGGCGTTTACAATTCGTCGGTAGCAGTAGGTGCTGTTTCGCTTGCAACCAGCGGTTACCGCTGTCCGGAAGTGATCGAAAAAATTGCAACCGATTATTCGGCAACAGTCCGGAGTAAACAGCGCCAGAGCATCAACGCCGAAGAAGCTGGTCTTTACGGATTGAATCACAACGACGAGCTAACGACCCATCTTTTCTGGGGAATGCAGGAGTTTATTCACCCCAATGTGGTTGACATGTCGCGAAAAATTTCAGAAAAGTACAATACTTGGCCATACCGCGACTACGACCGTTTTCAGGCAGAATACAAAAAACAGAAAGAAACCCATGGCAAAGTGGTGACTCCGTATCTTGACCGGTTTGCGTTGAGCGAAGCCAATATTGAAACTTACCGTACATCAAACTACATGCTAAGCAGTGTTCAGGCTTATCGCCCCGGAAGTGTAGGTTACCAGCAACACATCTGGCAGGCAACTTTGGGGGTCGATGCTGTTGTTTTCACTACCAATCCCGGATCGCGCGAGGAAGGTATTTGCCCGAACCAATGGGCTGGAAATGCCGCTATGCCACGTACAGCCCAGTATAAAAATATGCTGGTTTGCATTTACAATACCCCTGAAAACATTAAACTGCCAATCTCTCACGCCTATTTTCCAACTTATTTGTTCGACGAAGTGATTGAGAAAGATTCATGGACTTTTGCCCGAAAAGGGGAGGCCTATCTGGCACTTTATTCTCAGAATAAAACTGTTTGGCGATACAATAAAACGGGTCAAAAGGCTGAACTGGAAGTGAATTCGCCCGACAATATCTGGTTGTGCGAAATGGGCGACCGGACACAATGGAAAAGCTTTCAATCTTTTGCTGAGAAAATAGCGGGAAATACAGTTCTTTGCGACGGTTTGACAGTTGAATACGATTCGCCGTCAGCAGGTAAAATTAAGTTTGGTTGGGAAGGTGATTTTAAAGTTGCCGGAGAAATTCAGCAGCTTACTAAATATCCGCGTTTTGACAATCAATATTCGAAGGTTGGTTTTACTGATCAGCAGATGTTGATTACTTATCAGGATAAACAATTGATCCTGAACTTTGAATCCGGAAAACGAACAGAAAGGAAAAAATAGCGATGAACAGAACAAAAATATACATTGGAATACTTTGTAGTCTGTTGCTCTGTTGGACGGTAACAAACGCGCAAAAATCAGATTTGAAGCATTTCCCGAAAGAAGCTTCGCCCCGGATTGTTGGGGAAAACGTAGCCAACCGTTACCTCAGTTTCGGGTTCCGCAATTTTGGCGATATTTATGCTGCTCCGGCAAACGAAATAACTTATCCTGAGGTTTGTAC
Source organism: Prolixibacteraceae bacterium (assembly GCA_019459485.1). Taxonomy (GTDB): domain Bacteria; phylum Bacteroidota; class Bacteroidia; order Bacteroidales; family Prolixibacteraceae; genus Aquipluma. Next base: position 71,333 of record JAIBEZ010000067.1, read on the forward strand.
ATGGTTTGGAGCGCTTCGTTTTGCTGAAATTACCAAAAACAAAAAGCTGGCTTCCCGACTGGAGGATCGTTTCCTCCCGCTGTTGGGCAAGGACAAGAAATTGACACCAAAACCCGATCATGTTGATCACACTGTTTTTGGTTCCATTCCGCTCGAACTTTTCATGCACACCAAAAACAAGTGCTATCTGCACTATGGAATCTATTATGCCGACGAACAATGGACACTTCCGGCCAAAGCATCTGATGAACAAAAACAGCTTATTGAGAGAGGTTTAACGTGGCAAACCCGTTATTGGATTGACGATATGTTTATGATCACGCAGGTTCAGACGCAGGCGTATCTTGCCACCGGAAATCCTGAATACATCAATCGGGCAGCCCGTGAAATGGTGATTTATCTCGATAAAATTCAAACCAAAAACGGACTGTTTTACCATGCCGAAAGCGCTCCTTTTTACTGGGGTCGCGGCAATGGCTGGATGGCTGCCGGAATGACCAACCTGTTGCGGTATCTTCCAACCGAAAATCCCAATTACGATCGTATCATGCAGGCATACAGGCTAATGATGTCAACTCTGAAAACCTATCAATCGGCTTCGGGCATGTGGCGTCAGTTAGTCGATGATTCGCAGGCCTGGAAAGAAACTTCGTGCACCGGAATGTTTACTTATGCCATGATTACAGGAGTAAAAAAGGGTTGGCTCAATGCTGCCGAATATGCACCTGTAGCCCGCAAAGGCTGGCTGGCGTTGGTTTCTCACATTGATGAAAATAGCGACGTGAACGACGTTTGTGAAGGTACGAATATCAGCAACAGCCGTCAATTTTACCTCGACCGTGGAAGAAAACTAGGCGATATGCACGGACAAGCGCCGGTTTTGTGGTGTGCTTATGCGCTCTGCGAATAAAAATTAACCATTTAAACACCAAACTAAATAGTATAAAACATGAGACAATCAGATTCGTTACTGAGTTTTCGGTTTAACTACCAGCTCATTACAATTTTACTTTTCCTTTTTGTACCCGGAACGTCTTTTGCATCGGCCAAAGGAATCGAACTTCTTTCTCCTGATGGACAAATCAAAGTTGAGCTTGAAATGAAAGATAAAATCTATTATACTGTTAGCAGCAATGATCAGATTTTGCTTGAAAACAGTTCGCTGCAACTAAAACTTTCAGGAGAAACACTGGGTGAAAACCCTAAGTTGGCCAATAAGAAATTCAGCATCATCAACGAAACCATTCAGCGCGAAATCCCTTTGCGCAATGCGCAGGTGAAAAACAACTGCAACGTATTGTTGCTGAATTTCAAAGGCGATTATTCTGTTGAATTCCGTGCGTATAACGATGGCGTGGCTTACCGTTTTATTACCAAAAAGAAGTCGCCCGAAATCGAAGTGCTTGACGAAGAAATCTCTCTGAAACTTCCTGCTGAATTTGGGGCTGTTTGGTCGCCAAGTAAATCATTCAAAACGGCCTACGAAATTCCGTACAAAAAGGTAACGACTACTGAAATCAGGGAGATGGAAAAAAGCACGTTGCCGGTATTGCTCGATACATACAAAGGCTACAAGATTTTAGTGTCCGAAGCCGACTTGTTCGACTATCCGTGTATGTTCCTGAAAGGATTGGAAGGTAATGCATTGCAAGCTGTTTTTCCTAAATGTCCGCTTGAATTTGGTCCTGACGGTGACCGTAGCCAGAAAATTCTGAAGGAAGCCAACTACATTGCCAAAACCAAAGGATCCCGCAACTTTCCGTGGCGTGTGTTCATGATTAGTCACGATGATCGCCAGATTTTTGAAAACGAGCTGGTTTTTAAACTGTCGCGCCCTAACGAACTGGGAAATACAGACTGGATTAAACCCGGACAGGTAAGTTGGGAATGGTGGCACGATGCCCGTTTATACGGTGTCGATTTCAAATCAGGTTACAACCTCGATTCGTACAAATATTACATCGACTTTGCTTCAAAATTTGGCATTTCATACATTATTATGGACGAAGGCTGGGCCAAAAGTACTACCGATCCGTTTACGCCAAATCCCGCGATCGACTTGTTTGAGCTGATTAAATACGGACAGTCGAAAAATGTAAAAATAGTGCTTTGGTTAACCTGGCTAGCCGTTGAAAACAACTTCGATCTGTTTAAAACCTTCAGCGAATGGGGCATTGCCGGAGTCAAGATTGACTTTATGGACCGCAGCGACCAGTGGATGGTGAACTATCACGAACGGGTTGCCCGCGAAGCTGCCAAACATCATTTGTTCGTCGATTTTCATGGCGCATTTAAACCTGCCGGAATGGAACGTGCACTGCCCAATATTCTTTCGCACGAAGGGGTTGTTGGCATGGAACAAAACATTGGCGGAGGTCTGGCTACACCCAACAACAATGCGTGGTTGCCATTTATGCGCAATGCCGTTGGTCCGATGGATTTTACACCGGGAGCCATGAATTCGGTACATCCACAGGACTACAAATCAACCCGCACCAATCCGCAAAGTATTGGAACACGCGCCTATCAGCTGGCTTTGTTTGTAGTGTTTGAAAGTGGATTACAGATGCTGGCCGACAACCCGTTTTACTATTATCGTGAAAAAGAATGTACCGATTTTATTACCAGTGTTCCGGTTACATGGGACGAAACCAAAGTACTGGCAGCTGAAGCCGGTGAATATTTTGCAGTGGCCAAGCGCAAAGGTGACAAATGGTACATCGGAGCCATTACCAACGGCAATGCCCGCGACCTGGAGCTGAAACTGGACTTCCTTCAGGATGGAAAAACTTATCGCATGACAGCTTTCAAAGATGGTGTCAATGCAAGTGTTCAGGCTATGGATTACAAAAAGATAAGCGGAACAACTACAAAAAGCGAAACCCTGCAATTGAAACTGGTTCGCAATGGCGGCTGGGCAGCCGTGATTGAATAATGGCTATTTGCAGTGTAAAAAATAAAAATCGGCAGCGAAGATGAATACCTGTTCCAATGCGCCGCCTCTGTGTTCGCTTTCAAATTATTTGATTCAACCAAGGACAGCGCTTATCTCAACTGGGGGAGTTCGTATTTACAACTGGACGAAAAACAACCTTCAGAACTCGACTGATTATTTGTACTTCGATAACAAAAGTCTTTCAGGAAAAATTAGCAGCACAAAATATACCTATAACAGCGGCCAAATGTTGCAAGCCGCAGTCATGTTGTACAAACTTAAGTTATGGAATGGCATACGGGATAAAATTGGTTATTCTCTAAAGACGTGAAAGGCGACAAAAGTGATGAGTATAAATGGTTGCTCGATCAGGCCAGTTTGGTCGAAATGTAGGCAAAGATGGCGGAAATACAATTAATAACGGATTTAAGGCTTCTGTCCATGGAGTAATTGATAATTTGAACCCTCTTGCCTTGCTTCTTAGAATATGCCCGAAAATTTGCAGTCGCTGGTGCTGATTTGCAATCAGCACCTCTTAACGAGGGATTTGCAATTCCAAACAACATCAATAGTCGATTGGAAATTTAATTCAACCCCTTTGCCCGCAAGGACAAGGGGGTTTTAATTTCTTCTCAGCATAATAGTCTCCATCTCATTCGCCATTGTTAATAATTTTATTAATAAATAATCTGTGTTAAGTAATAATTTATTACTCGCAATGTCGGAACTTGCATATATAAAGTTCAACTAACACTTTTATTCATTAAAAATCACTTATTTATGGCAAAAACTTCAGAAACAGGCCACGCTAAAAATGTGGCCAATTTTGCGCAACTGGTAGCAATCTGCTCATCGTATGGCGCAATTTATCAACCAAGTAATCCCGTTAT
>JAIBEZ010000076.1 GCA_019459485.1 Prolixibacteraceae bacterium
ACGTTCCATGGTTTTTGGCGGCGAAGGTTTATTCCTCGCAACCCTTCGCGGAACCGGAAAAGTTTGGTTACAATCGATGCCTATCCGCAAACTGGTTGCGCAACTTAGTTCATTCGGCCCCAACAGCCGAAAAGAATCAGGCGGAGGTTTGCTGAATAATATTTTCGAATGATTCTTACTTGCAGAAATTGGTCGTCGTTTCTTGTCTAGTGAAAAATCAGTCTTTCCTCAAAATGTTTGGAATAGCTGAGATACCAATTGTAAAACCTGATCAATCCGTCATGAATTGAGGTATTGGGTTTATAATTCAAATCCCTCTCAAGAGCGTTGGTATCGGCATAGGTTTGATAAACATCTCCGCTTTGCATATCAAGCATATTTATTATGGCATCTTTGCCTGTAATGTTTTCGAGAGCTGTAATAAAATCGAGGAGTTGTATTGGTTTTCCGCGACCAACATTGTAGATTTTATAAGGGATATCGCTTACGGGCGGATGATAGATAATTGCCGACAAACCCGCTATAACATCATCGATGTAAGTAAAATCACGGAAGAGGTTTCCATGGTTATATGTGTTTACCGGAGTATGTTTCATGATGGAGTCAAGGAACAGATAAGGAGCCATATCAGGTCGCCCCGATGGACCATAAACGGTAAAGAACCGAACTCCGGTCGTTGGGATCTGATACAACTTGCTGTATGCATGGGCCATCAACTCGTTCGACTTTTTGGTCGCTGCATATAAACTGACAGGTGTGTCAACTTTATCTGTTTCGCAGTTTGGGATTTCTTTGTTCAGTCCATAAACGCTACTCGAACTCGCATACACCAAATGTTTGACCGGATGAAAGCGGCATGCTTCAAGGATGTTCAAAAACCCGGTAACGTTGGAGTTGATGTATGCGTAAGGATTATCAATCGAATACCGCACGCCTGCCTGGGCAGCCAGATTGCAAACTACATCAAATTGCTCTTTTTCAAAAAGTTCATCAATAAATTTTTTATCCTGAAGATCGGCCTTTATAAACCTGTAGTTTGCGTATTCTAAACTTTGCACGTACCGATGGTTTTGTATCAACATTTTGCTGATTCCAATTTCTTCCAGACGGGCATACTTCAGTTCAACATCGTAATAATTGTTGATGTTGTCAAGTCCAACAACATAGTCTTCTTTTTCTGCAAAATGCTTGGTTGTATGAAATCCGATAAAGCCTGCAGCGCCTGTTATTAAAATCTTCATAGTACCTTTTTTTAATACGTTCTGTTATTCTATTTCAACACAATAGTAATTTCCGGACTGATGTATGTTTTTACCTTTTATAAATGTTTTCAGCGAGTCGTTCCGCTCAAGCGCCTTGTCCCACAGAAATAAAATCGCTGGTTTTTTTATACGCGTTAAATCGAACAATTCTTTCTTCCTGAGCTTTTCAAGTTTTACACCCAGATATACATCCAGATTATCGCCTTTCCTCATTTGGCAGTAATAGAAATTGTCAATTGCTTTTTCGGTGGCAGTTTTTTTTGCATGACTGCACAATTCGCCAAGTCCGATAATTGCATTGTACTTTGGTATCGAAAATGAAAAAGCAAAAACGGCGAGCAACATTCCTGCACTGGTGGTTATTATTCCATGTATTGGTTTGTGATTGAACAGATATCTCAAAGCAAAAATACCAGTTGCGGAAAGAATCAATATGGCGGAAAGAAGGATAGGAGAAAGGCTAATTTCACCGATGGAAATAAATTTTCGGGCTATAATTGCGCCAGGAAGTGCCAGACAAAGAATGAATGCCGGAATCCCAATCAGTGGTAACAGCCATTTTGGGGAACCGAGCCTTGAAATCCACAATATGGCTATGTAGGCGAAAAACGGAATGGCAGGAAGTATATAAACTGCAAGTTTGGAGCTAAAAAGCGATAACGTCACAAATGTTGATAAAGCGACCACCAGAAAAAAAAGCTCAAGGTCTGTGAAAACCAGCCTTTTTTTTAGTCCGGCTATAAGAATTCCTATGAATAGCAGTGACCACGGCGCGATTGAATACCATATCGACAGAAGGTAAAAATAAAAGGGTTCATTATGGTGAATCGAATTTACTGCACGGTTCACTGTTTGATTAAATAGCAGATTCTTCAGATATTGGCTCCCCGCTTCGAAATAAACCCCTGTAAACCATGCTGCGGAAAGGATCAGCAGAACAAGCAGTGTTTTCCATCCCCAATATCTCCTGATAGTTCTAAAGTTTCTTTTCATGAGCAAAAAAACGATTGTTGATACCAGCGGCACTATTAATCCTATGGGTCCTTTTGTGAATATTGCCATAAATACGAACAATGGAAACAGGAACGTATCCGGCGGTTTACTTACACCGCTATGCATCCTGAAAAATGTATATAGCGCTAAAACAATGAACATGCACATCAGCATATCCATTCGAAGTACGATGGCTGAACCGATAAAAAAGCCGCTTGTCAGCAGCATCAGTTGCCCTGCAAGTCGTTCTCTTTCTGAAAGCAAATTTTTCACCCATTGGTCCATAATATAGATTACGACCAATGCGGGCAAAAACGAGAAAATTCCAAGGAAGAGCATGTTGTGATAGCCAAAGAGCAATTTGCCCAACATCACTATCCATAGATAAAGAGGTGGTTTGTCGGCATAAACGATTCCATGGTTGGTGAAAGTAAAAATCGAACCATTACGCAATGCTTCATCGGCAATGCTCAGGTACCGAAGTTCATTATCAGGAGTAAAGTCGCGGTAAATAAAGATCGGCAAAACTGCCAGCGCATAAAGGATATACCTTATATAGTATATTTTATTAAAGCTGCTCATTGATTTTTACCGGTTTTAACTCTTGTCTGTAAAGTATAATATTGCGAGAATAGGCTATAAATCCGACTGATTGTCCCAAAATCAGAATTGGATCAAAACGGATTAGCCCGTAAATGACAATTATTCCTGAGCCAATAAGACTGATAGCCCAAAAACCCAATGGCAGCAATGATTCATCTTTTTTCATCGAATAAATCCATTGATACACAAACCGAAAGGTAAATATGAGCTGTCCCATAGTGCCTAAAATCAATAGCCATATAGGGATATCGGTGTTTGTAAGAAATTTGCTGATAAAATAATTGCTGTCTTTCAGTACAAATCCAACCGCAAAAAATGGTGTGAGAATGAAAATCGATTTAATTGCAAAATGTAATTTATCCCAAACACCATTTTTATCTAAATTCCAGATATAGATGTAGTAAGAAATCACCTGGCCTAAAATTATGGCAAAGTCGTTACGCAACCATCCGTAAATAAAGAAAAGGTAGGAGGCGATAATGCTCAAGACCCAGTATATGGTGGGTGAAATCACTTTCCTCGCCCGCTCCGACAGAATCCATTGAAGAAGCGTACGGGTAAAGAAAAGTACCTGAGAAATAAATCCTAGAACGAAAATCATTTTAATAAATATTTGTTTCGGTAATCTTGTAGTTGATATATCTGCTTTTCATCCATCGATAGGCAAAGCAGTCGAGGAATGGTGAAACCAGTCGGTTTCGCAGGTTAAATTTCGAAACTCCGGCCATCCGCGGAAAGTGTCTGACCGGAATTTGTTTCACTTTGCCATTTTGCAACTGTATGAGTGCCGGTAAAAAACGGTGCATTCCATTAAAAAGCGGAATGCGTTTGGCCGATTCTATTTTGATAATTTTTAATGGACATCCGGTATCAACTATGCCATCTTTGGTCATAAACCGACGAAAATTGTTGGCAATTCTGGAAGATACTTTTTTTACGAACGAATCATCGCGGTTGGTTCTAATTCCCATTACCATTTCAAATTCTTCTATAAAAGGAAAAAGTAAACTAAAATCTTCGGGATAAGTTTGAAGATCGGCATCCATATATCCCACGTAAGTTGAATAGGAATTGTCAATTCCAGCTTTCAGTGCACCGCTCAAACCCACGTTTTTTGGCAGGCTGAGATAATAAAAGTTTTTTTTGCGGGTACAAACCTGAACGATTTTTTCGAGACTTAGGTCCGTCGAACAATCATTTACAAAAAGAACACAAGTTGTTAATGGCGATTGTGATATGAATCCGGAAAGCTTTTCGTCAAGAGCGAAGATGTTGCCTTCTTCGTTATAAACAGGAACTATTATTGTAAATTCATAACAGATCGTTTTGTTAAAATGTATGTAATCGGACAGTTGTCTGTCCAATACAGGGGCTCCATTTATTTGATTCTTAATCATTTTCTGGAATTTTTAAGATTTCCGTTTATGCTGGCATATCCAAACAATTCCTTCCATATTTTTAAAATCACCCAATTGTCAGCATCGAAAAGTCCGGAAAATGGAACAATACCAAATTCATTTATCCGGATTTTCTATTAAATTACTGTGTGCTAATATACTGAATATTAGTACATATAGCTAATATTAGAGAAGTTTTTTTTGCTGATTTTTATTACCAATAATTATTCCTTTTACCTTCGGCGTTTGTATTCACGGAAAACCTGATATTTTTTAACTTTGCCGTTCAATAAATAACAAATCGATTTCATGGCTAAAAGCAACAAAGGGAAAGTAATACAGATGCTTAGCCCCGAAAATTACATCCGCAAAAAAGTAAGGACACTGCCAATATATGAGTGTTTGGTCAGATCAGACTGGGAAGAAACAAAATTGACAACAGTAACGGTTGCCCGAAACCATACCAATGGCAACATCACTGTTTGCAGTTATCTGGTTGATTTGCTCTGCCTCGGTGTGAAAGATTCCATGTATTTATTCAATGTACCTGTTCACAAATACGAAGAATTTAAGGAAAAGGTCAACGGAGAAATGGAAATGACCGAAGTTGACTATGCTTTGGCCCATAATATTGTGTATGCCGGTGTTGAGTTTGCTGAAGAGTTTGGATTTAAGCCACACAAAGATTTTGAATCGGTCACTAAATATATGCTTGAAGAAGACACTGAAGACATTGAGTTAATCGAAATCGAGTGTGGCAATGAAGGAAGACCAGTTTACATGCAGGGGCCTTTTGACGATGATGCAAAGGCCCGAAGAATAATTGCCCAGCTTGAGAAAAATGCGGGCCCCGGGAATTATGATTACATTGAGGGCTTCGACGAATTTGATGATGACGACGATGACGAGGAATTTGACGATTACGATGAGTTTGATGATGACGAAGATGAGTTTGATGATGACGACGATGATGTGAATGAGTTTTCTGAAATGGCTTTTGAAGAAAAAAGGGAATTGTTTCTTGGCATGTCTCCAAAAATGAACGACATGGATGATGAGGAAGGGGAACGTTTTATCAATCTCATCGATTCAATAGTGGATGATCTTGTGGATGTTGATCAGCACAATAAATTCTACGATGAATTTCTTGAGGAACTTAATATTGAAGTGGATGAAGATGAAATTCCTGATCAATTACTCGGCATTAGGTCGGGAGCTCAAACGATTTCCGACGAATTGAAAAACCGGTTTCTAGCAATATACCAACTGATTAACGAAAATCCCGAGTTGGGAGATGAAGAGCTAAAATTATTTCAAAAGGAAGTTATTGGAGTTCCCGGAGTCTATTTTCTTGAATTGCTGTTGCTTCAGATGGAAAATTCATCCAAATATCCCAAAAAGATTAAAGAATATGCCCGGAATTATCCCCATTATCCGTTGATACAAATATTGTGGGCAACCGAGCAGGTAATCACGGAAAAAAATAATAAAAAAATACCGGGATACCCATTTAAGCTGGAAACATTGTTCCCCGACAGACAAACCATTCATCCGATTGAACAGTTTTACACACTGATGTTGTATGCTTTTGTCTCAGGTACAGAAATGGACATAAACAAAATTGAAGCATTCAGTTCAGTCCTTTGGGAATTCGACCTTCCGGCTGAACAGGGAATGGTTTTGATGTCGGCAATTTCAATATTTAAAATCAATTATTTAACAGCCCATATCAGAAATTAGTTGCCAGCAACAATTCAAAGTTGGGACTTCAGGAATGAAATCCCAACTTTGAATTTATTATCGTTTCAGGAATTTTACCGCTTCCTCCAAATCTTCAGGAGTATCAATCCCGATGTTTTCAAAATGGGTTTGTGCAGTTTTAATGCGGTATCCGTTTTCGAGCCAGCGCAATTGTTCGAGCGATTCGGCACTTTCGAGCAAGCCAACCGGCAGTTTTGTAAGTTCGAGTAAAACATCAAACCGGTAGGCATACATTCCAACGTGGCTGTAAAATGTTTGTCGGGCGAGCCAATCTTCGGGATTGGAACCTCGAACAAAAGGGATGGGCGAGCGGCTGAAATACATTGCTTCCTGACTTTTATTTATTACCACTTTTGGACGGTTGATGTTGGTAATTTCGGCAATGTTCGAAATTGGTTTTATCAAAGTGGCAATTTCAGTTTCAGCAGAATTAAAACAAGTTTTAAGGCTTTCAATCTGCTCCGGACGAATAAAAGGCTCGTCACCCTGAATGTTCACCACTACATCCACCTTCCGCTTTTTAGCGAGTTCTGCGGCTGCTTCGGCGCACCGGTCGGTACCACTTTGATGATGGGCCGACGTAAATACGGCTTTCCCGCCAAAAGCTTCTACGGCCCTGAAAATCCGCTGATCATCGGTAGCTACGTAAACTTCATCAAGCGCTTTCCGGGCATTCTCATATACCCATTGTACGATTGGTTTTCCATCAAGAATGGCGAGTGGTTTCCCCGGAAATCGGGTTGACTGAAACCGGGCCGGAATGATTCCTATAAAATTCATAATTTAATCAGTACTTAAGGGTTAAAATAGTAATTTTGCAAAGTTAAACATTTGGCCTTATAATGGATATTCAGGAAATTAAACAACGTTTTGGAATTATAGGCAGCTCGCCCGGTCTTCAGCGGGTAATTGAAATTGCTGTTCAGGTGGCTCCAACAGATTTGTCGGTGCTGATTACCGGTGAAAGTGGTACCGGGAAAGAATCTTTTCCGCAAATTATTCATCAGTTTTCGACACGCAAACACGGAAAGTATATTGCTGTAAACTGCGGCGCAATACCCGAAGGAACAATTGATTCAGAGCTATTTGGTCATGAAAAGGGTTCGTTTACGGGCGCAATGGCCGATCGCAAAGGTTATTTCGAAGAAGCCGACGGCGGAACCATTTTCCTTGACGAAATCGGTGAACTGCCGCTTTCGACGCAGGTGCGGTTACTGCGTGTTTTGGAAGCCGGTGAATTCATGAAAGTTGGTTCTTCAAAAACACTCAAAACAAATGTTAGGGTAGTGGCTGCTACCAATGTCAATGTTGCTGATGCCATCGAAAAGGGAAAATTCCGCGAAGATTTGTATTATCGCCTCAATACGGTTCCCCTCAAGGTTTTGCCTTTGCGCGACCGCAAGGAAGATATTCATTTGTTGTTCAGGAAATTTGCCTCCGATTTTGCCGAAAAATACCGGATGCCAACGATCAGGCTCGACAATGAAGCCGTCGGGGTTTTGATTGGTTATGACTGGCCCGGAAATGTGCGCCAGTTAAAAAATATAACCGAACAGATTTCGATCATCGAAAAGGAACGAATCATCGATGCAAAAACGCTTCAGCATTACATTCCGCTTCAGGCCGGAAGTAAACTTCCTGCTTTGTACCGCGGACTGGATGAAAAAACCTTCACATCGGAGCGTGAAATTTTGTATCAGATCCTGTTCGATATGAAGAAAGACATGAACGACCTGAAGAAGCTTGTTCATGATATTTTGGAGAATGAAGCCACAGTTGCCGACATCCGCGACGACAATGCCCAACTAATCCGCAAACTATATCAAACTGAAAGCGGAAATTACGTGCCCGATCAGCAGGCTCCAGCCAGGGTTAATAGTAAACCGGTGGAGAATAATAATATCTTTGATACCGAAGAATTCGTTGAAGAATCGTTATCGCTCGAAGACAAAGAGGTTGAAATGATTCGAAAAGCGCTTGAAAAGCACAAAGGAAAACGGAAGCATGCTGCCAGCGAACTTGGTATTTCAGAACGGACCCTTTACCGGAAAATAAAGGAATACGACATTCAATAATTATGAAAATACGAATTTACACACTCATATTACTTACAGCGGTTTTCTCAACAGCAATATTTACAGCCTGTAAAGTTAGCTATTCGTTTACCGGCGCCTCCATTGCACCAAATGTGAAAACATTTTCGGTTTACTATTTTCCCAACCGGGCACGACTGGTAAACCCCAACCTTAGCCAGCAGTTTACCGACGGTTTGCAGGAAAAACTGATCAAACAAACCTCGCTCAACCAGATTTCAGAGAGCGGCGATCTTGAGTTTTCAGGACAAGTAACTGATTACGATGTGAAACCGATGAATATCGGTGAAGGTGACCTGGCTGCACAAAACCGGCTGACCATTACCATTAAGGTTAAATTTGTAAACAACAAAGACCACGAACAGGACTGGGACAAGTCGTTTACGGCTTACGAAGATTTCGACAGTAACCAATCGCTCAGTGCAATAGAAGACAGCCTTGTTCCTGAAATCATCAAAAAACTGACCGAGGATATTTTCAATGCGTCGATAGCCAACTGGTAAACAAATGACAGCCGACCAATTACACAAATACATGGAGACTCCCGGGCTGCTGAACCGGGAATCACTTCCGCTCCTGAAAGAACTCACGGAACGGTATCCTGCATTTGAAGCCGGCTGGATGCTTTATTTGAAAAACCTGAAAAACCTGAACGATAATTCTTTTGAACAGGAGCTAATCAGCGGGGCCATTCGCATTCAGGATCGCCGGAAATTGTATCTTTTCCTGAATAAAACGGAACCGGATACCAACAACCAACCATCAGAAGAAAATGATCCGGTTTTCAACCTGATATTTCCCGGTGAATACAAGCTTGATACGAACGAAAAGCCAGAAGAAACTCCGGAAGAAACAATTCAGGAACCACCCAAAAAACCGGCAAAAGGATTTAGTTTGATCGACAAGTTTTTGCAGGCACAACCCAAAATGCCACAGATCGCAGGCAAGGAATCAGGTTCGCCAACTGAAGGAAAATCGGCGAATGACGATGGTAGCGAAGAATTTGTAACAGAAACACTGGCAAACATTTACGCACAGCAAGGTTATTACAAAAAGGCGATACAGATATTTGAAAAATTAAGTTTGAAATATCCGGAAAAAAGTACTTACTTTGCCGACCAGATTGAAAAAATCAAAAATTTAATGAACAATTAATTCATCCAACATGTACACACTGATCACAGTTTTATTATTCATTACCTGCATTTTACTAATTTTAATTGTATTGGTCCAGAACTCAAAAGGAGGCGGGTTGGCAAGTAATTTTCAGGCTTCAAACCAGATTATGGGCGTTCGCAAAACAACCGATTTTCTTGAAAAAGCAACCTGGGGTTTAGCCGGTGCATTGTTGTTTTTGTCAATCGTTGGCGTAGCCTTCATTCCAAGAGATGCTAAAGTTGGTAACCAGTCAGTGATTAAAGATCAGATAGAAAACGCAGTTGACCCAAATCAACTTCCAAGTTTTCCTGCTCCGGCGCCTGCTACCGCTCCGGCACCTGCTGCTACCGATAGCACCAATTAAGACCTATTCATTCAGAATAAAATCTGAACATGCGATACAAAAAGAATCTTCAATGTTAATTCGTTGAAGATTTTTTTTGTTCCTTTATTTTCAAATAATACCTAAACCAACCAGCGATGAAAAATCTTAGCCTGATCTTCCTGAGTATTTATTTCCTTTTAACTGCCTGCCAGAAAGCAGTTACACCACCTGAACCGGTTTTGCCAGTGCCAACCGAACGTCAGCTTGCCTGGCACGAAATGGAGCAATACGCATTTGTGCATTTTACCACCAATACTTTTACTGATAAAGAATGGGGATTTGGCGATGAAAGCCCTTCGGTTTTTAAGCCAACCGCGATGGACGTGACGCAATGGACCAAAACCTTTAAAGATGCAGGACTGACCGGACTGGTTTTAACCTGCAAGCACCACGACGGATTTTGTTTGTGGCCCAGTGAATATACCGAACACTCGGTAAAAAACAGCCCATACAAAGATGGAAAAGGCAATGTGGTTGACGAAGTGGAAAAAGCCAGTCGCGCCGATGGGCTTAAATTCGGTGTTTATCTTTCGCCGTGGGACCGGAACCGCGCTGATTACGGCTCGCCATCGTACGTGGAATATTACCGGAACCAACTTAAAGAACTTTTTACTGCACATTCTCCGGTTTTCGAGATGTGGTTCGATGGCGCCAACGGTGGCGATGGCTACTATGGCGGTGCAAACGAAAAGCGAAAAATTGACGGCCGAACTTATTACGACTGGCCAACTACATTGAACCTGATTCGCGGAATGGAACCAAATGTGATTTTCTTCAGCGATGCCGGCCCCGATATTCGCTGGTGTGGCAACGAGCGCGGATATGTGAATGAAACCAACTGGAACACCATCACCCCTGATACCTTGTATGCAGGGAAAGGTGGCATTGAGAAATTATTGAATACAGGTGAAGAAACCGGCACAGCCTGGATTCCGGCTGAAGTGGATGTTTCAATTCGTCCGGGATGGTTTTACCATGAAAAGGAAGATTCGCTGGTTAAAACTCCGGAACAACTTTTCGATATTTACCTGAGTTCGGTAGGTCGCGGCTCCAACCTTATACTGAATATTCCTCCGGATCGCCGTGGACTTGTAAATGAAATTGATGTGGCTTCGCTGCTTGGCTGGAAAAAACTGATCGACGAACGTTTCGCCACCAACATTGCGTTGAACAAACCGGCAAATGCCTCAACTGTTCGCGGAAATTCACCGGTTTATGAAGCAGCGATGGTGACCGACGGAAACAAGGAAACTTATTGGGCAACCAACGATCAGGAGCAAACCGGAAACTTGGAAATTGATCTGGGCGAAAGCAAGTTGATAAGTTATGTGCTGATTCAGGAATACATTAAACTGGGACAGCGTATCAAAAGTTTTTCAGTAGAAATTGAAAAAGATGGCAACTGGCTGGAAGTAGCAAAAGGAACAACCATTGGCTACAAACGCATACTTCGCATCGATCCGGTCGATGCTCGAAAAGTACGATTGGTTATCAGTGGTTCAAAAGCTTGTCCGGTTATCTCGAACGTGGAGGTATATTAGTTTCTCTGGATGTTCTGAAGTTTATCAAGGTTATTAAAAGTCATTTGATGGTCATTTGATTGTCGTTAAGTTGTCATGTACTGAAAATGACAACGAATGACAAAAATTGACTGCCCCAAAAAGCAAGTTGTTAAAAAACGGATAATCAATTTAGTTTCATTACTCGTGAAGGAACCGTCTGATATCGCGAATCTCGCCAACCAATACCAGAATATCATTTTCCCTGAAGTCAAGATCAAGTTTATCGTCATTTTCAGTGGTCTGAGCCGAAGAATAAACAATCCGGTGGTTCCTTTTCAGTGCAATGATTTTCAGGTGCATTTCTTTTCTGAAATTGACCGGTGAATACTTTTTGCCGACCAGTAAAACAGGCATTACCATGTCAATGATTTTGAATGAATCAGTAATCGAGAACATGTTTTGGATTCCTTTGAACGGAAGTTTGTGGGCAATGATCTTTGCCGATTCGTACTCAGGATTGATGGTTTCCCTGATACCAATGGCGTTGAGCACGGTTAGGTGAATCGATGAACTTTCGCGGCAAATAACCCTTGGCACACCCATTTTTTTTAACAATGCGGCAATCATTACAGATATTCCGAAATCGTCGCCAATGCAAACGACAAAAACATCGGCCTCTTTAACCGGCAAAAGACGCAGCGCATGAGGATCGGTCGCATCAAGGCAAATGGTGTTCGCAACCACGTCTTTAAAATATTCAACCTTGTTCAGGTCATTGTCAACTCCGAGCACTTCGTGTCCCAACGCAGTAAGGGTTTTGGCCAGTGAAGCGCCAAAATTTCCTAATCCAATAGCTACAATGTTCATATCGTTTAAGTTATAATTACATTTTCTTTTGGGAAACGGTACAACGACGAATTACCATAAGACCGCATCAGCGACAGCAGCAGTGTAATACTTCCCATTCGTCCGGTAAACATGAGAAAAATAAGAATCGTTTTTGACGGAGCGGATAAATGGGGCGTCAAATCAAGGGTTAAACCAACTGTACCGAATGCCGAGAAACATTCAAAAATTATTTTAAGCATTCCGAACTTTCCATCAAATATATAGATGCCAAATGCACCCGAAATGATGATGAAAATGGAGAGCGTGATAATTGCAAATGCTTTGTCAACAGAAAATTCATGAATTTCATACCGGTTAATTTCGATATGGTTTTTACCTTTCATGATACGGAAGGTGTTTAAAATAGCCAATGCAAATGTGCTGGTTTTAATACCACCTCCGGTAGAGACAGGAGAAGCCCCGATCCACATCAAAAAAGTCATTATCAGAATAGATGGCATTGCCAGTGCCGACATACTGAAGTTGTTAAAACCGGCTGTTCGCGGGGTAACACTCTGAAAATACGACATTGCCAGCCGGGCTTTTGTGTCCATGCCTTGTTGCGTATGGTCGGCTTCAAAGTACATAAACGCCAGCGTTCCGAAAACCAACAGGATAAAGGTGGAAAACATCACTATTTTCGAATTTAAGGTGATCATTCCAACCCGGTGAGTGTATGGTTTTCCTGTTTTGATATATTCCGTCAACCAAATTACCTGATTTTTGCAGTATTGGTATAAATTCAATAAAATAGGGAATCCGATCCCACCCAAAACTACCAGATTGGCAATCCAAAAGTGTACATTGTAATTCGACCTGATCCTGACATCGTACAAATTATCGGTCAGGGTTGAAAACCCGGCATTGCAAAATGCTGATACGGAATGAAAAATTGAAAATTTCAGATTGTCGCTTACCGAACCCAATGCATTTTTTTCGAGCGACCAGTAAACGAAAGTCGCACCAATGGCTTCTATCGTTAATGTAATCATTACCACCTTTACAAGCGACTTCAAAATGGCATCGAAGCTATCTTCGTAAAGGTAATCGCGCAGCATCGACTGCTCGCGAAACGATGATTTTTCTTTGAAGAAAAAACCAAAAAAACTGGTGATCGTCATTACTCCGATTCCACCAATCTGAATCAGACCCAAGATGATGAATTTCCCCAGAAAGGTATATCTGGTAGCGGTATCAACCACTGTTAATCCGGTAACGCACACCGCGCTGGTAGAAGTGAAAAGCGCATCAATAAAACTAATTGGCGTGGTGGTTGACATGGGCATCATCAGCAAGGTGCTTCCGACGAAAATAATAAAGGCAAAACTCACCATGAATAACTGCGCCGGATTGAGCACTTTTATCAGCGCATTGATTTCCATTCTCGACAATTCAAGAAAAAACAAAAGGAATGACAGCATTTGAATGCCGGATGCCTGATGAAGATAGTATTCAAACGTTTCGCCGTAGCTCACAAAAAAAATGGGGACGAAGAAAAGTAACAGGAAAATGCCAATAATGAACTGAGCGATAAATACCCGGCGGTTACTTGCATTTCCTTTGAAAAAAATAGAACGGACAAGGTATAAGATTCCGATGATGGAATAGGAAATTCTGAAAAACAGATTGTAAACCTGATCATGTTTCGAATCGCCCTGCTTCTGAAAACCAATATCAAGCACTGCCAGAATAAAAAGGCCTAACGTAAACACAAAGAGTACCCAATTGATGACACTTTGTGTATTTAAACTACTATTTTCCCACTTAAATTTATTGAAGAATAACTTTGGACGAAACATATCTTACATCAAAAGAGGTTCAAAATTAACTTAGAAATGCGAATGTTGCGTTGCAATTCATTTTTTATTTCTAAATGACTATTTTTGCCGCGATTAATTAACAAAGACCGAAACACTTCAACCGGAAATTGATACTTTATTCTTTTGCCAATGTTTGTACACGTATCCCGATTTATACTCAAGAACAGAATTTTGCTGATTGTTTTCCTCGCCGTTTGTACCGCTTTTATGGCGTATAAAGGGCAGAATGTAAAGTTGTCTTACGAGAACACTTCGCTTTTGCCTGAAAAAGATTCCACACGAGTTGAATACAATGAGTTTAAAAAACTTTTTGGAGAAGATGGAAACGTAATTGTGATCGGTACAAAAAATCCGGATATTTTTACGCTCGAACAGTTTAATGCCTGGGCCGATTTAGGTAAAACATTGCGCGAAATCGATGGAGTTGAAGAGGTCCTGAGTATCTCCAGATCAATAAACCTGATCAAAAACGATTCGGCGCACCAGTTTGATGTTTTGCCTGTCGTAAGTAAAAGAGCTACTTCGCAGGCCGAAGTTGACAGCTTAAAAAACCTGATTCTAAAGCTGAAAATTTACGAAGGGATGCTCTACAATCCCAAAACTCAGGCTACGCTGATGACAATTACCCTCGACAAGAAAAAAATCAACGACGAAAGTCGTATTGTGTTGGTCGATAATCTTATAGCAGCAGTTGATGCATACAGCAAGCAACACAATGTTGAGATACATTACTCCGGAATGCCATACATCCGAACAGTAACGATGCAAAAAATAAAGCGTGAACTTTTTATGTTCATACTTATGAGTACTGCTATTGCGGCGCTTATCATGTTCCTGTTTTTCCGCTCAATCAAGGTTGTCATCAGTTCGCTTCTGGTTGTTGGGATAAGCATCATGTGGGTAATGGGCAGCCTTGTACTTTTCAATTTTAAAATCACCATTCTTACAGGGGTAATCCCATCGCTCATTGTAATTATTGTCATCGAGAACTGTATCTACATCCTGAACAAATATCATTGGGAATACAAAAGCCATGGCAACAAATTACGGGCTTTGTCGCAGGTGATCCAGCGAATTGGGTTTGCCTCGTTAATGACCAATGCCGCTACCGCGCTTGGTTTCGCCGCATTTATCCTGATACCGAACCAGATGTTGCGCGAATTCGGCATCATCACCTCCATCAATGTAATGGTTCTGTACGGTCTCACCATCATTTTGCTTCCAATCATTTTTAGTTTTCAAAGGCCACCAAAACCCAAACATGTAAAACATCTCGACAGCAACTTCTTTGGCGCAGTGCTCGATAAAATCATTTATTTAATCAGTTTCCGGCGTACACTGATATACAGCATTGCCGGAGGATTGGTACTTGTTGGCATAGTGGGTGTTAGCATGATGAAAACATCGGGGAAAATTGTGGACGATTTCAGGGACGATGACCCGATTTACCTTGATTTAAAATTTTTCGAGAATAATTTTGGTGGGGTCATGCCTTTTGAAATTTCGGTCGATACCAAAAAGAAAAACGGAGCGCTCGTTCATTCGAACATACAGAAGATTGATCAAATGCAAAAAATGATCAATCAATATCCTGAATTTTCGAAACCGTTGTCACTGGCCGAAGTATTCAAATTTGCCCGACAGTCATATTACGGAGGCGATTCGGGCAAATATTCTTTGCCAAGTTCGATGGAGCGAAATTTTATTCTGGGATATCTCCCTAAGAATATGCAAAGTACAGGAACAGATTTATTGCAATCGTTTCTCGACAGCACCAAACAAATCACCCGTGTGAGTTTTCAGATGGCCGATGTTGGCACCAAACACATGGATTCGCTCATGACAAAGATACGGCCAAAGGTTGACAGTATTTTTGACCCTGCAAAATACGATGTGAAACTTACCGGAAACAGCGTTGTATATGCAAAAGGCACCAATTTTCTGATTAAAAACCTGTTTGAAAGCGTTGGCATCGCCATTCTCCTGATTTCGTTGTTGATGGCTTTGCTGTTTTCATCGTTGCGCATGATACTGGTATCGATGATCCCCAATATAATTCCGCTGCTCATCACTGCTGCCATCATGGGTTTTGCCGGCATTCCCATCAAACCATCTACCATTATTGTGTTCAGCATCGCGCTCGGAATATCGGTAGATAATGCCATTCAATACCTTTCGCGCTACCGGCACGAATTAAAAATAACCAACGGCGACATTAAGAAATCCGCTTTGCTTGCCTTGCACGAGGCTGGTTTCAGCATGATATACACCAGTATCGTTCTGGTTCTCGGGTTCAGCGTATTTATCGTTTCAGAATTTGGCGGAACACAGGCGCTGGGAATCCTGATTTCAACCACCTTGCTCATTGCCATGTTCTTCAATGTGATGGTACTCCCATCTCTCCTGCTCACGCTCGACAAACGCCTGGTCAGCAAATCGTTCACCGAACCGATCATCGAAATATATGACGAGGATGACGAGAACGATTCTGCCGAATTGGATTTGGAGTTTCCTGATGAAGATGAAGAACAACCGGAGGACAAAGGGAAATAGTTTACAGTCGCAATGTTCAGTGTTCAGAAAATAAGATTGGTAATACATATTAAAATCCAAAATACCATGAAAAATTTCATTCTACTATCTTTCTTCTTTTTCCTGATTTCAGGGCTTGTTTCACTTGCCCAGAATCAAACACTGGAATTAAAGCAAACCAACGAAACCGGAATTTATGCAAAAGGCGAAAAAATACGTGTGATGGCTTTTGTTCAAAACCGGACCAACGATTCGATTTACGTTGTGGTTCGCAAAAACAATGATCAGATTATTTCCAGAAAAGCATTTTGGCCTGAAGCTGACTCTGTGTTGATTTTTGAAGGTTCTTCCTCCAAACCATCTTCGTTTATGGTTGAGGCCCGCATAAAACAGCGGAAGCAACTCCTCGGGATGATTGTTGATCCGCAGAATTTAAAACCCGGAATAAAAGCCCCCAAAGACATCAATAAATACTGGAATACTGAAAAACAATTATTGACGGCGCTTCAGTTGGACGTAAAATTTGGCAAGAATGAAAGTAAAGAATTCGAATTTGTTTGTTTCGATACCGAAATCAATTGCACGGGACCAAAACCTGCCCGTGGTTATTTTGCCCGACCTACGAAAGCCGCACCCAAATCACTGCCGATTGTTTTGCTGGTTCATGCAGCCGGAGTAAAAGGTTCGTGGTGTAAATCGGAAGCCAAAGAAGCGCTGCGTTATGCCAAAATGGGAAAAGGTGCAATGTGCTTCGACCTGAATGCACACGGAATGCTAAACGGTCAGCCCGACGAATATTACGATGACCTGGAAACTGGCGAATTGAAAGATTATTACATTCAGGGACTTGAAAACCGCGATGATTTATATTTCAGGGGAATGTACCTGCGGTTAATTCGCACGCTCGATTTTCTGACCAAACTGCCTGAGTGGGACGGAAAGCGGATTCTGGTAATTGGAGAAAGTCAGGGTGGGGGACAAGCGTTGGCTGCAGCCGGACTTGACCAGCGGGTAAGCGCTGTGGTGGCCACAGTTCCTGCCATGTGCGATTGGGGTGGAACATTGGTTGACCGCAAAGGCGGCTGGCCGCAACCTTTCGAACGATCCGGCGACCTGAAAAAAATGAAAAAAGCACTTCCTTATTTCGACGCGGCAAGTCTGTTGAAGAATTCGAATGCCACCATTGTGGTCGAAATCGGGTTGGTTGACCAGACCTGTCCGTCAACTTCTATTTATGCAGCCATCAATCAGGCAAAAGGCCAAAAGATAATTTACCCGGTTCCTTACCGCGAACATGCCTGGCCAAACGAAGCCCAACGCCCCGACTGGGACAAAATGGTCTTCAATCCAAAAAATTCCTTTGTTGAAGAATATTTGAAGTAATATGACGATACTCTGTTAACTTTGTGTCCTCATTATTTTTTTACTCTTTTCTGAAAATGGAATTTATCGTACTTGGATTTCTGATTTTGCTAAACGGATTTTTTGCGCTATCCGAAGTTGCCTTGATTTCGAGCAAACAGGCTCGGCTTGAGCAATTCAAGATGAATGGGAAAAAGGGTGCGCGAACAGCCCTGAAACTATTGGAGAATTCCGAGAATTTCCTTTCTGCCATTCAGGTCGGAATCACCTTGATTGGAATTGTGACCGGTGTTTACGGCGGAATGAACCTTGCCGACGACTTTACACCTTTTTTCTTACAGTTTGAGTCGATTGCCAGATATGCCCATGAAATTGCACTGACAATTACAGTACTGGTCATTACTTTTATATCAATCGTGATTGGCGAACTGGTGCCAAAAACCATCGCCATGGGAAATCCGGAGAAGATAGCCATCACAGTTGCTCCAACAATTTATTACATCAGTCTAACATTTTATCCATTTGTCAGGCTGCTTGCCTTGTCAACCAACCTTATAAACCGGATAATCGGCATAAAACCAAATCCGGAACAAATGACCGAAGGTGAACTTTTGTACATGCTTAAAATAGCGTCGCACGAAGGGGTGATTGAAAAAGAGCAAAACCAGATGCACGAAAAGGTGTTCTATTTTTCGGATAAACGAGCCAAACACATCATGACCTATCGTACCGATGTGGAGTGGGTTGACATTGATTTGCCAAAAGAGGAACTTCATGCTAAAATATTAAAACTGAATCACAGCAAAATATTGGCTTGCCGAAAGTATCAGGAAGAATTCGTTGGCGTTTTGGTCGTAAAGGAATATCTGCTGAATTTTTTTTCGGATCAGCCTGCCGAAATCAGTCAGATTTTGCATACCCCAATTATAATTCCTGAAAACACCATTGCTCAAAAAGTTCTCAATCTTTTTAAACAAAAGCAATTTTACTATTCGGTGGTGGTGAATGAATATGGGAGTTTTGAAGGCATTATTACCCTGCACGATATTCTGGAAAGTATTATTGGCGATTTTCCCGAGGAAAATGAAATCGCTGAACCGGATATTTTTGTGCGCGACGACCAATCTGTATTGGTGAGCGGCGATGCCCCGATCGAAACACTTGTTGATTTGATTGAAGATTTTAAAATCGACTTCGACGAGATTGATTATGCCACGGTAGCAGGTTTTGTTTTCAGTAATCTTAATAAGATCCCGGAATTGGGCGATAAGTTTGTTTATTCCGACTCCATCATCGAGGTAGTTGACATCGACCACAACAGGATTGATAAAGTACTGATTACGAAAAAGAAATAACTGTAATTCTCATTTTGCTGTATGATAAGCTTTCCAAATGCCAAAATAAATATCGGTTTATATATTACCGAAAAGCGGCCCGATGGTTTTCATAACCTCGAAACCGTTTTCTTTCCGGTTGGCTGGAGCGATGCGCTCGAAATTGCTACTTCGGACGAGGTGCAGTTTTCATCGGGTGGAATTCATATTTCGGGCGATCCGGAGTCGAACCTGGTGATGAAAGCCTATCGGTTACTGCAAAAAGATTTCAACTTGCCATCCCTTAAAATTCATTTACACAAACAAATTCCATTTGGGGCGGGCCTGGGTGGAGGCTCTGCCGATGGCGCTTTTATGCTTTCATTGCTCAATAAACAGTTCGAATTAAACCTTTCAGGAGAAGAATTAGAACGATATGCAGTGCAGCTGGGGAGTGATTGTCCGTTTTTTATTCGCAATACACCGGCTTTTGCCTCCGGAAGAGGCGAAATTATGGAACCGGTGCACCTTTCGCTTAACGGTATGTTCATATTGCTGGTAAAACCGCCGGTCGAAGTTGCCACCGGAAAAGCTTTTCAGCGGGTTGTTCCAAAAAAGCCTGAAATCTCGTTAAAATCATTGATTCAACTACCTGTTCAGGAGTGGAAACATAAAATTTTTAATCAGTTCGAACCATCTGTTTTTCAGCAGTATCCGGAGATTGGTGAGGTCAAGCAATCGTTGTACGATTTGGGAGCTGTTTACGCCTCGATGTCGGGTAGCGGATCGTGCGTTTTTGGCCTTTTTTACGAACTTCCCGATACGTGGAAAAGTATGTTTCCCGCGCCATTCTTAACATTCAGCCAAGAAATTGAAATCCTTTAAGGTTTAATTAAGATAAGTTTGTCTTTTAATTAACTGGTTCCTGTGTCACTTTCAGGTTACTTTGTAGTCTTAATAGTGAAAACAAAGTAGAACAGAAAACAATCCCGGGACTCGGGAGAAACAACAATTAAAAGATGAACAAAATGAAAACGAAAATTAGAACAATTATTGGAATGGCTGCACTGGGAATTATTGGTTTTACCAATATCAATGCAACTGCCGACAACAAAAGTATCGTCAACGCTGAAGTTGTTATGGAAGATGAAAAAATGTTGACCATCGAATCGTGGATGACAGAAGAGAGCTACTGGGCTGCTGAAGAAGTGGAAATTGACACTGTAGCCGTAGAAGAAGCGCTTGAAGTTGAATCGTGGATGACAAATGAAAGCTTATGGAATTAAGCTTCTACCCCGAAAAATATGCATTTTCAGCATATTAAAAGAGCTACACCAAATGGAAGTAGCTCTTTCTTTTTGTAGTAAAATCCTTTAACATTTCATTAAGACATTTTTACCTTTTAATTAACTGATTTGGAATTAACTATTTGCCTGTTAGCCAGTCTTATTAGTGAAAATAATTTCTTTAAAACAATCAATAATTAAAAGTTAAAATCATGGAAACAAAAGTCAAAACATTTATCGCAATCGTTGCTCTGGGAATATTCGGGTTAGCCAATATCAACGCAACAGCCAACAACAAAAGCAAAGTCAGTTACAGTGTTGTTTCAGAAACAGAAAAAAGTATGAACATTGAGTCGTGGATGCTTGAAAATGAATTATGGAATCCAGGAACGGACTCCAATCTGGCGGAAACGGAAAAAGCCCTCGAAGTTGAAGCATGGATGCTAACAGACGAGAAGTTCCTGACACAATTCCTAAAGGAACAAAAACTGGAAATTGAACCATGGATGACAGATGCCGCACTTTTTAGCTCCGCCGAATCCTTTTCTGAATCAGGGTTTGCCTGCAAAAACTTGAAATATATTCATTTGCACAGACCAATCCGTCACCGCAATTAAACCACCAACTTTTTATTTTTATTGAATTTTGATTTTTTAATCGATTCTTTTCTTGACAAAAGCATCGGTATGGCAACTCCTGTTCCGAGTGAAATCAGCACAAACATCATTTTCGCTCCGTTGTTTACAGTTTCAATCAAGGTTTGTATATAGGTATCGGTATTTTTCATGCTGGTAAGTGCAATCAGCCCGAGCATCATTTTATAAGCAAAAAGGCCTGGAACCATTGGAATTACAGCCGGAATGGAAAATATCAACGGTGGGCTTTTCTTGATGTGTGCGGTTTGAATACTCGCGATCCCGATGGCAGTTGCCCCCAGAAACGAAGCGAAAACAATTCCGAGATCAAAATGCATTACAGAGAATTTGATCAAACCACCCAGGAATCCGAGTGTCCAGATAGTAAAGATGGTGCGGCGCGGAACGTTAAAAAGAATGGCGAAACCAATGGCTGCAATTCCCGCCCATATACTTTTGATAAAGATGTCTATTATAATCATGTCAGAAGTTTAAAATCATTTTAACTGCGAAAAGGCCCATTGCAATCGAAAAGGCAATCATTAATCCGTTCATGGCGCGAACAATCCCGTTTTGAATGTTTCCATCCATCAGGTCGGATACAGAATTGATAAGCGGCACGCCCGGAACCAGGAACAGGACAGAGGTGGCAAAAGCTTTGTCGGGTTGCAGCCCAACATGGAAATGTTCTGCCAGTGCGGCAAATAATGAGGCGGTAAATGCGGCAAAAAATACGCAGAGATAGGGATTGAATTTCTTTTTCATAGCTTCCTGCCTGACAAACAGCCCGGCGACGGTGGCAAAAAATGCAACGGCCATTTCAGTGGTTCCTCCGCCAAATATGTGACAGAAGGCAGCGCCCGCCAATCCAACAAAACCCAAAACTACATACCGCGGATAATGTGGCAGCGATTTTAGGCGGCGAAGTTCTTCGGATATCTGGGCAACAGTCCAGTTTTCCTCCATCACATACCAGCTCAAATGACTGATTCCGCTCACAATCCTGAAATTGACGCCATGAGGCGAAATGCGTTTCAGCCGGCTAAAAAAATGTTGCTGATCTTTTTCAATGATGGTAAGCATCAGTGCCCTCTGGGTAATCAGCAGTTCAACACCATAGCCAAGTCCTTTGGCAACGCGTTCGAGGGTAACCCGTGTTCGGTTGGTGCTGGCGCCCGAACTCATGAGCAATGCCCCGATTTCGAGCAGTATATTGCCCACCGATTGGGCATCTTCTTTTAATGTCTTCATTTACAATGTTTTTATTGTAGCTTCAATGGGGGTGCAAAAATAGGCATTTGGTTTTTTTAAGTTTCTCCTGAATGTTTTAAACCTCACAATTGAACGAAAAGTTCACATTGAAAGTTTTGGTTTTGCTGCGAATTCAATCGGGATAGTGAAAAAATGACCGAAGACAGAAGTCGGAAGACAGAAGGAGCAATCTTCCGTCTTCCGTCTCCGGACTTCCGTCTAAATACTTTTTGTGCCAATTAAACCTAACTTTGGCGAACTTGTTATCCTGAAAAAACAATCATGCCTAAAGCCGAAGAGTATAAAAATAAACCTTTTGAACTTGCTGAAGTTACCATCACCGGAAACGAAGAAATATCGCCGGGAGTTCACCTGATTTCCTGGAAGCGGACACACGCATTTCAGCCCGGAATGGTGGTGAAGATCACCCTCGATCAGGCTATTGCACCACGAATTTACAGTGTTTGCAGCGGAAATGACGAAGCTGAAATCCGCGTACTTTTCAACATTAAGGAAGACGGTATTTTAACGCCCCGTCTGGCTGGAGTGATTCCGGGCATGAAAATATGGGCGACCAAACCTTATGGTAGTTTCATAGATAACAAAAAACCGGCATGGTGGATCGCCACCGGAACAGGAATCGCACCGTATTACAGCATGTTCCGCTCCGGATTGTCAGAGCATAAAACCCTGATACACGGTGCCCGAAACCTCAATCAGTTCTATTTCGAAGATGAACTCGAATGGGCAATGGGCGACCGGTATGTTCGCTGTTGTTCGCAGGAACAGTCGTGCGATGTTTTTCCGGGACGCGTTACCCAATACCTTCAGGAAATAAATGATTTGCCTGCCGATGTCAACTACTATCTCTGTGGCAAAGCATTGATGGTTGTTGAGGTGCGCGATTTGCTGATTGCACGGGGCGTTCCGTACGAAAACATTCTGGCCGAAATCTATTTTTAATTGATTTTTTTATTTCTCGAAATTGAAACCTAACTTCAATCCGGCTACCAAAAGCGAACCTGAGTAACCATTGTCGAACCACGATTGGTTGTACATTTCCATCAATTCCAGATTTTTATCCATACTGTACCTGAAGCCAACTCCAAGATAATAATCCACTATAAAAGGTTTATGCCAGGTAATTTGTTTCCCAACAACGAAATTTAGAAGTACACGGTTAATTGTTGTGTTAACTTCTTCTGTTCTGTAACTTATGTAATTCGTATCGTATTCAGAATAAGTATATTGAACGCTCTGGTCGTTTTTAATTCCAAAAAACTGAAGCCCACCGCCATAGGCAAAATAATAGCCATAACGTTCGCTGGGTTCCCTCATGAAATATTTGTGGTGTATTTCCAGGCCGATACCTCTCATGCTTTTGTAATTGGCATTGGTCATGTTGTTGCCGTCAGTACTGATGAATAGTTCAGGTGAAAATTGCAGCCACGATTTCCGGTTATTCTGAAGGGTAAACTCATAATCTACACGGAATCCATTCTGAAAAACATATTGCGGAACGATGCTCAGGATTTTTTCGCGTTGAAAAGGTTTTTCATCCTGTGCAAAAACGATGGTTGAGGTGAGCAATACAAGTATAACAAGTATGAGTTTCATAAGATTAGTCTTTTAAAATGGAACTTAGTAGTTTGATTTCGTTGTTTTTGATTTGATACTGGTAAAACCCATCGTCGCCAATAACCAGCCAATTGTTTCCAAGGCTAATCAAATCGGTGGCATTGATGTTGAATTCGGTCAGCAGGGTTACGGCTTTCCGGTCTTCAGAAACCTTATATACTTTCAACCCATTGTCGCAAACTACCAGTGTATCGTTTTGGATACTCAGGCCGCGCGGGCTGTTCATACCTTTGCTTAAAACCATTTTGGGATTTCTCATGTCCGAGATGTCAACTATTTCGAGCAGGTTCGTATTTTGTCCGCAGTTTCCCCACACCGAATTCATGGTAACATAGGCAAAATTGCCATCTGCAACAACCGGGTCGCACGAAAAAACATGTTGGTAAAACGACAAACGTTCGGGATTTTCGGGATTTGTAGCATCGTAAATGTACATGCCGGTTTGCGAACCTAAAAACAGGTATTTGCCCTGCGGAAAAATGGTTTCGATGCCAAAACCCGGGCTAAACGCTTTCCTGAATTTTGGATGCTCCGGGTCGCTGATATCTGCAACTTTTAAATGATCAGATCCCCCAATGGTGTAAAGGTGATCGCCGATGATGGTGAATCCTGCCATTGAGCCGCCTTGCCCTACTCCTGAACCAGCATCAGAGTATCCGTCAGAACCTCCTTCGTTCATCGAACAGCCAATTCCCAGAAAAATCAGGAAAAGAATGGGTGCAATTGTTCTCATTTTCATTGGTTTGAATTGTTGGTTTTCCATGCTACAATGACTGAATTGGCAGGCCGGTTTGCAAATGCATAAGATGGAATGCCCCAGCCATCGGGAGCGGCCATCTCCGGAAAATAATTTCGGAGCCGTTGACTTACCGAAACCGATGTGAGCGATTCATTAAATTTAATGGCGATCAGGTCAACTGCATTGTCGGCGTACAAAACATCGTTTTTCATGGCGATGTCGCGAACTCCATCAATGTGAATAAATCCAATTTTTTCGGGGTTCTCCGGATTGCTGTTGTCGATTAAATGAACTCCCTTGTATTTTTCGACGATCATTAACCACGGGGTTTTGTAGTAGATTTTGCCCGGTTCGAGCATTGGTCGTGGCGGTTCGAGCTTTACTGCACGTTCCATTTCATCGCGATCCATTAATACCGGAACATAACTCGACGTTGGGTAGAAATCGCTGCAAAGCAATATTGCAGCACTAAACAGCAGAAGATACTTAATGATTTTCATGTGCTATGTTTTTTGTTTAAAGATGGATTGTCCGGGTCAAAGGTTGCGTCAAATTTATATTAATTTAACAAAATTGATTCTTTTATTTCTTTTATTTTTGATTGAATTGTTTCTTTATCCGCCAATCACTTGAAGGTTTTAATAAGTTGTACTGATAGTTTTGTATTTTTGCCGACGGAAAAACAGCTATGATGGAAACAAAAACTCCGCTCTTCGGAAAAACACTCAACGAACTCACCGCTTTGGCGATTGAGCTCGGTCTGCCCAAATTTGCTGGCAAACAAATGGCAGAATGGCTCTACCAGAAAGACATTGCATCGATTGAAGAAATGACCAATCTCTCAAAAAAAGCGCGTGAGCTACTGAGCAGTAAGTATGAATTCGGGCTGGTTGATTCAACCAAAGTTCAGGAAAGTGTTGACGGAACCAAAAAATACCTGTTCCCAACCGCAAAAGGTAAATTTATCGAAACGGCCATGATTCCCGATGACGATCGCAAAACGGTTTGTGTGTCATCGCAGGTGGGTTGCAAAATGGGCTGTTTGTTTTGCATGACTGGCAAACAGGGTTTTCAGGGGCAATTGACTGCCGGCGAAATTGTGAACCAAATCCGGAATATTCCTGAAAGGCACGATATCACCAACATTGTCTATATGGGAATGGGCGAGCCTTTCGACAATCTGGAAGAAGTGCTGAAAAGCCTCGAAATATTGACTTCGGAATGGGGTTTTGCCATGAGTCCGCGCCGGATCACGGTTTCAACCATTGGGATTGTGCCTGGAATGGTGACTTTCCTGAACCAGTCGGAAGCGCATCTGGCAGTGAGTATGCACACTCCGTTCGACGACGAACGTGAAAAACTGATGCCTGTACAAATTGCTTATCCACTTGCCGAAGTAATCCGCGAAATAAAAAGCTGGGATTTTGGTCGGCAGCGACGCGTTTCGTTTGAGTACATTGTTTTTAAAGGCCTGAATGATTCTCCGCGACATGTGCGCGAGCTGGCTCAAATTCTGAATGGCATCAAATGCCGCATTAACCTTATTCGCTTTCATCCAATCCCCGGAACGCCGCTCGAAGGAACCGACGAAGCCACCCTTCAGAAATTTAAAGAACAACTCAACGACAAAGGCATTTTAACCACCATCCGCGCCAGCCGCGGTCAGGATATATACGCCGCTTGCGGGTTGTTGAGTACTAAGGAGATGTTGGGGTAGGGTTATCGTTTTTTGTTTCATTTCCAAACCGACGTTTCTTTTCGTTGATCATCGTATTTCTCAGTCATTCTGAAATCAAAAATATTTCGGGATAAAAGTAACAAAGTTTGGACGAGCCCATCAAATGGTTGGATGGTTATATTGTTTCTATGGTTAAAAGAGGAAAATCAATTCAATGCAAATATGACTTAATGGGTAAATTGTTTGAGACAAAGCTGCTCTTTCATACGCTCTCACCTTCCATCTTCCCACCTTCACCTGCTTCCTGCGACTGACCAGTGGCAACTTGCGGCTGGCAAAATCTTCGAATGTGTGTTTTCAATTTGCGGCGCATACAACTTTTTCGTTTCAAATTAGAAGGTTGGATGCGCCTTGTGTTACTTGTTAGCCTTCTCCCCGGGTTCCGTTTCACTTCACCCGGGGTTATTCATATTTGACTCTTTCAGAGTCTCGTGCGCGATCATAAAATCTGGACCTCTTTCTGAACACTGAACATTGCGACTGACCACTGTTTACGTCTTCTGCTTCTTTTTCTTTGCCGCCGGAAACAACACGTTGTTCAGGATTAAACGATAACCGGGAGAGTTTGGGTGAAGATTCAGGTCGGTAGCAGGGTCGCCTACAAAATGCTGGTAGTCCTCTGGATCGTGGCCACCGTAGAAAGTCCAGAACCCTTTGCCCTGTTCGCCGTGCAGGTATCGCGCTTCGTTGGCGGCCTTGTTTTCGCCCATTATCAAAACATTTGGCTTTACCAGTTTCTTATCGTAAGCGGTGGTTTGTCCCATAAACCCTTTGATCATGTTTACATGGTTCTGGCACAACATGGTTGGCACCGGATCCCATTTTGCAGAAAACTGGAAAAGGGTGAAATAATCCTGTTCGCGGGGGACTTTTCTGCTGGTGGAAACATCAATGTCAGAGAACTCATATTCGTACGGATTGCGGTTGATGGTAAAATTGTGAAAAGCCAAAGTATGGTCGAAATCAAGATGTTCATTCATGTGAGGATCAGCCGGATCACCATCGTACATCGATTCGCAAATGTCGATTCCCATTGATGACTGGGTAATGTCGTAGGTGTCGGTAGCGGCACACATGGCGAAAAGGAAACCGCCGTTTTCGATGAACTGACGGATATCGCGGGTAATCACCTTTTTCATTTCAGACACTTTCATGAAACCCATCTTTTGTGCAAGTTCCCTGTTGATCCTCACTTCTTCCTGATACCATTGAACATGCTGGTACGCCTGATAGAATTTGCCAAACTGACCGGTAAAGTCCTCGTGGTGAAGGTGCAGCCAATCGTAGTCTTTCAGTTTACCATTCAGGATTTCTTCGTCGTAAATCACATCAAATTTAATTTCAGCATACGTTAAAACCAGCGTTACTGCATCGTCCCAGGGTTGTTTGTTGGGTGGGGAATAAACGGCAACCTTCGGCGCTTTCTGCATACTAACCGCATCCTGATTTACGTCTTCGCGCGAAATTTCGGACAGTAAATTGTTTGCCTGTCCGTCGGCAAGGGTTTCGAAACTTACGCCCCGCACCAAACATTCACTTGCAATGGCTTGCTGGTGCTGAATCAGGAAACTCCCGCCCCGGTAATTGAGCAGCCATTTAACTTCAATGCCTTGTTCCAGTGTCCAGTAGGTTATGCCGTATGATTTTAAATGGTTGCTTTGTTTTTCATCCATTGGGATTAAAATAAAAGCTGCATTTGCTGTTTGGATGAGCAAAACCAACATTGCAACGAGCAACCACCTGAAGTATTTATTAGAATGGTACATCATTTCCTGAATTTCCGTAATGACTGAATTTTTCATCTTCGAACGATGCATTTACCGGTATCGCCCCTGATTTAGCGCGGTATGAATCGCCGGAGTCTTCGTTCATTTTCGACTGCATTTTTTGTCCGTACTGTCCGCCGCCAATTTCTTCAGGAATAATATTTTCCATGTCGGAGAATTTGGCCAGGTTTTTCTTGAAGGAAAGTCTGACATCGCCCACTGCGCCGTTTCTGTGTTTGGCAATGATAATTTCGGCTACCCCGATGAGCGAATTGTTGTTTTCGTCTTCTGTAATTCCGTAATATTCGGGACGGTGAATAAACAAAACGATGTCGGCATCCTGCTCGATGGCGCCCGACTCACGAAGGTCGGAAAGTTGAGGGCGTTTCCCTTCGCGCGATTCGACCGAACGGTTCAACTGAGAAAGTGCGATGACCGGAATGTTTAACTCTTTTCCGATGGCTTTCAGCGAGCGCGAAATCATACTTACTTCCTGTTCGCGGCTACCTTTGTTGTCGCTACCGGCAGTCATCAGCTGAAGGTAATCGACAATCACAGCGCCAATGTTGTGCTGCATTTTCAGGCGGCGGCATTTGGCCCTGAATTCGAAAATAGACAAGGCAGGAGTATCGTCGATAAAAAGCGGGGCATCGTCCAAAACCGCCAGTTTGCGGTGGAAGTGATCCCATTCCCAACCTTGCAGCCGTCCGTTTTTTATTTTCTCGCCACCGATTTCAGTTTCGGATGAAATCAAACGGTTAACCAACTGAATGGAGGACATTTCAAGAGAAAAAACGGCAACCGGAACTTTGTGTTCGACGGCCATGTTGCGTGCCATCGACAAAACGAAGGCGGTTTTTCCCATCGAAGGACGGGCGGCAATAATGATAAGGTCGGTCTTTTGCCATCCTGAAGTAATGCGGTCCATTGCGGTAAACCCGCTGGGTACTCCACTCAGGCCGTCTTCACGTTTCGAAGCCTCTTCGATCAGAAGTGCTGCCTCGCGCAAAAGTGGTTTGATGGGCATCGATTCTTTCTTGATATTTCCTTCCGCAACCGAAAAAAGAGCAGTTTCCGAAAAGTCAATCAAATCGTCCACATCAATGGTGTCGTCGTATGCTTTGGTCTGAATTTCTGTTGAAACGCGGATCATTTCGCGCTGCATGAATTTTTGTGCAATGATGCGCGAATGGAACTCGATGTGTGCTGCCGAAGCAACTTTCGAGGTCAACTGGGTGATCATCAACGGACCTCCCACTTCTTCCAGCTTTTCACGGTTTTTCAGTTCCTGGGTAACCATCAGCAAATCAACCGGCTTTTCGTGGGTCGACAGGTATTTGATCACTTCAAAAATCTTCTGATGTTCTTCCTTGTAAAAACTTTTGGTGTCGATGATGTCGGCAACTGTAACATAGGCATCGCGTTCGAGCATCAGGGCGCCCAAAACAGCTTCCTCTACTTCAATGGCCTGTGGCGGGATTTTTCCGTATTGAGCGTTGACTTGCTCAATGGTCACTTTGTTCGTTTGCTGGTAATTTTTTCTTTCTCCGGCCATGTTTTTGGAATTCAATCAATAAGATATTTGGGTTTCCTGCACTTTAAAATTTTTTGCAGGGTTTCAAAGGTAGAAAAAAAGGAGACCTTATGGCCTCCTGAAAGATTAAGTTATTGACAAAAATGGTTTGGGTTATGTGTAATCTACCATTTTACTTCAAATCCTGTAGCGTTGATTTCATTTATAAAAGGATCACCTTTTTTATAATAATCGGAATTAAAATGATGAACTTCAATTAAAGGGAATCGAATATTTATCTTTGAAGTCAATTTATTGTTTAGTATGAAATTATTTGTGAATTGATCTGATATTAAGGCTATATCTATATCAGAATATTCTCTCAGTTCGTTCTTTGCAACTGAACCAAATAAGATTGCTTTTTCGATGCTTATCCCATATTTTAAGCAATCCAATATAAAATCAGTTGCCTGCTTTATTGCAGTTTCTCTTGTAAGCATAGTATCATCTTTTTAGTTTCTGTTAAATATTCTTCACAAATTGCCTTTGTTATTGTTTTTTCAAGGCTCTCTGCATAATCAGGATAACGGCCTTTTATTTGAAAGGCATTCATTTCGTTGATGAATTGTAATTGATCTTCAGAAAAATATTCATTTGTTTGAGTGATCAACCGGAGTAAATTATGAACAAAAGGTGGTGTATTGCCTTCGTTCTTCTTTATCCAAAGTGCTTTTGTCAGCTTTTCGAGCGCTAAATGTGCCCAAAAAAGCGATTGAGCAAAATGATTTGCCTGATATAAAATATTTGCACAGTCGAAATCTTCATCAACTTGCTTTGCCCAATAGATTATGTGCTCTTCTTTTGTCATACTGGTACAAACTTACGATTTTTTACCCTTTCAAAATAGTAACACCTTTCTCTCTTTAGGGTCGGGGTTAAAAAGCAGAAAAATCATTCTCCGAATTGAATCTGTTAAAGTAGAATTAATTTGTCCAAAAGTCAGGTTCTTTTTCTTTCTATACATTTCCTCCCGGTTCCGCAGCCACATCCATTCCCTCCGCTACTTTGTAGCTCATTTTTTCTTTTGTGCCTACCGTAACCTGCCCGTTCATCAGCTTGGGCAACAGCCAGTCGCGAAGTGAGGCAAGTTGCTGGTTTTCGGCGAGTGCGGTTTGCTTTTTCTCTTGGATGCTTTCCATGATTGCGTAAAACTGATCTACAATTTTGCTATCCGGAACCACAGTATAATAAAAGCTTACAAATGAATCTAAAAGCAAATTAAAGTAAAACGTTCTTTTGATGCTATTCATACCTCACCCCTCCAACTGCATTTTAATTCCCTGTTTTAGCCCGTTGCGCGGTTGAGTGTTCAATTGTGAACGCAGTGCGTACACAATTGGGAAAGTGCGGAATAATACCGGCTGTATAGGATTTTGATTATGCCAGTTCATCATTCTTTCCTCCCAACTCTTTTTTAATCATTTTATCGAAATCGGATTCAAACAATTGATCCTGAACAATCCGATATTTCTCGAACTCTGTTTCTGCAAAGGCTTTGGCAATTTCGGCAGAAATAAGGCCGGGGTTATCGAGAATATCGCGTTGGTTGAACTGTAAAAAGGCATTGAGTTTCTGCGCCCAATCGCTCATGGTCATGGGTATGCCTCGTTCGGCCTGGTCCTCAGCATAGTCGAGGTACATGGTAATAAATCGGTCGAGCGATTTGATTTCTTGTTCCTTCAAGTAATTTTTGGCAATCGAAACATCAGTTTTGATAATTTTTCCCTCGGGGGCATTTTTCCAGGAAGTCAAGCCCATGTGCTCTTTTTCGGCATTGGCTCTGTTCATTATCACCTCGGCAGCAGTTTGACCGTGAATGGCATAATGCAATTTGTTTTGAACCGAAGCAAAGAATTTTTTTGTGGTGGTTGCATCTTTACTGTAATCCATTGCAGTGGCGTAGATGTCTGTGATTTTTTGGTAAAAAGCACGTTCGCTTGCCCTTATTTCGCGGATTTCGGCCAATAAATCGTCGAAATATTTTTTGCTGAAGAAAGCTCCGTTTTTCAATCGTTCTTTGTCGAGCACATAGCCACGAATGGCGAAATCGCGTAAAATATTGGTTGCCCATTGCCTGAACTGCATAGCGCGTTCGGAATTTACCCGATATCCAACAGAAATGATCATGTCGAGATTATAAAACTCTACAGTGCGCTCAACTTGTCTTTTCCCTTCGGTTTGAACTATTCGAAAATTTCGAATAGTTGCCGCCTCCTTTTGTTCCTGTATTTTGTAAATCTCTTTGATATGGTAATTGATCGTATTTACCTCTACCTCAAAAAGCACGGCAAGCAACTTTTGGGTGAGCCATACGGTTTCATCTTCAATTCGCACATCAATGGTACTTTCGCCTGCCTGTTTGGTGAAAACCAGAAACTCGGCAGTACTGTTGCGTATTTGTAGGTTTTTACTCATAGTTTAAGCCTCCCAGCTGCTTTTTAATTTCAATGCCTTTGGCGGTTAACCGATATTTTTGTGTTGGGCTATTGGGAGAATCAGGTTGTGTTAATTCAATTAAAGCCAGTATTAGAGCCGGACGGATATAGTCGTAAACCAAAGTAGGCCTATGTTTTAAGGATAATTTCTCCATTATCTCTTTAATACTCAATTCGTAATTTGAAATAACCGTTATCAGACGCTTGACTAGATCTGCGATTTGCATGGTATCTTCATCGGTTACTTGTTCGGTTACTTGTTCTGTCACTTGTTCCGTCACTTGTTCGGCAAGGCGCAAATAATCTTCTTCATACGGAAAAACGATCTCCACGAAATTCTCGCTGAGGTGGAATATGCTTTTGTCATAAGCCCGTAGAATTCGGTTCATGCCCGATCCCAGGTGTTCTACAAATTCCAAATCGCGAAAAATGCGCATCAATTCGCGGTTCCGGGGCATCGAGCGGCCACTGAAGAATTCATCGATGGAAAGTCCTTCAACCAAACCGCCATAGGAAGTGATTGGATTATGCCTGTTCATCACTCATCCTCCTCAGTTCTTCGTTTTGGATTTCTTTTTTCAATTCGTCGAGCAGTTGTGTTTCGGACGGCAAATAGAGTTGATACTGACTTGCCATGATGGAGCGATTGTCTTGTGGAAGCGAAAGTTTAACCATTTCGTTGTTTTTTCTGGCGCACAATAAAATACCTATGGTCGGGTTTTCTTCCGGGAGTTTTTCGTAGCGGTCGTAATGATTCACATACATCTGCAATTGTCCCAGATCTTTGTGGGTAATTTTCTTGGTTTTGATATCGATAACCACAAAACACCGCAACAAACGATTGTAAAAAATGAGGTCGGCAAAGTATTCATCATCTTCAATTAAAAAGCGTTTTTGTCGGGCTACAAAACAGTACCCATTGCCCAATTCAAGCATAAACTGCTGTAAATGTTCAATTAAGGCCGATTCCAAATCTTTTTCGTAGTACTGTGGTTTTCGTTCGAGCCCTAGAAATTCCAATATCATCGGGTCTTTCACAATCTCGTGTGGCAGTTCGGGCAATCTCTCTTTGCGTGCTACTGCCATCACCGAATCCTTGTCGTTACTTAGCAGCAAACGTTCAAACAAACCCGAACTTATTTGCCTTTCCAGCTCGCGTCCGGTCCAAGCGTTCTTTACCGCTTCAAGCTCGTAATACTCTCTTCGGCTATTGTCTTCAATTGTGATAAGCATCTTATATTGAGACCAATTCAATTGTGTCCGCACTGCGGACACAATTGGATATGTGCGATAAAACTGACGGCACCAGTTTAATTGCCGATACGAAAACCCGCTTCCAAACTCCGGTTCCAGCTCTTTGGCCAACCCTCGTATTAAATAAGCGCCGTAATCGGCCCGCTCTTTTCCCTGTTGTTCTTCGTTAAAAACCCGCTCTCCCAGTTTCCAATACATCTGTACCCGGTGAAACTCTACACTGCGCATCGCTTGCGTACGAGCTAGTCCAATAATCGTTTTAACATCCTGAACAAACGAACCCGAAATGATTTGGTCATTCTTTTTCATACTTTAATCCTCCTGGTTGTTTGTTAATTTTCTTCTTGCGACCCCAAGGTGTCCTTAGGTACCGTTCCATGTACAGTTTATATCCGATTCTGATTCTCAGCATGTAGTATCTGGGTTTTGGATAATGATGATATATTGACTTGGCGCGATCAATTTCGAATTCCACATTATTTATCTTTTTTGTCCATTCATAAAAATTGATACCAAACCACATGAAAACATCTTTCAAATCGATATAAACTTCTTCGGCATTTTTTAGACTAAAAGTAGTTTTACCCGATTGATCTGTATCGAAAATAATTGGTTCGTTGTGGTAAACACGATTCCTGAAATTTCTTATTCGTTCCAGTTTTTGATTGATCGTTTTACGATTTACCGAGGGAGGTAGCTTTGTGAAGATTTTAATGGGCGTACCTAGTAATATTTTGTAATGTGTTAGTTCAAACAATTCAGTCCAGAAACCAAGATTTAAATCCGCAATGATCTTCCCCTGACTTACATTCCCATTAGTTCTTCTCAAAATTTTAGTGACACTGCTTTTTAAAAATTCATTGGTTCTTGGTTTCTTGGTTTGAGGATGGATATAAGTAAGTAAAGGGTCGATCATGAATTGATTCAACTGATTCTTCAGCCACTCCGGATCTGAAAAATGTCTGGTCAGCTCTTCATTTAATGCATTTCGAAGAACTACTTCGAACAACGACAACAACGGATAAAATGCCTGCGAAAGTTTTAGATTGGCTTGATAAACCTTTAAAACTTTGCGCTGATCGTTTTGACAAGCTTGTTCATAGCGAATCAGTCTGGCCGCTGAAAGATATTTTTTGATTTCAAGGTAATTCATCTTTGCTTACAACAATTGTTCTTTATACGATTATCTCATTTACTAATCCTTTTAAATTCAAGCTATTCTTTGGTTGTTTATTCAGTCTAAAATTCAATCTATAGTTTGTTCTAAAACTTTAGGTTGTATTTTAGTTGCTTGTTTGTTTGTTTATTCATTTACTATTCCATATTTTTGAACCGTAATACCTGTTCAAGCCTCTTCTCTTCGGAGAACGTAATCAGGTTTAAGAAATTAAGAGCTTGCTTTTTAGCAGGCTCTTTTTTATTGTCCTTTATTATTCTCCCAATATCATTTTCTCTACTTCGCGTTTGGCTTCTTCCAACACCCTCGCGGCTTCGTGCTGCAAGGCTTTGGCCTGACTGTGGATGTCTTAATAAATACATAGTTTTACCAAACCGCCATTCACCGGTGATTAGTATAGCATACTCTAGTATTCATGTTTAAATAGTCTTCTTCTAGAGCATTTATTCTATCTGGTTGGCACATAACTTAATTCTTTAGCTGATTAAAAAATATCAAAATATATCCTCTTTCCATTAAAAACGCATTAAGCTTATTGAGAATGTGTGATTATAATTGTCAAGTGTCAAATGTAAGCATAGCCACTTAAACACCAGCCATGCAAAACATATATTTTAACGAATTCTGATTGGAGATTGAATAAAAAGCCATTCATTTTTCTATTTCACAAACCGTTTTTACGCGTTTTCTGTCGGGAACAGGGTAACTTTTTGGATGATTTTACCCCAAAAGGAGGTCGTTTTTGTTCCATTTTCAGTGTGTGCATTCATGAAAAAGTGCAGTTCATATGTCAAATAATACGTTTCACAGGGATAATCGAACAGTTCATGCAATTTTGGGTTTTTGCAGATTGAACCTATTCACTCCTTTTGTAAATTAGATATGTTTTTCTCTGGTGGTGAGAGTTTAAAACAATCAAAAAACAATAACTTTTAATAATTATCTTATGAGTGATTCAAATAGAATTTCAATGGTCATTCCGCCAGAAGCACTTGAACAAGCCAAAGAGCATTATAGGATGGGACACGAGGTGCTGGCACCCTACCTGATCAACCTGACCCCGGACGAGCGGCTTCAGTTGCCCAAAATGGGCGATAAGTCGATTCCGTTTGTAACCAAAGGGGCCGAGTATCTGGGTTTACCCGGAACACCGGCTCCTGATTACATTAATCCGGAAGATTTAAACATCGATCTCAACGCGTACGAAACCATCCGGCAAATTCGCCAGATAACCCAACCTACGGTTGATATGCTGGATGATACCATGTTACTTTGCGGAAGTGAAGCGTATGTTGCAGTACTGGCATTTTACACCTACCTGAAAGGGGCAGCCAAAATGAATGTGCCGGGAGCTAAAACCATCTTGGATGATTTAAGCGCACGATTTCCGAGTCGACCCGCAAAAAAAGAACAAGAAGATTAAATGACTATACCCCGGACACCACCTCCGGGGTTTTTTAATTCCCGCAATTACCTGCAACCTACCACCTCGGAGGTACCCCCTACCACCTCAGAGGTACCCTATACCACCTCGGAGGTACCCCCTACCACCTAAAAGGTGCAACATCGGACCTTTTAGGTACCCCCTACCACCTAAAAGGGAGGATGCCGGATCTTTTTGGTCCGACGTTCCCCGAAAAAGGTGCAATGCCGGATCTTTTAGGTACCCCCTACCACCTAAAAGAGGGAATGGAGGACCTTTTAGGTGCAAGGTACGAGGAAAAAGGTGGGGAGGGAGGTTTGGGGTAGCTGAGACCAGCTAAAAGGGAGCAGGTTACCGAAAAAGTTGGGAAGGAGGGGGTTTGGGGTACCTCTGGGCAGTCGCTAGTAAGCGGGGTATTTTGTCTGGGAGTCGGCGGAGGAGCCCAAGTAGATGGCGTTTATTTTTTTAATATCATAGCCATATTTTCATTGTTTTTACCTGTTAGATTATATGAAACTCCGAAAAAATACCCAATTTGGAAGGAATTTTTCGATTGCATTAATTTATCTATCGGTAAATTAATAACAGGAGAATTTTTGTATTCGCTTAATATTCTCTTTACTGTGCCTCCCACTATACCTGCATTTATTCCAATTCTTTCGCTTTTACCAATTAGTAAGCTACCTCCCGTATAGTAAAATATTTTTTCAACATTGGTGCCGGCTCCAAAATTAAGAGCAAGTTTTAAACTATTAGTTGTACGTTTATAAATATTAAAAAGAGCTCCAATCGATGGAATAATCTGATTTTCCATGTTCTCTTTGACGATACGAGTGGTTGTTTCAGTTTCTTTCTCAAATCGATACTCATCGTCGTATAGATTAAAGTGGTAAAAGATACCGGCACTGAAATCTATCTTTATCCCACCTTTAATATCAAAATCATAATTTAAATTTACGGATCTATTTGCCATTGTATACTCATTTTTTATTGGCTCTAGTGTGATGCTAAAAAATATTTTATCAGCTTTCGCCGAAATATTGGTAGTTTGATAATATACTGTCCAGTTTATTTCATTTATAGCACTATATGTTTTTAAGATTTGCCTGAACAATTCTTGATATTTTAATTTGTCGATTTTGTTATGATACTCTGTTAGTTTAGAATAGGTGGTTTTAATTTCATCTTTTTTTGGCATAGATGCATAAGTTCTTAGTAAAGCATAATATATCGTGTCTAGGCTGTTAAACATTTCATTACAACTATGCAGTATATGGGATGGAGAATTGTTTTCACCAAAATGATCTTTAAATATTTGTTCTTTTTCATTATTTATGGCATTAAAAGAGTCATTAGAGAATAACAAAAAAAGCAATTCATTATAGACGTCTAATTTTTCATTTATCTTTGAAATTGTTTGTAGATAATTAAAAAGAAGCCTTGAAAAAGCAATAATATAGCCTTCATTTTGATTTTCCTTAATTGTAAGTTTTTTTCGTTTCTGTATTTGTATGTCAATAGAGTCCGCATATAGTCGAATTTCCGAATGCTTTGAGTCCATTTTGGCATTGAGCGATATTAAATCAATATCTTTTGTAGCGGTGGTGGATAATTCTTGAATAGCAGCTTTTGTTGTAATTGAATCAGAACTCGTATCTTTTTGAATATTTAGTACTTTAGATTTAATTAATTCTTCTTTATCTTTAACCAATTGCTTTACATCATTAAGCAATTTTCCAACCTGATTTTGATAATGCTCAATTTTATTGTCATATAAATTAATTGTATCAGTAATCCTAGTTTTTTCAAGGATGGGTAATTGGAAATCTGTGAAGCTCAGTTCCACGATTTTAGTGTCACTATGCTTAAATAGAAACTCATACTTATTATTAGTCAATTCTTCATCATTTATAACATCTCGTTGAATTTCCCTGAAGTTGATGGAGTATAGAAAGGTATTTACATCCCTAAACTTAAATATTATTTGATCCTTTGAATTAACAAATTCTTGAATACTTTCGCTTGGGGATAAAATGGATTGATCAATTTTCATATTCGTTCTGATTTTTACACGATCTTCAGTTTTGATACTTTCTTTTTCCTCTTGTGAATATAAAAAAGAGGAAATAAGAACTAAACTCAATGAAACTATTGTTTTTTTCATAATAGGATAGATAATTGTTATAGGATTTCAAAATCTTATCTAAAATTAAACCATTGCTAAACGCACCGCAATAGCACAAACGTGTCATTTTATGTTCTTTTCAGGAAAGTAAGAAATTGAAAGCCTTTCGGGATGGACTCTGTTTCAGACACAATTAGATGGTTGACAACTGGTTGTGATTCGAGCTGAAAAAATCAAGGTTAAGTGCCACAATAATTTGCTTTGCGATGAAAATCTTATGTAGCCTCTTTCTTCGAGGTCCTTAATTTCATTATTTTATTAAGCAAATCGAACCAGAAAGGTGCACCCAGTGAGACTGCAATGGCAGTAATGAAAAAGCCCCAGAAATGGTGGTACAGTAGTCCGAAAAGGTATTTCCATTTATCGTATCTGGAGAAGGCAATTTTACCATTGACTGGTGTTTTATGCTTACAGATAAAGTTGTCGATATAAGGGATATAACTCACTCCACTTTTGGTTGTGATAACTGTTACGGTATCCGGCAACCATGCCCCCATTCCAAGAATGGTATGGGCATTGTCAATATCTTGCTCCAACACCTGCTTTACTTCTAAAAGAGAATTTAATTGCTGACTGTCGATTTCTGTTCTTGCACTATCAATTTGCGTATTAACCTCATCCGTTTTGTTATTTTCAATATAGGTATTTGCCATACTTACCATCTGATCTCTTGCCTGCTTATCAGTTGAAAGTTTGCTGACGATTGTGAATGTATCAACATAAAAAATCCAGGCAATAAAAAATCCTACCAAAAATGTTACGATCTGGATTTTTCGTTTGTACCATTCTGTAGCCTCATCCATTGTTCTGTTAAACCATCCTTCCAGCAATAACTTAAAGTTTGGAATATTGCCTAATGATTCTTCCCACAAACTTTTGATGTATTTTCCTGATTCATAGTCGAGTATTTTTTCATTTTTACCCATTTTAAATGGATCTTCTATTTCTTCTTCAGGATCAGTTGGGGTAGGTTCGGGTGCATTTTTTGCGTTTTTAATAATCACTTTCCATTTCTCATCAATTTGTTCCGCAGTTACCGGACCATCGCCAAATAGTACACACATCAATGTTTTCGAGAAACTCACGGCCTTGAAGGACGACGGTGTTTTAAATATTCCGGTACTGCCGAGATATTTAATCTCGGGATGATTGTAAAAGTTCTTGATGATTTTATTCTTTGGGTTCTTTATAAGTCTTAGTGAATCCCACAAACGACCCAACTTACCTTTATTTTCTTCATCAGTTAACATTCGGTCAATAGCCTCTTTAAGGTTTCGCGACCTCAGTCCAAGTTGAGTGGCAATTATTTCAGTAAATACAGTTGCCAGCAAACTATACAACAGATAAATAAACATCAGCCCAATGATAACGTCGAGTGCGATAGAATTAAACATGGCTCTTCAGAATTAGCATTAAGAAACTGTTTAATTTTTTTTTCGATTGTTCCATCTGGAACAAAATGTGGGTAGAAAGTGAATGATATGCAACTGTATTTTGTCCCGCACCGGACAAAACTTTGAATGAAAACTACAACTTTTCTACCCACATAATTTCCCTACGGGAAATTTAACCAGCTTCTAAAATTAAACCATTGCAAAACGCACCGCAATAGCACAAACGTGTCATTTTATGTTCTTTTCAGGAAAGTAAGAAATGGAAAGTCTATTTCAGCCACAATTCGATGGTTCCTTCTTTGGTTTTGGAGCGCAATCCAAGGATAGGTTTCAGGCGGACTTCGATGTTTTGAGTCTGAAGCATATTCTGCAATACAATGGCTGAGGCTTCATCTGTTTCTCTAAAATACCGGATTTCGTTTGCAGTCATTTTTCGGGCACTTTCAACCAATTCGATGCCGGGTGCTTTGTAGCCCAATTCAATAATTTTCCCGACCAACCGATTTGCCTCGCTGCGTTGTTCTTCGCTGCCGATCTGGATATAAACAACCGGAGTAACGGCAGTATTTGGCAACACCAATGGCTGATTGATCAACCGTTGAGTTTCTTTCACCTGAATCTCGAGCTTTTCTTTCTCT
Source organism: Prolixibacteraceae bacterium (assembly GCA_019459485.1). Taxonomy (GTDB): domain Bacteria; phylum Bacteroidota; class Bacteroidia; order Bacteroidales; family Prolixibacteraceae; genus Aquipluma. Next base: position 40,202 of record JAIBEZ010000076.1, read on the forward strand.
ATCTTCTGCGATTCACTAAGCAAAGTTGTATCCTTATCCATCAGGGCCTTTAATTTTGCCTGAGCCAAAGAATCATTCCGGAGAAACTCTTTGTATTCAGTATCAACTTCATGGTAGTACTTTTCCCAGCCTTCCCTCAATTTTTCAGAAGGGGTAACTTTTGAGAAAAACTGCGCCAGCATTCGTTTTTTTACCGGATCGTTGTTCAGCACAATTAGTTCAGTAGCGTATTTGTCGTATTGTTGTATTTCCTGAAGACCTGAAGCACGGTCTTTAAAGCCCCAATCGATAATGGTGGTCATTACAACCAAAGCTACGCTGCCGATCAGCCATTTAAAAAGTTCGACTTTGTACTTATACTTTTCAAATGAGTTTGGGTCAGAAGAATCGTTGGACATAGTTGAATTTTAAGGGTTACCTGTGACTCTGAATAATTAACTTCCGTGTATTGTTCGCCCAACACGCACGTTCACAAAATAACTTCCCGGCAACAATCCCATCTGGATGCATTTGACGATCAATTCATGCTCAAAATTAAACCATTGCTCTACCAAAAAGCAATAGCACGAAAGTGTCATTTTTCAAAAAAAAATATTTGGGTAGTATTGGCCTGTTGCCGCCTGACTTTCTAATGCCTGGCTTTTATTTTTTATCGTCCTCAACAACGCGGATGGTTACTTGTGTTCTTCCATCGTAAATCAGCCCAATTTCTTCAGCGGCTTTGTAGGAAAGATCAATGACAGCAGAAGCCTTGTTTCCCATTTTATCATTGACTTTTACGATCACTTTTTTATTTTTCTTTACATTGAAAACCTCCACCATAGTTCCAAAAGGTAGTGGAATGGCATTGACGCGTATGGAAGCGGTGTATTTATTTCTATCGTAGGGTTCTCCGCTCGCTGTATGCTTTTTCTGAAAGCGATCGCTATAATACGTTGCCATTCCTGAAAATATCTGGGCTGCTTTTCTTAATTCTTCCTTCTTCTCCACATTTTCGTTTACTGCCGGTAGCGGCACAATTTTGGCAATTTCCTGCTGTACCTGCTCTTTCGTTTCTTCCGAAGAAGTTGTGCTATTTGTACATCTGCATGATGAAAATAAAAAAATGAGCGCAAGGGCCAAAGCACAGTATATATTTTTTTGTATTACCAATTTCTTGTCATGTTTTAATTAAAATCCAGAAGGTAAAGTAACAAGCCTTCTTGATTTGCAAACTTAGTCATTTATTAATGAATCTCATTTTTAACAGAACCAGCTAAGTTAAGTCTTTACTTTTGAAGGTTTTGGCCTATTCCCGTTGGATTTTTTTTATGGTTTTAACTCATCTGAGTTTTTCCCTGAAAAAATTTATTGTACGTTCCCAGGCCAGGTCGGCCGCTGCCTTATCGAATCGGGGAGTTGAATAGTTGTGAAAACCGTGATTGGCACCCGGATAGAAATGGGCGATGTATTCTTTGTTATTTTCTTTAAGTGCCTTTTCATACGATGGCCAACCTTCATTCACGCGTTGGTCTAATTCGGCATAATGTATCAAAAGCGGAGCTTGAATTTGTGCGGTTTCTTCTTCGGAAGGCTGCCCGCCATAAAATGGAACTGCGGCAGACAAGTCAGGAACTTTCACAGCCATCATATTTGCAATCCAACCGCCGAAACAAAATCCAACCACCCCAACATGGCCATTGCAATCTTCGTGCGATTTCAGAAATTCATAAGCGGCAATAAAATCCGCGAGCATTTCATTGCGGTCGCGTTTACTCTGCAATGCTCTTCCTTCATCATCATTTCCCGGATAACCCCCAAGCGGTGTCAGTGCGTCAGGAGCGAGGCTGATGAATCCGTCTAGCGCAGCTCTTCGTCCTACATCTTCAATATACGGATTAAGTCCGCGGTTCTCATGAACTACAATGATTCCCGGCAATTTGGTTTTTGTTCCTGCGGGTTTCGAAAGCAGTCCACGAATGCTTCCTCCGCCTTTTGGCGAATTGTAATTGATAAATCCTGAATGCAATCTTTCATCATCCGGTTTAATTTGAACAGTATTCACATAATTCGGAGATATAAAACCAAGCAGCGACGAAACTGTAAGACCTCCGACTGCGTATATCGACAATCTTTCGAGGAATTGCCTTCTTTCAATTCTATTGTGTGCGTAATCATCATACAAATCAAAAACTTCCTGTTTGATGTCTTCTTTTTTTAGGTTTCCCATATTATTAAAGTTTTGCGCCACTATCTTGAATAGCGTTCAGTGGCATGTTTGTGTTTATTCAATTGCCCCACTCCAGAAATAGTTACCTACCTCATTCTTAAACCATTTAGCGTTTCCGTTTACCGGTTGCCCATTGGTCACAAAACCTGTATAGGCAATGGTTGAACCAGGATTTACAATTTCTACAACATCTGCTTTGGTGTTAGGTTCATTTTTACGGATGTTTAGACGGTGCAGAACTTTTCCGGTTCCGGGCGATGGGGTGAACGCGTATTTTTCAACAACCCCTCCGGTACATTCGTTGAATTCGGTAACAATATCCTTCAGCAGTTGGTCGTAAGTCCTTCTGCTTTGCAATAGTCCCGACACAGGATCTGTTTTTCTTTTTGGATCGAGAAAGCAATGGCCAATGGTGCTGCCCGCGGGATTCAGGTTGTATGTAAAGCATATTTTTGCAATTATCCAGATAAATTTCCGGTATGCTTCATCTGCATTGATATTATCTCCGTAACAATATTCAACGCCTACAGCCGCATCATTTGCATTGTATCCAAACAGTTGGTTGTCGGTTGGCAATCCGTAAAGCACATGCCATGCTTTTTCAGGCTTGTCGCTGGTGAGTGCCGGAATACATTCGATGATTTCCTTATCGTCAACGAAAATATGGGCTGAAGCGCTCATCTCATTTCGGGAGTTTTCGTAATAATTCCGGTTACCTCTGGCGGTCGATCTTGGATTTCCGGTATCGTGGGCTACAATAAATTTGACGCCGGGCGACATCAGCAATCCGCTCCTTCGTTTCGAAGGGGCAGAAAGGTATGCCGGTGTAATGGTGTATTTTTCTTTGAATGTCATGGTTTTTTATTTTTATCCTACTGGAGGTATTTCACTGTCAATTTCATTTTCAATTTCATTGTCCACATCAGTTTTAATGTCTTTTGAAGCAGTAGCTTTTTCGGTGGCACCTTTGTTTTCGGTTGTTTTTAGTGCAGCATAAGTTCCTGCGGAAAGGCCCATCAGAATCAGGTTGTTCGTTTCAATATCGGGAAGGATAGTGTCCATCGTAAGTGAGGGGTCAGCTATATTGGCCAGTGTTTTCTGGACAAACCAGAACCCAATTACAAGGTTGAAAAGCACTGCCTGCAACCGGTGTATGCTAACCCCACTGCTGTCAGAAAGTATGTCGATCAGAAAATTATCGCCGGGCAAATTCTGAATGAGATTTTTGGTGTTTGTCTGGTCCTGGTCGGAGTTGTCGGTAATCCTCGCAGCCATCGATGTTGCAGCGCTAATCCCCAGCAGAATTAGAATTCCTTCAGTCAATGTAGGGATCTCCTGATATTTCAGAATGACGGTCACAAATCCCGACAGAATAATTACAGTCCACCAGGTTAGCTGGGTACGCGAATAGCTGTAGGGTTTTTTTGTTTTTCGGGTACTTTCATCGAGAAGGATTCCGTGTTTTACATTTAAATAAAGTACAAGCGCTGTCAATGCAGCGAACACAAGCCAGAAAATAATCTTTGGATTCATATCAGCTGTTTTTATGCCTACTCTAATGTGCGGATTTTCGGCAACTCCGTAAGTGAATTGTATCTGAATGGAAATAAAATTAGGAAATTGATCAACAAAAATCAATAGCACAAACGTGTCATTTTTATTGATTTACCGATCATAAGATCGGAAAGTTGCGAGGAAACGGTGTTTTTGCAAATATTTTTTCGCGGTTAATTCAATTAATTTGAGGTTTGACGTAAAATAGTGATTGATTTAGGGTTACTTAATTCGTATTTTTGGTATTAATATATATCAGGTATTGCAATTATTTGAAGTTTAAATAGCTCAATTAATTCATTTTGCAATGAAGAACGAAAATAAATGGGTTGGTTTAACTGATAAGTTTCAAGAAGGGGAAAAGTATTCTCCTGAATTGGTTCCTGATATTGAAGCATCCGGAAATGACCCGGTTCTCATTTTTGATTGCTGTCTGGTTGATCATTCAGGACGGCAGTTCGCCTGCGCTCACGATCATTGCCGGCAACAAAACAGTTGTTTTAAAACCGATCAGCTTCAGGAAAAACTTATCTTCCACGAACTACGTTTTCACCCCGAAGACAGAATGATTTGGTGTGAGGAAGCTTTCCCCGATATTCTGAGGTTTATTGGTTCTGAACCAGTTGTTGAGTTTCCTGATTACCGGTTTATATTTAATCACAGATATATCCGTAAAGATGGAAGCATCTCGCAATTTATGCACGAAGGTTCGCTTACATTTACAAACGACATCTGGATGCCGACCCTGAACCTGAAAGTGTTTTTCGAAATAGCTGATATCAAGTCTGACGAAACCATTGTTCTCACATTGTTCCGGTACGATGCCGATAATGGGTATCAAAAAGTTTTCAGTAAGGAATACGGAGGAATTTGCAACTCATTTTTATCGAAGCGTGAATTGGAGATTATCAAACTTTGTCATGAAGGCATGAGCAGCAAAATGATCGCAGAGAAGCTGAACCTGAGCATTCATACAGTTAAAAATCACAAGCGCAACAGCATGGAAAAAACTACCACTCACAATATCACAGAGCTGATTCATTATTGTATTAAAAGCAACTGGATGTAAATTCTCATTTTATCATCTTCACATCTCCTCATCTTCACATTTTCACATCTCCACATTTTCACATCTCCTCATTCCGTTTCCTTACCACCACTTTCCCTTTCCATTTTCCGCTGCGGTAATATGCAAGCAGAATGAGCATCCCTATAAATGTACCCATTGGTTCGGCCCACCAGATACCGTTTACACCAATCAATCCGGAGATAAAAATTGCCGCCGGAATACGGACAATGTACAATGCTGTAAAAGTTGCAATCATTGGGATCAATGTGGCCCCTGCACCTCTCAGGAAACCGGTAAAACTGAACATGACAGAGAAAAGCAGATAAAATGATGAAACAATCAGTAAATAATCCTGACCAATTTTAATCACATCCGGATCGGTGGTAAACAGCGACATGATGTGTTTTCCAAACAAAATAATCAGCAAAGAAGCAACAATACAGTAAATGGTCGAGAAAAGAAGCGTAGCCTTTAGACCGGTTTTGGCGCGTCGTTCTTCGAAAGCCCCCAGGTTTTGCCCAACAAAGGCCGATAATGCCGAAGAGAACGTGATGGCAGGCAGTTTTACAAACGAGTCGATACGCATGGCTGCCGAATAAGCTGCAACAGCGTTGGTTCCAAAACCATTCACGATGCTCATGATGGCCATCATCCCGAAAGCAACAAACGATTGCTGGAAACCTGTTGGCAGTCCAATTCGGATACAGCTTTTAAAAATATCGCGGTCGAAGATGTATCTCCGGAACGACAATTTAATAATCGGATGTTTTTTGTTGAGATAAATGACAGCGGTAAGGAATGCGCCACCTTCGGAAAGAATAGTTGCAAATGCAGCTCCCTGGATTCCCCATTTAAATACCACTACAAAAAGCAGATCGAGCAAAATGTTGTTCACAGTTGCGATCATCATGAAATACAACGGAGTTTTTGAATCGCCCAATCCGCGTAAAATGCTGCTGATACCGCTGAATCCGAAGAAAAAGAACATTCCAAGCAGGTAAATATTCAGGTAACTGAGCGCTTCGGGCATGATATCTTCAGGCAAACCCAACAGGATGAATATATGTTCGCTGAAAAAAATTCCAAGAATGGTGACCAGAATAGAGGATCCGAGAAAGAAGATGAAAATGGTGTCGATGGTGCGTTTTACTTCATCAATTTTTTTAGCGCCGAAATATTGTGAAATTACCGTTGAAGCTCCTGAACCGACCCCAATCACCAGCGAGATAAGTGCAAAAATAATGGGGAACGATGCTCCAACGGCGCCGAGTGCTTCTTTCCCAATGTACCGGCCAACAATGATGCTGTCGATAATGTTGTAAAGGTTCTGAAATATATTTCCGAGCACCAGCGGAACGGAAAATTGCAGAATCAATTTCGCCTCCTTGCCAACCGTGAAGTCTTTCATTTATTCCTTATAAGGCTGCAAAACTCACGAATTAATTACTGAAATCAAAATACAATAAGTGTCATTCTTTTTTAGAAAATGAAAGGTTGATGGATAGATTGTCCTGCATGTAGGATGAAAGGCTGTTAAAGTATCTTGTATGCAGGATAAAAATTTATAAATTTGTCCTGTATATAAAAATTGATAGATGAATAAAGAACTGTTGAAGCAAATAATAATTGAAAATCAGGAGTTTGTCAGTAGATTGGAAATTGTTGCCAGAAAATTGGTTTTCGAGGAAAATGGAAATTATGTTTTTGTTGGTGCCCGAAGATCAGGAAAGACATTTTCGATGTTTCGGATTATCAAAGACATGCTCTCCGCAGGTGTTCCTTTGGCTGCGATTTTATATATCAATTTTGAAGACGAGCGGTTGATGGAATTAACTGTTGATCAACTTGGTTCGATTTTGGAAGCACACCAGGAATTGTTTTCGGAGCAACCGGTTTTATTTTTGGATGAAATTCAAAACATTGATGGCTGGGAAAAATTTGCGCGCAGAATGGCCGATACCGGTTACCGAATCTATATTACCGGTAGCAATGCAAAAATGCTAAGTTCTGAAATAGCTACGACACTTGGAGCCCGGTTTCTGATCAGAAAAATATTTCCGCTCTCGTTCGGGGAATACTTACAAATGAATAAACTCGAATTGGAAAATAATTGGGAGTATTCTTCGCAGCGATTCGAAATACGAAGAATGTTTAACGATTATTTCTACTATGGCGGATTTCCTGAGATTATTCGTTTTCAGGAGAAACGAATGTGGCTGGAGAATCTGTTTCAGAAAATATTTTTTGGCGATCTTGTGGCACGATATAAAATCAGGAATGACTTTGCTCTTCGATTGATGATTAAGAAATTAGCTGAAAGTACTCAGGATGAAATAACGATAAGCCGAATAAAAAACATCATTCAATCAACCGGCATTAAAATCGGAACCAGCACTCTTTTTGAGTATATCGAATTTATGAAGGAAACATGGCTGATATACGGAATCAAAAATTACCTGGCGAAAATCAGCGAACGTGAAACCTCAGGGAAGTATTATTTTGTTGATAATGGTATTTTGTCGCTTTTCCTGATGAATGCTGAAACAATATTGCTTGAAAATTTGGTGGCCTGCCAGTTAATGCGTTTGTATGGAGATGGAGTTTACTATTTGAGAAGTAAATCAGAGGTTGATTTCTATATTCCTGAAAAACAGACTTTAATTCAGGTTTGTTATAAAATTAACATGGCGGAAACCGAAAAACGGGAGGTAGACGCATTGATAAGTGCTGCCCAAAATGTGGAAACAAAAGAAATGCTGGTAATCACGCTTGATACTGAAAAGGTTCAGGAAGTCAATGGATTTCAGATTAGATTTGTCCCAGTTTGGAAATGGTTGCTGAAAGAAGAATCTGATAATTTGCACATCTAAAAAAAGTTATGAAGAAAATACTTTTTGTTTGCCTCGGCAATATTTGCAGAAGCCCCAGTGCCGAAGCAGTTTTCAAAGCTTTGATTGAAAAAAACGGATTGGAAAATTCAGTGAGTTGCGATTCTGCAGGAACAGCAGCATATCATGTTGGCGAGCGTGCTGATTACCGCATGAGACAGTTTGGGCTGAAAAGGGGATACAATCTGACAAGTATTTCCCGCCCATTTGATTCAAAAAATGATTTCGACCGGTTTGATTACATTATTGGGATGGATCGGCAGAATGTGCGTGATTTAAAAAATGTTGCACGAAACGAAAATGACCGGAAGAAAATTCATTTGATGACTGATTTCTGCATCAGCAAAAAATATGACTCGGTTCCTGATCCTTATTACGGGGGAGATGCCGGTTTCGAACTGGTTCTGGATATTCTGGAAGATGCCTGTGCTGGATTAATTGCCAAAATCAAATGATAACTCGGCAACCGACAACTTTTCTCTGAATATTGCGACTGAATACTGAATTCTACTGGGACTGACCACTGGGACTGAACACTTTCCTCCACTATCCAATCGCTGCGTCCAGAATTCGTTCAACGTGTATTTTTGTGGTATTAAGCAGTTCAATATCTTCAATGTCGCTGCTTTTCATGATAAAAGGCAATTCTGTTCCTCCAAGTATCAGGCTGTCAATCTGACCTTCATTGTACATCCGGTGAGCAATTGAAAGCAACCGGTTTTTTGTTTCAGGCAAAAAACGGCCTCTCGCCAGCTCTTCCATGTAAACTTTGTCGATGTATTTTCGTTCTTCGGGCATGGGAGTAATGATTTCCATTCCTGCAGCTTCAAATCCTGCCGGGAAAAAATCACTTTCCATGGTCGAAATCGTTCCAAATAAACCAAGCCGGCGAAGGCCTTTCGAATGTGCATAAGCTATTGTGGAATCAACAATGCTAACCATTTTTGTTTTCACCCGCTCAACAAGTGGGACATAAACGATGTGGGGAGTGTTTGATGCTAAAAATATCACTTTGGCTCCTGCTTTTTCCAGAACAAAAATTTCTTCGGAAAGAAAATCAACCAATTCCTCCAATTGATTATTGGTAATCAGGTCCATCATGTGGGTCATGTTGATGCTGTTGATTATGACAGAAGGATAGTCGCGTTTTCCTGTGCGTTCCTGAAAGCGGGAAATGAGCCGCTGGTAATAGTCAACTGTTGATGCCGGGGCGATTCCCCCAATCATTCCAATGGTTTTGTAATGTTTTAACATACTTTAAACGGTATATATAGCGTGCAATTAAATCATTGATAAATTTAGCTTTGCTTTTCCCGTCGGACATTTCCTACTTCCTCAATCTTTAACCTCCCGATCGTTTGACTTTGTAATTTTCGTTTTTCAGGATATCAATTACCTTGTTACAAAAATCGCCCTGAACCAGGATTTCTCCATCCTTGGCCGAGCCTCCAACACCGCACTTTGTTTTCAGTATTTTTGCCAATGCCTTCAGGTCTTCTTCAGTTCCCACAAAACCTGTTATCAGCGTGGCTTTTTTGCCGTTTCGCTGCTTTTTGTCAAGCTGAACACGCAAGTCCTGCTTGTTTGGCGGCAGTGTTTCCGATTCATCTCCGGCATTGTTTTCGTATTGAAAATCGGGGTTTGTTGAATAAACCGTTCCCAGTCTTTCTTTCCAGTCGTTGGCCATCTTTCCTGAAATTTGAGTTCAAAGATAACAGATTTATTCCTTCCATAATGCCTCGCCCCGAATACTTCCGGCGCAATGATGAGGAATAGCCATGTTCAGTATTTCAAGTATGGTTGGAACCATGTCCTCACCCATAATTTTGCTGCTGACTTTTACACGTTTTACCGAACTTCCATGCATAATGAACGGGATGTTTGAATTGTCGTTATAAATTGTCCGTTGAAATTTATAAACAGGTTGCCAGCCGTCTTCGAGCTGGTAGAGCACATCGCCCGAGCGTTTGAAATTGAAGGAGTTGGCAATTACTGCCAGTTGTCCTTTGGCATAATCGCCTTGCGCAAACGACGACGACGGAAGGGCAATTTTCACCCCCTCAAACTGATTGATGAAATTGGCCGTTTTGGTTTGGATATCTTCCGGCGAAATGTTCTTTTTTTCGAGCAACTCGCGGTTAAAATACAACTGCTGGTCGCCGACAACTTCAATATAATCGCCTTGTCCGTAAGTAATATTCAGGAAAGATTTTAACAGTGCGACAGCGCTTTCTGGAGAAAATGTCCCAACGGGCATGTTGAATTCTTCTTTCAGATAATCGGCCGGATAAGTTGATGAACAGGTCGAGGTAAGTACCACCAGCGTGTTGCCCTTTCCAAACATTTTATCCAGAAAATCCATCAGCGAGGCAATGTCCTGATCCAAACGCAGGTAGGTGTCTTCCATTTCTACGGAAACAGGTCCGAACGAGCTGTTCTCGTAATCCATCGAAGTAAAGGTAACCGCAAGAAAATCAGGAAATTCATCAGATCCAAGTTTTTCTGCATGTATCAGGTTAACTGCAAAATCTTTTACAATCGTATTTCCATGTGGTGTAGTTTTCAGAAATTTATAGTTCCCTGCATTGTCTTTTATTTTTTTTAGATCGTAGGGAAAAGTGTTCCATTTGTTGTAATACCCTTTTTCGAGAATGTAATCATCCGCCATGCTTTCTTCGTAGCTTGTGACTGGCAAAAGAGTGGTCCAATTGCGTTGTGTGTAAATTTTGGCAAGTCCCTTTTCGTTGAACAGGCGAACCCATTCGGGAAAAATATCGACATAGTAGGAGCTTGAAATCATGTTGCCGTTTTGAGTGTCGAACCAATAAGCCCCATCAGCAGCATGGCCGGCAGAAAGTACAGCGCTGACATCGTTCATGGCCACACTGAATACTTTCGATTTGTTGCGGGTATTAATTTTGATGAGGTCGCCAATGGTTGGCGACAACAACTTGGCTGCCGATCGTTCACCATCTTTCGAGTCGCTTCCAACTGTAATGAAATAATCGTCGGCTATACAGTTGATTTCCTTTCTTTTCAGACGGTCGTACCAGCTATCGTTCACAATTCCGTGTGCAGCCGGATAAACTCCCGTAAAAAGCGTAGCCGTTCCGGTTGAAATCTTCTGAACATGCAATTCGAGTTGGGCATTGCTGAAAACGGCTCCTTCGGTAACCAACCGTTTAAAGCCACCCGGTTGGAATTTATTCCAGTAACGTGTCAGGTAATCGGTGCGCATCTGATCGACCGAAAGCACCACCACAAGCTTTGGAACAATGGGGTCGGTATTTTTATTACTTTGTGCGGTAAGGGAATTTACTGATAGAAATGTCAGTAAAAATGAAACAATAAGGATATTTATTTTTGCCATTGTCGGTTTTATTTGGGTGGCAAAAGTATAAAAACAAAAAATCATCCCCAATTTAATAACGAAAACGAACCCGTGTCATGAAAAATTACCTTGCCTTTGTTTTTGTCGTCTGTTTTTACTCCGGAACTATCGCTCAAACAGCGAAAACTGAACCTTCAGAATCGGCTATTCTTGAAAAGTTACATTGGATCATCGAACGATCAGGCATGGATAAGGTCAGATCGGAATTTCAGAAAATATGCAATGATCATCATTTTCCCGAGCTGGTTTCGGGCCTGAAAGATGGAACTTACAAGGGAGCAACCCCTTTTGACGATTACGATTATAAGCACGAAGTCGTGTTTGAAATGAAAAACGGGAAGATAATTTCGATTGATTATGACGAAGTTCACCGCGATGGACATGCCAAACAGCACGACGAAGAATATTGCAAAAACATGCTTCAGAGTGGAACAACTCCAGCGATTGCGTACCCGAAATACGAATCAGGAATGTTGAACAAGCAGAATTTTAATGAAATTGATGCCGTTAGTGGAGCCAGTTATTCGCTCTACCGCTTTAAACTGGCGATTCTGTATGCGATGCTGAATTCGGAACAGTTGTAAAGAAGAATTTTGAAATAACCGTTGCCTAAAGGCAAACGGCAAAGGATATTCGAGGTTTTCATTCGGAGCATTGTATCCTTTGCCGTCTGCTCTAGCTGACGGACATGTAAGATATTTTTACGATGTTTTCCGGTACCGCCACACCGCCAAACTCAAAAAAGTGAATCCCAGAATACAAAGCGCCACAAACTCGTGTATCAAATCGCCGAAGTTTGATCCTTTGAGCACAACCATTCGCATCACTTTCATAAAGTGGAAAACCGGATTGGCTTCGTTAACCAGTTGTGCCCAATGTGGCATACTGTCAACCGGAGTAAAAATGCCACCCATCAGGATAAAAATCATCATGAAAAAGTAAGTGACAAACATGACTTGCTGCTGGGTGTCGGCAACGGTTGAAATAAGTAAACCCAAGCCAAGTATTCCCAGTAAGTATAGAATCCCGAATCCGAAGACCAGCCACAAACTGCCAACAATAGGCAGATTGAAAACCACTTTGGCAATCAGTAATCCAAAGGATAAATCGAACAAGGCAATGACTACAAACGGAATCAGTTTTCCGGTTAAAAACTGGATTTTTTTGATTGGAGTCACATTGAGCTGTTCAATGGTTCCCTGTTCTTTTTCCTTTACCAGGCTCATTCCGGAGAGAAACAGCCCGATAAGTGTAACCAATATGGCTAAAACCCCCGGAGCCATGTACCATTTGTATTCGAGTTCGGAGTTATACCAAAAACGCGAAACGGTATTGATTTGGTACGGAGGATTAAATTCGGGTAGTCCTTTCCACTCGGCAATGATGTTTTTATTGAAATCGCGGATGACCGAGGCGGCATATGAATAACCCAGTTGTGCAGCTTGCCCGTCGATGGCATTCACGAGCAATTGCAAACTGGCTTTGTCGTCGCGGATTAAGTCGCGCTCAAATCCAAGGGGAATAACCAAAACCATGTCGTCGGCATTTCGCAAAAGTTCATTTTCGCCATCTTCAGGATCGAACGAGGTATTGTTGATCGTGAAGAACGGTGAAGCTTCAAGTTTGCCGGCCAATTCGCGCGAGGTGGACGACAGATCTTTATCAACCAAAAAAATATCGACGTTTTTCAGATCGTAAGTGGCCGCGAAAACCAGGATGAGCATTTGAATCAGGGGAATCATCACGATCATCCGAAGCATGACCTTGTTCCGCTTTACCTGAATAAACTCTTTTTGTATGACGTAAAATATTGTTTTCATAAATAGTGTCTAAAGTTCGGAGTTCTGAGTGTCTAAAGTTCGGAGTGCCTAAATTAAAAAGTGTCTAGAGTGCGAAGTGCCTAAAGTGCCTAGAGTTAAGTTGTCAAAGTTCCGTGTTTTTTCAACTCTAGGCACTCCAAACTCTAGCTCACTCCGAACTTATTCCAATCTGATCTTAAAATTCTTAATACTCAAAGCAATAAACACAAACGTCATAAACATCAGAATCAATGTTTCTTTCCAGACAAACAGGATTCCGGTTCCTTTGAGCATGATGTTTTTAATGATGACAATGAACCAACGTGGCGGCATGGCATGGCTGAGAATTCGCAACGGAAGTGGCATGTTTTCAATCGGAAACATAAATCCTGAAAGCAAAATAGTGGGCAGCATTAACGCCAGTACAGAGATAAACATGGCTACCATTTGGTTCGGAGCAATGGTCGAAATCAGGATTCCCAAACTGAGCGCCATCATAATAAACAGGAAACTTTCGGCCATCAGGAAGACGAAACTTCCTTTGATTGGAACGCCAAATATTAAAACGCCAATCAGGATGATGGTTAGCGCATTGATGAACGACAATAGCAAATACGGAGTCACTTTCCCCAATACAATCTGAATCGGTTTCAGCGGTGAGGCCAGCAAAACTTCCATTGTTCCGAGTTCTTTTTCTTTGCTTATGGAAATGGAAGTCATCATGGCCGAAATTAGCATCAGAATCATGGCCATAATGCCGGGCACAAACATGTAAACGCTTTTCAATCCTTCGTTGTAAAGCATCCTCACTTCAGTGTTAATTTGGTTGGGCAATTGCAGATTCTGAAGTTTTTCCTTTTTTACGTAGTCGTTAATAATTCCGGACGCATAATTGGTAAGTATTCGGGCAGTGTTTGGATCTGAAGCATCGGCCAGCAATTGTACTTCGGCTTTGCCATCGCGTTCCAGACTTTTCTCAAATTCAGGTCCGAAGGTGACCACCATTTTTACCTTTCCTTTCCGGAAAACATCTTCCACATCGTCGCCAGGCATCAGTTCTTCGCCCAATATGAAATAACCCGACGATACCAGTTTCGAAGTAATTTCGCGGGTGGTATTATCGTGCGACTGATCGAGAATCGCGATTCTCGAATTCTGAATATCAGTATTGATCACTTTCCCGAATAGCAGCAACTGCACAATGGGTAAAAGAAAAATGATCATCATTGTTCGCGGATCACGAAAGATGTGTAAAAATTCTTTTTTGAGAAATCCTATAAATTGTTTCATATTTAAAAGTTCCTAATTTATTTCAAGTGTTCAGTCGCAGTGTTCAGTCGCAAGCACCGCATTGTTCAATGTTCCAACTATTCATGGTCACTTTTGCATCCAAATTTTCCGGGATGGAGCATCATGTAATTTAATAGTTTGCCGATTTCAATTGATTCCTGAGTCATCTTTTTATGTTTTTCCTTTGACAAGTAATCACATGCAAGTGAAAAATCAAGCCATACAATTGTTTCGCTATTTTCTGCATCAGAATCTGTCAGTTTACTGATAAAGTGTCTTTCATAAAGTCGTTTTCTGTAGGCTTCTGCAAGGTTCGCACAAACTGATCTGGATGACCTCCTGATCTGATCGGTCAAAGAATATTTTTCCTCTTTGGGAAAACTTTTTGAAACTTCATAAACTTCCATCGCAAGCGTGAAGGCTTTTTTGTAAACGATTAGTTCTTTGAAATCCATATCTTTAATTTTTACTGATAACTCTATTGTACACTTTAAACTGAATACTGAAACTGACCACTGTGACTTTTCTGACCACTGCGACTGATCATTGTTCCGTATTCCTTGCAATCTTCAGGAAAACCTCGTCCATATTCTTTGCTGAATATTGTTTTTTCAGAATTTCAGGTGTGTCGAGGGCTTCAATCCGTCCGGCGTTCATAATCGAAACACGGTTGCAATATTCGGCTTCATCCATGTAGTGCGTGGTTACAAAAACGGTGATGCCCCGGTCGGACGCTTCGTAAATCAGGTCCCAGAATTTGCGTCGGGTAATTGGGTCAACGCCGCCGGTTGGTTCATCTAAAAACACAATTTTCGGGTCGTGAAAAATAGCCACCGAAAAAGCCAGTTTCTGTTTCCATCCCAATGGCAGCGAACCAATCAGCGAATCTTTTGCCGATTCAAGTCCCAGGTTTTTAAGTAATTTGTCTTGTTTCTCTTTTCGGTCGGCTGGCGAAATTCCATAAACTCCGGAGAAAAACCGGATATTTTCGGCAACAGTCAAATCTTCGTAAAGCGAGAACTTCTGGCTCATGTAGCCGATGTTTCGCTTTACTTTTTCGGTCTCTTTATAAATGTCGAAGCCAGCCACTTTTGCTTCACCCGAAGTAGGAGAGGAGAGCCCGCACAGGATTTTCATGGCCGTCGTTTTTCCGGCACCGTTGGCTCCCAGAAATCCAAATATTTCGCCCTGATACACATCGAAATTCAGATGATCGTTGGCTACGAACGAACCGAATTTCTTAACCAGATTGCGCACTTCAATTACTTTTTCCATTTTTGTCTCAGTGTTCAGTCGCAGTCGCAAGTACTGCATTGTTCATGATGATACTTTTATTCATGTTCACTTTTGCATCCAAATTTTCCGGGATGGAGCATCGTGTAATTCAATAGTTTGCCGATTTCCATTGCTTCCTGAGTCATCTTTTCATGTTTCTCTTTTGACAGGTAATCGCATGCAAGTGAAAAATCAAGCCATACAATAGTTTCGCTGTTCTCCGCATCAGAATCAGTCAGTTTACTGATAAAGTGTCTTTCATAAAGTCGTTTTCTGTAGGCTTCTGCAAGGTTTGCACAAACAGATCTCGATGACCTTCTGATCTGATCGGTCAATGAATATTTTTCCTCTTTGGGAAAACTTTTTGAAACTTCATAAACTTCCATCGCAAGCGTGAAGGCTTTTTTGTAAACGATTAATTCTTTGAAATCCATATCTTTAAATTTTACTGATAACTCTATTTTTTACTTTTAACAGAATACTGAGACTGCGACTTCTTTTTGACCACTGTGACTGAC
>JAIBEZ010000088.1 GCA_019459485.1 Prolixibacteraceae bacterium
ATTAAAACAGATTAATCCAAATCAGCATAAGAATCAGCTGGTTTTCCACCTTTAATTGAAAATAGTTCTTCTGAAGTTAAAACGTCGAAAGAGAAGTTGTCAAATTTTTTTGATTCGTTGTTCGCGATTAAAGTTTTCATTACTTTTGGTTTTAATGATTAATACTAATTCTTAATTATCCTTGTTCAAGTGTTTATTCCGAAAATGGATAAAAGGTAACCCTGTAATTAGAAAAAAATTAGAAAGTAAATTTTGTTAATACTTTATAATATTGAAAATCAATTTATTAAACGACAAGAGAACTAAAGTTTTTTTTCTTCTTTTTCTTGTACAAATTCTATTTTACTCAGAAGGGTATTCCCAAAGACCGGAATCCTTTGGCCGGGATAGTCTATTAACGGTGGATCTTCAAAGAAAAGGAGTTGCCGCCGGACGACTTGGCGATTTTGATGAAGCATTGTTGTATTTTGATCAACTTTACAAACTCCGACGGAAAATGTATGGACAAGAAAGTTATCGTTTGGCTTCACCTCTAATAAATATTGGAATTCAATATAAAAATTTGGGCAATTTTGATAAAGCAATTGAAACATATCAAAGGGCAGAATCTTTATACACGAAAGAATATGGGAATGATTATTCTGCTTTGGGTATTATCTATACCAATATTGGGAATATTTTTCGATTGATTGGAGATTATAATAAGGCATTGGAATATCATCAAAATGCTTTTCGTGTATTACAAAATGATATTATTCGATTTAATGACAATTTTCAGGATTCGAAATTTAATATCGCTGAAACCCAATTTAAGCTTGGAAATAACAAAGAAGCTATTCGTTTTGCCCAAGAAAATTTAAAGACAATCATACCAACTTTAAAGCCACTTTTGTACGATTTAATTGCCTTGGCATACCGAAATGAAGGACAGTTTGACCTGTCTGAAAAGTATTATTTATTGGCAATTAAAAGCTGGATTGAGTTGTACGGAGAATCCAATGTTGAATTGATAGATGAATATCTGGCATATTCTGCTTTTCTACTTTCGACGAAAGATTTTGAAAAAGCATATACTTATTCTAGCAAGGCGCAAATCATTGTCCTGAAATTTTTTGGAGAAAAAAGCACTGCATATTCTCAAGTGCAATCAAATTTTGGGGATTATTATTACCTGAAAAATATTGAGGCGCAAATTATTGAAGATTTCCGGAGCCAGCGAAAAAGAAATTTAAGCATGGCTATTCAATCCTACCAAAATGCCATCGTTTCGTTGGTTGATTCGTTTGATATTAAAAATCCGTTTGTTGATCCGCCTTTGAAAAATGTTATTTCTGAAATTCAGTTGGTTGATGCATTTAAAAAGAAAGCTTTGGCCATGGAGAAAATAGGCGATGTTTTCCAGTCAGAATTTGATAACAAAAACGCTGAAAAGTATTTTATTGCAAGCTTAAATTCTCTTACCAAGGCAACCCAGTTGATCCACCGGCTTCGGATTGGCTTCGAAAATGAAGAAAGTAAATTGTTTTTTGCACAGAACCAGGAATCAACTTTTATCGATGCAATAAAAATTTCGCACAAGTTGTACAAGCAAACAAAAGATCAAAAATATGTGAATCTGGCATTTGAGTTTGCAGAAAGAAGCAAAGCCTCCAGTTTGCTAGCATCCTTAAAAGATGTGAAGGCCAAAGAGTTCGGTGGAATTCCGGATTCGTTGTTGAAGCGGGAAGATTATCTCAAAATAAATGTGGCCAATTATACTTCGATGCTTTTTGAAGAAAATCATCAGCAAGAACCTGATTCGCAACGCATAAATTTATTCAATTCCAAGATTTTTAAACTTAATGAGGAATACAGCCAGTTGATAAATTTCTTCGAAAAATCATATCCTGAATATTATTCATTTAAGTATGAAAATAAGATAACCGGCGTCAGCGAGTTGCAGACCAGGCTCAGGGCCAGAGATGCGCTGGTTGAGTTTATTGTGAACGAGCCAAAATCGGGCGATGAAAAGGGCGAACTTTATCGTTTTGTGATTACAAAAGATGCAGTTGATTTTTCAATGGAATTGATAGATCATTCCTACGAAAAGGACATCGATTTCTTATTTCAATTTTTAACAAGTCCGAATTATCTTTTCACCAAGAAGAAAGATTTTGTGCATTATTCACTTGCCAGCTTTAGTCTGTACCAAAAACTTATAAAACCTGTTTCAGGATTAATTAAAGGGAAAGATTTAATCATTATTCCGGACGATAAACTTTCATATATTCCGTTTGATGCTCTGTTGTCACAAATGCCCGACACGAGCAGGATGGATTTCAGGAACCTGAACTATCTGGTTCGCGATTATGCCATAAATTACAGCTATTCAACCACATTGTTATATAATTTCCAGAATAAGCACGCCAAAAGTTCAAAAAGCCTGATTGCGTTTTCACCTCAATATATTGTCAATGAGCCACGAACCGATAGGGAAAGTTCGAAAATGTATTATTTCTCACCACTGCCGGGGGCAGGAGAGGAAGTGGAGAATTTATCGGACTACATACAAACAACTTCTTTTGCTAATTTTTTGGCTCAGGAAAATACCTTTAAACAGAAAGCTTCTGATTTTGATATTTTGCATTTGGCAATGCATACAATAATCAACGATAGTTTGCCAATGTTTTCGAAACTGGTGTTTTCGAAACCTGACAAAAATTCGGCGGATGATGGTTTTTTGAATACCTACGAAATTTATAATATGAAGCTAAATGCCCGGTTGGCAGTTTTAAGCGCTTGCGAAACCGGTTCGGGTAAACTTCAGAAAGGGGAAGGGGTAATGAGTCTGGCGCGTGGATTTATTTATGCTGGCTGTCCTTCTATTGTGATGACCCTTTGGCAGGTTGAAGACAAGTCGGGTGTCAATATTATGGCGAATTTTTATTCTTATTTGTCGAAAGGAAAAAGGAAGGACGTCGCGTTGAGAATGGCAAAACTGAAACACCTTGAATCATCGGATCCCTTGACGGCACATCCGCATTATTGGTTGGGATATGTAAATATTGGTGATTCAGAACCTTTGTACACAAGCAATGATATTTATTTTGTGATTATTCTCTTTATTGCAATCTTAGTTGTGTTTTTTGACTGGTATTACCGTAAAAAAAAGCCCCGTAAGTTGCGGGGCTAAATATGTTTTTGTCTTTTGGCGGTTATTCGCCGCTTAAAATATTTTTATATTCCAAATCTTGTTTTACGCTTTTTATAAGGTATTCCTTGCAACTGAACTTCCGCTTCTTGGCATATTTTTCACTCTTGAAACCCATCATCTGGGCAATGGTCTTTAATGGCACTTTGTCGAAATACAATTGAAGGATTTTCTGACAATCCTTTCCAAGATTTGAAAAATGTTTTTGGTATAATCTGTACCGGTCATTTAAATCAGTAACTTTTTCGAGACTATCATCATAAAGTTCATCATTGAATTCATGATTGTCTTTGATGTTTTCTTTCTCAATTTTACGTTTCTCTAATTGTTTGAGCCATAAAAAACGACAAATGGAGTAGAGGTAAGTTTCAAATGTGCAATCCAGAACCAACTCATTTGCTTTGAGCTTTCTGTAAATAATTATAATTGCTTCCTGAAAGATGTCATTTGCATCGTCATCGTCACCATTGTTTTTTTTGATGAAGAAATTTATTTTCGAATAGAAATTCTTATAAATGAATTGTAATACAATGGTATCATTTCTAAGAATTCCATTTAGGAGTTCAAGATTTGTGTAATCAGTCATCGCAAAAAATTAAATCGTATAAATGGATTTAAAAACATCACGTAAAGTTTGCCTTTTCAAATTTGGATTCTAAAAATGTATATAAATTGTGGAATTTGCAAATTATTTATTGTGATTTTATTTTCACGCAATATTAAAGGTTTATTTTGAAGGTGAAAGCTTTTTTTTTGAAGGAGGAAAAATGGTGGATGGTGGTAAAAACAAAAAGGTAGGACCTCTGCCCTACCTTTTCTCTCTTAAACTAACTAACCTAACTAAACCTAAACTTATGAAAAAAAATGTAATACAAATGTAAGCCATCGTTCTTATAAATTGTGAAAATAATTGTTAAATCATGTTAAAGTTATTGTGTTTAAAAAGTTAGCTAAATGTTACTGAGCAACAAACATATACGTAATACTTCCTCTCTGTATCAACGGTGCTTTTGTATCAGCATTAAATACAGTACGTTCGGCTGCCTGGGTAGCATATTCAGTCAGCATCGGATCATTTGAATTCTTAACCGGTCTGGCCTGGGCTTTAATTACTTTCCCTGAGCGGTCAACTTGTATGTCAACTTTTACTTCTCCACCGCTTTTTGCCAGGTAAACCGGAATTGGCAACCTTAAATGAAACCTGTTTTCAAGGAAATAGTGAATATTGCTTTTCCCGGAATAAATTACATTTTTAATTGAATCCGGATCTTGTCCGTCAGTTGTAACTTCAGGCATTTCATATTTTTTGATAGCAGGAATTTTTTTCGACAATTGCTTGTTCACATCAGCCACCATTTTCTTCGCATCTTCTATGTCGCGGTTATAATTGTCGTCAAAAAATTTGTCCCTTTTTGACGCATCGTTTTTTGCAGCGTCATTTACAGCGCGGTTACTGGTCGATTGTTGAGTGTTTTTCATTGATTGATCAGAAGCAACATTCTTTTCCTGGAGCTGCTCCATTTCGGTTTCAGTAATTTCTTTTTGGTCATCCGGTATTGTGAAATCAAGCAAAATAGCTTCTTCCGGTTGGATTTCAACATTCAGGCTAAACTCGGCCACCCAAAACCCGGTCACCAAAAAGATATGAAATATCAGGGTTCCCATAACCCCGTACACATTTTTACGATATAGTTCTTTAATCTTCGACATTGTGGCGCAAATTTAGTAAAATCAGGTCGCCATAGATTTTAAAGTTCAAAAAATCGGATCGAATTATGATAGCAAATGCATAACTTTTAAGATTGAAATAGTATTTGATGTGCTGAATTGAAATAAATAAATAATTTTAGAAATTGAAAATGGTGATACCGACTTTATGAAATTCGTCTGGATAACTTTTTTGCTGCTTTCTGCTTTGAACCTTGATGGCATGGAAATAACCATGCTCAGAAAAGATTCAACAGACAACGATGCAATTAAGAAAGATCCCGAATTGTTTTATGATAGTCTTGCAGTGAAGGCCAATCGTAACCGGTTTACCAAAATACTGTATGATTATCTTATTAGTTCAAGCAATGATTCGGTTAATAAAAAACTTGAGTCGTATGAATACTACAAGAGCTTTGAGAAAAAGACCATTGGTTCGATTGAAATAAAATCGCTGGAAGTTTTTGGACCGGATTTCAATGATACTTCTAAAATCACCAATGTTTGGATTGAAAAGATGGCCAATAAAATGCATTCGAAGTCGAATTTGAATGTGATACGAAAAAATTTGTGGATAAAAGAAGGTCAGACGTTAGAGCCTGATCTTATAATGGACAATGAACGGTTGTTGCGTAGCTTGCCATACCTCAAAGATGTCCGGTTTATAATAAAAAAGAGAAAAGAAAATGATCAGATAGTTGATCTTTTGATATTAACCAAAGATGTTTTTTCATTTGGCATTTCAGGCTCACTTTCAAATATTTACAAGGGAGATATAGGAATTTACGACAAAAATATTTTAGGTATTGGCCATGAAATTGGCATTTCTCTTTTTGGTCATCTTGAACAAGAACCTCATTTGGGCATTGAAGCCTATTATGCCATAAACAACGTGAAAGGAAACTTCATAAACTTTGCTGCCGGATATGCCAATAATTACATCAGGGAAGGTTTATTTGTTTCTTTTGAACGTGATTTTTTACGACCTCAGTCGGTTTATGCAGGAGGTATTAATTTTACCAGAAATTTTAGGTCGAATACAATTACTTTGAACGAGAATGTGGCAGGAGATTCACTGAACTATTTATTTTTGGATGCCTGGTATGGTCGCCGGTTAAAACGGGTTGTTAATCCAAATGATACCCGTTTTCAAATTAACCTTTCCGGAAGAATCCGCTATACTTCGTTTTATCACCGGCCTCCTCCTGATGCTGCCAACAAACAGTTTTTTGCAAATAGTACACTTTATCTGGGCAGTGTGAGTTTTTCGCAGCGTTCGTATGCTCGAGATTATCTGGTTTACAGCTATGGAATTACTGAAGATATTCCAAAGGGATATTTGCATGAACTGGTTTTCGGATTTGATGACAATGAATTTGGAAACCGTTGGTATTCTCACCTTTTTTTATCGACGGGTAACCTGTTTCAACGAAAGCCTTTTTATTTGTACACTTCGATGGGTTTGGGAAGTTTTTGGAACCATACAGGACTTGAACAAGGCATGTTCGATGCAAAGATCAATTTTATTTCGCCATTGTTTGAACTCTGGAATACAAAGGTCAGGCAGTTTGTTAAGATGAATTATGCGCTTGGGATTAACCGGTTTGAAGTTGAAAACCTTTTAATTCGAAACAATTTTGGTATCAGGGGCTTTGGAAGCCGTATAGAAAGAGGGAAGCAGCGATTGACACTAAATGTGGAAAGTGTTTTTTTTCAGAAAAAGTCGATCCTGAAATTTCAGTCAGCATTGTTCTCGTTTGTTGATGTTGGAATTGTTGGGCCAGCCAGTGAATCGATTTTCAAACAGGATTATTTTGCCGGCCTTGGCGTAGGTGCCCGCATCCGGAATGAAAACCTTATTTTTAAAACAATACAAATACGACTGGCCTTTTATCCAAATCATCCAGGCAACGTTCATGCAGTAGGTTTTATAATTGACGAAGTCAATAAATCGAGATTTTATACTTTTCAACCTCGCGGGCCTGAACCATTGAGGTTCGAATAATTACGGATTAACTGAATAAGCTCATTATTTCTTCTTCGGTAATTGCATTAATCGGATTGTTTGAACCAATGAATTTATCTGCCAGAGCCGATTTTTTCGATTTCAAAGTTTGAATTTTTTCTTCAATCGAATCTTCAGTAATAAAGCGGTAAACGAAAACTTTTTTGTCCTGACCAATACGGTGGGCGCGGTTGATGGCCTGGTTTTCAGCTGCCGGATTCCACCATGGATCGATGATAAACACATAATCGGCCGAAGTAAGGTTTAGTCCAACACCCCCGGCTTTCAGCGAAATCAGGAAAATATGATTATCGGGATCTTCCTGGAAATCACGGATGACTTCCTGCCGGTTGGTTGTTTTTCCGGTCAGCCGCGAGTATTTCCAGTTTTTCGATTCAATTTTTGTTTGCAGTAATTCAAGGTGTTTAACGAACGATGAGAATATCAAAACCTTGTGCTTTTCGGCCAGCAGGTTTCTCAGGCACCGGTATATTTCATCAAATTTTCCCGATTCGGCATCAATTTCTTTGGTAACCATCGACGGATGATTGGCCAGTTGCCGCAGTTTTGTAAGCCCCTGCAAAACAACCAGTGCCGATTTTTTGATGCCGTTTGTTTCGATGTTTTTCAGGATGGTATTCCTGATGGCCGATTTTTCAGTTTCATAAATTTCACGCTGTTCGTCGGTCATTTCGCAATACCTGATTTGCTCAGTCAGTGCCGGTAAATCGCTTGCAACTTCTTCTTTCGAACGCCTTAACATGAAAGGGCGAATCAACTTTAAAAGTTTCTTTTGCTGGTCCTCATCATTCTTTTTTTCAATTGGGGTAATAAACTCGCGCTTGAAATAAGGCAAACTACCAAGCAATCCCTTGTTCAGGAAGTTAAATTGAGACCATAGATCTGACAATGAATTTTCAATGGGCGTTCCGGTAATCACCAGTTTGTATTTCGACCTGATTTCAAGAATACTTTTATAGGTTTTCGACGAAGCATTTTTGATGTTTTGACTTTCGTCGAGAATCAGGTAAAAGAAATTGAAAGAACTTAGCATATTGCTGTCGTTCCTCAAGGTTCCGTATGTGGTCAGTATCACATCGTAATAAGCAAGCGCCTGATCCATTTTGTCTGATTTGTTCCGGAGCGGGCCAACATGTTTGTAAACTTTTAGCGATGGAGCGAACTTCTGAATTTCATTTTCCCAGTTGTGAATCAACGAAGTGGGCATAACGATCAGCGAAGCCGATTGTATTGCAACTGTTGGTACTGAAGGATCAGTTAACGCAATATTTACCTGGTTGTCTGATTCAATTGCGGAAAGCATTGTGAAGGTCTGCTGCTTTTTCAGTTTCAGTAAAAGTGCCAGTGCCTGAATTGTTTTTCCCAATCCCATGTCGTCGGCCAAGCAGCCGCCAAGCTGGTTTTCGTATAGCCGGTACATCCAAGAATAGCCGTCGGTCTGGTAGTTTCTCAATTTGGCATTCAGCTTTTCCGGAATTTCAACTTTTTGACCAGAGTCTGATTTGATCTGTTCCAGCTTTTTGAAATAATTCTGGTCAATTCCATTTGCATTTTCCTGAAGAAGCTGAAAATGGTGTTTCCTTATTTTTATGGTATCTCCTTCAAGTTTGGCGAAAGGGAAAATTTCGCGGTAGGAAGTGAACCATTCGAGCGGTAAAATGGCAATTTCTCCTGAAGGAAGCTCAAATTCACGGATGTCATTCAATATTAGCTTTCGAAGCCTGATAAAAGGAATGTGGTAATCGCCAAATTTAACGATCGCCAGAATGTCAAACCAGTCCTCATTATTTTTAATCTGAACGTCTAATTTTTGTGTTCCGGTAAAGTATTTTTTCTTCAGTTTGTTTTGCTGAATCAGGAAACCCTGCGACTCCAGTTCTTCATTGTTTTCGGTCAACCATTGAATGCTGCGGTAATAATTTTCAGTTTCGGGTTTCTGTTTGTCTTCTTCAGGGTTCCAGAAGCCGTTTTTATATTTCAAACCAAGTTTTTTGAGTGAGCTTAATTGGTCTTCTTCCCATTTTCGGTCGCGGACGAATTTTTTGAAGGTGTAATTTCCATCTTTATTTTCAAGGCTGACAAAAACATTTGAAACCGAATCGGCTAAGTATTGACTGTTTTCGTACCTGAATTTCACGATCAAAACCGGTTGGAGCACCAGATCCTGTTCGAGCGAAAGAATGGTTTTGCGTGGAGGTTTACTTTCAATTATTTCAAAACCAGTTGCTTTTACTTCAAATTCTTTAATGGTGTTCAAAATAAACGACTGGTAATATTTCTCTTCAGCCTGAACCGGAATTGCGAGCGATTCTTTGGTCAGGAATGGAATTACTTTTTTTCCTGAAAGGTGACTGAAAACAAACATTTGGTTGAGATATACAAAACCGCAGGGTTGCGTACAAACCAGCTTAATATTTTTATTCAGTAACCCAATATCATTTCCTTCATGGCTGATCTTCAGGTGATACTGTGTTCCGGTTTCTGTGCGATTGAAATAAAAGGTGCAATCAGAAAATACAGGATTAACCTTGATTTCATCCTCATCATAAAGATTCGCATATTTTGCCTGTTTGAAATACAGTCGTGTTTTTCCTTTCATCAGTATCAGCAAGCATCTGTACATGTATTTGTCGATGTACGGGCTGATGTGGTTCTGAAAAAGGTCTTTGTCCATGTTCTGAAAGAAGACCGATTGGTCCGTCTTTTTTGTGAACTTCTTCATTAACATTTCATCGCTGTAATTCTCGATGAGTTTGAGCAATTCAAGTTCCGATTCGTTCAGAATCAATCCGCCATTTTTCAGATCGTGTGGTTTTACCACTTTTTTTATGGTGTAGTACGACTTTTCTTTTTCAATTAAAAGCGGCACAAAAATGTGTCCCACCGAGCGGTGTTCTGTGAATCCGATTACAAACTCCTGTTCCAATTTTTCGATTTTTATTTGAATGTTATCTTCCTGCATTGATTTCAATCTGTACCCTGGCGCACAAACAAAACTTTAAAGATAAGACATTCCTGTTTGTGGAGGCTGATTTTTTAACTGAACGGGCGATTTAGAACCAACATTTAACTTGCGGCATCATTCTTACGTGTATTTCTGAAAAATACCCTCACTGGCAAAAAAGACAAATTTTATAGACGTATATTCTTTGTTCATTGCTATTTTTGGCGGACGTTTAAAAAACCGCTAATTAAAAACCAATATAATGACCCAAATTGTTGAAAAGGTTCTTTTTTCTGAAAAAGTAGCCAAGTTTATTGTCAATGCACCGCGAATTGCCCGTTCGCGTAAGCCCGGACATTTTGTGATTTTGCGTGTTGATGAAAAAGGTGAGCGTATTCCGCTGACCATTGCCGATGCCGATCGTGAAAAAGGAACCATTACATTGGTGGTTCAGAAAATGGGTGTCAGTTCAGCTAAACTTTTTGAACTGAATGTGGGCGATAAAATTCTCGATTTGGTTGGTCCGCTCGGGAAAGCCACGCACATTCACAATGTCGGAACTGTTTTAGCTTGTGGCGGCGGGGTAGGAGTGGCTCCAATGTTGCCAATTGTTCAGGCTTTTAAACAGGCTGGTAACCGCGTTATTTCCATTCTGGCGGCTAGAAATAAAGACCTCATTATTCTTGAAGATGAAATCCGCAAATGGTCGGACGAAGTGATTGTGATGACCGACGACGGATCTTATGGAACCAAAGGACTCGTAACTGCCGGAGCCGAAATGGTTATTCAGCGCGAAACGGTGAACGAATGCATCGCAATCGGGCCGGCCGTTATGATGAAATTTACCTCTATGCTCACAAAAAAATACCAGATACCGACACAATCCAGTCTGAATGCTATCATGGTTGACGGAACCGGAATGTGTGGCGCTTGCCGCGTTACAGTGGGTGGACAAACCATGTTTACCTGCATCGACGGACCTGAATTTGACGCTCACCAAATTGATTTTGATGAATTGATCATGCGTTTGGGAGGATATTCCGACGAAGAAAAATTAGCAAGCGAACGGTATTTCTAATTCAATTAAACACAAAAAAATGACCACAAACAAAGAATATCTTCTGATTGAACGCGAAAAAGAATGGCGGGTCGAGCTAAGAAAAAAGATAGCCAACAAGGAGCGCACTACCAAAACACGCACCCAAATGCCGGAGTTGGACCCTTTTGTACGAATCCGATATCAGGACAGGGAAGTAAATACAGGATTAACAGAAAAACAAGCTGTTGCAGAAGCTTCCAGATGTCTGGATTGCCCGAACCCAACCTGTATCGATGGTTGTCCGGTGAGTATCAATATCCCGAAATTTATCAAATACATTGAGCAGGGCAGTTTTCTGGAAGCGGCAAAAACACTGAAAGAAACTTCGGCGCTTCCGGCAGTTTGCGGTCGTGTTTGTCCCCAGGAAAAACAGTGCGAAGCAACTTGTTTTTATACAATGAAGTTAAAGAAGGATCCTGTGGCAATTGGCCATCTCGAACGTTTTGCAGCCGACTACGAGCGCGAAAGTGGCTCAATGTCTGTTCCTGAAGTTGCCGCTCCAAACGGAATTAAGGTAGCTGCCGTTGGCTCCGGTCCTGCGTCTCTTTCGTTTGCAGGCGACATGATTAAATTGGGTTATGACGTCACTGTTTTTGAGGCTTTGCACGAAATCGGCGGTGTATTAAAATATGGTATTCCTGAATTCAGGCTTCCAAACAAAATCGTTGATGTTGAACTTGCCAACCTTGAGCAGATGGGAGTGAAGTTTGTCAGGAATTTTATTGTCGGCAAAACCGCCAGCTTTGACGATCTGAAAGAAGAAGGAATTGAAGCCTTTTTTGTAGCCTCGGGTGCCGGACTTCCCCGATTTATGAACATTCCCGGCGAAAATTACAATGGTATTATGTCGTCGAACGAATACCTTACAAGGGTAAACCTGATGAATGCTGCCAGCGACGATTTTGACACACCCATTATTAAAGGAAAAAATGTGGCTGTTATCGGTGGCGGAAATACTGCAATGGATTCGGTTCGTACAGCCAAACGTTTGGGCGCCGAACGTGCGATGATCATTTATCGCCGCTCGCGTGACGAAATGCCTGCCCGTGTGGAAGAGGTTCATCATGCTGAAGAAGAAGGCATCGAATTTCTCAACCTGGCCAATCCTGTGGAATATTTCGCTGACCCAAAAGGTAAAGTGAACCGGGTTCGCGTTCAGCGGATGGAACTTGGCGAACCTGATGCTTCAGGCCGCCGTCGTCCGGTTGTGATTGAAGGTTCTGAATATGATATTCCGGTTGATCTGGTGGTCGTGGCTGTTGGTGTTTCGCCAAACCCGCTCATTCCTTCCGAAGTAAAAGACCTGAAAGTTACCAAATGGGGAACCATTGTTGTGAACGAGGAAACCATGCAGAGTTCAATTCCGGAGTTATTTGCCGGCGGAGATATTGTGAGGGGCGGGGCAACCGTTATTCTTGCAATGGGCGACGGCCGGAAGGCTGCGGCTTCGATGCATGAATACCTTCAGGAAAAAAGAAAATGATTAAAGATTTTTGAATTAACGATTAACGATCAACGAAGTATGTCAGATCCCAAAATCGTTAATCGTTAATCGTCAATCGTTAATCTTTTGTATTTTTAAATTTTAAATCATTTCGTTATGGCAAATATATCAACCCGATTTTTTGGACTCAATTTAAAGAGCCCGGTAATTGCAGCAAGCAGCAGCATGACCGGTAATGCCGAACAAGTTATAAAACTGGCCGAAGCTGGTGCCGGAGCCGTTGTATTGAAATCAATTTTCGAAGAAGAAATATATCACGAATTGCAGGAAGAACTGAGTTTAAGAGACGACTTGCATTCGGATCCGGAATATCTTGATTATTTCGACTATGTAATTAAGCAGGAGAAAATCAGTAAATATCTTAAACTGATTGCTGAAGTTAAGGCCAAAACAACTGTGCCGATCGTTGCCAGCATCAACTGCACCAGTTCGGGCGAATGGACACTTTTTGCCCGAAAACTGGAAGAAGCCGGAGCCGATGCTCTAGAACTCAACATGTTTGTAAATCCGGCTGATTTTAATAAATCGGCATCGGCCAACGAACAGTTTTATATTGAAACCGTGAGCAAGGTTTTACAGGTGGTTAGCATTCCGGTAAGCATAAAAATAAGCCACTATTTTTCCAATCTGGCCTTGATGGTGAAAAAATTATCAAATTCAGGAATTGCGGGGATAACAGTTTTTAATCGTTTCTATATGCCTGATATTGATGTGAATAATCAGAAGATTGTTACCGCAGATGTTTTGAGTTCGCCGGGTGATTATTATTTGCCATTGAGATGGATTGGTATTCTGTCGGGTAACGTGGCTTGTGAAATGGCTGCAACTACCGGAATACATACTACCGAGACAGCTTTGAAATTTATACTTGCAGGAGCTTCGGCTGTTCAGATTGCGTCTGTTTTATACAAGGAAGGCCCTGAAGCCATCACCCGGATGAACAATGGAATCTCGAACTGGATGGATCAGAAAGGATATACTTCATTAACAGATTTCAAGGGAACATTGAGCCAATCCGGTTCTTCGTCTGAGGCATGGCAGAGGGTTCAGTTTATGAAATATTTTGGAGAGAAAGCATATTAGAAATTGTTTTACTTTTGATCCGAATTAAATTTTAAGTCAGAACCATGAAGTTTTTTATCTCAATATGTTTGTTCATTTTACTTTTTCTGAATGTTCAACCGGGATATTCTCAGAAAGAGGTTGAATTTTCGGGGAATACTTACCTGTTGCATAAGGTAAAAAAAAGTGAAACTATTTATGGTTTGTGCCAAAAATACAAAGTTACTCAGGAGGAACTAAAAGCAGCAAATTTTGGTTTGACATCAGTTTTGAATACTGGCGATATCCTGAAGATTCCGGTCAAAAAAGAAATCGCGACACAGAAACAGAAACCGGAAACGCAACCGGTAAATGCTGTTGCCACCGAACCTGAATATTATTATCACAAGGTAACCAAAAGGCAAACAATTTTTTCGATTTCGAGACAATATGGCATCACAGCAAACGAACTGATCAGGTTTAATCCCGAAATCAGCAAAGGATTGAATGAAGGGCATGTTTTAAAAATTCCTGTTCTGAAAGGTTCTGCGACCGATTCTTCAGGTCAGCCGGCTACCGGAACCGAAAAGGTAAATATTTCGCAGGATACTCCATCCTTGGCCGAGTTCCGGTTTCACACGGTGGTTGCCGGTGAAACATTGTATTCGCTCGAACAGAAATATGCAATTTCACGGGAAGAATTGATACGACTGAATCCTGCACTTCAGAATGGTTTGCAGACAGGAACAAGATTAAGAATCCCGGAAAGAAAAAAAGAAATATTTAGTGTTGCTGTGGTTCCAAAGCCTGACTCAGTGATAGTTGCTGAAGCCGAACCCGAATTTTTAAATTGTAATCCGATTACTGGCAGAAATATCCAAAAATACAAAGCCGCACTTTTATTGCCATTTTATCTTCAGGGAAACGAACATTATTACCCATCTGACCGCAATAACAGGATGCTCCTCAGCGAAATAGAAATAGGTAAACTCAGGCAGCAGTTTGACACTGGAATTGCTGATTCCATGGCATCAGCATCAATTACCAAAATTGATCCGCGTGCCGAAAGTTTTGTCGAATTTTATGAAGGCGTGCTTTTAGCAATCGATAGCCTTCAGCAAAAGGGTATGAACATTGAATTGTTTGTTTTTGACGCTACCAACCAGAAGATGATCAATGCTTTGCTGCAATTGGACGAGTTTCGTGATCTGGATCTGATTATCGGACCTGTACATCCCGAGATTCAGGAGTCAGTGGCCGCATTTGCAGCCAAAAACCGGATTCCTATGATTTCTCCGCTGGCATCAACCGGGGACTTTGAGAATAACAATTCATGGTATTTCAAGGTTAATCCAACGCGCGAATACCAGATTGAACAAACCGCACAATATATTGCAGACGAGTTCAGGAATAAAAATTTTGTGCTGCTGCCAATGAGCGGAGGTTCAAATTCTACTGAAGCAAAACTTGCTGAATTGGGCAAAACAAAACTTTTAGCAGCACGTCAATCGTCGAATAACCGGGGGAATTTATTTCACGAATACAGTTTTCAAAAAAATGGACTGAACGGTGTAAAACCACTTTTGGATGAAAACGACGAAAATATTTTTATTATTCCGACCGACAATGAAGCGCAGGTGAGTGTTGCGGTAACCAATCTGAATGCAATTGCTGAAAAATTCAATGTGGTTTTGATAGGGACTTCCAATCTGACCAAGTTGAAAAGTATTCAGACAGAAAATTATCACCATATCCGGTTACGCTATTTGTCTCCAACTTTTATCGATTACACCAAACCGCTGGTTCGCCGGTTCGTCAGTCAGTACCGGTCAACTTTTTCAGCCGATCCAAGTCAGTTTAGCCATCAGGGTTTCGATGTTTCCTACTATTTTCTGAGTGCACTATTTCAATACGGAAAAGATTTCAGAGGCTGTTTGCCCGATTATCCGATGGAATTGACACAAACGGTTTTTAACTTCCGGAAGGTTGCTCCTGTGGGCGGTTTTATGAATTACGGGATGTTTGTAACAGCTTTCGAGCGCAATTATGATGTTCTGAATTACGGCACCGTCGGAACAAGTAAAAAAGTAAATTCATATCAGTAAATTCAAATCAAACAAAAGATTGTAATTTAACCGACTGCTGAAAGCTTGTAAAATTATGATCTCAGAGAAAAACACAGTAATTGGCCACAGGCCTTTATTCTTTAGGAAATGCAAAATAAATGTATTTCTGCTGTGTTCCTTTTTCTTACTTTTTATCCCTGCAAAATCCTCCGCAATTGATGCTGTCAATAACCTGAATTTCGATTTCTACTCGCAGGAACACGGACTTTCCAATAATCAGATTCATTGTATTTTACAGGACAAAAAAGGATGGATGTGGTTTGGTACTTCGCAGGGAGTTTGTCGTTTCGATGGATATAAGTTTACCGTTTTCAAGAACAATGTTGAAGATTCTACCAGCTTAAAAGGCAATCTGGTAAGAACTATTTTTGAAGATAGCAAGGGCCAGCTTTGGGTTGGTACCGAAAATGGCGGACTCAACAAATTCAACCGGGAAAAGGAAAATTTTCAGCATCTTTTTTATTACGGAAATCAGGCTGTTTTGCGCGATGCTTCAGTTACTTCAATACATGAAGATTTGGCTGGAAATTTATATGTTGGCACGGAAACCCAGCTTTACCGGATGGAAAATGAAGATAGCCTAATCGAAATTGAACTTTTCAACAAGGCGGTTTTTACCGAATATTTCAGGGTGTTACAAACCGATCAGTCAGGAAAAATCTGGATAGGTACGAATAACGGGCTGTATATATACAATCAGCAAGAGAATCAGGTTCAGAAAATTGACCTTCCGCAGATCTTCTCATCAAACCAGGAAATATGGGCGATATACAAAGATGGTGATGGCACAATTTGGGTTGGGACATACGCCAACGGACTATTTACGATTAATCCGAATACCCTCGAAATAAAACCAGTTACATTGGATCGCAACAACGACCGCAGTCTAACGGTTAGGGCAGTGGCAAAGGATCGTAACGGAAAATACTGGATTGGGACGAGGGGTGGATTGTATATTTTTGAAAAGAATAAAGGTGCTACCGCTTTTTATTATCACGATGAAAGAGAACCCAAAAGTCTGGTGAATAATTCGATACAGTATATTTTGCACGATGTGAAAGGTGATGTTTGGATTGGTACCCGCAACGGGATCAATTTTCTGATCGAAGAAAGGCAAAATATTCTGGGTTATAAATCGATGCAGGGAGACAACCGTTATTTGAACAGCAGCGAGATTTTTGCTTTTTGGATGGATCGTAAAGGCGATGTCTGGGCTGGGACTGAAAGTGGCGGAATCAATATTTTGGACCGTAAAACAGGCCGGTTTAAATACCTCGTACCGAAACCCGGAAATTCAAATTCATTGTCGCGCAATTGCATCAAGGCATTGCTCGATGATGGCAATAACAATCTTTGGATCGGTACTTTTTTGGGTGGAATTGACGTGTTGAATCTTCAAACCGGAACTTACAGGCACTACAAAAATAATCCGGATGATCCATCTAGTCTTTCAGACAACCGGGTTTGGGCTTTGCTGCGCGATAGTAAAAATCAGATTTGGACAGGAACCGGTAGTGGATTGGATAAATTTGATTCGGAAACCAATACGTTTATTCACCACAGAAATCTCGTTGACGGCGAACAGGTAAATTGGCTTTCTGAAGACGATGAAGGGTGTTTGTGGATTGGCTCGGAAAATCTCATTATTTATAATCCAAAAAACGAGGAAGTTGTCAGGGTAAATGAAACGACACGGTACATGCTTCAGGATTCTAAAAAGCGCTTTTGGCTGGCTACGCTTAACAAAGGGATTGCTCTTTATTCGAAAGAAAAGGGAATCATAAAGTATTACACCGAGAAAAACGGATTGGCCAACAATCAGACCCTTACAATACTTGAAGATGATGAGCATTTTTTGTGGATCAGCACGACCAACGGGCTTTCGAAATTTGATCCGGAGACAGAGCGGTTTCATAATTATTCCCTGAAAAACGGCTTCCAGAACAATCAATTTACCTACGGAGCCGCCTACAAAACACCCGATGGAGAACTGCTTTTTGGCGGTATTTCAGGTTTTAATATTTTTAATCCCACAAAAATTAAATCGGGCGACTATTTCGCTCCAATTGTACTTACCGACTTGAAAATTTTCAATAAATCGGTAAAAATTGGCGACCATAAAAGAGACGTTTTAACGAAAAGTATATCTGAAACCGAAAGAATTAACCTGAAATACGATCAGAATTCTATTACGCTTGATTTTGCTTCATTCGATTATGCCAACAGCCTTGGCTTACAGTATTCGTATTTTCTTGAAGGTTTCGACAAAGATTGGAACGAACCTTCGCCGAGCCGGTCGGCAACTTACACCAACCTCGACCCCGGTGAATATACCTTTCGCGTGAAAACATTATCAATCGACCGTCAGGAAAGCAATTCAGGTCCTGAACTGATTATTACAGTGTTGCCACCCTATTGGGAAACCTGGTGGTTCAGGCTCTTGATTTTTATTACTGTTTTCGGATTGTTGTACATGTTGATCATTTTCCTTCTGAACAAGGAAAAACTAAAGAACGACCTGGTACTTGAACGCATGAATACAAAAAAGATTCATGAACTTGACATGATGAAACTGCGCTTTTATACCAATATTTCGCACGAAATCCGCACTCCGCTTACACTTATTCTCGGACCGCTCGAAAAATTAAGAAACAATACAATTCCTGAACCTGAAATAAAGGGACACCTGGAAGTGATGCACCGAAATGCGAGCCAGTTACATCAGTTGATCAATCAGTTGCTCGATTTCAGGAAAATGGAAACAGGAAACCTGAAATTGAATCTGTCGCGCGGTGATTTGGTTTCGTATATTTCAGAAATTGTTGAATCATTCGGAAAATTTGCAGAAGAGAAGGAAATTGAATTAAAGTTCAATTCACTTAAAAAAGAAATCGTAACCGGTTTCGATGCCGATAAGGTTGCCAAAATCATGAACAACCTGCTTTCAAATGCATTTAAGTTTAGCGGAAAAGGTGGGAAAATAGCTGTCAATCTTTCGCTGGTATTTGATTCGGATGAGAATGAGCAGTTGGATAATTCACCGGATAAACGAATCATTGAAATAACTGTGAAAGATAGTGGTATCGGGATTTCAGAATCGAATCTGGATAAAATATTTACCCGGTTTTTCCAGGTCGATGAACAGGGAAAGCAGTCGGGAACCGGAATTGGCCTTGCCTTGACCAAGGAACTTGTGAAATTGCACAATGGGAAAATTTTTGTTGTTAGCAAACCCGGAAAAGGGGCAAAGTTCACTGTTCAACTTCCCTACCAGGAACTACAAAATGCAGAAATGGCAGAACACGTTGACGGTGACGAAAAGGGAGAAAACGAACATGTATTAACCATTGCCGATGAGCAAATTGGGGAACAAATCATTGCAGGTCAAAAAATTATGCTTTTGGTTGACGACAATGCCGATGTCCGCTACTTTATTAAATCACATTTTTCGGCCAGTTACCATGTTCTGGAAGCCGGCAATGGAGTGGAAGGGTGGGAGACAGCCCTTAAAACCATTCCTGATATTATTATCAGCGATGTAATGATGCCCGATATGGACGGCTTCGAATTCTGCAGGAAGATCCGGAAAGACGAGCGGACCTCGCATATTCCAATCATTCTGGTTACCGCTCTTGGATCGCGGGAACACGAAATTGAAGGACTGAGTCACGGAGCAGACGATTACATTACCAAACCATTTGATTTGGTGATTTTGCAAACAAAAATTGAGAATATCCTTTCTGTCCGCCAGTCGCTGAAACAAAAATATACCGGTGAAATGCTGCTTCAGCCCCGAAATATTATTCTGAGCTCGCCCGATGAACGATTCCTTCAAAAGGCCATTGACGTGGTTGAAAATTATATCGATGATCCCGATTTGGACATCGAAAGGTTTGCTTCCGAAATTGGAGTCAGCAGGATGCAGTTGTACCGCAAACTCGATGCGCTTACTGAAATGACTGTAAAAGAATTTGTACGGAATATCCGACTGAAAAGGGCAGCACAAATGTTGGTGCAGAAAAAACTGAATGTGTCGGAAGTCGCCTATGCGGTTGGTTTTAAAGATTTATCGCATTTCCGCAAATGTTTTAAACAGGAATTTGGCATGAGTGCTTCTGAATACGTGGACAAACACGGGACGGAATAACACGCTTTATCGGTAATCCGCAATATCTTCTGTTTTAATAGCCTCAGTTTCTTCCAATTACCAGGCAATTCTGTGGTATTCCCACTTTCAGTAATTTTATAAATTTTTAACATTCAGGTAACAATGGTAGATGTTGTTATTGATGTTTAATGTTCATTTAACCAGTATATTACGATTTTTATCTAAGTTTTCACCTGAAAAAAATCCCGCTTTATGGGAAATAAAC
Organism: Prolixibacteraceae bacterium; assembly: GCA_019459485.1. Taxonomy (GTDB): domain Bacteria; phylum Bacteroidota; class Bacteroidia; order Bacteroidales; family Prolixibacteraceae; genus Aquipluma. Next base: position 20,011 of record JAIBEZ010000088.1, read on the forward strand.
CTCGCTGTTGGTACGTCTGTCCTTCCTTCCTGATATGATTTAGATCCACTATCAATTCTCTTTGCTGTAATTTTACGATATCACTAACTCAAACCATAAAAATGGAAGAAATAATCAGAAAACAAAGAAAGGTTTCATGGAGTATAGTTATAACCGCCATTATTCTGGCAGCTCTTTTTTCTTTCCTGATTATTACAATTCTATAATGTTTGCCTGAAGTGAAGAATTTAAACCCGATTAACTAACAACTTTATCTTGACGAAATGAAATTCAATTGGATTCTTTTACTTGGACTTCTGGTTATAATACAGTCATGTGCTTCAAAGACTAAACCTATAACAGCAGATGGTCTTGAAATGGCCGTAAAAATGGCCGATTCGGAAATGAAACATTTTCCTGAACCATGGACAGTTGACTTTAATCCCAAACCTGTATGGAATTATACCCAGGGCTTGATTGCCTATGCAATGATTAAAGTGTGGAAAGAAAATGGCAACCAGGCCTATTACAATTACGCCAAATGGTACGCCGATAAAATGATCGACTCAACAGGTTTTATCGCGGCATATAAAGTTGAAGATTACAACATTGATGCGGTGAATTCAGGAAAATTCCTTTTCGACTTGTACGAAAATACAAAAGATGAACGCTACCTGAAAGCCATCCATTTTATGCGTGATCAACTCAAACTGCATCCCCGAACTTCGGAAGGTGGTTTCTGGCACAAGCAACGCTATCCGCATCAAATGTGGCTCGATGGTTTGTACATGGGCGCTCCGTTTTACGCGCAGTATGCCCAATATTTCAATCAGCCTGAGCTTTTCGACGATGTAGTAAAACAATTTCAACTGGTTCATAAATACACTTATAATACTGAATCTGGTTTGAATTATCATGCCTGGGATGAAGGTAAAGAGCAAAAATGGGCCGATCCGGTAACTGGTTGTTCTCCCCATTACTGGGGTCGCGCTATGGGCTGGTATGCGATGGCACTGGTGGATGTGCTGGATTTTATTCCGCAGGAACATCCCGGCAGGGCCGACATCCTGAAAATATTAAATGAGGTTGCAGAAGGGATTAAAAAATATCAGGACACAGAAACCGGCCTGTGGTATCAGGTTTTGGATCAGGGCAACCGCGAAGGTAACTACCTTGAAGCAACCGTTTCCTCCATGTTTGCCTATTCGTTACTAAAAGCTGTTCGGAAAGGTTATATCAGCAGCGATTTCAAAACCGTTGCTACCAAAGCTTACAACGGTATTGTTGAGAACCTCATTAAAGACAATGGCGATGGAACCATCAGCCTTACCCAATGCTGCTCGGTGGCTGGTTTGGGTGGAAATCCATACCGCGATGGCTCTTACGAGTATTATATCAGCGAACCCATTCGCGACAACGACCCCAAAGGAGTTGGCCCGTTTATTATGGCATCAATCGAAATGAACATGCAATAATTATTTTATATTTCTAACAAACTTAACAATTGTCTATGATGAAAATTAATCAAAGTTTTCTTGTAAAGGTCTGCCTGTTAGCACTGTTTGTTGTCTTTGCTGGGGCGCAATCGATTGCCCAGAGAGTGACCGGTGTAGTGGTTGACGAGACCAATTCGCCTATTCCCGGCGTAAACGTTGTTGTGAAAGGAACAACAAATGGTGTAATAACCAATGGTGACGGTAGTTATTCCATTCAACCCGGCGATCTGGCTAAGGATGTACTGACTTTCTCTTTCATTGGCCTCGAGACAAAAGAGGTCAAAATTAACGGACAAACAGCAATTAATGTACAATTGACTGCCAGCACCCTCGAAATTGAAGAGGTGGTGGCAATTGGTTACGGTACGGTTAAAAAGAGAGACCTGACCGGTTCTGTATCTTCAGTTAAAGCCGAGGAGATTGCAAAGAATTCATCGAGCAACGCCATGCAGGCCATGCAGGCCCGCGTTCCCGGACTCGACATACAGCAGGTAAGCGGTGAAGCAGGATCTGCTCTGAAAATGACGCTACGTGGAAATCGTTCCATGACTGAAGAAGGTAACAGGCCATTGATCTTAGTTGATGGGGTGGAATATGGTTCAACATTGGACATCAATCCATCAGACATTGAATCGATGGACGTATTGAAAGACGTCTCTTCTACCGCTATCTATGGAACAAAAGGTGCGAACGGAGTAATCATTATCACCACCAAACGTGGCAAGGCTGGCAAAACAAAGGTGAATTTCAATTCATTTGTATCGTCGAACCAACCTACAAACGTACCTAAAGTGATGTATGGCGATACTGAAGTAAATCGTCGGATTAACGCTGAACGTTATAAAAGAGACCAGGTACTGGTGAATGCCGGAACCGGCAACTGGGGTGATACCAAAGTTGGAGATGTAAAAGTTACCGACGTTCTAAGTAGTTCTGCTGCCAATACTCTTCCATACTCAGAAATGGATATTTACAACGACGGATCTTATACCGATTGGGCCGACATCATTCTTCAGAATGGACTTACTCAGAATTATGAGATTTCAGTATCGGGTGGCAGTGAAAAAACCAATTTCAATCTTTCTTTGGGAACAATGGCTGAAGAAGGACTGCTTAGGAAAGACGCGATGGATCGTTACAATGTTAAAACAAATATCGATCACCGAATCAGTAATGTATTTAAAGTTGGGACCAGTTTGTTATATACCTACAAAAATCACGACAAGCGAGCCAATGTTTTTGGTCAGGCGCTCAAGTTGACTTCTATTGCAAATCCCTATAATGAAGATGGCACTATGATCTTAAAACCATCACCTACTTACGAAGCCCATGCAAATCCGCTGTTGGACGAGGTGGATGGTAACTTTCAGCACAATATTGAATCGACCCGTTTTTTCGGAAATTCCTACCTGGAAATCAATCCTGTTAAGAATTTATTGTTCAGAACAATGTTTGCCCTGGATAAGTCGGACACCCGTGACGGCCTTTATCAGGATTATCAAAGTGTTGGCAGACTTCAGGGTGCTGCCGGTAGTTATATTTCTGCCGAGAACAGAACGCAGGCCGCCTATACATGGGAAAATACACTGAATTACAACACCGATTTTGGCGGTTCCAACTCAAATCTTACCGCTTTGTTGGGTCATAGTATGACACAGGGTACAACCGAATACCGCAAAGTAGGTGGGAATACCGCTGCAGAGCACTATTATGTGAGTTCTTTCTACGATTTGAGGAACATCACTACCCCGGTGCTTACCAACGGATATACCAAGAGTTCAATGCTTTCATACTTTGGCCGTTTGAACTATAAGTTCATGGAAAAATACCTATTAACCGCTTCTGTTCGTGCCGATGGTTCATCCGTTTTGGCCGACGGCCATAAGTGGGGATATTTCCCTTCGGTAGCCGGTGCATGGCGGGTGAATGAAGAATCATTTCTTCAGGATGCAAGTTGGCTGGAAAACCTGAAACTTCGCGCTTCATGGGGTTTGTCGGGAAATGCTGCCGTTGATCCCTACGGAACATTGACAGTATTAAGTGATTACCCGGTTTATTACAATTTAGATGGTAAAGAATATTCAGGTAAAATACCAAGTCAACTTGGGAACAAGAATTTATCATGGGAAACAACTTCTGCATTAAACTTCGGCTTGGATTTTGGGATTTTGAAAAACCGTATTTCAGGTAGTGTCGATGTTTATTTCAGCAATACTTACGATTTGCTTTATATGAGGAGCCTACCTGCTTCCAATGTATTTACACAGGTACTCGACAACATCGGCGAAACAAAAGGATCGGGTGTCGAACTGGCATTAAATACTTTGATCGTAGATTCAAAAAGCTTCAAATGGGACGTGAACTGGTCCGCAGCTTTTGCAAAAGATGAGATCACAGCGCTTTCAGGAGGGATTACCAAAAATATCAGTGGAACAACCGGGCAGATTATTGGCGAACCTGTAAGCATTTTTTACAATTACGAAGCTGACGGAACCTGGGGTATCGGTGAGTTCGATTCCTATAAAACAGAGTGGCTGGCGCGTCATCCGGGCGAAACCCTGGCATTTACAGGAGATCCTGGAACCGTTAAGGTTTTGGATTCAAATGATGATGGAAAAATAAATGATGATGACAAGCGTGTTTTCAATCGCAGCCCAAAAGCAGTTTTAGGTATGAACAATACGTTTACCTATAAAAATCTATCCTTATCAGTGTTGGTATTCGCAAGGTTAGGTGGTTATATGGCTTACGATTTTAATAGCCTTGTAACTTACGAACCTGCCAACTGGGGAGACCTTGATTACTGGACCCCTGAAAATCAGGAAGCCAAATTCCCAACTCCGGGGAACCAAACCAACTGGGGCAATTACGGAAGCGCCACTCTTTATGAAGATGCTTCGTATTTAAAAGTGAAAGATATTACCCTTGCCTACAACTTGCCAAAGAGCCCGCTTGCAAAAGTTGGTATCGAAAACATCAGGTTATACGGCTCAATGAAGAACTACTTCACTTTTAGCAGTATTGACAATTACGATCCTGAACGTGGAGGTGCTATTACTTTCCCGTTGGCAAAACAGCTTGTATTTGGTGTAAATGTTGAATTTTAAAGATTTATAATACTATGAAAAATAAAATATATACAATCCTTCTATCCACCGCATTTTTAATAGGTGCAGGATCTTGCACCGATTTTCTCGAAGAGGATAACAAGGTTGGACAAACAGCAGATTTGCTTTATGCTACGGAAACAGGTATCGAGAGCCTGATAGCATCTTCTTATGCTTATTCCCGCACATGGTACGGAAAAGAAGCCGGACTGGGTCTCTCAGAGATGGGATCTGACCTTTTCTACAGTGGTTTCGACAACAAACAGAAAAGTTTGAATTCATACAATCTTACTCCTGAAAGTTTGGATGGGAATGTTGCCGATAATCCTTGTCTGGATCAATATTGGGAAGCTTTTTTCGCCGCAGTAAATGTTTGTAATACAGCATTGGAATATATACCGGTAAATAAACTTATCTCGGACACAAAGAAATCGCAACACATGGGTGAGGCCCATTTCCTTCGTGCATTCTATTATTGGCATTTGGTGAACATCTGGGGGCCTGTTCCATATTACAAAACCCCAATCAATGCTGTGTCCACCGAAAGTTTTCGTGATTCTGAAGAAGTTGTTTACAGTAACATTCTGGCCGACCTCGATGAGGCTGTCAAAGAACTTGAAAACTCAAAAGCAAAATCGACACGTGCACATTACTGGGCTGTTCGGGCTTTCAAGGCCCGCGTGCTTCTTTATGCAGCATCGTGGCTGGGCGAAACAAGTATTACAACCAACAGCGCTTATTCAGGCCAGAATCTTTATACCCTGGCGAAAAACGAAGCTGATGCGGTTATTGGCAGTGGTATTGCTACATTCTACAACAAATACTCTGATGTCTGGACAATGACAAATGAGGACGTTGCAAAAAACAGCGAATCGATATGGGGAATAAATTATACTTCTCCCTTTTCACTCAATGTGTTGCCTTACCGTATTAAAACGAATGCAAGTGGAGATCCATTGGATTTTAATAGCCTGATTATACGTACAGGACGTGCTACCGGTGGTGGTAATGCAATGTTGCTGATGTTCGTGCCAAAGTGGAACAATGCAGGGAGCGATTTGTCAGATGTTTTTGTTCGCGTTACCAGTTTAACAGCCACCGTTAAGCATAGTGTAACAGGAGTTGCCGTTTCCCCAGGTTCAACGTATTCAAAATATGGACGTGGTTTTACACGTTACGTTCCTTCGATGTATCTGGTTAATATTTTCAATAAAAACAGGGCAACCGATCAGCGTGTTGACGCTACTGTACGCGATGCATATACGATTGCACCGGGACTGGAAGGTTCTTCAAAGAAATATACAATGATGCAGGATACAGGTCTTTATTATATGCCGGTTGATGGCAACAGCCCCGAAGCAATTGCCAGAATTGCACATGCGAAAAATCGTTATCGTATTCATACCCTTGTTGGTGGCCATCTTCCATTATATACCTCATTGGATCCTGCAAAGGCGCTTCCAACGAATACAATGCCTACCGCCGATCCTTATGGCGATGGCAGGTATAAGAACGTCGCCTATGCCGGCGACCAGTCTTTCTTTGCCATCAAGAAATTTGATTCGGATGTTTATTCCCGTTCAGACAATGACAAGGTAACTCCTGAAATTTATGACCGCGATGTGATGGTTCTTCGTTTGGCTGAAATATATCTGATTAAAGCCGAAGCTGAATTGAAAACCGGCGGAAGTGCTGCCGCGCTTGCAACCTTGAATGTGCTTCGCGAAAAACGTGCAATAGCAGGAAAAGACAACTTGCTGACGGGACCAGTTACCCTTGAAACAATTCTTGACGAACGCGCTCTTGAACTTTGTGGTGAACAGCAACGCTGGTTCGACCTCAAACGCACAAAAACATTGGTGAGCCGCGTGAAAGCATACAATGCGCAGGCTTCTGCGAATGTAAAGGATTTCCATTTATTACGTCCGATTCCACAGGCGCAAATGGATGCGATTACCAATAAAACGGATGGCGCCGATCCAACTGGATTCTGGCAGAACCCAGGTTATTAATATTGTAGTTTTATTCTATGACACTGTCAGGGTTCTAAATCCTGGCAGTGTTATAATTTTATCTTTTACCGATTAAGATACTGAATGATGAGAATTATCCATTTGTGCATAATCTGCATTTTGGGATTTACCCTGCAAAATTGTACTTCGGAAAAGAAAACCGATCTTTTTCCTGATGGAACAAAGATACCAACCTGGTTTTCGGAAGTGACAAAGATTAAATTGGAAGACCTCGGCACGCCGTTTAATATTGCAGACTTTGGTGCAATTAACGATAGTACGGTAATTCAAACTGCGATTATTCAAAAGGCAATAGATGACGCTCACAGTCAGGGCGGAGGAGTTGTTGTTATACCCAAAGGAACGTTCCTGAGCGGTGCATTGTTTTTTAAACCAAATACCCATTTGTATGTATCTGAAGGCGCTGTTTTAAAAGGTTCAGACAATATCGCTGACTATCCTTTTATTCCTTCAAGAATGGAGGGGCAGAGCATCGATTATTTTGCAGCGCTCGTAAATGCTTATGGTGTGGATGGTTTTACTATTTCAGGAAAAGGAACAATTGACGGAAACGGGTTGAAATACTGGGAAGCCTTCTGGCAAAGACGAAAAGAAAACCCGAAATGCACCAATCTTGAAGTGTCCAGACCGCGTTTGGTGTTTATTTGGAATTGTGACAATGTACAGGTTCAGGATGTTTCGCTTCACAACTCGGGATTTTGGAGCAGCCATTATTACCAATGCAACAATGTTAAGATTCTGGACGTGCATATTTTTTCGCCCCACGAACCGGTAAAAGCGCCAAGTACCGATGCCATCGATATTGATGTGTGCTCAAATGTATTGATCAAAGGATGTTACATGGCTGTAAATGATGACGCCATTGCCTTAAAAGGCGGAAAGGGTCCATGGGCAGATAAAGATTCCACGAATGGCGGGAATACCAATATCATCATCGAAGATTGCGAATTTGGATTTTGTCATGCAGCGCTAACCTGCGGCAGCGAAGCGATTCACAACAGGAACATTGTCATGCGAAATTGCTACGTGAAGGATGCCAAAAGGCTTTTGTGGCTGAAAATGAGACCCGATACGCCTCAGAAATATGAATACATTACTGTTGAAAATATCAAAGGCCAGGCATATAGTATGATTTATATAAAGCCGTGGACACAGTTTTTTGATCTAAAAGGAAGAGAAGATGTCCCATTGTCCTATTCTGAAAACATCACTTTAAGAAATATAGAACTCGACTGCGAAGTGTTTTTTGATATGGCCATCACCGAACATGACCGGTTGTCTGATTTTACTTTCGACAATCTGAAAATCACGGCAAAAAATGCTGATTACGACAAAGGATTGATAAATGGACTCACCCTTTCAAATGTGGTGGTTAACGGAAAATTAATAGAATAAATTAGCCCCTCAACGGGAATTTTTCATATGCAAAACAGAAGAGATAAAAATATTCAGCAAATGGGCAGTTCATTTGGGGTAAATGGCAAACTGAAAATACTTTTAATAGTGCTTGCTGCGCTGCTTATAAGCTTTCATTCGAAGGCCATAAACTACGACTTTGTGGTTGCTTTGGATGGATCCGGAAACTTTGCTTCTATACAAAAAGCCATTGATGCCTGCAAAGCATTTCCTGATGCGCGGATTTTCATTTTTGTAAAAAACGGAACTTACAAAGAAAAACTGGTGGTTCCATCATGCAATACCCAATTGTCAATCGTTGGCGAGAGTGCCGATAAAACAATCATTTCCTACGACGATTATTTCGATAAGATCAACCGTGGCCGCAACAGCACATTTTATACTTACACACTGAAAGTGGAAGCCAATGATTTCCACCTTGAAAATATAACTGTTGAAAATACCGCAGGTTCGGTCGGACAGGCAGTTGCGCTGCATGTTGAGGGTGACCGCTGCGTTTTTATCAATTGCCGGTTTTTGGGCAATCAGGATACTGTATATGCTGCCGGAAGGTTTAGCCGCCAGTATTTCTACAATTGTCACATCGAAGGAACCACCGACTTTATTTTTGGCGAAGCCACCACGCTCTTCGAAAACTGCGTCCTTCATGCCAAAGCCAATTCATACATCACCGCAGCCAGCACTCCCGAAGGGAAACCTTTCGGTTTTGTTTTCCTGAATTGTAAATTGACAGCTGCTTCAGAAGTAAATAAAGTTTATTTGGGACGCCCGTGGCGAAGTTTTGCCAAAGTTGCTTTCGTGAATTGTGAATTGGGTTCGTTTATTACTCCTGAAGGCTGGGACAACTGGTCGAAAGCCGAAAACGAAAAAACGGCTTGTTTTGCAGAATACAATAATACCGGAGCTGGCGCTTCGACAGTAACCCGGGTTTCATGGTCTGTTAAGCTTTCAGAAAAAGATGCAGCCGAATATTCAAAGGATCATATTTTAATGTCTTCCGGATGGGATAAATATTCTCCGAAGTGGTATGATTTATAAAATTTAGAAACCGAAAAGGTGAATTGTACAGATAAATAAATCAAAATTCAAAAGATATGAATCCATTTAAAATAATTTTCGCGTTGCTTGCTGCGGCAGTGTTTTTTTCATGTACAAACGCACAACCTAAGCTTCAAACCAGTCAGGCTGACGATTTGTACAAGGGTATTGAATTCGACATGCCCCGTGTTCAGGAACCAGTTATACCGGCAAATTCAGTTTCGATTACCGATTTTGGTGCACAGAGCGGTGGACAGTTGCATTGTACACAGGCATTTGCCGATGCCATTGAGGCCGTTTCAGCAAAAGGCGGCGGACGGGTGATCATCCCTCGTGGAATTTGGCTGACCGGGCCAATTACACTGAAGAGTAACATCGAACTATATACCGAAACAGGCGCCGTGGTTATTTTTAGCGCCAATAAAGATTTGTATCCGGTAGTTGAAACCAGTTTCGAAGGACTCAATACTTTCCGCTGTACTTCGCCAATAAATGGACGTAACCTGGAAAATATTGCCCTTACCGGCAGTGGTATTTTCGATGGCTCGGGCGAGGCTTGGCGGGCGGTTAAAAAGGAAAAACTGACAGAATCGCAGTGGAAAAAGCTGGTTGCTTCAGGCGGTTTGGTGAGTGAAAACGGCAAAATTTGGTATCCATCGGAACAATTCATGAAAGGTGAAAAAAATGCTGAAATGAATGTTCCGAGTTCATTAAAAACCAAAGCGGAATTTGAGCAGGTTCGGGATTTTTTGCGTCCTGTAATGGTCAGCTTGATTTCGTGCAAAAAAGTACTGATTGATGGACCAACTTTTCAGAATTCCCCGGCCTGGAACATTCATCCGCTGATGTGCGAAGATTTCACCATGCGAAATACCACCGTTCGCAATCCATGGTTTTCGCAGAATGGCGATGGAATCGACATTGAATCGTGCAAGAACAGCATTATACACGATTGCAGTTTTGATGTGGGCGACGATGCCATTTGTATCAAATCGGGTAAAGACAAAGATGGACGCGACCGTAATATGCCCAACGAAAACCTGATTGTGAAAAACTGTATTGTTTATCATGGTCATGGAGGGGTTACTGTTGGAAGCGAAATGTCAAGCGGCGTAAAGAACCTTCATGTTTCCAATTGTACTTTCATTGGAACCGATGTTGGCCTGCGCTTTAAAAGCAACCGGGGCAGGGGAGGAGTCGTCGAAAATATTTACATTTCGGATATCGAAATGATGAATATTCCAACCCAGGCCATTTCTTTCAACCTTTATTACAGCGGAAGGTCGGCATCCGAAGATCTTGAAGCCGGAGAAGATGGCAAAGTTCCTGCATTGTTACCTGTAACCGAGGAGACACCACAGTTCAAAAATGTTTTCATTCGCGATGTAAACTGCAAAGGCGCAATGACCGGAATATTCCTGCAGGGTCTGCCCGAAATGAAGCTGGAAAATATCGAACTAACCAATATTCAGATAGAATCCGACTATGGACTTGTGTGTATCGATGCCGATCAGGTAAAAATCAAAAATCTAAACGTGAAAACAAAACACACACCGGTAGTTGATCTGCAAAACAGTGCAAATGTTTCTGTTGACGGACTGATTACTAAGGAAGGACAATACCCAATAATTAAAGTTTCAGGTTCGCAAACCGGTGCAACTACGTTTATAAATGCTGGAATCACCAATCCTGAAACCCAATTGGTTGTAGGGAAAGAAGTTCCGCAGAATGTTGTTGAATTAGGAAAATAAGGGTTTTATTCTTGTCCGTCCCGTCACTTAAAAGTGACAGCCTGTCCCGATTATTTTTTCGGGAGCAAAGGATATCGCTCTGATCGACTAAACTGTATATTCGAGGTGATATTCTTTGCCGTTTGCCTTTAGGCAACGGACATAAAGGCGATAATGAATACCGTCCGCGCAAAATGGAATTCAAGGCATTAATCAATTTTCGGACGGAATAGAATCAACACTAAAAATTTCAACAACTTAAAAGAAGAATTGTAAATGTATTACCGCACATATAAATCAATTATTTGCTGCATCATTATTTTGGCAGGAATTGCCAAAATTGGTATTGCACAAAATACATCAGAAAACCGAATCACCGTTTTCACCATCGGCGATTCTACAATGGCCAATAAGAAATCGGAGGTTGCTCCTGAAACCGGCTGGTGCCAGGTTTTTTCGGTGTTTGTCGATCAGACTGTTGAAATTAAAAACCGGGCAGTTAATGGACGAAGTACAAAAAGTTTTATTACTGAAGGCCGATGGAAAGCGGTGACTGATTCATTAAAAACTGGCGATTACGTGTTTATTCAGTTTGGCCACAACGACCAGAAAATTCAGGATTCGACCCGATACTCGGAGCCGTTCACAACTTACATGAAAAACCTTGAGCGTTTTGTGCGCGAAACCCGCGATAAAGGCGCAACTCCAATTTTGTTTACTTCCATCGTTCGCCGGAAATTCGAAAATGGTTTCCTGACCGACACACATGGTAATTATCCGGCAGTTGTGAGGTTGATAGCTTCCGAAATGAATGTTTCATTGGTTGATTTGCAGTTGCTGACAGCCGGGGTGGTTACTGCTTTGGGCGATGAAGTTTCAAAACAAATTTATCTCTGGACTTCGCCAACTGAAAAATTTCCGGAGGGAAGAAAAGACGACACACACCTGTGCGTTGAAGGTGCAAGGCTGGTTGCCAAGCTGGCAGCGCAACAATTGATGTTGCTGGATAATTCGCTGGGTAGACAAATTAAGAAGTAAGCAATGTTACAGCGCTTAGCGAATTAGGAAGAGCAAAGTCTCCCGACCAATACCGATTGATGATACAAATTGTAGAACCTTGAAATCAATCCCTGGGAACCGTCCACAAATTGTAGAAGCCTCAACCGGAGTCAGAGGGGCCTTCTACAAAATGTAGAAGCTTCAAACGGAGTCAGAGGGGCCTTCAAAAAAATGTATAAGCTTAAACCGGATTAAGAGGTGACTTAAAAAATAATTATAAGGAAAGA
>JAIBEZ010000065.1 GCA_019459485.1 Prolixibacteraceae bacterium
CGGAATCAAAGGAGTTGATGGAAAATCGGCCTATGAACTTTGGATTGAAGCGGGCAACACCGGAACCGAAGCTGAGTTTTTAACTTCATTACAAGGCGAAACAGGTGCTACCGGTCCACAAGGAATTCAAGGCGAAACCGGAGCAACCGGCACCAAAGGAGTTGATGGAAAATCGGCCTACGAACTTTGGATTGAAGCAGGCAACACCGGAACCGAAGCCGAGTTTTTAACTTCATTACAAGGCGAAAAAGGCGCAACCGGTTGGACTGGCCCAACAGGTCCCGCAGGTCCGATGGGGCCACAAGGTCCTGCCGGAGCTACCGGACAAGATGGTGTTGGTGGTGTGACAGAAGTGGTTAATACAGGTATTTTATCATTAACAGGTACGGGAACAGTTGCTGACCCTTATATTATTGATGCCACCGAAACCGACCCTACTTTTACAGCATGGGACAAATCAAGCGGCATTTCTATAACCGAAAGTCAGATTATCGATCTCGACCATTTTACCAATACCGATGAAACCGACCCTGTGTATTCCATAAGTCAGGCTGCTTACATTACAAATGCTGGAAGCGGAGCCGTGATCACCGATGTAGAAAGAACAAAATTAGCAGGGATTGCTGCCGATGCAGAAGTAAATGTAAATGCTGATTGGAATGCGACTTCAGGTGATGCCCAAATATTAAATAAACCAACTATTCCAGCAGCAGCCAATGGCTCAGAAACAAAACTTAAAGCAGGAACCAATGTAACCATTACAGGCAGCGGAACTACCGGAAGCCCTTATGTAGTAAGTGCTTTTGTAAGTATGACCCAAGGAGAAAGAGATGCTCTGGCAACTAGCGAAGGCATGGTTGTTTATAATACTACTACACACAAACCCAATTATTATAATGGAACTGAATGGAAGAATTACGATGGAACCTCTGCAAAAACACTGGCTAAAGGAGTTAATTATCAAGGGGGCGTAATTATATATATTCTGCAATCCGGCGATCCGGGCTATGTGAACGGAGAAACCCATGGCCTTATTGCGGCAACCAGTGCCCAAAGTAACTCGGCTTGGTGGAACGGAAGCTATGTAGTAACAGGAGCAACAGCAAAAACATTGGGAACAGGAAGTGCAAATACTGCGTTAATTATTAGTGCCCAAGGCAATACAGGTAACTATGCCGCCAAAGTGTGCGCCGATTATTCAGTTACTGTTGATGGTGTTACTTACGATGACTGGTATTTGCCAAGCCACGACGAATTATATAAATTATACGCGGCAAGCAGTGTTGTACCAAATTTTTCATATTCTTATTATTGGAGTTCTTCGGAAGTTGATTCAAACTATGCATGGTGGTTGAATACATACCCCACGTATCTGGAGGTCGTTGATAAGAAGGGGACATACGCTGTGCGTGCTATTCGTTCTTTTTAGTTTTATTGAATATGCATCACAAATATCCTTGTGATATTTAGCAGGATAGAGTGGATGTCCAAAAAGTGAATTTATCCTCTGGAGAGTTCAATATTTGGAAACAGTCTCAGATAGGAATACAAATAAAAAGAGGGTGTCTCTGACTTTTGAGACACCCTCTTTATTCTGTTTTGATAGTTGTTATTATGTTTGTCTGTTAGAAGGCGAAAAAGAGGGTAATTATCTTTTACTCAAAAATGCTTTTTCGTATTGCTGAATTTCGGCAATATAATCAGTTCCGACAGCCACGCCAGCCTGCAGGCAATAATAATCCCAAACTGCACTGAAAGGTTTGGTTTTTAACTCTTCGAGCATGGCCAGACGTTCAAAATTCTTACCCGCTTCTTCCAGTTCAACCATCGTTTTGGTTGGTTCGAGCATGGCAATCATAAACGCTTTTTGAGCAGCCCGTGTACCAATTACATACGCGCCAATCCGGTTAATCGAAGCATCGAAGAAATCGAGGCCAATGTTTACGCGGTTCAGAAAATTATTCCGGATAATTTCGGATGCAATTAACTGCAAATCATCGTTCAAAGTAACCACGTGGTCAGAATCCCAGCGAACCGGACGGGTTACATGCAGCAACAACTCATCGATAAACTGAAGACACGCAGAAATTTTATCGCCCACCTGTTCGGTTGGGTGAAAGTGACCGTTGTCCAAACAGATTAGCTTGTTGTTTTTAATGGCATATCCGAGGTAAAAATCGTGTGAACCAACAGTCATCGATTCGGCGCCAATACCGAACAATTTACTTTCAACGGCATCTTTCATTTGTGTTTTCGGATAGTCGATGGACATCGCTTCATCAAGCGACTTTTTGAGCAAAGCGCGGTATCCGTTGCGGTCAATCGGTGTGTCTTTTGATCCGTCGGGAATCCAGGTATTGTGAACGCAAGGTGTTCCCAGTTGTTTTCCAATTTCAGCAGAAATGGCGCGGCAGCGTTTCACGTGCTCCACCCAGAATTTGCGGTTTTCCTCATTTTTGCTCGAAAGTGTAAACCCATCGGCAGATCTTGGATGCGAAAAACAGGAAGCGTTGAAATCCATTCCGATACCCTGCGCTTTGCACCAATCTATCCAGCTTTGATAATGTTTAATCTCAATCTCATCGCGGTCAACCAGTTCTCCTTTGAAATCGCCATAAATTGCATGAAGGTTCAAACGTTGTTTCCCCGGAAGCAGCGACAGTACTTTTTCGAGGTCGGCACGCATCTGTTCGATGGTAGTAGCTTTGCCCGGATAGTTTCCGGTAGCCTGAATTCCGCCGCCGGAAAGGGTTGCATCAGGAGTTTCAAAACCGCCCACATCGTCGGTTTGCCAGCAATGCAGCGAAATAACAACGTCGTTCATTTTTAGTAATACATCATCTGTATTTACGCCCAGTTCGGCGTATTCTTCTTTGGCCAGTTGATAGGCTTTTTCAATTCGTATCTTGTTCATTGTATAACTATTTAGTGATTCTTTCTACACTTCATTAACCATGCGGCGCATATAACTTTATTTTTTCAAAAATCATTTATGGATGCGCCTTGTTTTCAGACCCTCATTCTCCCCCGGGTGCCGCTTCGCTTTACCCGGGGCTATTGATATTTGACTCCTTCGGAGTCTTCTATTTCATCGGATACCTGAAGGTATAACTCCCTGAGCCAATATTCATTGAAACGCCTTTGTCTGATTGTTTCAGACTTTCTTTGACAGAACCGGAAAGTGGTTGTGCGTTTAGTGTTACTTGTTCGCTTTTTGCTTCAGGTAAAGTAACTGTTGCTGTTGTGTTTGCAGGAACCGTCACTTCATAAATAAAGTCGTTACCCTCTAGTTTCCATGCCGATTTTATTTTTCCGTAGATGGATTTAAATTCTGCATTGGCATTGGTTAAACCGCCACCAGGGTGTGGAGCAAGTAAAATATGTTTGTACCCCGGAACTTCAGGATCAAGATCCAAACCTGCTACATGTCGGTAGAGCCATTCACCGATAGCGCCGTAGGCATAATGGTTGAAACTGTTCATGCCCACATCCTGAAATGAGCCGTCAGGTTTTTGTCCGTCCCAGCGTTCCCAGATGGTGGTTGCTCCCTGAGTTACCGGATACAACCATGAAGGGTAATCTTTCCGGTTAAGAAGCATAAAAGCCAAATCCTCATATCCGTGAGCAGAAAGTGTTTTACACAAAAGCGGTGTTCCAACAAATCCGGTGGTGAGGTGTCTCATCTTTTTTACATCTGCGGCAAGGAATGCTGCTGCTTTCGGAATCATATCTTCAGGAAGAAGATCGAATGCCAATGCAAGTGAATAAGCAGTTTGCGTATGCGAAACCAAACGTCCGGCAGGTGTGACAAAGTCTTTCACGAATGCCTTTTTAATACTTTCAGAGAGTTGCGTGTATTTTTTTGCATCTTCTTTTTGTCCGATAATGCCTGCAATTTTTCCCAGCAAGCCTGAAGAATAAGAATAATATGCCGTTGCAATCAGGTCTTTTTCGGTGGTTGCTCCGGTGTAATCCGATCGGGTTGAAGCAAAAGCCAGCCAGTCGCCAAAATGGTTGTCACCAGTCCAGAGCAGATCCTCGCCAGCCCTGGTTTTCATGAATTCTACCCAGGCTTTCATGCTTGGATATTGCACTTCCAGAATCCGTTTGTCGCCATAAACGAGGTAATTTGTCCACGGAACGATGATCGAAGCATCAGCCCAGGCTGTTGAGCCGCCTTCACCTTTGAGTACATCAGGAATTACGTGCGGAATCCTTCCGTCGGGCAATTGGTCGGCAGCTAAGTCGCGCGTCCATTTGGTGAAGAATGGAGCCACATTAAAATTAAAAGCGGCGGTCATGCCGAAAACCTGTATGTCTCCGGTCCAGCCCAAACGCTCGTCGCGCTGCGGACAATCGGTTGGAACATCCAGAAAATTGCCTTTTTGTCCCCATTGGATATTCTTCTGAAGTTGGTTAATCATCGGATCGGAACAGGCAAATGTTCCGGTAGGTGCCATATCTGAATGAATCACCACGCCGGTAATCTGATCAATTGAAGGCTGACCGGATAGTCCTTCAATTTGGACAAAGCGGAAGCCATGAAAGGTGAAATTCGGTTCGTAAATTTCTTCGCCTTCCCCTTTCAGGAAATATACATCTGTACATTTTGCACTGCGCAGGTTGTCCGTGTAAAAGTTTCCCTCTTTGGTCAGCACTTCAGCAAATTTCAAAGTTATCTGATCGCCTTTTTTACCCTGAACTTTTAATCGCACCCAGCCAACCATGTTTTGACCCATATCAAAAACTGTTTCGCCTTTGGGTGTGGTTATCAGTTTGATGGGTTTGATTTCTTCGATGGCTTTTACAACTGCGCCCTGCGGAGCAATCAGTATTTTCTTTGAATGATCGAGGATGCTTACTTTTTCCCAATTGCTATCGTTGAACCCGGTATTCGCCCAGCCTGACATTTCTTTACGGGCATCGTAGGTTTCGCCATTGTAAATATCCGAGAAAAGAATTGGCCCATTATTGGTAACCTTCCAGTCTTGATCGGAAACAACAGTTTCGCTTGTACCGTCAGTATAATTAATTTGAAGTTGTGCCAGCAATGCCAACTTACTTCCATAATAACCGTTCTGACTGACCCAGCCGATGTTTCCGCGGTACCAGCCATCACCAACGATTGCTCCGATCGAATTCTTCGGCTGAATCATCGCCGTTACATCGTAAGTTTGGTATTGAATGCGGTTTTTGTAGCTGGTCCATCCCGGAGTAAACAAATCAGTACTAACTTTTTTCCCATTCAGAAACAATTGATAAAGCCCCAGCGAACTGACATAAACACGGGCTGATTTAATTTTCTTTCCGGTCGAAAAGTCTTTCCTGAAATATTGCGACGGTTTTGAGTCTTTTTCTGTTGATTCAGATGGGATGCTGATCCAGTCAGCTTTCCACGATTCGGGTTCCAGAATGCCCATTTCCCAAAAGGCGAGAGCGCTCCATGCAGTTGCTTTGCCATTGTTGTCCCAAACGCGTACCTGCCAGTAAACCCGTTGCATCGATTTTAATGCAGGTCCTTCATAAGCTACATTCACCGACTGATCCGAATTTACTTTTCCTGAAGTCCAGATTTGTTTGCCTTTTGCTGTTTGATCGGTCACTTTAATTTCGTAGCCAGTTTGAAGTACATTTTCTTCAGCAGAAATAATTTGCCAGCTAAGGCGTGGCTTCTGAATGTCGATACCCATCGGGTTGATCTGGTATTCGCATACCAGTTCTTTTACTTCTGTTTTCGCGGCAGCAAACGAATTTAAATTGCTGACAAGCATTAAAACGAAGAACAATTTTGTCCATCTAATCAATTGTTTCATTGTAGTATAATTTAGTTGATGTTGGTTTATTCCATGTAAAATACTTCTTCCAGAGGAATGGTAACCGGTGAATTGTCCGGATTGGTTTTCATGATGTCGGCCATAAAAGCCCACCATCTCCGGACGATTTCGGTTTGTCCCAAATCCTGTGAACCACCGTCGCCACTCACTTTCTGGAAAGCGAACAGGGTGTTGGTTTCTTCATCCAGGAAAATAGAATATTCACTCACTCCGGCATTTTTCAGAAGTTGGTGCAATTCAGGCCAAAGCTCTTTGTGCCGTCTTGTATATTCTTCTTTCTGCCCTTCGTTGAGGTGCATTTTAAAAGCGAGGCGTTTCATTATCCGAGCGCATTTAGTTCAGGATACAACCATTTGGCGATTCCGATAATAATAACCGACAAAAGAATCGCGCCAATGCCTGTAAGAATCATGTTGTAAGTTTTCTTTGATACGCCCTTCCATTCCTTGCGGTAGAATCCCCAAAGGTTGGCGGTGAGAATGATGGTAGCCATGTGAAGTGTCCAGGAACTGGCGCCGTTGCCTATTTTGGTTTCGCCCATTCCGTAGAAAAAGAATTGCAGAAACCAGGTTGTCCCTGCCAGCGCACAGAAAAGATAGTTGCTCAGCAGCGGTGTTTTCTTGTCAACGAAGTCGCCACCGGTTTTATTCTTGAAAATCAGTGCGGTGGTCCAGATCAGGTTGGTGGTCAGTCCACCCCAGAGGATCACAAAAAAGATAATGTTGTTTTCGAAGAGGTACTTGAAGCCGCCTTCAGCTTCTGTCACAAAAGAATAACCCTGTTCTACTGCCAACGAGCGGGCAGCAACAGCCATTTCTTTCCCTGCATCGATTCCAAAACTGAAAAATGCGCTTAAAACACCTGAAACAATGGCAATCATTAAACCTTTGGACAGCTTAAAGTCACTGTTAACTCCCTCTTTATTTTTGCCCAGGTCATGATCCTTCCGAATCCCGGCGGTTCCACTGAGAATAATTCCGACTAACAAAATCAGGATACCGAGTAGTACGATTTGTCCGCCAGTAGTGCTAAACAAATCGGTGAACGACAATCCTTCAGGAATTATTTCAGCAATACCGGGAATATTACGCAAAATAGGCAATCCAAGTGAACCAACTATCGATGTAATTCCTAATAGTACGGAGTTACCAAGCGACATCCCAAGATAGCGGATAGCCAGTCCGTAAGTCAGACCTCCAATTCCCCACAACAAACCCATAATATAGGTATTGAGAACGATGCGTCCCTGAGTGGTTTGTAAAATCCCTTGCCAGTCAGGAATGGTCAACACAACGGCAAGCATTGGCATGATCAACCACGAGAAAATTCCACCGGTAATCCAATAGACTTCCCATCGCCATTTTTTTACCCAATTGTATGGCATGTACCAACTTCCCGAGGCACCGCCGCCAAGGGTATGAAAAATAATCCCTAATAATGCGTTCATAGTTTTGGTTTAGTTAAAATTTATCTTTTATGACTTTATTAGCTAGTTTTGCAAAAGTAAAGATACGTAGTAATTAGCGGTGATCAATAGTCAAAATGATTCTTGATTTGCACAAAATGACACAATGAAAAAGTTAACAGCCGCAGTTTGCAGCTAACAGAAAAACAAAAACGCCAATGCCTCACGAATCATTTGTAAAATATATTAATGCCGGACCCCTTGATAAGGAATGGGGTTTATGCCTCACGGTGGCTGGTTATGCTCAAATTCCGCCATCGCTGGTTTATCCGCCAAAGGTGCATCCGAGTGGCTACCATTTTACCTGGGAAAAGGGACGGGAACTTCAGGAATATCAGATCAATTATATCACCGAAGGTTCAGGAATATTTGAAATCAGCAATGGCCAGTTTCAGGTTGTTCCCGGTTCGATGCTCATTCTTCGTCCGGGAATGTGGCATCGTTACAAGCCTGATCCGAATACCGGTTGGAACGAACATTACATTGGTTTTAACGGAAGTTTCTGTTCAAACCTTTTTCATGATGGATTTTTCCAGGCAGGGAAACCGGTTTTGTATGTTGGTTTTCAGGAGAGTTTACTGAAATTGTTCTTTGAGATCATTCAACTTGTGAAAGAGGAAAAAACCGGCCATCAGCAGGTTGCTGCTGCAAATACAATCCTGATGCTTTCCAAAATTCTGTCGGTTGTCCGAAATCAGGAATTTGCCGGAAAAACCATCGAACGCACCATCAGGAAAGCCTGTTTGTATTTCAGGGAAAACTTAAATGCAAATGTAAACATTGAGCAACTGGCGACTGATTTGAATGTTGGCTATTCGTATTTCAGGCAAATGTTCAGGAAATATACAGGTATTTCGCCTACGCAATATCATTTATCCCTCCGGATTCAAAAGGCAAAAGACTTGCTGGTTTCGACCGATCAGAGTTTCAAGGAAATAGCCATCGACCTCGGGTTTGAGTCCTATTTTTATTTTTCCAGAATTTTCAAGGATAAAACCGGGAAAAGTCCGATGGAATTCAGGAAAGAGCATCAAAGGGAGTGATTAATGGCCTATTTCAGGATACCGCGAACTTGATTAGAGGCTCAAAATTTCCTTTGTCTGCTTCACGAAGTGCCGATAAATAATGTTTTCTTGAATCGGCGTGTTTTACGAGATTTGCATTTCCCCATGTGAAAAAACCAAGACCGAATATCTGACTGACAAGTATATCAGCCATCAATCGTGAATGTCGGCCGTTCCCATTTGCGAAACAATGAATTTTCACCAGCTCGTATTTGAATCGTATCGCTATTTCCCGTGGCGGGAAAGTTTGGTTTTCTATCCAGTATTTGCAGTTGTTTAACAAAGTTCTTAGTTGAATGGCAATCTGAAATTTGTCAACACCGATATTTTTGTTTGTTTTCCGATACTCACCAGCCCAGAGCCATAACTGTCCAAACATCTGCTTGTGCAACTTCCTTACAAACTCTTCAGACAATATCTCATCTTTCTTCAATTTTCGTTTTTTTAACCATAAAATTGCATGTTCTATGTTTTGTTGCTCAAATTCATCAAGTTCACCTTGTGTCGAAATTGATTTTATGCGCAATCCTACCTTTTCATCTTCATCAATTGGGGTTTGCCCGTTAATATAATCTAAATCTAGTCCCATAAATAGCGTGGCATTTCATTTTTAATTTCTTCCATCCTACTTTTAATTGCTTTTTCAAGTCGAATCTGATTGTTTTCCTGATTTTCAAGACTCATTGAATTTGAAGTTCTCATAACGGCCTCTTTAGCAATTTTTAAAGCCTGTTTTTCAATCATTTTTTCGATAGAATCATCAATAGGAATGAATCCGTACACAAATCGCATATTCAATGCCTTTCCAACTTCATTCAATCCTTTTAGAGTAAGTCCGCCTTCACTTTCCCGATTTTCTATTTCTTTCATGCTTTGTGCTGTTATGTTCATGCGGAGTGCAAGTTGCCGAAGTGACATTCTTAAAGCCATACGAATAGTAAAAATCCAGCCATGAGAAGGAATTGTAACAGAATCCAGTGGTTTAAGCAACTGCATTTTCCGATCTAATTGCTCTATCAGTAGGTTTTGTTTTTGAGCTTTCATAGGTTTCTTTGTTAATGATTCAATTTGCGTAAGGTTATAGCCTTAAAAATAATTCACAAATATAAGGTTATAACCTGAATAAACAAATCGTTATTTAAGGTTATAGCCTGAAATGACGGATGGCTGAAAATGCAATTCTCAACCTCAAACCTGAAAATTTGAACCCAGAAACCTGGAACTCTCAGAGTTTCTCCGGAAGATATTTCCAGAACCGTTGGGGCAAGAGCTGCCGGTGTACTTTGTCATTTTTTCGCTCCTGAATACAAACGCTGTGGTAATATTGTTTCCAAAGTTGCTGGAAGAGTTTTTCATCATCGGCTAAAAGCGAAGAATGAAGCTGTCCGTTTTGTGGATTGACTTTCAGATCGGCGAACACCACCCGCGAAACATTTTTAAGGTCGTACCAGAAACCGTAGTTGCGTTTCAGGTCGTAAATTATCCATTGCTGATCGGCAAAACGGGCGCGAAAATGCGGAATACATAACGGCAGCACATCATACATTGGCGCAAACGATGCGTAATAACTGCCCTCCACGGTTTTCTGAAACCGCACAAATCCATTGATCCGGTGGGCTTCCTTGCAAACTTTCTGGTGCAATTTATTGAACTCAACCACAACCGGCTCCGAAAAATTGGTTTCTTCGTTTTTGTTTGAATCGATTATTAGCCTGATATACTTTAAAACCAACATTGGCGTATCGGGCATGTCGGCCAGAAACACCCGGTAAATACGGTGCGCGTTTTCTTCCGACGAATGTTTTACAATTCCATTCCAAACACGCTCGGCTTTTCTGTCATCTGTTTCAACAGTATTGGTCGAAGCAAACAAAACCGGCTGGCTTCCTTCACCAGCAAGTATTTCATCAGGAAACCGCCTCTGCTGGTAGCTGTCAAAAACCAGGGTTAAAAGTCCTTCAAAGGTATTATCGTATGCAAAAACGTTCATCTTTTTATATCTCCGTTCAATTTCTAAATATTCAGAATTATTCTACTTGAGAAAAATCCTGAAAGGATTTAATTTTAATGACCCCCAATGAAATTGGGGGAAATGAACCAGCAAGCACACAACCCTTGAAAAGGGTTGAATTTGAAGTTAAACATTAAACCCTTTTCAGGGTTCCTTTAATTGCCTTCAAAGTCAGCCCCCAATTTTATTGGGGGTCATTAACATTTATCCGCCGTTGGCGGATAAGAAACCCCGTGTCCGCTAAGAACCAACTCTGAATGAATGATCCAAGTTCCAGATTTCAAGTTGTCTGCGAAAATTTTGGATATTGGAAATTGAGTATTGTTTATTGGGACTTTGTTAATATCCAATTTCGAATATTCAATATTCAATATCCAATCAAAGGCCAACTGCGGACGACCACTATCTCAATGCTAACATCACCGGATTAAACAACTTCAGCTGAATAGCGCCGTCATTTCCAACTGGTTTCTTTTCAAGCAAAAGCTGGCGGACGATTTCAGGTTTTAGATCCTGAACGTTTTGTGAGCGGAGTTCGTTACAGGTGATAAAAAATCGTGCTCGTTTCATTACAACGCCCATTTTTTGCAGGTGCGATGAGTTCAGCCTGTTGTGTTTTCGCGCCATCAAAATCAGTTGTACTGAATGTGTCCCGATTCCCGGAATGCGAAGCAGCATCAACGGTTCGGCTTTGTTGATGTCAACCGGGAAAAGGTGCGGATTTCGCAAGGCCCAGGTCACTTTCGGATCAAGTTCCAAATCGAGATTTGGATTTTCAGCATTCACAATTTCGTTGGCTTTGAAACCGTAAAAGCGCAGCAGCCAGTCAGCCTGATACAAGCGGTGTTCGCGGCGGAGTGGGGGAGTATTCAACGCCGGTAACCGAGTGTCGTAACTGTTCACGGGGATGTATCCTGAATAATAAACCCGCTTCAAATCGCGCCGGGAGTACAATGCTGACGAAAGTTTCAGTATTGTGTGGTCGGTATCGTTGGTGGCTCCGATTATCAGTTGGGTGCTTTGCCCGGAAGGACTGAAAAGTGGCGCGCTACGGTGTTTCTTTCGTTCCTCTTTCGATTCCAAAATGTTGTTTGAGATGATCTTCATCGGTTCCAGCACACTCCTGAAATCTTTATCAGGAGCCAAAATTTTTAGGTTGTTTTCGGTTGGAATTTCAATGTTTACGCTCAATCGGTCAGCCCACTTGCCTGCATCTGCAATCAGTTGCTCGCTGGCTCCCGGAATGGCTTTCAGATGAATGTATCCGTTGTATTTGTGTTCCGTCCGGAGCAGTTTGGCAACCGAAACCATTCGTTCCATGGTGTAATCGGGGTTTCGAAGTACTCCCGAACTAAGGAAAAGCCCTTCGATGTAATTGCGTCGGTAGAATTCGATGGTCAGGTTGGCAATTTCTTCAGGAGTAAAAGAAGTGCGCGGTATGTCGTTGCTTTTGCGGTTGATGCAATAGGCGCAATCGTAAATGCAGAAGTTGCTGAGCATTATTTTCAGGAGCGAAATGCAGCGTCCGTCTTCGGCAAAACTATGGCAAATGCCCCATGCCGAAGCATTTCCGATACCACCTTTCGTATTGCTCCGTT
Organism: Prolixibacteraceae bacterium; assembly: GCA_019459485.1. Lineage (GTDB taxonomy): Bacteria > Bacteroidota > Bacteroidia > Bacteroidales > Prolixibacteraceae > Aquipluma. Next base: position 11,973 of record JAIBEZ010000065.1, read on the forward strand.
GGGTTCCGCTCGATGCGCACGACACATCGTATTTGGCCGCTCCGGCTAAAATTTTTAATTTTTCAAGACTTGATTCTGGAATCATTACCGTTTAATTTATTGACAGCCATTTAATCAATGGCATGCAAACAAGATAATAGAATCGTACGAAATGAAGAAGGATGATTGGATTTATTTTTTGCATTTCTGCGATGGAAAACCGCTTGTCAATCTTTGAACGACATTGTGAACTTTGCACCTTCGTTCACTTTACTTTCTACGCTGATTTTTCCGGCTAAACTGGTTATGTGGTTGTGAACCAGATAGAGTCCTATGCCTTTGCTATCTATATTGTTGTGAAACTTTTGATGCAATCCGAAAATCTTATCTTTTACTTTCTCCATATCAAAACCCATCCCATTGTCAGCAAAGATTACGTGATTCCGACCGTTCACTTTTTCCGATTTGATGGAGATTTCCGGCAGGCGATCGGGTCTGGCATATTTGATAGCGTTGGTTAGTAAATTTAAAAATACACTTTCCATATAGGCGTTGTTGAATGTAATTTTATCTAGTTTAGAAAAGTCCGTATTAATGGTCGCTTTTGAAGTTTCAATTAAGGAACTAATAGATAGAAGGACTTTATTCAGGCTTATGTCTAGGTCAACTTCTTCTTTTGTAGCCAGCTTTTCATGTTTTTCACTTAAAGCATCCACATAATTGTCGAGTGTTTCTTTTAAATACTCTCCGGATAATTTTACAATCCGTATTAATTCAGACGCTTCCTGGTCATTTATCTTAGAAATATCCAATAGATCAAGTACCACCAGTAAATTATTTACCGGCGATCGTAAATCATGCGATGTGGTATAGGTTAACTGTTTCAGATCCTCGTTTGTATTGGTCATCCTGGTGAGCAGCGCGTTTCTGTCGGCTTCGAGCCTTTTGCTGTGTGTAATGTCTTTTGCAATGGCAAAAACCAATTGATCGCTCTCTACAGGATGCGAAGTCCATGATAGCCAAACAATTTCGCCATTCTTTTTTACATACCTGTTCTGAAAATGGAAAAGTGGTTTGGATTTGGTTAATTCGTTTCGAACCTGTTGCGTTGAACGCTTGTCTGCACAAAATACAAAATCATTGATAGGCCTTGCGTAAAGTTCTTCCATCGTATATCCCAAAAGATTTGAAACTGCCGCGTTTACCTTTTTGAAATAACCATCGTAACCGGCAATACACAACAAGTCTGGCGAAAGTTCAAAGAACAGTTCATATTTGAAATGGGTGTTGTTCATTTATAATAGGGATATTAGAATATTACTCTTTAGATTCACCTGCTTTTGTATAATCATCAATCACCTAACATTTGTCTTTCAAAATAGTTGCCGGTTGCAGGGCACTTTACCGTTGAATTGCACCGAAGTGGGATATCTGTACAAATTGGAACCGATGGATTTACATGCGTGGTTTGAAGCATATGTTGGCGGTAACTGGTACACTTTCGATGCCGTGCAGACTGGCCCAAAAGGTGGATATGTAGTGGTTGGACTTGGTCGTGATGCCGCAGATGTAGCAATTTCAAATCAGTTTGGACCAGCAGCTTACCCAACAAAACAAGTTGTTCGGGTAGAGCAGATGGAGCAGCGGTTTTAAAGATTTTCTTTTGAACAGAGAATGGAATTTTTTATGCACGGGATTTCGGCTATTCAGAAAAATGTTGATGGCTGTCTTATTCGTGGATTTAATAATAATAATTTTCGTAATGGTCATTACAAACCATACCAGCCTGAAAGCTGAAGATAACATCTTTTGCCAATTTCTGCATCTTCCGGCTTCCACCATCTCGCTAAAGAAACTCTAATTAGGATACCTGCTGGTATTGTATTTACTGCAGGCTTAAAACCTACATATGGGAATCTCTTTGGTTGAGAATAGTTATTATGAGCTGGATACTCATAATGTTTATCGCTTAACTTCAGATCTTCATCAGAAATCCAAAAACCAACACTGTTTGGAGGTAAATTATTTTTACCTCCAATATATCCACCCCCACTACCAGTCCAATCTAATAGTCCATTAAATATTTTGTTAGGTGAGCCTCGAAAGATTGTAACTCCACTATTAATAATAAAATCAGAGATGTTATCAATCTTGCGAATGAAGCTTTTTGAATAAATAATTACATCTTCAATATGAGGAGGTTCAATGTCTTCTCGTTCTTCAAATTTAATATTCCAAATATCTCCGATATTAAAATCAGTATCTGCATATTGATCCCAATTCCCAGGATTTAACAATCTGACCAACTTGCCACTATTGACAATTATTCCACCGACACAAGCAGCTTTTCCCTTATGCGTTTTTGAAGTGATTAATATTTCCATTACAAATGAGTTATTTCGTATCCGAGTTTTTCCAATTTGGCAGTCACTATTGATCTATGACAAGCTTCTGGCTTTTCCTCCACACAGAATAAAACAACTTTATTTCCGCCAACTTCATCTAACTTATCTATAAAAGAATCAAAATCGAATTTGCTTAAAATTCTGTCTTTATAAGCTATTATAAAAACCTGACCTAATTTATTTCTGTCTCGTTTAAGTTCACTCTGTTGATTATCAACCTCTTTTTGAAGCTCACGAATTTCAGTAGTAGGAGCAAGGTCAATAATATGACCGTATTTAATATCAAGTTCGTTTAACTTTGATTGTAGTCTATTGCTATTTACAAAGGCATATTGAGAACCTCTAACTCCTCTACGTTGGCGAATGTCACAAAATGTATCAATGTTATTGTCGGTGAGCTTTTTAAAAAACTCTTGTTCTGTTGAGTTATAAACGCCTATTGTGAAAAATCTCATATTTAGTATGTTTTGCGAGATGTAAAGTCCATTTCATTACCAAAAAGGTCAACTGTTCCCTTGCCTTTTGTTAACTCAATCATTACCATTTCTTGTGATTTAATAAGTTTATTTGAAATTATGTGTTTTAAAGAAATTTTCTTTTTGAGTAATTCTTGTCCAATTAGCTTACTTCTATGACATTCTTCTGGGTTTGATTCACTACACATAATTGCAAGATTAATGTTTTTATCGTTCGCAATTATAAGCCTTTCCAACCCCTCTTTAAAAAAATCCTTTTCTTTAATAAGATCATAAACCACTTTTCCGCTGTAATCATAGCAAGATCTGTCTTCTGGAAGACCCCCCAAGGTGTCACCAATATAAACATATTTTATCCCATTTTCTTCTATTTTGAATTTTAGTTCATTTTGATTGAACTGAGGATTCCATTTTGAAAACGGTTTTGAACGAATGTCAAGCAGAAATAGAATATTGAAAGACTTTAGTTCATTAATGAAGTCCTCAATTTTTTTGTTGCCATGTCCTATAGAATATATTGTTGTCTCTTTCATACTTCAAATGTACGATTTTTGTCTGCCTCTTTAATCTGCTCCATAACTAAAAACTCTCTCCAAATATACATTACTTTCTCCAAATTTAACCATATTATTTTCATTTATTTTCAAGAGATTTTCAGTTGGTTGGCAAGACTATTCATGGTGTTTGGTGTGAAATGTTTCGATGTTTCTATAAAAAAATAAAGGCTGCCTTTTTAAGACAGCCCTTATTGATATCAGCATTATTTCTTCAGGAATTTTATCAGCCGCATTTGGATGAACCGCAATCGGGACAAGTCAGGCAGCCTTCCTGATAGATTACATTGTGTGATGCACATTCTTCGCAAACAGCTCCTGCAGCAGCGGTTCCGTCGGGAATGTATTTTTTCAGCGCGCGGGCAACACCGGCTTTCCAACTGTTGATGGTTTCATTGTCAAACTGAAGGCTGGTAACCGTATCAACTACTTTGTGGATAGGCATTCCGTGACGCAAAATTCCGGAGATTAACTTGGCATAGTTCCAGAATACCGGGTTGAATTTGTACGACAGTCCTTCAATCGTGGTTTTGTAACCGCGTTTGTTTACGTATTGAAAATCGTACCGTTTAGTACCGTCAGGTTCAATGTTTTTAATGATTTTTCCGCCAGTGATGGTGCGTGGCAATAAAATTCCGTCTTCATCGTCTGAAAGTCCGGTAAAGATCTCGTATGGACGTCCGTCAATGGTTCCGATGAAAGCCACCCATTTGTCTTTTGTATTCTGGAAACGAACCACATCTGCATCCAATTCAACGGGACGTTTGGTCGGGAATATGCTGTCTTTGGCTTCATCTTCTTTTTTGTGAGAAATGAGTACACCAGAGCGGCAACCGTCGCGATAGACAGTCACGCCTTTGCATCCGCTTTTCCAGGCTTCGAAATATAGTTTTCCAACCAGTTCTTCGTCGGCATCGGCTGGCAAATTAATGGTTACGCTGATCGAATGGTCCACCCATTTCTGGATTTTTCCCTGCATCCGCACTTTGTTCATCCAGTCAACATCGTTCGACGTTGCTTTGTAGTATGGCGATTTTTCAATCAGCAGATCCAGTTCTTCGTTCGAATAGTTTTTGCTCAGGTCGTGTCCGTTTACTTCCATCCAGTTTTTGAACTGGTGGTGGAAAACGATGTATTCTTCCCATGAGTCACCCACTTCGTCAACAAAATCAACCTTTACGTCTTTATCGTTCGGGTTCACCTTCCGGCGGCGTTTGTATACCGGCATAAATACAGGTTCAATTCCTGAAGTGGTCTGGGTCATCAGGCTGGTTGTTCCGGTTGGAGCGATGGTTAACAGGGCAATGTTGCGACGTCCGTATTTTACCATGTCCTCGTACAATCCTTCGTCTTCTTTGCGCAAACGTTTGATCATCGGGTTGTTATTTTCGCGATCGGTGCTGTAAATCGCGAAAGCGCCGCGTTCTTTGGCCATGTTCACCGACGAACGGTAGGCCTCAACAGCGACAGTTTTGTGAATCTCTTCGCTGAAATCAGTTGCATCGTCGCTTCCGTAGCGCAAACCCAATGATGCAAGCATATCACCTTCGGCAGTAATTCCAACTCCGGTACGACGTCCTTCTTTGGCTTTGGTTTGGATTTTCAGCCACATTGAGCGTTCAATGTGTTTGATGTCTTCGTTTTCTGGATCTTCGTCAATTTTTCCGAGAATGCCATTGATTTTTTCCAGTTCAAGATCAATGATGTCGTCCATCATTCGTTGTGCATAAGCAACATGTTCCTTGAACAGTTCGAAATTGAATTTTGCTTTTGGGGTAAACGGATTTTCAACATACGAATTCAGGTTCACTGCAATCAAACGGCAGCTATCGTAGGGGCACAAAGGGATTTCGCCGCAAGGATTGGTCGAAACGGTTTTGTATCCAAGGTCGGCGTAACAGTCCGGCACCGATTCCTTGATGATGGTATCCCAGAACAGGATTCCCGGTTCGGCTGATTTCCATGCATTGTGAACGATTTTTTTCCAGAGATTGGTTGCGTCAATTTCTTTGGTGTATTTGGGATTTTTTGCGTCGATCGGATACTGGGTCATGTATTTTTCACCCGCTTCGATGGCCTGCATAAAATCGTCGTGAATTTTCACCGAAACATTTGCGCCGGTTACTTTCCCCTGATCCATTTTTGCATCGATAAAGGATTCCGCATCCGGATGTTTGATTGAAACCGAAAGCATCAAGGCACCACGGCGTCCATCCTGTGCAACTTCGCGGGTCGAATTTGAATAGCGTTCCATGAAAGGAACGATGCCGGTTGAGGTCAGCGCCGAGTTTTTAACCGGAGAGCCTTTTGGCCGGATGTGAGAAAGATCGTGGCCCACGCCACCGCGGCGTTTCATTAACTGAACCTGTTCCTGATCAACTTTCAGAATTCCTCCGTACGAATCGGAATGTCCTTCGTTGCCAATCACGAAACAGTTTGAAAGCGAAGCAATCTGGAAATCGTTTCCGATTCCGGTCATCGGTCCGCCCTGTGGAACGATGTATTTAAAGTCTTTCAGGAGGGCGAAAATCTGTTCTTCACTCATCGGATTTTCGTAATTCTTTTCAATTCTGGCAATTTCCGAAGCCAGGCGACGGTGCATATCATCCGGAGTCAGTTCATAGAGGTTGCCGAACGAATCCTTCAATGCATACTTGTTTACCCAGACCCTTGCAGCAAGGTCGTCTCCCTTAAAATATATTTGCGATGCTTTGTAAGCTTCGTCCGGGGAGTAAGTCGTTTTGCCCGTTTGGGGCTCAATTGCCACGTTTTTAAATGTCATAACCTGAAGATTTGATCTTTAATAAATTGTTAATCGGTTGTAAATGTGTTGCGAAATAAGTTTTTGAGATGACTTTTTTGCCGTATGCAATATAGGGTCTGTACTCGAAAAAAAGAATACAAAATTTAGAATTAAATACAGAAGTTATCAACTTGTCGATGTTAGTATATTAAAAATGAGACTACTAACAATTGTAATGTTGAAAAAAGTTTACAAAAATGAAAATTATTTTTCAGGAAATGAAGAATTGAAAATACCCAACATGGCTAAAACAAAGCTGTTTGGGCTTGTTGTAGCCTGAACTTACTTTTGAATTCCTAAATTGGAAGTTTGTTGAAAACTTTGCTGACAATGGTTTTTGTTGCGCCCAGGTTTTGTTGTGTGAAACTGATGCAGGCGGTAGTAATTTCTTTTCGTTTTTCGGTATCAGTAAGCAATGTATCAAGTATTGCTTTTACTCCTGAATAATCATTCACGGGGTGGGCAATGCCAAGCTTAACCATGGTAGTTGCTTCGTTAAACCTCAGGTAGTTGGGGCCAAAAACGATGGGCATTCCGAAGATGGCAGCTTCCAGCGTGTTGTGAATTCCAACGCCAAACCCACCTCCAATATAAGCCAGATCGGCGTATTTATATACCGACGAAAGCAATCCGATCGTATCTATTAAAAGTACCTGTTTGTTCATAACCGTTTCGGCAGTTGCTTCTGTATAACAAATAACAGGAGTTTTCAACTGACTTATCAACCGGTCGATGTTTCCTTTTTTAGTTTCGTGGGGTGCAATCACAAATTTAGTTTCAGGATGCGCATGAATGTATTCAATCAGTAAATCCTCGTCGGGTTTCCAGGTACTCCCGGCAACCACCAGTTGGCTGTTTCCCCTGAATTTTTCAATCAGCGGAATGTCTTTTCCGTTTCGGGCAATTTCAGCTACGCGGTCGAACCGGGTGTCGCCGGCTTTGGTCGCATTTGTTACTCCAATGCCGGCCAGTAATTTAACCGATTGCTCATCCTGAACAAAAAAGTGACTGAACCCAAACAACATTTTGCGATACCATTTTCCCCAAGGAGTATTTTTGAAGAAAAGCTGATTCTCCCGGAAAATGGCAGAAACGAGGTAGAGCGGAATATGTTGATTTTTTAATTCCTGAATATAATGAAACCAGAATTCGTACTTCACAAAGAAAACGACTTCAGGATTAACCAATTTAATCAGTTTTCGTGCATTGCTTTTTGTATCGGCAGGCAAATAACAGGTATAATCGGCCAGCTCGTAATTTTTCCTGATTTCGTATCCTGAAGGTGAGAAGAAAGTTAGGAGAATTCTGTATTCGGGATATTGCTTTTTGATGGCTTCAATTACCGGCCTGCCTTGTTCAAATTCGCCCAACGAAGCGCAATGAACCCAGATGATTGGCCGGTCGTGTTTGATTTTATTAGATAATTCATCGAAAACGCTTCGGCGTCCTTTTAATATCTGGCCTGCTTTTAAATTGAAAGGCGCAGCCAGTCGTATGAGAATGGAATAAATGAAAATGGAGAGATTGTAAATGAAGTTCATTCAGCGTATTTTTAATTTTTTTCGGCTCTGTTAGGTTTGGTGCGGAGCAAATATACCGTTTTTAAAAGGTGCAGCGCACCATAATATTTGTAGATTGAATAGCGAATTGAGTACAACAGGTGCAGCGCACCGAAATATCACTGTCAAAATGCTTAAATATTTCGGTGCGCTGCACCTTACAATAATTGGATTAACCTCATTTCTACAAATATTATGCGGCTCTGCCGCTTTCTGATAATGAATGTAAATGATTGGTTACCATCAGCATTTATTAGAAAGCCTTTTTTACAGGCTCGCCAGATAACCGATGTCTTTTGGTAACCGGGGTTGCAGCGACGCTTCCACCGCCAACTGGTCGCAACGTTCGTTCTCCGGAATATCGGCGTGTCCTTTTACCCATACAAATTTCACTTTGTGCTTTTGGTAGATTTTCAGGAAACGAAGCCAAAGGTCTTCATTCTTTTTGCCCTTGAACCTGATTTTAACCCAATTCCAGATCCATCCTTTTTCAACAGCATCCACTACATATTTCGAGTCGGAATAAATGGTTACCTGCGAGTTTTCGATTTTCAGCGCTTCCAGCGCGACAATTACAGCCAGCAATTCCATCCGGTTATTGGTAGTAATTTCAAATCCGCCGGACAATTCTTTTCTGAATTGTCCCGACATCAGAACTGCCCCGTACCCTCCCGGACCCGGATTCCCGCGTGCGGCGCCATCAGTGTAGATTGTAATGTTCAATTTACGATTGTCATTTCATCGATGAGGTTTTTTGCCCCGGCCATTTTATCGATCGTCCAGAGTACAAACCGAATGTCAACATTGATGCATTTTTGTATCTCGTTTTCAAATGCCAGGTCACCGCTCATTGCTTCCCAGTTTCCATCGAAAGCGACTCCGATCAGTTCTCCGTTTGCATTGATGACAGGGCTTCCGGAGTTCCCGCCGGTTATGTCGTTGTTGGTAATGAAGCAGGTTCGCAGTTCTCCGTTCTGATCGGCATAACGGCCATAATCTTTGGCTTCGTATAGTTCTTTCAGTTTGGCAGGTACAGCAAACTCATCATCGCCGGGAATTTCTTTTTCGATGTACCCGCGTAAAGTGGTGTAATAATTATACTTAACTCCATCGCGCGGAATGTAATCGCTCACGGTGCCATACGTTAAACGCATGCTCGAATTGGCGTCAGGATAAAAATTCTTATCGGCTTCCATTTCCATCAGTCCGCCGACAAACAGGCGGTTTCCTTTGTCAAGCGCCTCAGTCGTTTTTTCAGTTTCCTTGCCAATTATCGACATCATCCTGAAAATTTCGAGCGAGGCCTGGAAAAGAGGATCTTTTTCAAGGACTTTTGCTTTTGGGCGTTCAAAAAATGCAGTCAATTTCTCCTGACTTCCGAAAACTGATTTTGCGTATAATTCCTTCGTATATTTCTCGAAATCGTTGTCATATTTCGACTTAACTACATGAAAGAATGGCGGATGATATTGTGGTGCTACATTTTCCTGATAGACTTTGAAAAGTGCCCCTGCGATTTTCTGATCGGTAATTGGGTCGTAATCCTTAAAGAACTGGTCGAGGCCATCTTTCACCCTTTCGGTTGCCAGGTTAACACGCTCCGAGTTTTTGTCAGCTTTCAGCGCATCGTAAAGTGGCCTCGTACGATAGGCAAAATAGAATATTTCAGGTCCGCGTACCATTGCTTCCATCATGTATTCCATTGCTTTTTCATCTTCCACTTCCCTGTACGAACCGGCAATCATTTGAAGCGCTTCCCCGTATTTGGCTTTTCGTGCCTCATCGGCATTTACCCATTTTGTAAACTTATCCTCCAATTGTTTTTTCTGCTCAATTACATTCAGGTTTTGAAGTCCTTTGTTTTGCCCGATGCTGTATTTGTAATAGTTTGAACTGACTGCATATTTTGACGCATACATGATTTTGGATTGCTGCGACGAACGCATGAAATCTTTCATGATCCGCTGTTTTTCGGCACGTACATTAATTCTGGCCGGATTTGTAACCGCCATGGTATAATTTATTCCGTGGGAAGTTTTATAACGGTTGGTGGTTCCGGGATATCCGAGAATCATGGCAAAATCGTCTAATTTATAGCCTTTCAGCGAGATGGGTAAGTGGTGTTTTGGTTTATACGGAACATTGTCTTTCGAGTAGGCAGCCGGTTTTCCATCTTTTCCGCAATAAATACGGAACATGCTGAAATCGGCGGTATGCCGTGGCCACATCCAGTTATCGGTATCGCCGCCGAATTTTCCCATCGACTGCGGTGGAGCGCCCACCAAACGAATGTCGCGGAAAGTTTCGTAAACGAACAGGTAATATTTGTTGTCTTCGTACAGCGGTTGAACGCGCGCATCATAATGGGTATCAAGACTCGCCTCTTTTTGAATTCTTGATGAAATCTCACGGACTTTATTGCTCCGTTCGTCTTCAGTCATACTGTCGTTTAATTCAGGAATTATTTGCGAAGTAACATCCTCGAAATTAATAAGAAACGAAGCGCTTTTCCCCGGATTTGGCAATTCATCTTCTTTTGTTTTTGCCCAGAAACCGTCTTTCAGGTAATCATGTTCAACCGTGCTGTGTTGCTGTATTTCATCAAATCCGCAATGGTGGTTGGTCAGCAGCAATCCTTCAGCCGAGATAAGTTCTGCGGTGCACGAACCGTGATCAAGCGACACGACTGCATCTTTCAGGCTCGAATTATTTATATTGTATATTTCTTCAGGACTAATCTTTAATCCCAACTGTTTCATTTGGTTGATATTCAACTTCTCAATCAACGCCGGTAACCACATCCCCTCATCTGCTTTCACTGTTCCCGACAAAAAAACCGGCAGTAGAGCTACTAAAACTAAAAATCGTCTCATCTGAAAAATAAAAATATAAATACTAAAATAACTAAACGGCAAAGATATGTATATCATCTTATTTGCAAATCTTTTTACCGCCTGCGTTGGGAAAAATCATGTTAATAATAATTAATAAACGCTACGGTTCGATCAAAAACCTTGATAATTACCAGCTATATGGACAAATGTATTTTTCAACCTTTGGGAAATGCTATCTTTGTCGAAAATTTAATCAGCATAAAAATGGAAAGAAAAGTCAGGGTACGTTTTGCCCCAAGTCCTACAGGCCCGCTTCACATGGGTGGTGTGCGCACTGCTTTGTTTAATTACTTGTTTGCCAAAAAGCATGGAGGCGATTTCCTGTTGCGCATTGAAGATACCGATCAGAACCGATATGTTCCGGGAGCCGAAGAATACATCATCGAATCATTGAAATGGTGTGGTTTGGTGCCGGACGAGGGTGTTGGTTTTGGCGGTAAATTTGGGCCTTACAGACAGAGCGAACGCAAACCAATGTACAAAAAATATGCTGACTCGCTGATTGAAAATGGCTTTGCTTATTATTCGTTCGATACCGCCGAAGAGTTGGATGAACTTCGCAAACAGGCAGAAGCCGGGAAACAGGTTTTTTCGTACGATTTACATACCCGCAACGGTTTGAAAAATTCGCTCACCCTTTCTCCTGAAGAAGTTCAGGAGAGATTACAAAGCGGACAACAATACGTGATCAGGTTTAAAATGCCCGAAAACCGCGAGATTGTTGACGAAGATTTGATTCGCGGACGCGTGTCGTTCAATACCAATCAGCTCGACGACAAAGTTTTGTTCAAGTCTGACGGAATGCCAACTTACCATTTGGCCAATGTGGTTGACGATCACCTGATGCAAATCACGCATGTGATCCGTGGCGAAGAATGGCTGCCATCTATGCCACTGCATATTTTGTTGTACGAATCGCTCGGGATTTCCGAAACACGGCCAAAGTTTTCTCACCTTCCACTCATCCTGAAACCTGAAGGAAAAGGAAAGCTAAGCAAACGCGATGGCGATAAACTTGGATTTCCGGTTTTTCCATTGCTTTGGAAAGATCCTGAAACAGGTGATATTTCGAGAAGTTACCGCGAGGATGGTTATTTCCCTGAGGCTTTCATCAATATGCTGGCTTTATTGGGTTGGAACCCCGGGACAGAGCAGGAATTTTTCTCGATGGACGAACTAATTGAAAGTTTCGATCTGACACGCGTAATAAAATCAGGTGCACGTTTCGATCCGGAGAAAGCGAAATGGTTCAACCGCCATTACATGCAGCAAAAAACACCTGCACAACTGTCCGGTTTGTTTTTACCTATCCTGAAGGAAAAAGGAATAACTCCGGATTTGCAGCAACTCGAACGGATTGTTGGAATGATTCAGGAACGGTGCGAATTTGTGAAAGACATCTGGACACAGGCGCATTTCTTTTTTCAGGCTCCCGAAAGCTACGATGAAAAAACCGTAAAATCGAAATGGAAAGCCGATACCAGCGAAAAGTTGCAGGCAATTTCTGAACTGTTTGCAACTGTTTCAGAATGGAAAGCCGAATCGATCAAAGAAAGTTTCTCGGCATTTATGACCTCCAAAGAATGGGGTTTCGGAGCAGTGATGGTTCCAATCCGCCTTGCTTTGGTGGGTGGAAGCAGCGGTCCCGACCTGTTCGAAATCTGTGAATTGATTGGAAAACAGGAAACAATAGGAAGGATCGGAAAGGCTTGTGAGAAAATTATTCTGAATTAGCGTGTTGGTTTTCTTATCTTTGGGAAAAACTGAAATGCAATGAGAGCAATTGAAATTAAGGGAAAAACAGATAAGTTAGGGCATCTGAAAATTGATTATAATCTCAATAAATCAGAACGAAATGTTCGTGTTTTGATTTTAGTTGAAGAAGATTCTTATGAAGTTGAAGAAGAGAAACTTTGGATGAATTCGATTTCAAGGAATCCTGCTTTCGATTTTTTAAGTGAACCTTCGGAAGATATCTACACACCAAAAGACGGAGAACCATTTAATGATTAAGAACAAAATCGTACTTGTTCCTTTTCCTTTTGATGATTTTTCTGATTTAAAAGTTAGACCGGCACTTTGCCTGACATCTGAAATTGGCAAATATAACCAGGTAATTATCGCGTTTATTTCGAGTAAAATTCCAGAAGATTTAATTGATAGTGATGTAATAATCAGAAAACAGTCAAATGAATTTCAAGGAACAGGACTATCTGTTGATTCAGTGATTAGATTGCATAAGATGGTAACAGTCCCCAAAAGTATAATAAAGAGGAAATTAGGAGAAATTAATAAATCAGTTGAGATCGAGATCAAGGAAAAGTTAAGACAATTGTTTAATAATTAATAGAATAAAGTAATTCCATGATTATAATTATAAACACATGAATTTGCAATTTATCTCCGACAGCAAAGGTCAAACTACAGGTGTTTTCATTCCAATTAATGAATGGAATGAACTAAAAAACAAGTATAAGGGGCTAGATCAGGATGAAATGGAAATTCCATCCTGGCACATGGATATTTTAATGGTACGTATTGCCGATTATGAGAAGAATCCAGAACAAGCATTGGATTTTGAAAAGACAATGGATGAAATTGAAAATAAATTGTAATCATTATCACCTTGACGAAGACAAGAAATTGGTGATTATTTCAGCAGTACTTCATACGAGCCGGAATCCAAAGATCTGGAAAACAAGATAAAAAAAGGATAATGCCTTGATCATGAATTGAGCGATATCCTTTGCCTTCTCCATTTATGGGACGTGAAGAAATAATAAAAAACCTGCTCACAGCAGGTTTTTTATTATCAAACAACAACTTCTACAAATTGATCGAAGCCAATTCGTTTCCCAACGAATGGAAAGCTTTCATTATTTTTTGCACCTGTGCCGGGCGTGGTTTTGTGCGGCCCGTGGCATAGTTGCCCAATTGCCGCTCGTTAATTCCGGTAAACCGCGAAAGCGCCGAACGGGTAATAACATGATTATAATAATACATCAGGCACTGCACATCCCACTTAAATTCCAACTCGTATTCGCCACGGAATACTTCAGGGATAGGATCGTTATCTTCGCGGAGGCCATCGAGATGAAACTCAATACCCTCGGCCACATCTTTTTTTAATTCCTCAAATGTTTCGGAGGCACATACAAAGCCATCCAGACCTTCAACATACGCAGAGTAGTTATTTTCGGTACGTCCAAAAATTACGGTTACTTTTTTCATCGCTATCTGATTTTAAAATCTTAAAAGCCGGGGTTAAAATTTCAACCCCGACTGTTTTTCAATACTCTTTAATAAATCGCCCCAAATGTCGAGCGAAGGTTTTCCTTTTACTGTTGTTTTACCTTTTTTTGAAGGGTGAACAAATTGCCGGTGGCTTCCTTCCTGACTTTTTGTGTACCATCCATCGGCTTCAAGCCTTCTGATGATCTCTGATACTTTCACTACCTTCATAGAACTTATATTGTTTGATGCACCAAAGATAGTAAAAATACCACTATCCATAAATGATAATGGTAGCGATATTCTTTGCCGTCCCCATTTATGGGACGGATGTGATGACCCCATTAGGTCGGGGCTTTAGCCCTGAATAAGTGAAATCAATATTCCAATAGGATTCACATCCACATCTGTAGCCGCCCTCCTTTATCCATTTTGAACCCGTCCACAGGTGTGGTTAGCCTCCTTTTAACTTTTTGAAGCAAACCACAGGTGTGGCCGCCTTCCTTTTTTCAGTTTGAAGCAACCCACAAGTGTGGTCGGTCTCCTTTTTTCAATTTGGACAAAACCACCCGTGTGGTTTAGCTGCTTTTCACAAATTGAGCCTGACCACGGGTGTGGTTGGATATTAATATCCCGGTTTGCCCCCAATCTGATTTTATTTTCTTCAACCTCAACACAGTAACAGCCTAAAAAATATTTATTATTTTCATGTTTAACATTGCTTCGATAGCAATTTATTGAAAATAATGTTATAAATTAGCTCGTACCTTTAAACCCATAAATAATTCTAACATGAAATTAAAACTTGAACCCTTACGGACTCCCGGCTTGTCCAACATGGAAGCTGGACAACTAATCATCCGGCATTTGACTGATCTTGACACTATTGATCCCGCTTTGAAGACCGATGCTCCTTTGAATACTTACACCAACGACCTCGGCCAACAATCGTCCGAATACCAAAAAGGGCTTGCCCAGGTGCAGATGAACGAGGAAACCCAAAAAATTGTTTTGGCCGATGCCAATCGCGACAAAGCTAACAGCGCTTTCGGGGCCGGACTAAAACTGTATGCACTGTCCGATATTCCTGAAGAAGTGGAAGCCAGCCGAAGCCTGAATATTTTGTTTGGAACGTATAAAAACCTGTCCACTTTAAGCTACGAAGCCGAAACGCTCGCCATCGACAAACTGGTTGGCGAACTTTTAAGTCCAGCCTACAGCAGTAAAGTTAGCCTGTTGCAAATGGACCGGTATGTTTCGCGTATGCAAAACGCCAACGAAGCTTTCAAACCTCTTTTTAGCGGCCGTATGGTAACTACTGCCATGACCGAAACCTACGACATGAAAATCCTCCGCACCGCGTTACTGAATAAATACAGCGACTTTGCCAAATATGTGCTGGCCATGGCCAAAGCTACCGACAATCCGCTATTTCCCAACGCGCTGAACCTGTTGAATACCGCCCGTAAATACTACGCCGATATGTTGGCAAAGCGTACAGCTCCAAAAGCAGAGAAAGCAAAACCTGAAGCATAGTTGATTTTTGGTGAATATAAAAGGCCAGACCCGCTTAGCTTCGTTTTGTAAATGAGGCTGGCGGGTTTGAAGTTTTTAGGTAGCGCCAGATGCCAGCGGCATCAAATATTTATAGAAACAGATTGCAACGAACAAAATTCGACCCCTGGGGGGGCGTAGTCTTTATAGCTCGGTGTCCGTCGGCTAAAGCCAGACGGCAAAGGATATGCACCGAACGAGCGAGAATATTGATCGGAGCGATATCCTTTGCCGTCTCCATTTATGGGACGGATCATATAATTTCCAAATTGTTTGGGCTTTAGCCCTGATGTTTTTTACACCACTTTCAAATCGACTCCCAGCAACAACAGTATAATCAGCGCCAGGCCAAGCACAATGCGGTACCAGCCGAACACTTTAAACCCGTGTTTTTGCAGGAAAGTGATGAAGGTTTTGATGGCGATCAGTGCAACCACGAAGGCGACAATGTTTCCAATAATCAGAATGTCAATATTTTCGGCGGTAATGTGTTTGTAATCTTTCAGTAATTTGTAAGCCGAAGCAGCAGCCATTGTTGGCACTGCCAGAAAGAATGAAAATTCTGCCGCATTTTTCCTGCTTAGTTTTTGCTGCATCCCACCAATGATTGTCGCTGCCGAGCGCGAAACTCCCGGAATCATTGCGATGCATTGCCAAAATCCAATTTTAAGCGCTGTAGGATAAGTTATCTCCTGATTTTCATTTTCCTTGTTGAACCATTTATCGACAAACAACAGAAGTATTCCGCCTAAAAGCAGCATAACAGCCACTACCATTACGTTTTCGAGTAAACTATCGATGAAATCGCCGGCCAGAAATCCTATAAATGCTGCCGGAAGAAAGGCTACGAAAAGTTTTTGGTAGAAAGTCCAGCTTTGCAGAAACCGTTTCCAGTAAAGAACAACTACCGAAAGAATGGCGCCAAACTGAATATTCACGGTGAAAGCTTTGGTGAACTCGTCAATTTCCATTCCCAGCAATGCCTGTGAAATGATCATGTGTCCGGTGGAAGATATGGGCAGAAATTCGGTAATTCCTTCAACAACGGCAATTACAATGGCTTCGAATAATGTCATAATTCAGTAATTTTTCTGGCATAAAAATAGGTTTTTCCTTCGCTCCGGTTATCAAAATTGTATATTTCTTTCCCTTTGTGGATTTTGTAAAAAGCGAGCATTGCGATGTCACCAGCACAGAACATTGAATGTAAACACATTACACTCAGAAAGAAATACATTATTTGATTGTTATGAAATTGCACAATGCCAAGCAAACAAATCAACTTTACGACTACAAACGGAGCAAGCGCAACAACGTGAAAGGCTTCGGGAGCAATCACTTGCCGGTCGGCCATGGCATAAAAAATGAATTTTTTCAGGATAACACCAAAGGAAATTCTTCGGGCTCCGGTTGCCAGATAGGCCAATGCATGTAAAAGTTCATGAATGACTATAAGGGCTGAAAGAGAAAACAACAGCGACCAGCCAATGGTGACAATCAGTTCATGATTTCCTTTGATAGAGAAGATAATTCCACGGGTGAAGATAAATGTAAATACCATCATCATTATCACCTGATAAACTGAATAAATCCGGATAATGGTTTTCTCCTTTGTGATTTGTTCTACAATAAATTCGCGCAGATGTTGGTGCGAAACTTCTTTTAAAAGTTCAAACTCGTTTTCGTTCTGCAAATCTTCAGGAGTCAGCTTACTTCTCATGCATTATTTGTTTTGGATAATCTGAGTCAAAGCTTTCAGGTTGATTAAACGAATCAGGAAAGCAAACAAAGCGCTGACCGAAATCATTACAAAATAGCCAAGTACCCAGTTGCTGATTTGTTTGCTGAGGAATCCGGCCAGAAAAACGAAACCTGCAAAAAGAATCAATTTCCCGATCACCCGGTAGTTGATGGTCAATTTCAGGAATATAACAGCAAGTATTGTTTGCGCCAAAGCTGTAAAAAGTTGGGTTGCCAAACTTGCCCATGCCGATCCGTATGCCTGCATGTGCGGGATCAGGATTAAATTAAGGCTGACATTAATTGCCATTCCGGCAAGCGCCATCCAGTTTAATTGCCGGATACTTCCGTTGGCAGTGAGGAGCGTGCCAAATATGTAGGTGGTTGCAATGCCCAGAAAACTAACCATTAACAACCTGAATATTGACGCCGATAGTTCGGGATGGCTGTATCTCAATAGTGACATGATTTCAAGATCATAAAATCCGGATGACATACTGAGAACAATTGCCGGAACAAAAAGTAACAAAAATGAAAACTGCACCATCGAACCAATTTCTTCCTTTTGTTTGATCATCCGGGCAAAAATGGGCAGCAATAATCCGGCAAACAAAACGCCGAACATCGAAGCTGCATCGAACAGACGAAAAGCATGGGCATAAATTCCGGCCTGCTCTTTTCCGTCGGGCAACAAACGTTCCAGCATCACCGAGTCTATCCGGTTGTAAAACGACATGAGTAGAATTAACAATGCGTAGGGATAACTTTTTTTCAGGAAAACCATGAAAAACCGACGATCGAACTGCAATTTGAGTTTCCCTGTATGCACCAGAACCACGCCGAAAGTAATCAGGCTGGTAATCAGATAGGCGGCCGTCTGCGCATAAACAAACCATTCAATACGGAATTCGTGTCCGGTAACATTGGTAAATAAAAGTACCGAGCAAATGGCAATCATCAATGTCCGATCGAGTACCGAGAGCAGACTGTCGGTGCGGAACAAGTGTAATCCGCTGATATTTGATCGCAGATAAAAAGTAAACGATATCAGGAACTGGTTAAATATCAGGAAAAACAACAGGTGAAGTTGAACATCTTTGTATCCGATTATCAGGGCTATCACAATGCTAATGACTGCATAAATACCGGCCAGAAGAAATTTAAGACCGACAATATTGCTGACGTGTTTTTTTAGCAGTTGTCGGTGCTGTGCAATGTTTTTATTGTTGAAACTGGTAATTCCAAGATCGAGGAATATGTTCAGGATCATCGAGAAATTGAGCAGCGAGAAATATAAACCGTAACTTTCGTCGCCCACCATGTTTTGAACGGTGAGGTCGATTCCGAATATCCAGAAGGGTTTGATTAAAACATTCAGAAAAAGGAGCAGTAAAAGATTTGTTATGAACTTCCTTTTCAATCGGGTAGCTTTTTCTGGTTTGATTAAAGTGAGCCAAAAATAGCAATTTTTTGAACAGACTTCATACATTTGACTGCAATTCGCTCACGCAACACAAGCTTATGATTATTGCTGTAAATACCCGCCTGTTGATTCAGGGGAAACTCGAAGGAATTGGATGGTTTACTTTCGAAACTTTGTCGCGCATCACACGTGATCACCCTGAACACCAGTTCCTGTTTGTTTTCGACCGCCCGTTTTCGCCTGAATTTATTTTCTCCGGAAATGTGACCCCGATCGTATTGTCGCCTCCAACAAGGCATCCGGTACTTTGGTACATCTGGTTTGAACTTCAGATTCCGCGAATCCTGAAAAAGTACAAAGCCGATCTGTTTTTTTCGCCTGACGGATACTTATCGCTCAATACCAATGTGAAGCAGTTGGCAGCCATTCATGATATAAATTTTGCACACCGGCCAAAAGATTTACCCTGGCTGAAAGCAAAGTACTATAATTATTTTTTTCCGCTTTTTGCGCGCAAAGCACAACGGATAGTAACGGTTTCATCTTTTTCGAAGGAAGATATCCACAAAACGTACAACATTGAAAATGATAAAATCGATGTGGTTTACAATGGGATAAATACGCTTTACACGCCGACTTCAGAAGCGGAAAGGCAGATGGTCAAAGCAAATTATTCCGGCGGAAAGGATTATTTTCTGTTCATCGGATCGTTGCATCCGAGGAAAAATATCACGGGTTTGCTTTTTGCGTATGATGCGTTTCGCAGTTCCGTTGAATCGGATATCAAACTTTTGATAGTGGGAGAAAGCATGTTTAAAACCCGCGATATTGAACTGACTTTCGAAGGAATGCGCTACAAGAACGATGTTGTTTTTACCGGACGACTTGGAAATGAAGCTTTGCATCAGGTGCTGGGAGCATCGCTGGCCCTGACTTTTGTTCCATTTTTTGAAGGTTTTGGCATTCCGGTCATTGAAGCCATGAATGCAGGTGTTCCTGTAATTTGTTCAAATACAACTTCTTTGCCTGAAGTTGGCGGCGATGCTGTTTTATATGCCGATCCGTTTGATGTGAGCGAAATTTCTGATGCAATGGTTAAACTTTATCAGGACAAAGAACTTCGCGAATCGTTGATTGAAAAAGGTTTCAGGCAAAAGGAAAAATTCAGCTGGGATAAAACTGCAGGTTTACTTTGGGAAAGTTTTGAAAAATGTGCAAATACCTAATGGAGACGGAAGTCAGAAGACCGGAGTCCGGAGACAGAAGACCGGGGTCCGGAGATCCGCTCCCTGAATGGCGTGCTTCCTGAGTAGCGAAGGGAGTATTCTAAGAGAGGCAACAGATTTATGTACTTATGCACTGAACACAAATGATAAAAGAAAAGCTACTGTTATTTCTGCAGGAAGGTCGGATTGAGGCTGGTTGCGATGAGGCCGGACGCGGATGCCTTGCTGGACCGGTATTTGCCGCTGCGGTTATTCTACCCGCGAATTTTGAAAATGAATTGCTGAACGATTCGAAGAAACTAACAGAAAAACAAAGGTATGGACTTCGACCGATCATTGAAAGTCAGGCTCTGGCTTTTGCGGTTGGGATTGTTGATAACAATGAGATTGACCGGATCAATATTTTAAATGCTTCCTTTCTGGCCATGCACCGCGCCATCGATCAATTATTATTGAAGCCTGAACATTTGCTGATCGATGGTAACAGGTTCAAAACTTATCCGGAAATTCCACATACCTGCATTGTGAAAGGCGATGGTAAATTTCTATCCATTGCTGCTGCGTCCATTTTGGCTAAAACATACCGCGACGATTACATGAATGCGATCCATCATGAATTTCCGCGGTACGATTGGCTGAGAAATAAAGGTTATCCAACTTTGCATCACCGAAAGTTAGTCCTTGAAACCGGAATCACCAGTTATCACCGAAAAACCTTTGGTCAGTGCGGTGATCAATTCAGGTTTGATTTTTAGAGATTCACTGCCTGCGGCTGGGGTGTACGACAAAAATTCCATTAGTTTATAAAACCCTGCCGTATTTTAAAGATTTTAATATTCAACCCGTTCCGGGTTGGTTTAATTTGCTTTTTCTTTGCCCCCAGCGATGCTGGGGGTGATCAACAGGAAACTCCTTCGGAGTTTTTATAGCCCGAATAGCTTTGTCGCTGCGGAAATTAACCCGGATGGGTTAAATGTTGATGACCTCCAATGGAATTGGAGGTTAATGTACAACCATTGCTAGCAACCCGGAACGGGTTGAATATCATAGATATAAAATTTACATCTATGGGTTGGACTAAAAGATAGCCTAACCATAATTCAGTGCTAAAAAAAATAGTACCAAGCGGCAAAGTAACTGGGAAACACAAAAAAGGGAATTTTGTCGTACACCCCTGCGGCTGGCAGGCGTCCGAAAAATGCAAATCTCTCTTTTTTCAATGTATCCCGCGGACGTTTCCCAATAGAATATTCCTATTACTGTCATACTTTAGCCGCTACGCGGCTTTGGTAGGAATAATTTGCATCGCGCACTGAAAGTATGGTAGTAGTTCCCTTCAAGGAATTGCATTGATCCCTGTTTTGTCGGATTGAAATACAATTGGCTGTAGAAGTATCCGGATGATACATTTACAGCCAATTCTATTTATTGAATCGTAAAAATGAATTTCAGTGATTCTGCAGAAAATAATCTAATCTTCGTCAGCTCCGTCTTCATCAAAATCTTCATCATCGTCGTAGTCATCATCCGCAACTTCGGCTACTTCTTCTGCCTCAGTTTCAGTGGAAAGGAATTCATCGTCACCATATTTGCTTTCGTATTCCTCTTTCGCGCTATCTTTGAGTGAGCCGGTGCTATCGTAATCATCATCATCTTCGATAATCTTTTCAGCTTCGTAAACAGTCATTCGAACCAGATAATATTTGTCTTCAGTTTCGAATGGAAGCGCGCTTACCCGCTTGCCGTCCTTGTTATTGAAATAGATTAAATTCTCACTGTATCCGCTGGGGTACTCAAGTTTAATTTTTTCCTGAATTTCCGGATCTAATTTTTCGTAATCTTTAATTACCCTTGGTTTACTTGTATTCATTGATCGTTATTTTTTATGCAATGATATGAAAAAATTTGATAAAACTTCATTGGCGAAAATAAATGAAAAACAATTTTACCTGCAACAATTTCAGTGATTCTTCTGAATTTTAATCAAAGAATTGTTGTTAGCTAAAATCGATCATTGCTTTTATTACACCATCCTGATAGGAGGCAACCAGATCAAACGCCTGCTGTGTCTCCTCGGGCGAAAAATGATGTGTCACCATTTGGTCAACAGGTAATCCGTTTGAGATTAGTTCGATGGCCTTGTCCATACAATGGTTTTGCCGGCGAACATTTTGAATGGCTATTTCTTTCCTGCGCATTAAATCCATATCAAACGTATATTTTGCTTCCGGCGGAATTCCCACCAATACAAGCTTTCCACCCGGTTTCAGTACCTTGGTTGCATCATCAACGGCTTTTTGGTCTCCACTGCATTCAAACACAACATCCAGCAATAACGGCTCCTGTCTCTCTGTTGTAGCAAAGGCATCTTCAGCAAAAGGATTTATTGCAAAGTCGGCACCCAACTGAACTGCTTTTTTCTGTCGGTATTCAAGTGGTTCATAGCAGAGAATCCTTCCGGTTGGCTGAGTTTTTAATACCAGCAACACGCTCAACCCTATTGGACCTGCGCCAAAAATGCCAATTGTTTTATCCTGAAAATCGGTTTTTGCCAGTTCAACGCTGTAAGTGCCGATGGTCAAAGGTTCGATCAGCGCAGCGGTGGTTGCATTAAACGATGCTCCGAGCGGGAAACAGGTAAATTCGGGCATTACGATGTAATCAGAAAGGCAGCCTTCAATTTGTCCGGGACAGCCCAGAAAACGGTTGTTCCGGCAAGTGTGAGGCCTTCCGCTCAGGCATTGGTCGCAAGTTCCGCAGTGAATGCTGGGATCGATGGCAACCAAATCGCCGGGTTTTACACGGGTTACAGAACTTCCGGTTTCTATCACGATTCCTGAACATTCGTGACCAACGGCAAACGGAAATGCTACCACCTGTGAGCCAATTTTTCCTTCGGTAAAATAATGAACATCCGAGCCGCAAACGCCAACTGATTTTATCTTTATCAAAACATCATCAGGATTTTTTATTTCGGGCTGTGGCCGGTCAATCATTTCAATTTTCCGGATACCGGTTAAAACCATTGTTCTCATCGTGTTGTACTTTTGAGTTTGCAAAAATAGTTCAGCCAAATAATGAAAAAAATAGATGAAACAGGCAGAAAAACAGTTTTAATTTTGTGCTTTGCAATTAATATTGATGGCCGGACTGTGTTTTGTCACTTTTTATTGGTGGCTGAAACCATTACTTTGTTTTAAATTTTAACCTGAATATCATGTACGGAAAAATACAGCAGGATTTAGCGCAAACACTTCTGGAATTAAAAGAACAGGGTTTGTATAAAAACGAGCGGATTATCACTTCTTCTCAAAGTTCACAGATTACAGTTACGGGCGGAAAGTCGGTGCTTAACTTTTGCGCCAACAATTATCTTGGCTTGGCCAATCATCCTGAAGTGGTGAAAGCGGCACAGGAAACTATGGATCAATGGGGTTTTGGCCTTTCATCGGTTCGTTTTATCTGCGGAACCCAGCAAATCCACAAAGAGCTTGAGTTGAAAATGTCGGAGTTTTTGGGTACTGAAGATACCATTTTGTATTGTGCAGCTTTTGATGCCAACGGCGGTGTTTTTGAGCCTTTGCTGGGCGACGACAGCATCATTATTTCTGATGAACTGAACCATGCTTCCATTATTGATGGAGTGCGTCTTTGCAAGGCGCAACGTGCCCGCTACAAACATTCCGATATGGCCGAGCTGGAGAATTGTCTGAAAGAATCGCAGTCGCTGAAATACCGCATGGTGGTTACCGACGGGGTGTTTTCGATGGATGGTGATCTGGCAAAACTTCCGGAGATAGTTGCATTGTGCGAAAAATATGACGCTTTGATCATGGTTGATGACTCGCACGCATCAGGATACATTGGTAAAACCGGAAGAGGAACTGCGGAACATTACGGACTGCTTGGAAAAATAGATATCATCACCACCACTTTTGGAAAAGCATTGGGTGGCGGAAACGGAGGCTGTACTTCAGGACGAAAAGAAATTATCGAAATGTTACGCCAGCGATCACGTCCGTATTTGTTTTCGAATACGCTTGCTCCGGCAACAGTTGGCGCCACTATGAAAGTACTCGATTTACTGACAGAATCAGCCGAACTTCCGGCACGGACCATGGAAAATGCCAAATATTTCAGAGAGAAAATGGAAGCTGCCGGGTTTGATCTGGTGAAAGGCACCACCGCTATTGTTCCGGTTATGATTTACGATGCTCCGCTGGCAGTAAAGTTCGCAGACGAATTGCTGAAGGAAGGTATCTATGTGATCGGATTTGTATTTCCAGTGGTTCCAAAAGGGAAAGCACGAATCAGGGTTCAACTTTCGGCTGCACATAGCCGGGAGCAGATCGATCAGGCTGTTGAGGCATTTGTGAAAGTTGGAAAAGGGCTGCGAATAATATAAATGAGTACCCGTGAATTTACCCAATGTCATAAAAGTCATTCAATTGTCATTTGGTAGTCATTAAGTAACCAGTAAATGACAACCAAATAACAATAAATGAACTGTGTTAAAATCCAAATTTAAATTGCAAAATCTTTCGCATATAGTTCAGATTTTGAAGTTAGAGCAAAAGCTTGTTTGACTAGCTTGTTAGCTACCGCAATTAAAGCCAGTTTTTTTGCTTTGCCTTT
>JAIBEZ010000079.1 GCA_019459485.1 Prolixibacteraceae bacterium
TTTTTTGGGGGCGCTCAACCTCGGGACTATACATCATTTCAGATTTCTACAAATATTCCGCAACGATGTCGCTTACCCATACAAAAGATTTCAACCCGTAAAAGAACTGGAATCATTTATTTTAAATCCCCTACAATATAAATCTATTCCCTTTTCATAACTACCCCTACAAAACGTTATAGACCAAAAAAAAATAATTCTTAAAGTCATCTGAATTTCTTAATTTAGCTAAAATATGTGCATACAGCAATCTAATCTATAGGGATATAGTTGCCTGTCAATCAAATTTGAATCAACAACTAAATACTCTTTATTTCTTGTCAATTATGCTTTGAAAAGTCTGTTTATCATCCATGTTTTTCATGTGTTTATAATTTGTTTTTTAATTGCCACATGGCCTGTCCCGATTTATCGGGAGAACTCGCCAATAATCATTCTCCTGTGTCCCGATTTATCGGGATGGCTCGTTTCATGAATTTAATTTAAAAAATTCCAAACTCTAATCTCAATTGTTATGAACAAAATTTATTTTCGACAGAACACAATGATGCAACTGCGTTCCAGCCAATTACTGGAAGAGCAAAAATTGCCTGAACAAAACCATCGTGCAGCCTTAAATGCTTTCAGGAGCATCGGCACAATCAACACCCATTTTATGCGAATAATTACATTTAGGTTTTTAATCGCTTTGCTTTGTTTAACTTCATTCGTTTTCGAAGTCCAGGGTCAGACACAAAACAAAACCCTCACACCGGGTTATGCCGGCGCTTCTTATTCGGGTCTTACCGACAATGAATTCCTGAAAAACTGGCTGATTCTGGGTCCGGTTAAGGTAGATGAAACCGGCAAAAAACCTGATGAAGCCAGTCAAAAGGCTTTCTTCGATACCGATCCGTTGGTCGGTATTACCGTTGCTCCGGATAAAGCCCTTCCGAAAGTAAAAATTGGCAGCACCGAATATGCCTGGAAGCCGGTAATGAGTGAAGATGGAATAGTTGATTTCGTTAAGCTGCTGGGTCCCTTTGATTATTCGGTAGCTTATGCTCTGGCTGAAATCAGGATGGATACTCCTGCAAAAATTCTGGTTGGTCTGGGTAGCGACGATGGTGTTAAAGTCTTCCTGAATGGAGTTCTGATCCATAACAACTGGATACCGCGTGCCGTAAATCCTGATGACGATATGCTATCTCTCGATCTCCGGAAAGGTTCAAACCAAATCCTTGTGAAAGTTCAGAATATGGAAGTCGGCTGGTCGTTTATGATCCGAAAGCTGGGAAAAGATTATCTGAGTAAACTATTGGTTGAATCAGCCGGCAAAGGGAATCTCGATAATGTAAAACTATTGGCTGAAAAAGGGGCCGATCTCAATGCACAAAGCAATTCAGGATTAACAGCTTATCAAAGTGCATCAATTAAAGGCCGTGAAACAGTAATGAATTACTTAAAAGAAAAGGGCGCCAAAACTGACATTCCGATGCCTTCGTTTGATGAACTGGTTAGCAATACATTCAAGAGCGCACAAACTGGCTTAACTTCAGGAGTTTCGGTACTTGTTTCAAAAAATGGTGAAATTATTTATGAAAAAGGTTTTGGTTATGCCGATATTGGCAACAAAGTACCTGTAACAACTGACACGAAATTCAGGATAGGTTCCATCACCAAACAATTTATTGCATCGGCAATCCTGAAACTTCAGCAAGAGGGTAAAATAAACGTAACCGATAAATTGTCAAAATTTATTCCTGAATTTCCACGAGGTGATGAAGTGACAATCCATCATTTATTGACACACACTTCAGGCATCCACAGCTATACTAACCGACCAAACTTCATCAAATACGTTACGATGCCAATTACACCCAAAGAATTGGTCGATACAATCAGAAAAAGTCCTTATGATTTTAACCCGGGAGACCGGTATTTGTACAATAATTCAGGGTTCTTTCTTTTGGGTTACATTGTAGAGAAGATATCAGGGAAGAGTTTGGGTGACTATCTGGATGAAACCTTTTTTAAACCGTTGGGGATGAATAATACAGGGATATACCAGACCAATCGGCTATTGGATCAGGAAGCTTACGGGTATTCACTCGAAAATGGAAAGGCCATCAAGGCGCTGAACTGGGATATGTCGTGGGCTGGTGGGGCAGGAGCGATATATTCCACGGTAAAAGATTTATATACCTGGAATGAAGCTGTTTTTAATGGAAAGGTTTTGTCGGAAGAAAGTGTGAAAGCAGCATTTGCACCGGCTATTTTGAATAACAAGGAAAAGGTTGATTATGGCTATGGATGGGCCTTTCAGGATTTCAGGGGATATAAGTTCATTGGTCACGGAGGTGGGTTGAATGGGTTCCTTTCTTCCCTCGAACGCCAACCTGAGAAAAAGATTAATGTGATAGTTTTGTGTAATTCAACTCCACCACCAGATGGGATAAATCCTACAACGAATGCTATGACAATTGCTGAATACCTTTTGTGGAGCGATATGGAAAAACAATCGAGTTTCGCCTCCGACATGGTCGTTGATGAACCGACATTAAAGAGCTACGAAGGAAGATACGATTACGGGCAGGGTGCCGTGCTGATTGTAACACTTGAAGGAAAACAACTGAATGCCCAAATGACAGGACAACCAAAGTTTCCTGTATTTCCATCGTCGAAAAATGAGTTTAACTGGAAAGTAGTGGAAGCTAAGGTGAAATTTGTAACCGATGAAAATGGAAATGTTACCAATGTTATTCATTATCAGGGTGGGCAGCAAATTGTCGCAAAAAAGCTAACGGACGAAATACCTTTGGAAGTGAATCCTGCCGTATTTGATAAATATGTTGGGAAGTATGATCTCGGCAATTCCATGGTTGTGGAAGTTTCAAAAGAAGGTGACAAATTAATGGTACAGGGACCAAACCTGCCCAAATATCAGTTACTTCCAGCTTCTGAAACCGAATATTTTGCCAGTGAAGTAACCATCAGATTGACGTTTAAAACAAATGCCGAAGGCAAAGTAAATGCTGTTGATCTGAATAATTCGGGTACCATTATAACAGCCAACAGGATGGCTCAATAATTGTCGCAATTTTTTGTATCAAAACGACAAAAGACCCGGATGACGGGTCTTTTGTCTGATATCTGTTATCTAAAATCTATGTTCTTAAACGATCGGAAAAATCTTGTGATCGGCCAGATATTCCATGATGGTTTTTGTATTTGTGGCCCTGTTTTCGGGTTTTAACATCAGTGTTGGATTTTCAGGAGCAGCAAATTGCAGGTCGGCTCCGGGAAGGTTGGCGATCAATCCTTCTTCAAACTTTTCGTACAATTCGGGTTTGTTCTTTTTGCAGAATTCCATTGTGGCATCCATGTGAATCAGTTTAAACCGGTCTTCACCAATAATCTGAATGACTTGTTTACGGATATTTTCATCCGGAGAAATAAACGAACAAATGGTGATGATTCCCTGGTCGTTCAGCAATTTGCTGATGTGGGCCACGCGGCGCAGGTGTTCGGCACGATCGGTCGGCGAAAAGTCAAGCTCGTTGGAAAGACCCGACCGGATCGAACTTCCGTCGAGTAAAACAACCGTTGCACCGGCATCGAACAGCTCTTTTTCGAGCGTAAAAGCAAGTTCATTTTTTCCTGAACCGTGCAATCCGGTAATCCAAAGTGTTGCCGGATTTTGGTTGAAACGTTTCTGGCGTTGTGCGTCCGAAATCAGGCATTCGCCTTTGTGTATCCGGCTTTTGTTGGCTTCCAGCGTTTTTTCGTCCACAATTTTCGAAGGAAGGTCTTCTGCACTAAGTTTGTCGATGATCATCCCAACAGCCACCGTATTGTTGGTAATCGGATCAATCAGGATAAATGAACCCGTACTGCGGTTCTTTTTATAGGGGTCGAAATAAATCGCTTTGTTGGTGGTCAAAACCACTCTTCCGATTTCGTTCAGCTCAAAATGATCGATGGATGATTTTTCAAGGGTATTGACATCCACTTTGTACCGGATTTTATCAAACCGCACCCGGGTTGTATTGTTGGCATGTTTGATAAAAAGCTGCATGTTTGGATCCATCGGTTTTTCGTCCATCCAAACGAGATTGGCTTCAAAATGACGTTCGATGCGTGGCAGATTGTCAGGATATACAATCATATCGCCCCGCGAAATGTCGATCTCGTCTTCGAGCGTAATGGTGACCGATTGCGGCGGAAATGCCTCGTCGAGGTTTCCGTCGTAGGTAATAATTTCTTTGATGGTTGAAGTTTTGCGCGAAGGCAATACCATTATTTTTTCGCCTTTCCGGATAATTCCTGAAGCAATACGGGCAGAGAATCCACGGAAATCGAGGTCGGGACGAAGTACGTACTGAACCGGGAAACGCATGTCGTCGAAATTGCGGTCGCTGCTAATGTGCACCGATTCGAGGAATTCCAGCATACTTGGGCCGTGGTACCAAGGCATCAAAGTAGTTGGTTCCACCACATTTTCACCTTTAAGCGCTGCAATCGGAATAAAGTTCACATCAGGAACATCCAGTTGCGTGATGAATGATTTGTATTCGGCGACAATTTCATCGAACACTTTTTGGTCGTAATTCACCAAATCCATTTTGTTGACCGCCAGCACCACATGTTTGATTCCCAGCAGCGAAGCCAAGA
>JAIBEZ010000001.1 GCA_019459485.1 Prolixibacteraceae bacterium
ATCGAGACGGGGACCAGGTTGGGGCGATGATGCATGGACTTTTCATCCAATACGGTATGCCGATGTTTTACTTATGTATGCAGAAGCTTTATTGGAGAGTGGTGGAAACAAACAGGAAGTTGCCAGTACCATTAATATGGTAAGACAAAGAGCCAGTAATTCAAGGCGTACAGATAGTGAGGCTATTAGCCGGGTAAGAACCATCCAGAACTTACCATTACCCAACGTTTTGGCATCTGATGACTTGCGCAAAGCGGTTAGGCACGAACGTCGGGTGGAGTTCGCCATGGAATATCAACGTTTATTTGACCTGATCAGGTGGAACAGCCTGATTGAAACCATGAACAGTTATGCTGCCAAGCCTAAGTCCAATGGCAAAGGAGCGAACTTTAAAAAAGGAATCAATGAATTGTTTCCTGTTCCTCAGGTTGAAATTGACCGCTCCGGAGGTTCTATTACTCAAAATCCAGGGTATTAGCCATTACGGATTCAGATATTAATGCGTTAGATTAATTCAAGTTTAATTATAAAGAGCGTTTAAAATGATAAAGTTTACATTAATAGTCTTGGTTCTTTTAGCATCGAGCCTTGACAATTTATTTTCTCAGGAAAATAACATTTTAAGGAATAAACCTGAAATTAGTCTTACGTTAATTCCTCCTTCACCGGTAACCGATCAGATCACGTTGGATATTCGCGCTGGGATACGGAATAATACGGATGTTGAAAAAAGCTTAATGGTTACTTTTTATCTTGATAAAGAAAAAAGTAGGGCGATATTGCATCAGCAAAAAATTAAAATCGCACCGCAATCGGTGAGCAGTGTTAAATTCCCATGGGCGACTAAAAACAACGTAGGAGATCATAAGATTATACTTGTTACAAAATCAAATAATCAAACGTTGCGCATGGAGCGCCCGATCCAGATTTTATCTTCCGCAATTAGTTCCACAAAAAAGATAGACGGTGCATGGATAAATTTCTATCATTGGAGTGAAGCAGAAGGCCAATACTGGAATCCGGAAATTAAAAAGATGACTGATGCGCAATGGGGAGAACTGATAACCGCGCAAAACAGCCTGGATATGAATGTGATTGTTGTTCAGGAAGTATTTCGTAATCAGGAGTATTCCGGCAAACATACGATTGATCAGGATGGATTTAAAGGTCTTGCATTTTATCCTTCAGATTTATTTCCTGAACGTGTACCAATAACAGCGATTGACCCTCTTGAAGCGGTGCTTGAGGCTGCTGATAAAAACGGAATGAATGTGTTTATGGCAGTGGGATTATATGCCTGGTTCGATTTTTCTAAAGGGTCCCTGGAGTGGCACAAAAAAGTTGCCAGTGAATTGTGGGAAAAATACGGACATCATCCTTCTTTTTACGGATGGTATGTGAGTGAAGAACAGGACGGCGGACTCGGAGATGAGCAGGATCGAGAAAATATCGTTGAATTTTTCAGAGATTTTCGTCAATATGTACATCAAATGACGCCCGATAAGCCCATCATGTTAGCAACCAATTCACACAATTTACGAGGAGCAGAAGATACCTATCGGAAGCTGTTGCCTTACCTGGATATTTTGTGCCCTTTTGGCTTTCACAGAATGCCCGCCAATGAACTTACCGGTGAAGAAGCGGCAGCTAAACTTCAATCGCTTTGTAATGAAGCCGGGATGCATTTATGGATGGATATGGAAGCATTTGATTTTTTCGGGCCCGATAATGCATTGGTTCCAAGATCTATCGATGGATTATTAAGCGACTTGCACCGTTTCCCGAATTTTGAGAAAATTCTTTGCTACCAGTATCCCGGGCTATTTAATAGTCCTGAAATGTCTATCAAGCCGGGGGGTGAAAATACAGTAAAGGCTTATCTCGATTATAAAAAATACCTCGATTCAATTCAGGTGCCTGCAAAAAAGTCGAAAAAGAATGCCTCAAAAAAATTAAGGAACAAATAATACTAAATCTATACAATATACACTACAATGGATATTTTAAAATATAAAGAGATCTACCGCGAGAATTTATTGAATGATGTGATCCCTTTTTGGCTTAATAACTCAGAGGATAAAGAATTCGGAGGCTTTTTTACTTGCCTCGATGAAAAAGGACAAGTGTATGATACCGATAAATTTATCTGGCTTCAAGGTCGTCAGATATGGACTTTTAGCATGTTGTACAACCAGGTGGAACAAAAGAAGGAGTGGATTGATCTTGCAATTCGGGGCGCTGATTTTCTAATGGATCATGGACGTGATGAGTCAGGTAACTGGTACTTTTCACTCACTCGTGAGGGCAAGCCGTTAACCCAACCATTTAATATTTTTTCTGACTGTTTTGCAGCCATGGCATTTGCCCAATTGTATAAGGCGACCAATAATGAAACTTATAAAAGCATAGCACTTGATACATTCAATAATATAGTCAGCAGGCAGAACGACCCCAAAGGGATTTACAATAAAACATTTTCTGGTACTAGGCCACTACAAAGTTTTTCGCTTCCGATGATACTGTGTAATCTGGTAATGGAAATGGAGCACATCATGGAACCGGAGATGGTTGAAAAGACTATTCAAAATGGTATTAATTCGGTAATGAATGTATTCTATAAACCGGAATTCGGGTTAATCCTTGAAAATGTTGCACCTGATGGTAGTTTTTCAGACTCATTTGAAGGTCGTTTAATTAATCCGGGACATGCGATTGAAGCGATGTGGTTCATCATGGATCTCGCCTCAAGATCCGATGACAATGTGCTAATCAAAAAAGCGGTGGAAATAACCATCAATACATTAGAACATAGCTGGGATAAAACTTATGGGGGCATCTATTATTTTATGGATGTAAAAGGAAATCCTCCTCAGCAACTTGAGTGGGACCAGAAATTGTGGTGGGTACATGTTGAAGCAATAATTAGTTTATTAAAAGGTTATTACCATACTGGCGATATAAGATGCTGGCAGTGGTTTGAAAAATTGCATGCATACACCTGGGAGCATTTTCCAGACCAAAAAAATGGAGAATGGTTTGGCTATCTTAACCGACAGGGCGAAGTGCTTTTTCAGGCAAAAGGTGGAAAGTGGAAGGGATGTTTTCATGTCCCCAGAGGATTATTCAAAGGATGGGAAACATTGGATGCTATTGCAGTAAAACATCTTACTTTAATCGATTCAGAGAATTAAGTTTGTACATTAAATAACTCATTTCATGATCCAAAACGAAAATAAGGAAAACATGCTGTATGTAATCTTCCTTGCTGCAGTTGCCGCAATTGGGGGATTTCTATTTGGCTATGATACAGCGGTAATCTCAGGAACAATAGGAAGCGTAGCTGCCCAGTTCAATTTAGATGATGTAAGTACAGGTTGGTACGTGGGTTGTGCTTTGGTTGGCTCAATTCTGGGAGTTGCTGTCGCTGGAAAAATGAGCGACTATTTCGGACGTAAACCGGTACTCCTTTTTTCGGCGGTTCTATTTTCAGGTTCGGCCATAGGCTGTATGTTTTCCGGAACTATTTCGGATCTGGTTATTTACCGTATTATTGGCGGTATTGGAATTGGCGTTGCGTCAGTGATTTCGCCGCTGTATATTTCCGAAATCTCCGTTTCACGTTATCGGGGAACACTGGTTTCATTATACCAGTTAGCTATTACCATAGGATTCGTGGGCGCATACCTGGTTAATTATGCCATCAGCGAACATGCCCTGCAAATGAAAGAGCTTGGAACTGTTGGCGGTTTCTGGGGAAAATATATTGTAACCGAAACCTGGCGTGGAATGTTGGGTGCCGAGTCTGTGGCCGCCTTATTGTTTTTCCTGACTCTGTTTTTCATTCCTGAAAGTACAAGATGGTTGGTTATGAAGTCAAAAGAAATTTCGGCACTGAATACCTTAAAACGAATCTACGGTGCAGAGAAGGCAAATAAACAGGTCGAGGATCTAAAAAACCTGGTTCAGTCGGAAGAAAAATCAGATTGGAAAATATTGTTGCAGCCGGGTTTCCGCATTGCACTTTTTATTGGTGTCAGTCTGGCCATTCTGGGTCAGTTTATGGGAGTGAATGCCGTTCTTTACTATGGCCCTTCAATCTTTCAGCAAACCGGTCTTTCCGAAGGTGATTCCTTGTTTTACCAGGTTATTGTAGGCCTGGTGAACTTCGGTTCAACCGTACTTGCGATGGTTGTAATTGATAAAATTGGCCGTAAAAAACTGGTGTATTACGGCGTTTCAGGCATGATGGTTTCCCTGCTTCTGATCGGAATTTATTTTACCCTGAACAAAGTTTCGAATGTGATTCCTCCTATTACTTTACTGATTCTGATACTGTTTTATATTTTCAGTTGTGCCATCTCCATCTGTGTGGTTATCTGGGTTTTGCTTTCTGAAATGTATCCGGCAAGAGTTCGCGGACTGGCTATGTCGGCTGCCGGGTTTTCATTGTGGATCGGTACTTTTCTGATCGGACAATTAACTCCCTGGCTGATGACTACCTTGTCGCCTGCCGGAGTTTTCTGGCTGTTTGGATTGATGTGTATTCCCTACATGTACATCACCTGGAAACTCGTACCGGAAACCACCGGCAAATCGCTTGAAGATATTGAACGTATGTGGCTGAAAAAATAATGTTCTGAACTGTTGTAAAACAAACCATTAGGTCTTATTATCCTGATTGTATCCTTTTCAGTTTTGGAAGGAAGTTTGGCAGCTATGATCCACCATGTTCCTTCAGGAAAAGAAGGCTTGGATCTTTAGGGTCTGAAAGACCTATCAAGGCTGAAAAGCTGATCGGGAATGATTTTGAAGCCCCGTTGATGGCATTTATTTAACAGATCTGGTTTTTTTACGAATATCAGAAAACTTGTATCCGGTTATCAGGAAGATAATAAAGTAAACAAATGTTGTCATTGAATTCTTTTCTTTCCTAATTCGGCAAGCAACTGGAATATGCAAAATTGAGTGTGATCTGAGCACACGTAGGCAGTATACTATTCTTTTATTTTTTTCGAAATGGGAAAATACCCCCCCCCCATCTTGTGCCCAGATAAATTTTATACCCATCAATTTTTTCTCAAACATGATAAGTTATTAGTACTACCAAGAATATTTCATGAATAGAAAAAATATTGCATAATATTTAAACACAAGAAACAAATGAATACGTTTCGGTTCCTTTAAGCAGTCAGGCTTTGGCTATTTTGGGAAAATATGATTGGAAAATACTTAAACCTATAAGCAATCAGAAAATGAATGATTAAATAAAAGACATTGCTGAAGCTGTCAAATTTTCTGAAAAAGTTTAAAACTACAAACACAGGGTGGGGTTCGAGGTGGTTCTACACAGTAAAATGTGACCATATAGCCACATATACCGAACAAAGTAAATAGCGTCACGTCTCTACAAATAAGGACACTGACTAATTACTAATAACGTAATACCATTCCATGGCTTTTTTCGATAAGCAAATCTTTACACCCCTATTATCATTTAACACTTGAGTAGTATAAATAAAATTCTCGGGATATAAATCTCCATCAGAATAATAGTTATTATTAATCCAATCTATAATTAAGATGTTATATAAATTACCTAAATCTTCTATTAAATCCTCTTCATTAATATAGATTAATTTATCAAGAAACATTGATAACTCCATTGTCGAAAAATGCATAGAACTTTTCCCAGGGTTAAATTTTAGCTTACTAAAAATCATATTCCAAAATATTTTCTCTGCTTCAGTCAAACCGCTATTGATATCCAATAGCAATCCTGTTTCATTAATCAAGTGTGGCTGCATCCAAATAAATGATTAAGATTTTATTACAATTTCATTTCGAATATAAAAAAAGAACAGTGAGTTAACAAATTGATTTTCGTATAGTTACACTTAATTTACCTATTTGAACAATCGTGCTTTAATGGATTTTTACACAATAATGCTTGAGAATTAGATTGATAGATAAGTTTGAATTAGACAAGAAAAAAAATAAAAAACACTGAATATTTTTTAGCACAAGGAAATCCATATCAATTGCTATTTCTTCATACATCCATACTTTTTATGTCCATACTTTTTGGAAATCTTTATTGAGCTATTAATAAAACATAAGTTCAACCATCTTTTCTAATCTTTATTCTATATATTTGGGCTTGGTCTATTTCGATAAACAAACCTAACCCAAATCAACCGCACTGAGCTCATGAATATTTTCAACATCCACAGCAACATCATTAGCGATTATAAGTCATACATTAAAAGCTTTTTATCGATAAAAGATATTCGTATTAAGGAAGTTGTTGAAAAAGCATTTGAGGAATCCGGGTTTATGCCGGAACCATTGATTCAGTTTAATCCGTCATTCGATAAAGGACAAACATTGAAGGAATTGGTTGGTGAGGGTAAAATTCATGAGGAGCTTCCGGCCATCTTTGGGACTTACAATTTATATAAACACCAGGTCGAGGCTCTAAAAATAGGAATTCAGGGGAAAGGTTTTGTAGTGACCAGTGGTACTGGTTCTGGTAAGAGTTTAACCTATTTGGCCACCATCTTCAACAAACTACTTCAGGATAACAGCACAAAAACCAAAGGTGTTAAAGCTATTCTGGTCTATCCGATGAATGCCCTTATCAATTCGCAGGAAGAAGAAATCAAAAAATATGAGCTGAATTATTTAATCAGCAAAACCCCGTCTGCCACTGTGATGCCAGCCGATAGGCTTACTTTGGATGAGAAAATTGACTACCTCAAAAGTATCACTACAAGCCGTTTCCCGATTACGTATTCAAAATACTCCGGGCAGGAAAATCAGGAAGCCAGAGAAAGAATGAAGAAGGAAGTTCCGGATATCATTCTTACCAACTACATGATGCTGGAGTTGATTATGACCCGGCAGTCGGAACAATGGATGCGGGAGTCGCTGAGTAAAAATCTGCAATTTCTGGTATTTGATGAGTTACATACTTACCGGGGCAGACAGGGCTCCGACGTTTCACTTCTGATCCGAAGAATTAAAAATCTGGCCCAAAACAAGATTACCTCCATTGGAACATCGGCAACAATGGCTTCCGTTGGAAAAAAAGAAGAAAAGCAGCAGGCGGTAGCTGATGTAGCTAAAACCATTTTTGATGATCAGTTTGAATTATCCCAGATTATTGGTGAGTATCTCGTTACCTGCACAAATCCAGAGAAAAAAAATCCAAACGAATGGGATCTTCAGGAGGCGATTGAAAAAGGTATAAATATCGAAGATGATGAAGAGATCTTTTTCGATCATCCCTTAGCTATCTGGCTTGAAAATCGGATTGCTTTAAATTATCTGGAAGATGGTCACATTGAAAGAGGTACTCCCAAAAAGTTTTCGGCCATAGTTAAAGAACTTCAAAAGGACTCTGGATCTGCGAAAGTTAAGGTGGATGAAAATTTGAGAAAAGTTCTTTTATGGGCCGAAAAACTGAATAACAAAGCCGCTTCAAAATCAGTTCGAAAATCGTTCCTTCCCTTCCGGTTTCACCAGTTTATTTCGCAGACCAATACTGTTTATCTCACCTTAGACCCCAATGACCAACGTGATATTACAGTAAAAAGCGGACGGTATATTAAGGATAAAGGGGCTCAGGATGGTGACAAGTTTATTTACCCGGTTCTGTTTAGCCGATATTCGGGGCATGAGTTTATTTGTGTGACCAAGAATTTTGCGAATAATACACTTATTCCACGCAATCCGGACGAATCACCGGAAACACTATCCTTTACAGAGGGGAAGAAAATGGATTTGACTGAATTGAATTTTGCGGATGGATACCTGCTCATTCCACAGGATGTCAATGATGAAATCTGGGCAGATGAAAATGAAGACGATTTGCCTGATAGCTGGTATAAGGAAAATAAATCAGGAAGAGATTTGTTCCCTTTTTACCGGTTTCAAATACCACAAAAGATCTACTTTAACAATTACGGCAAATTCTCGAATGAGCCTGTGTTTGAACAATGGGGATGGTATATTTCTGCCAAATTACGACTAGATCCTACTGCAGGACTGATCTATGAAGACTCCAAAACGAATGAAAATACCAAGTTGATGCGGCTTGGAAATGAAGGTCGAAGTTCAGCCACCACGATCATGTCGTTTTCTGTGATAAAGTCGCTAAACGGGGAAGGTGAAGACATCCGGAATCAAAAGCTATTAAGTTTTACAGACAACCGGCAAGATGCATCCTTACAGGCTGGTCATTTTAATGATTTCCTGACAACGGCCAGATTAAGGTCAGCAGTTGGTTTTGCCCTTAAAGACGCTCCATCTGGACTGAAAGTGTATGATATTGCACAAAGAACCTGCGAAAAACTGAAACTGAAAGAAAGTGAATATGCCAGAATATCGAATGATGTATGGCCGGATGAAGAGAATGAAAGGGCGCT
This sequence comes from Prolixibacteraceae bacterium, assembly GCA_019459485.1. Classification (GTDB taxonomy): domain Bacteria; phylum Bacteroidota; class Bacteroidia; order Bacteroidales; family Prolixibacteraceae; genus Aquipluma. The sequence goes on from JAIBEZ010000001.1 coordinate 8,427, forward strand.
GAAAGATTTTCTGGTGATTCGCATTTTATACGATCTGAAAAGAGGTTGGCGTTATGTGTTACCCAATCTGGAGCAATGCGCCATGCTTAAAGTTGAATATGAAAAATTGGGGCTATACTGTCAGCAAGATAATTTTTTCAATGACCTGTTACTTTTTAATCAAATTACTCCTTCCAAGCGGGAAGAGATTTTGATTCAGGTACTTAATTTCTTCCGGACTTCTTTTTCAATCAATCACCCAATATTATCCGAAAAGCGCCGTGAAACTGAAGACTTCCTGAATTTGAAGTTGGATAATGATAAACTCTGGTCACTCGAAAGAGATGAAAAGATTGAGGCTGCAAGTTATATGGTCAGCCAAAACCCGGGAAAAACATTCCGGATATATACAAACAGTATTGGTTCACGATCCAATTTGGCGAAATATTTCAAGCGTCTGTTGCGTGAAAATGGATTAGATGCTTTAAAAACAGATGCCTATATTGAATTTATCAATGAAGTCTGCAAAGTATTGAAGAAAGGTAACTTCCTGAAGGATGAATCGATCAAGGGAGATAAAGGAACCGTTACTGGGTACCAGTTGCGAGCTGACAAGATTGTGTGGAAACTTGGTGATTGTGAAACCATTGAGTTGGATAATGTGAGAATGTCATCCTATAAAGCACTGGATATAAAACCAAATACTTTTTTCCAGAAGCTGTATTCGATTGATTTTAATGCCTATAAAAAACAAATCATTGGCCGCGAACATACCGGACAATTGGGTACTGATATCCGCATTGAGCGGGAAGCAGATTTTAGAAGCGGAAATATTTCTGCGTTGTTCTGCTCACCAACCATGGAATTAGGGATTGACATTGCGGATCTGAATATCGTTCACATGCGCAATGTGCCACCAAGCCCGGCAAATTATGCCCAGCGAAGTGGTCGTGCAGGCCGGAGCGGACAAACTGCTTTGGTTTTGACCTATTGTTCTTCCGGATCTCCACACGACCGAAATTACTTTGAAGCGGCTGAAAAGATGGTTTCCGGAGTTGTTGTTCCACCACGAATTGATCTCAAAAATGAGGAATTGATTCGGACTCATTTCAATGCATACGTGCTAATGGAACTTGGCTTACAGAAGCTGAACATTTCAGTGAGTGACATTCTGGATATTACCAAAATATTTGATTTGCCGCTGTTGCCTGATTTGTCAACATACATTCAGGATCAACAAACTAAATTCAAGGATAAATGGGTAGAAGGATTCAGGGGAATCATTCGTGGCATTGAGCCGAGATTAAGCGAAACCCATTGGTACAATCCATCGTGGATAGAACGTCAGGCTGCAACTTTTTATACCCGTTTTGACGCGGCTATTGACCGATGGAGAATTTTATACCGGAATGCCAAAAAGATGGTTGACTTTGCGAATGCGATCCTGGAAGACCCAACCATTAAATACGACAGCGATCAGGCCAGAGAAGCCCGGCGTCAGCGTGGAGTTGGGGAAAAACAACAGTCGTTGTTAAAGAACGAACAAGATCAACGGTTCGGAAACAATTCGGAATTCTATATTTTCAGGTACCTGGCTTCAGAAGGTTTCCTTCCGGGATATAATTTTACCCGATTGCCTGTTCGTGTTTTTGTAGGTTACAAACATTCGGATCAAGGTGAATATATTTCACGGTCACGTTTCGTTGCACTGAAAGAGTTTGGGCCACAGAATCTGATTTACCACAACGGAAGCAAATATGTGATCAACCGGATGATGTTGATGGATGCGGAGGCTAAAACGAGACCTATTAAAATATCGAAACAAACCGGTTATGCATTTCTGGACGACGATGCCAAATTAGCCAACAACGACCCCATCAACCACATTGAACTGAAAGGTGAAAAGAACGTGGAAGTGATCCATCGGTTGCTTGAAATCAGCGAATCGGAAGGAAAACCACAGGAACGCATATCCTGCGAAGAGGAAGAACGAACTTCTCAAGGATTTGTGATCGATCAGTATTTCAGATACCCTGAAGGAATGGAAGCAAACATTCAATCGGTAATCAAATCAGGAGATTCGCCGTTGTTACGGGTGATTTACGGACCGTCAACCGAACTCATACAACTGAACCGTAAATGGAAACGATCGAAGGAATCGAATGGATTTAATATCGATAACCGGAGCGGACGCTGGTTAAGACAGGCTGAACTGGAAAAACAGGACATTAAGGATAATGCCAAAGAAGTAATGCTTTTTGCGAGGAACAATGCGGATAGTTTATACCTCCAACCGGTGAAAGAATTAGGCATCGGTTCTGAACAGATTATTACTTTGAGTTACGCGCTGAAGCGGGCCATTGAAAAACTTTTCCAGACCGAAGAAAGTGAGATTGGCGTTTGGATTATGGGGAACAACGAAGCCCCAAATATCATGATTTATGAAGCTTCCGAAGGTAGTTTGGGTATTTTATCACAGCTGATTGAAGACCCGATTAAATTCAAACAGATATTCGTTGAAGCCTATCAGTTGCTTCATTTTGATCCGGTGACACGGCAAGATACACGGCCTGATCTACCAAAAGCGAATTATGAAGATATTTTATCCTATTACAACCAAAAGCATCACGATGTTTTAGACCGCTTTGGTGTAAAGGAAGCACTTGAAAAACTGATGGATTGCACCATCGAACCGAGCGGAAAACATGGTGACCGTCAGGAACAATACAAATACCTGCTTGAAAACTACGATCAGAATTCATCGACTGAACTTCCTTTGATCAAATACCTCTATCATAACGGATATGCATTGCCGGATAAGGCGCAGATCAACATGCCCGATTTTTACATCAGCATCGACTTTGTGTACAATTCTACCAACGGTCCGGTTTTGATTTTGTGCGATGGAAGCGTTCACAATGAAGTGGAGCAGAAAAAACAGGATGAACACAAACGTCAGCTTATGCGCAATGCAGGATATGACGTTGTTGAATGGCATTACACCGAAAAGCTGGAGGATTTGGTTCAGCGCAGAAAAGATGTATTCAGAAAAATCAGCTAAACTATGAGCTCAACTACGATAAATAAACCCGGCAGCATGGTGAAATACCGGGAGCGCGAATGGATTGTTTTGCCTTCCGAAGATCAGGACCTGATGATGTTAAAACCATTGGGTGGCTCCGACGAAGAAATCACAGCCATCTTCCTACCTCTTCAATCGATGCCGGGAGAAAAGGCGGAACCAGCCTCATTTGCATTACCCAGCACGAATGACATTGGAGCGTTTGAAACGGCGAAGGTTCTGTTCGATGCTTCACGCCTGTCGTTTCGAAATGCCAGCGGACCGTTTCGCTGCATGGGTAAACTTTCCTTCAGGCCACGGTCATACCAGTTGGTGCCGTTGGTTATGGCGCTGAAACATCAGGAGGCTGTGCGGATGTTGATTGGCGATGATGTGGGTATCGGTAAAACGGTGGAAGCGTTGATTATTCTGAAAGAATTGATGGAACGCGGCGAAGTGAAGAAATTTGCCGTAATCTGTCCACCACATTTGTGCGAACAGTGGCAAAAAGAGTTGAAAGATAAACTGGATATGGACGCCGAAATTATCCGGTCAAGCACTGCCGCTTCACTGGACCGCAAGCTTCCGGATGACCGGAGTGTATTTTTTCATTTTCCGTATCAGGTGATTTCAATCGACTACATTAAAGCTGATAAACGACGTGGAATCTTTTTGAACGACTGTCCGGATTTTATCATTGTGGATGAAGCACATACCTGTGCGCTGCCTGCCGGAGCATCGTCGAAGAACCAACAGCAGCGATATGCTTTGTTGCACGACATCGCTCTGAAAACCGACAAACACATTTTATTACTGACAGCCACTCCGCATAGTGGGAAAGACGATGAATTTAAATCGTTACTGGGATTGGTTAACCCGGAGTTCAGGACTTATAATTTCGAAAGTCTGGATCAGACCAACCGGAGAAAAATTGCCCGACATTTTGTACAGCGAAAACGCGAAAACATAAAGCGATGGCTGAAAGAAGAAACGCCGTTTCCTGATCGGGATTCGAAGGAAATTGGATTTTTTCTGGCACCCGAATACAAAGATTTTTACAAGGTGATGCTCGATTTTGCACGTGGATTAAGCAAGGAAGGCGAAAAGAAAAATACTGCACGAATCCGCTATTGGGCGGCATTGGCTTTGCTTCGTGGAGTGATGTCGAGCCCGGCAGCCGGATACGAAATGTTGCTGAACCGGCAGTCGAAAAAATTGAGTGCAGATGAACTCAGCGATATTCAGGAACAGGAAAATCCGCACATCGAAAAGTTGTTCTTTGATACCGACAGCAGTCAGGCTGAATTGATTGATATTGCCGATCTGGAAGAATTTGAACTGGAAGAAATCAAAGTCCTTTGTGAGCAGATTCAAACGCTGGCCTGTCTGGAAAAAGACAACAAAGCCAAAGCTGCATTAAAGATTGTGAGTGATTGGATCAAGGAAGGATTTCATCCGATCATCTTCTGTAAATACATTGCTACAGCTAAATACCTGGGGAAAATCTTAAAGGAAAATCTTCCGGCGAAAATTGATGTACAAACCATTACATCGGAGTATGCCGATGAGCAGCGAAAAGAAGCCATCGACCTGATGGGGAAAAGTGAAAAGCGTGTGTTGGTAGCTACCGATTGTTTGTCGGAAGGGATCAATTTACAGGAACAATTTACCGCTGTGTTACATTACGATTTGCCCTGGAACCCAAATCGCATTGAACAGCGGGATGGGCGTGTTGACCGCTACGGACAGGATGCTCCGGTTGTGAAATCGTATTTGCTGTGGGGAGAAGACAATCCCATTGATCAGATCGTTTTAAAAGTTATCATCCGTAAAATCCGCGATATACAAAAGGCAACCGGTGTCTCCATTTCCATTGGCGAAGATAACCAGTCGATCATGGATGCTGTGCTGAATGAAATTCTGGTGGCCGATAAAAAAGCGGTTGATCAGGGCGTACAGATGAGACTCTTCGATGATAAGATTACCAATGAACTGGAAGCTGCCCGTCAAAAGGCCGAAAACCTCCGGAGCATTTTTGCTCATGAAGCCATCAAGCCTGAAACCATTGAAGCCGATTTGAAAAGTGTGGACGAAGCCATTGGAGACATGGATTCGGTGGAGCATTTCGTGATCAATGCGGTAACGCATCTTCAGGCAACCATCCGGAGAGACACCAAAGGTTATTTGCTTTTCCCTCAAAATTTACCCCATCACCTGAAAGCTCATTTCGGAAATGAACCCGAAGTGAAGGTGAGTTTCGATTCGCCCACACCAAAAGGGTACCGGTACATTGGACGAAACCATCAGTTTGTGGAACAGCTGTGTCAGTTTCTGCTGGCCCTGGCTTTCAACGGACATCAGGAATACGAGCCGGTTGCCCGGGTTGCCGAAATTCAAACCGATAGTGTCAGCCTGAAAACCACGCTGGTGATGTTCAGGGTTCGGAATGTGATTAAGGAAGTTTTGGGAAACCGCGAGGTGATTGCCGAAGAAATGTATTTGTGGGGCTACGAAGGTTCGGGTGACAGCGCCCGTTCCATTCAATTTCAGGAGGCCAAACAGTTGCTCCTGAATGCCCGGAGTTTGAGCAACCTGCCCATTGAACGACAAAAGGAAGATCTGGAACGGGAGCTGGTGCATTTCGACGAACTGAAAGGACGGTTTATGGATTTGGCCATCGAACGGGCCGAAAATCTGATTGAAGCTCATGGGCGTTTCAAGGAACTGGTTGGAGGTCGCCGCTACGAAAAGGCTACTCCGGTGCTGCCACCTGATGTTATGGGAGTTTATATCCTGATGCCGAAACCGCAAAATCTGATTTGAGATGACAAAAATATACTGCATATTTGTCCGAAATTTACCGTATATTTCGGACAAACTATTAAAATAAAAACATGGAAGACAGTATTTCACAAACAATAAGAGAACGGATTAAGCATATTCAGGATGGTGAATTGTTTTCAATCAGCGATTTTGAGGACATAAACAATGATAACCTTGTTACACGGATCTTGTCGCGTTTGCAAAACGAAAATATCATTGTTCGTGTGGCTACAGGTATTTATATGAATCCTAAAAAAACACAGTTTGGCATCTTGTACCCAACAATTGATCAGATTGCAAAAAAAATTGCTGAACGAGATAAGGCTCAAATTATGCCAACAGGAGATACCGCGTTGAATATATTAGGTTTTTCTACACAAGTACCGATGAACGCCGTTTATCTGACCAACGGTGCAAAACGAAAAGTGAAAGTTGGCAAAAGGATCATCATTTTTAAAAATGTCGTTCAAAAAAATTTCCAATTCAAAGGTCAACTTTTACCACTTATAGTTATAGCCTTGAAGGAACTGGGTGAAAGTCGCGTTACTGACGAAATCAGGAATAAAATCATAAAACTTGTTACAGAGAGCAGCGCCGAAGAAAAGACTACTATGATGCACGATTTATATCTGTCGCCGGTGTGGATTAAGGAGTTACTTTTTCCAATCATTAAAACAGCAACGGTATGAGTATTTGGATCCATTATGGTGAGGACGAAAAACTTGCTATGCTTCAACATACGGCAGAAGCAATAAACGTTGTAGAACAGGCGGTTGAGAAAGATTGGTGGGTAAGCGCCATTTTGATGGCATTATCAAAAACAACATGGGCTGATTTCTTGCAATTCAAAGGTGGTACATCCCTGAGCAAATCGTGGGGACTGATTAATCGTTTCAGCGAAGATATTGACCTGGCGGTAAGCCGTTTATTTTTCGGTTTGCCCGATGACACTCCACAACAACGAACCGCAATTCGCCGAAAGTCGTTTCATTACATCAAAAACACGCTGATTAAGGAATTGAACCAAATACTGACTTCAAGCGGTATATCTGATTTTGAAATAGAACTTGTTACCAGGAACAGCAGCGAGGTGGTTACCATGGTTGAAGTGAAATACAAAAGTATTCTTACATCGGTGATTGATTATGTACTGCCAGTTGTGAAAATTGAATTCAGTGCCATGTCACTTGATGATCCGTATTCAGAAAAAGAAATGACAACGCTCATTCACGCTCAATATACTGCGATTGATAACGATATAAGTTGTGTGTTTAAATCGGTATTGCCGGAACGTACTTTTTTAGAAAAGATATTTTTGTTACACGAAGAATATCAAAAAAGCGATCCGCGCACTGAAAGAATGACAAGACATTTGTACGATTTAGAAAAAATGATGGACAGCCCATATGCAGAATCGGCATTGCAAAACACGGCACTGTACAAAACCATTATCAGCCACCGACAAAAATTCAGTAATATTCAAGATATTGATTACCAAACACATTATCCAGATCAAATACAAATTTGTCCGCCTGAGAGATTGCTGAATAGTTGGAGAGCCGATTACGAAAACTTATGTGAAAGTTTCATCTATGAAAAATCAAAAAAATCATTCGACGAATTGACAGACCGAATTCTGGATCTGACTAACCGAATTAGAGAAATAAATCTGAAGGCGGATGAAGACAAATGACGAAAATATAAAAAATGCCACCGTGTAAAAAATAACCCATGCAATACACTGCCATCAACATACAGGGAAACATTGTTTCGGGCGAAATTCTGGAAAAGATCCGGACCGAAGATACCAAACACCAGTCGCAGGCCGATTTTGGTCTCGACCGGAATACCAGCATCCGCGACGAGATTGGCATTGCCTGGTCGGCTGCACGGGCGCACTGGTCGGCTTTCAAGATGCGGCGCGAACGACTGAAAGACAGCGACAGCGGAACTTCCGAAACACGTCAGGGATGGATGATTCCGTTTCTGCGCGAATTGGGCTACGACCTCGAAAAATCGACCTCCGAATTTATCAACGGAAAATCGTATGCCGTCAGTCACCGGGCTGCCAACCGTGATGGATTTCCGGTTCATCTGGTGGGGATTAACCAATCGCTCGACAAACGGCCCGAAGTGGGCGGAACCCGTTTAAGTCCTCATGCCTTGTTGCAGGAATACCTGAACAACAACGAGCACTTGTATGCCATCATTTCGAATGGACGTTTTGTTCGTTTGTTGCGCGATGCTACCCGTCTTTCGAGGTTGAGTTACGTCGAATTCGATCTGGAACGCATCATGGAGGAAGACCTGTTTGCTGAATTTGCGCTACTTTTCCGTGTGATTCATGCCAGCCGGATGCCCGTAACCCGCGATTCAGGAGAAGAAGCATTTATCGAATATTACCACCAGGAAGCCTTGAGTTCCGGTTCGCGCATTCGTGAAAAATTGAGCCAGGCGGTGGAGAAATCGCTGAAACTGCTGGCCAATGGTTTGCTGAAACATCCTTCGAATACCGATCTTCGGAATCTGGCCTTGCAGGGAAACCTGAAGCCTGATGCTTATTATCTGCATCTGTTGCGACTTGTTTACCGCGTTTTGTTCCTGATGGTGATTGAAGAACGGCAACTGATTTATCCCGATAAGCGTGACGAAGCCACTACTAAACTGAAAGACTTTTATTACCGGTTTTACAGCATCAACCGGCTGACGAAACTGGCCGAAAAGCTGATTTATGTCGATCCGCGAAAAACCGACCTTTGGAAATCGTTGCTGGCCACCTTCCAGTTGTTCGAGAACGGAACATACAGCCAGCGACTGGGTATCCAGCCGTTAGGCTCGGGTTTGTTTGATTCGGATGCGCTGGGGAATTTGTCGGCGCAGAACCTCGATAACGGAACTTTGCTGAATGTGCTTCAACTGTTGGTGACCTTCGAAAACGAGAACCACCAACGGGTACGCGTGAATTATGCCGACCTCGATGTGGAAGAATTTGGTTCGGTGTACGAAGGTTTGCTCGAATACGATGCCAGCCTGAAAGAAATTAACGGGCAACCTACGTTTTCGTTCATTACCGGCGATGCCCGTTCCAGAAGTGGTTCGCATTACACCCCCGAAGAACTGGTAAAACCACTCATCAAACACTCCCTCGATTACATCATCGAAGACCGCCTGAAAGTACCTTCAACCGTCATTGCGAGCGGAGCGAAGCAATCTCAAATTGAACAGCAGTTGTTGAGCATCCGCGTTTGCGATGTTGCCTGTGGTTCCGGTCACATCCTGTTGAGCGCGGCCCGACGCATTGCCATCGAACTGGCCTGTGTACGTGAAGGTGCAGAACAGCCCTCTCCTACGTATTTCAGGGCCGCTATGCGCGATGTGGTGAAAAACTGCATCTACGGAGTGGATAAAAATCCGCTGGCTGTGGAGCTCTGTAAAGTGGCCTTCTGGCTCGAAAGCCATAATCCGGGTGAACCTCTTGGATTCCTCGACCACCACATAAAATGTGGCGACTCCATTGTAGGGCTGGCTCACCGCGAAGAGTTGGAAAACGGTATTGCTGACGAAGCTTATAAAACTCTGCCCGGAGACGAAAAAGAAATTGCTGCTGCTTTTCTGAAAAAGAACAAACAGGAAAGCCGGATACGAAAAGATAAAGAAGCCGGAACCCAGTTTAAATTGACCGATACGATTGACAATACCGTGCAGGAAAGTATGGCCGAATACCGCACGTTTAACCAGTTGCCCGAGCATACACCCATTGAAATTGCAGCCAAAGCCCGTGCTTACCGCAAGTTTATGGATGGCAAAGGCTACAACTTCCTGAAGGTAATGGCCGATACGCAAATAGCGCAGTTCTTTATCCCGAAAACCACAGCCAACAAAGACAGGTTGATTACCGACAGCGATTTCACGACCATCCTTAAAGGTTTTGGTGGATGGCAAAACCAGCAAACAGCTTATGCCGCAGTGGTTGCACAGGAAAAACGATTTTTCCACTGGTTTTTGGAGTTTCCTGAAGTTTTTGCCGGCGGCAAAAATCCTGAGCTTGTCGAAGGACAAAACGGAGGGTTTGATTGCATTTTGGGAAATCCACCTTTCCTTGGAGGTCAGAAACTTAGTGGTTCTTTTGGTGACAATTTTTTAGAATGTATCAAATACCAATTTTCACCGATTGGCGCAGTTGATTTAGTGACTTACTTTTTTCGTAGAAATTTCACATTGATAAAAAATGGAGGTTTTCAATCCTTAATTTCCACTAATACGATAGCACAGGGAAGTGCCCGTGAAGCTGGCCTGGATATAATTGTAAAGCAAGGTGGCACAATCAACCATGCTGTAAAAAGCATGAAATGGCCGGGAATTGCCGCAGTGGTAGTTTCTTTAGTGACCATTACAAAACAGACATGGAAAGGCAAGTCTATTTTGGATGGCAAAGAAGTGAAAACAATTTCTCCCTATTTGGATGATGCATCAATTTTGGGTAATCCGTTTCCTTTAAAGGAAAATGAAGGAAAAAGCTTTCAGGGCTGTATTGTATTAGGCAAAGGCTTTATTTTGGAGAAAAAAGAAGCAGAATCTTTAATTGCTAAAGATTCCAGAAACAAGGATGTTTTATTTCCATACTTAAATGGTGATGATCTTAATAATATCCCTAACCAAATTCCTAGCCGATGGGTGATTAATTTTTTTGATTGGACTGAAGAAAAAGCTCGTCAATATCCTGATTGTTTTGAAATCATAGAAAGACTGGTAAAGCCTGAACGATTAAAAATGAAAGGTGATAGAGGTGCAGAGTATTGGTGGCAATTCTTGAGAATAAGAAATGAACTTTATAGAACAATTGCAGGGAGCGAGAAAGTTTTGGTAATAACTAGAGTTACAAAAACACATGGAATAACTTTTATAAATTCATCTACGGTCTTTTCTGATGCTACAATTGTGTTTTCACTGAAATCACTTTCTGTCCTTCAAAGCAACATTCATGAGCATTGGTCTTGGAATTACTCATCATCAATGAAGGGTGATAGAAGGTATGCTCCGACTGATTGCTTTGAAACTTTTGCTTTCCCGCAGAACCTAACAATTCGACAAACTCTGCTATTAGAGCAAATAGGTGAGAATTACCATGAACACCGTCGCCAGTTGATGCTAAAAATGCAGTTAGGTTTAACCAAAACCTACAATGCCTTCCATGCCAAAGAGATCAGACCGGGTATTACCACTTCGGCTTTACAGAACCTGGATAAAAAAGCCATTGAAAAACAATACGGCAAAGAAGTCTGGAACCTCTGGAACCACCTGCAAAAGAGCCAGGATACTTGTTCCATAGAAGAAGCCATTGCCGGTATCATCCAGCTCCGCGAGTTGCATGTGCAAATGGATAGCGCCGTGCTGGAAGCCTACGGCTGGGTTGATGTGAAATTGCGTCACGATTTTTACGAAGTCGATTATTTGCCCGAGAACGACCGCATCCGCTACACCATCCACCCCGATGCCCGCAAAGAAATCCTAAAACGGTTGTTGGAACTTAACCACCAGTATTATGAAGAAGAGATCAAACGGGGTCTCCACAAAAAAGCAGATGTTGAGAAATTTTATGCACAAAAAGGTCTGTCAGTTCCTCTGAATATGGTATTTAGTGATGAGAAACCTGAAAGGAAACAAATCAGAAAAGAAAATATTCCAACTCAAGCAATTCAACGAAGTTTGTTCGATGACGTAAATATTACCACTATGAAAGAATTTAGCTTGCATGACGGTATCTATTCAATACAAGATACAGCCAAAATAATAAATCAGCCTTATGATAAGGTTAGGCGATGGTTCTTAAAACTTTCGGAAGCTAATTATGAAGGTTTAAGTGATTCGGTCAAAACCGATATTGATAATCGAAGAATTAGTTTCCACGGTTTGGTAGAGTTAGTGGTAATTGGAGAGCTCTTAGAAGCGGGTGTCAAACCAAAGAAAATATTTGAAGCTCGAAAAGTTTTGTCTTCAATTGTACATCAACCCTATCCTTTTGCAACATCTGATGTAAAAGACAAATTACACGTTTCTGGTAGAGATATCGTTTTTGACTTCAAAGAAGGTCTTGTTACTCTTGATGCTACAAGGCAGTTTAATCTGGATTTTATCAAGGAATTCTTTGCAGATATTGTGTTTGAATCGCGAATAGCAGTACAACTTTTACCAGTTAAGGGCCTTAAAAGAATCCAAATTAATCCTAAAGCTGCAGGAGGAAGGCCCGCATTTATAAGTCAGAAAGATGTTAAAGTTGAGACTATTCTCAGGTTTTATAAAGGTCCTGATTCAGTAGAAGAAATTATAGAAGACTATGGTATTTCGGAAGAAGATATAAAAGCGGCATTAGCTTATCAATCCTAGATCACTATGAAAATTTATATAGATGAAAATTATCCAAAGTCTGTATTTGAGTTGATGAAGTCACTTCACAACCTATCAGGAAACGACAAATATGAAATTTCCCGATGGGGCGACGTAGAAGTTAGAGAAGATGATTTAAAAGATTCTGTTTTCTTGGTAATTGATTTCATGGAAAAGGGAATATCAATTCCGTACGAAAAACTATTCGAAGATGGATACAGAACCTTTGTTTGCAAAGCAAAAAAATCGGACGATTTCTCACGTTTTGGGTTAGCATTAACCCTATTTACAGTGTGGCCATCAATTCTCGAAAAATCGGAAATTGATCAAGGTAAATTTTTGTATTCGTTTAAATACGGAGGAAAAAAATTGAATAGTAAATATAAATAGCGAACTTTCTTCTGCAAGAATATCGACCAAACGTTCGTGGGGTTGATTTTGAAAGGTAAATCCACGAGAAAATTGTAAAAGCCAGCTTGTGAAATAAGGAAAAAACCGAAAAAAGGAAAAACCGACAAAGGGTTTTGATTTGGGGAACGTGGCGAAAGAGAACGAAGGAGGCGGATGGACAGGGGAAGTTGTTTTAAAATAGAATATAAATTCAATAAAAATTTTCAAATGAAAAATGAAAACCAAAGACTAGAACAATTTGAGCAGTTGTGGCAATCAATTACACCAGAGTTAATTCCACAATTAGATGAGAATTTTGAAGAATATGCCATCAAGCTTACGGAATTTTTAATTCTGTCCTTGTTTGAATCAGAGTATTTTGAAATTGGTATTTTAAATGATAATGAGGCTTCAATGATTTCATATGACATTTACAATTCGGATAAACAGCTGACATTGTATTATATGGCTAATGAAACATGGAAAATTGAGTTGCATCTTGAAGATTATGATGGAAATGAAAGAGACTATAGTTCAAAGCTTGAAGCAGATGAAACTCAAGTTATACCGGTTGGCTTAAAGAATCTTATGAAAGAAACTTTAGAGCAAGGAGAAGCTCGTTCGGTACAAGCCAAAAGTATTAAGTAGAATATTAAATTGAAATAGCTGCTATGGAACTAATTTATTTATGGATTGATCATTACGCTAATATCATTAAGAAAGGATTTAACTTTTCTCCAGAATACAATATCACCTATGACGAAGAAACTCTATCGATTAAAGACAAACAAAATAACTCGATTAACCTTTTCCATGAGAATTTTCTGAATATCACAGCAATTATAGGTGAAAATGGCAGTGGTAAAACAAGCTTACTTTCATTCATTGAATACTTTTTTCTAAATAATCCATCGATTGCATCATATAGCTGCATTCTTATTTTAAAAGATGATAAAGGAAGGCTTGTAATACATGATGGGTGTTTTCGAAATAATAAAGAACTTCAAGTGACATCGGGAAATATCCCATCGATGAATAAAAAGATCGATTTCGGGGAAATTCAGAGAATTCTTCAACCAATATTCTATTCAAGTGGTATCGAAATTCGAAATTCCAGAATTGAGAGTCCTATTTTTTGGAAGTTAACCGGTAATAGCCTTTTAAAATGGACGATAGAACAAACAAACAAGGATTTGTTAAGATATTACGATAATAGTCTTAAAAAATACAATGAAGAGATTGATCCAGAAAAACAAAAAGACTTTGCCCCTTATAGAGATGAATTGATAAGACAAACAACACCATATAATAAATATCTTGCCATTGAATCGAAAAATAAGTTAGATTTTATATTTAATCATAACCTCGAAGATTATGATTTTATTCCAAAATATTTAAGTCTTAATTTTAATGGAGATATCTACTTTGATAGTACTTCACCATTACCGCTAATTGAAAAATATGGACTTCGAGAAGATTTTATAAATGTTTTTATTAGGCGCCAGTACAGCACAATTCCTGGAATGGATAATCGAAAAGAGTTTTTCCGGGAAGGATTAATATTTTCAATTTATTTGTTTCTTTCATATTATAGTAATACAAACACTTTCAGAGAATTCGACCTTGATGATTTGACCCGCCGTATAGCTGAGCAAGACGGAATTTCAGCTAAAGCGGATTTAATTTCGGAAGAAATTCTCAAGAAGAATTTATCGCACTCCGGATTGCATTTTGAAGCAGCTGCCCTACAAGATTTTGTTAAAAGAATTGATGAATTTGTAGAAAGAATAACTTTTTTGGACAGTTGGGGAAGAACATTAGTTTTTAAAATAGATGATGTTTTAAAAGACTTTTATAATCTGATATCTACATTCTGGAATTTAGATGAATTTATTTTTTCCTTTAACTGGACGCAAATGAGTAGCGGACAATCAGCTATCCTTACTTTATTCTCACGATTATATTTTTCTGGTAGAAAAATTAGATTTATAGAAAAAGGTAAAATAATTTGGTTATTTGTAGACGAAGGAGAATTATATATCCACCCAGAGTGGCAACGGAGATTTTTCAACGATCTACATAAATTTTTACCCAAATTTTATCCAGAGAATAAAATCCAGCTCTTAATTTCTACTCATTCACCTTATGTAGCATCTGATATACCTAAGACTAACATCATCATGCTAAAACGAGCAAAAAATACAGCTTGTGAAATAGTAGATATGGAATTGATGCCAGAAACTTTTGGAGCTAATATCCATGAGTTATTAGCTAATTCTTTTTTTATGGAAAACGGAACAATCGGTGAGTTTGCAAAAGGGATTATAAATGACTTGTTTAACTACTTGACAGATAAAGAAACATCAAAAAAGTGGAATCCGGAAACAACTAAAAATGCAATTCAGATTGTTGGTGAACCTATGATAAAAGACCAACTGCTAATGTTGTACGATATAAAGTTAGAATCAAGAAGCGAAGCTGAAGATTTGAGGGTACAAAAAGCCAGAATAGATGCAAGATTAAAAGAATTAGGACAAAATGATACAGATTAAGCCAAATAATATTGATGCTATTGTCGCGCGACACTTGGAAGCGATAGAACCTGTTTCATCAAATAGACTTAACTTTTGCATAGCCTTTTTTGAAGCTGCCACTCGAAAGAAGTATTTATCTGCTACTATAACAAAGATTGAAACCAAATTTGGAGTTCATTGCCTTAGTGCAATTGCCATTGTAAAAAAAATACAAGACAACTATAGCAAGAACAATTCTACAAAAGACAAACCTGTTAATCAAAAATCCATTCTTAGTTTCTTGAATAAACAAGATACGTCACTTGTTCATTCATTGTCTAATAGAAAGTTGGAATTCAATTTTTGCTTGTCTTACCTACAACATATTCAAACCAATCTGGAAGAAATTATAACTGGAAAACCATTAGACTTAAAAAGGATTAAGGAAGATATTCAGAAGAACTTCACGCAATATCCAATTGCAACAAAAGCATTAATGGAATTTGTATTTCCTTATGAGACATTCTCTAATGATGGTTTTTCGACCGCAACTGGGAATTGGAACAATTACAGCCTGACAAAAAATTTAGGTGTTCAAGTTTGTCCATATTGCAACCGCTCGTGGATTAATACAGTTACTGAGGGTAAAACTAAAACCGATGTTATAAATCCACAGCTAGACCATTTTTATTCGCAAGTTGATTTTCCCTTTTTCCGACTTTCATTCTATAATCTTATTCCCTCTTGCGAAGCATGTAATGGCCGTTTAAAACATGGGATTGAATTTGATGACACTTACCTTCATCCTTACATTGAAGGTTATGGTGCGGATGGAAAAATTAGGACTATTGCTATTAACATGCAATCTTCGATTGGTTTGGATTCAGTTTTTCTAGTTCACCTATTAATGCAAAATAAATCATTGTCACCAGTAATTGCTGGGAAAATTGAGAAGAACCACAAGCTATTTGAAATAGATAAAATTTACGAAGCCCATGGGGAGATTATTTCGGAAATATATCGAAAGAAGTACATCTCCAGTGACAAATATTTAGAAATGCTGTCAAATCAATTTCCAGCTTTAAGTAAAGATAGAGCTGAACTGTATCGAATCGGGTTTGGTAATTTTTACAATGAGGCAGATTTTAATAAACGTCCATTTGCAAAGTTGACTAAGGATGTTGCCGAACAATTGGGATTGATTTAAATTAAACCAAAGATGATTATTTGCAAAAAATTAGACCGAAGTGACAGCATTTGTTCTCTTGAAGAGTGGTTTTTGAAATGCCCTCCTCAAGGCAAAAAAAAGCATTGGGTACCATACAGAAGTGCATTTGAGACCGCAAAATTGTGGTTGCGAGGTATTCCAAAGCAATTCATTGAAATTTTTAAAAATTGCGATTTGGAAATTGAGTATTGTGCTCCTGAATTGAATACGAGATTTGACAGATACAAAGGAAATGTCAGAAATCATGATTTGCTAATTATCGCGAAAGATCAAAAGAATGAAAAAGTAGTTGTTTCAATCGAATCAAAAGTTGATGAACCTTATGGTCGTACCATTGGTCCGTATCTGAATTCGATTAGAAGGAAAAAAGAAGAAGGTAAAAATTCGAATGCAGACTATCGAATTGAGGATTTGCGAAAAGTAATCTTTCCTCAAGTTGATGTTATAGTATTTGAATCCTTGAAATATCAATTATTAACTGCTGTTGCCGGTACATTACGTGAGGCAAAAATACAAGGAGCAAAAAAGGCCATATTCCTGGTTCAAACTTTAAAACCCTCAAATATTAACGAAGGGAAAAATCGCAAGAATCAACGAGATTTAGATCACTTCATTAAGGTGATCAGCAATGGTAAATACGCAAATATTCATGATAATGATTTGTTCGGACCTTTCAAATTCACAGGAAATCAATTCATTCCGGATGATGTTGAATTGTGGATTGGAAAGTATTCGGTTGAGATTTAAATTCATAAGGTAAAAGTAAATAAAGAGCTGTTGGATAAGAAGATGGCCGTGAAGAAAGGATAACCGACAAAGGGTTTTGAATTGGGCGATGTATTGAAAGAGAATGAAGGAGGATATGGGCAAGGGTGGTTATTTTAGGAAAATATTAAACTATGAGACAAGAAAGAAAATATTGGTATATTAGAGACAATCGATTGAATGACTTATCTCTATCTGAAATGATCTTTTCTGTTTTTCAGAAACGTCGTCCACAAATTGGTAAGGGTGATGTGGCCCTAATATATTCAAATGGACATTTCAAAAGGTATGGATTTGTATTAGAAATTCCCGAAAAAAATCTGGAGAAAACAGAAGAGCAGACTGAGGAAAAAATTGAATATAAATATAGAATTGGGGAATTTCATTTGATTGAAGAACCAAATGATTTGGATGGTTTTGCTTATTCCTTACCTAAAGTGAATAAATACTACGATAATCCCGATAGACATTTCAAACGAGATTTTGGAGCTATTTCTGAATTTGAATTCAACGTTATACTTCATCATGATTACTATGTATCAAGAACTGCTTTTGGGAAAATAACAAACTCGCTTCATCCTGCTCACCAAGAGGCATTCATAAAATACCTTGCACAAGAATATCCGGAAGATTTGTTAAGTAATTACAGGAATTATTCTAAACTTTTTAAACTTCTTAAGGAATACATTGATTATCATATTATTGACCAAACGAAAATGTTGATAGAATTAGATTCTATTTTAGAAAGGGGGCTAAGCGTCCAATCTCAAGTTGGATTTATGGATCCCTCAGATAATTCACTAAAAATATTTGTAATAAAAAAACAAGTTGAAAGAATCCAACAAGCTGCTAAAACTTTGGAAGGAACAAGCTTGGATACAATTGCTATGGGAATAAATGAAATGTCATGGATTGAAGAATCTAAAGATAGGCGATTCAATGACAAAATTTTACCAATAATGTTCTAAAATATGGCAGACAAAACTGAATTAATCTTAGCCATTAATGATATGGCAAGTTACTTAAACAAGATTTCAAGTTGGTATGATTCCAAACATGAACCATTTGGACATATTGAAGATGATACACAAACAAGTTATATTTATGAGTTTTATTGTTACGTAAAATTTGTAGAAGAATTATCTAAAGCCGGTAATTATATAAAGTTTAACTATTCTGGTAAAAAAGGTCCCTCTTTTCCTAAAGGACCTGCAGAAAAGGATGGAGGATGGGCAAAGTTCGAAATAACTGATTTAAACGGTAATGTTTTTGATGTTTGCGCTGGTGTGAAAATTCATACTCAAATCGATAACTATACATATGCAGCAGACATATCTATTCAATCTCCAGTGCCGATTCCGAGCTTAAATGATGTTTTTTTGATCATCGATGCAAAATACAAAACTAAAACAACCGAAGAATTACCAATAGGACAACTACGTGAATTTAGAGCCGTGTTGCAAGATTTAGGTTTTCCTAAAAATACTCCATCAAGTATTAAACTATTAAAAACATCCTTTGATGAACCCACCATAGTAACAAATGGTCAAATTAATACCAATCATATAGCATACGCAGCACAAAACAAGTTTAAACAGGTCGGTAATTTTCATCCTTGAATTCAGTAATATAGGAATAATAAAAATCTAATATATAAACACTTAAGTAATGCCCAAAATAAGCTATATCAAAATTGAGAACTTCCGAAAGCTGAAAAATTTTGAATATCAGTTTACAAAGGATGCAAATATAGTTTGCATCATCGGGAGGGGAGATTCGGGGAAATCTACATTACTCGAGGCAATTTCATTGGTTTTATCTCCATCATGGAATGTTGTGTTTAACGATACTGATTTTTCCAACATGGATGTTTCCATTCCAATACGCATTGAAGCAATTGTTTACGATTTACCTGACAGCCTATATTCGTTAAATGGAGCTGGATTTTGTTCAATTTTTTTAAACCCGAAAACTTTAATGGAGGAAGAACCCTGTGATTCTTCGATTTTAGCATTACGAATAATTTTAACTGTTTCTTCTGATCTGGAACCTAGCTGGTCAAGAGCTAATTCGAGTAATGAACTTCCAATTGGAGCATCAAATCGTTCAAAACTTAATGTGTTTTTGGTATCTGATTTCATCGACAGACATTTTAGTTGGAATAAGGGGACTCCATTGGCTGCATTATTCAAAAAGGAATTGAAGGAAATAAAAACAGGAAATGAGCCTTCTGGTGTTATTGAAATTTTTAGGACAGTTAAAGAAAGTATTGACGAGCATAAGTTTGAGAAATTTGCATCCATTGAAAGCAAATTTATTAAGACTGCGAATAAATATGGGGCTTCTCTTCAAGAGATAAAAACATCCATTGACTGGAAGGATTTACAATATAATGAAGGTCGCTTATGCCTCCATGAAGAAAAAATTCCATTTCGTTTAAAAGGAAAAGGGACTAAACGATTGTTGTCAATTGCACTTCAACTTTCTTTAATCGAGAACTCTGGAATTATCCTAATTGATGAAATTGAACAAGGACTTGAACCTGATAGGGTTCGGCAACTTGTGTCAATTCTTAAAAAAGAATCAAACGCACAAATTATAATTACTACACATTCCTCAAATGCTGTCGTTGAATTAGAAAGCAATGATCTTTACCGAATGAAAGGGGATACCATATACAATCTGCCGAAAGACAATACAAATCAAAGTCTTGCCCGAACAAATCCTGAAGCTTTTTTTGCTAAACGACTGATAGTTGCAGAAGGTGCCACAGAAGTTGGTTTGATGAGAGCAGTTAATGAAAAGCTCATTTCTGAGGGAACTAACTTTTCGGCAAAAAACATTGGTATTGTGGATGGCAAAGGATCATCAATGATTAATTACTGCGGTGCACTTTTGCAAGCAGGTTATGAAGTTTGTCTTATATGTGATAATGATAGAACCGAAGATCAGAAAAACAAACAAAAAATACTGGAAAAAGGAGCATTCATTATTCAACCAGAGGAAGATTTGTGCCTTGAACAGCAAATATTCAATAATGTATCCGAGGATTCGGTAAATGAACTTTTTGAATTTGGAAAGAGAGATAAAGTTTTAAAGATTTTACGAAAAAGAAACCTAATAGATATTGATAACAATTTGATAGATTATACTTTAGCTTTGCGAGAATTACTTGGGAAAATAGCTGGAGGTAAAGAAAATGAGGAAGATCAATCTGATTCAAATAAAGGAGAATTGAAGAAACTGGAAGGTTGGTTTAAAACGGTATCTTATGGAGAAGATTTGGGCACAATTATTTTTAAAGATCGGATTAATTTTCAAGATAATCATTTGGGTGTAATGTTTTCACAGTTGTACACATGGATTAATAATGCTTGACCTAAAAGAATTCATAGATTGTCCTAAGAGCTTGTTGATTGCACCTGCAGGTTACGGAAAAACTTACACAATTGCTTCATGCCTGAAAATTGTTGAAGGTAAGCATCTTGTTTTGACTCACACCAATGCTGGAATCGCCTCAATTTATGAAAAGGTGAAAAAATTAGAAGTCCCGAATACATCATTTCAAATTGAAACAATCTCAAGTTTTGCTCAGAATATTGCGTTATCATTTACTGATCATTCATTATTTCCACCTCAAGAATCAGGAAAACAATATTACAAGGCCATCACTAATCGTGCTTTTACATTGGTCAAAATGAAACCAATCAGAAAAATGATTGGCAATTCTTTTTCAGGTCTTTTTGTTGATGAATACCAAGATTGCACAATTAGCCAACATCATTTTATTCAACAATTAGCTGAACTATTTCCAACTCATCTCTTAGGGGATCCTATGCAAGGTATTTTCAATTTGGATTCTGAAGATCCTTTGGTGAATTTGGATGATCCAGAAATTATGGGAAGCTATCTTTCAAATCAATTTCTATTAGATACTCCATGGAGATGGATCAATCAGGATAAGAAAGAGTTAGGTGAGGATTTAAAAAAGATTCGTATTAAGTTAGAAAGAGATAAAACACCAATTAACGATTTCTCACCATACCCGAATATAAGTTGTGATCATTTTGATAAAAGTCAATTGTTTATGGGATACCCCTACAGTGCATTAAAACAAAAGATATACAGCATATTAAGTTCAAATGAGAATGTTTTGTTTATTCATTCAGTAAGTGCTAATAGAGACGCTAGAATTGGATATATTACATTGTTCCCAAACAGACTTTATCTAATTGAATCAATTGACCACGAAGGCTTTTATTCTTTAGCAAATGGAATAGATAGCTTTTCTGCTAATGGAGAAAGTATAACTTCAAATGTCCATGGTCTTTTAGTTTCGCTATTCCCAAAATCAGAAATTGAAAAATGGCTTCAAAAAGAACGGCTGACACGAAAAAAGGAAATAAAAGACGAATCAATCTATATGAGATTTATGGAAGCTTTTGAAAATTATAAGGTTACAAATGAAATCACCTATCTAGCTGAAATCATTGAAATAGTACCCAAATTGACTGGAAAGAAATCAAATTATAAAGACATTTATTTTTCACTTCTAAATGCGATAAAGAAATCTGCTGAAAATTCCTCTTCTGTTTATAGTGAAATGGTAGCACAACGTAATATCGCCAGAAGAGTTGGACGAAAACTCTATGGTAAAAGTATTGGCACAACTTTATTAACTAAGGGATTAGAATGTGATACCGTAGTCCTTTTAGAGGAGGAACCATTTGATTACAAAAATCAATATGTGGCATTGACGAGGGGAAGTAAACAAGTTATTGTTTTTCAGATAAATAAAACAAAAAGACAGAATAAAATGAAGTCAAAGAATGAAACTAAGCCACCGATTAATATGCAACTCAACTTGTGGTGAGATTAATTTATATAGTTAAAAAAGGCATCATTTGTTCTCCCGAAGAATGAGGTATAAAATCAGTTCTGAGAAGTTATACAAAAGTAAATCTTGGAAAGGGAAATAGTGAAAAAATTTATGCCAAGTCACAAGACTGCTAAATGGCATGCTTAATTCATTGTTGAAATGAAAATATTCATAATGATAAAAACAGATTGTAATGTTTGAGGAAAACGACGATATAGATCCCAAAGAACTTCCCATCTATAAGAAGGGAATGGAAATCTTTGAAGTAGTTCATCATATTTGTGAATTAATTCCGGATGATGATGAAATGTTGGGCCATGTAAAAGGCGTGATGCTGGAAGATGCCATGTTGTTAACTGTAAAAGTGGCCGGGGCAACCGGAGGTCAGTTGTACGACATTAAAATGGAGTGCGCTGCCATCATCCGAAAAGCAGCCCGTGAACTGATGATTCAAAACCACTCACTCGAAATGTTTGGCTTTGAGCATGTGGAATATTATCAGATTGTCAGGGATTTGATTGAGGAATATCGGTTATTGTTTATTGATTGGGTCGCCGGATTTGACAAGTGGGATTACATCACCGATCGCTGGGGTTTGTTTAATCCTCCGGGTGTTGGGCCATTTGACCACGATCCGGACGATGATATTCCTTTTAACGGGTTCGATGATGAATCGGATTAAATTTTGCTTCCAAAGGCCGCTTTCATGTTCATTTATTTTTAGTGTTCATTTTAAATGAACAAACCAATATAATGAACAAGGAAGCAAACCCATTTATATTTTTGATTCAGGGAAAAACCAATATCAATTTATTTGAGAGTTATAAGAACACAACCAAATAAATCAACTTAAATGCCTATCACATAGATGGTCACTCTTTCTTTTTATGACAAATTACTTAATTGCATAATTTTAGACATATTGAATTTATATCCGGTCCAAGAATCCTCAGGAAAATCAAAACTGCGAGAGTATTTATCGACAATTATTCCTTTCTCTTTTAGTGAAGAGAGACGTCTTTTAGTTGAGCTTAATGACAATGCAGATCCCGTTTGGTCGTAAATCCATGACATAATCAAGCGATGGAATGCAGGATTCTCAACGCTTCCTATGCAGTCATTAGGTAGGATATAGAAAAGAAGGACAAAAATAAATTCCTTATCCTTGTTATCCATTAATTCATTTTCAAGGAAACTGTGAGTGACACGTTCAAAATGCTTGTCTTTTTTAAAAGAATATGCATGAAAACATGAAAAAACGCCGGACTCCAATTTTTTATAATGCTTTTGGATCGAGATAATTCCTTCGCTCTCCAACGTATTAATTGAATTACGCAATTTACGATCACCATAACCAGTAGCTTTAACGAGTTTTTCAAATGAAATAACAGTTCTGCCAGAGGCAATATTCATATACGATTTGAGGTATGCATATATTAGTTTCGTAGAAAGTGATAGCGATGCCTTATAAATGCTATGATCAATTTGTACAAACCGACCAATATTTCTCTTTGTTTTAAATCCTTTGTCGTGAATTCTGATATTATTAATTTTTTCCATTCCCTTTTTAAATAGTGATTTAATTTAAAATAATTAAAAGATTATATAGCTGCAAAAAATGACTCAAAATGTCGTGAAAAAAACACGACTTTTCAATTGCCTGATAATCAGTGTTGTTTTTACACCAAAAAAAATAGAAAATAGTGCACAAAGTGCATATAAAAACACTCTCTATTTAATCATAAAATGCTAAAATTTCTTCCAATCTAAGGGGGAGGTCAAAATCGACAAAAGCAGGTCAAAGCGAACAGTAGAATATTCAAAATAACGATGATTATATACTTAGTATTTTATACTTAGATTGCTATACTTAGTCTAAGACTCATTGAAATTTTGAGTTTGCTTCAAAACCTGAGGCCCCTCTTGGGATGAATTGATAAGTTATTTTTGCATCAGATAATTCTCAATTCCATTCTTAAATCAGCCGTTAGGCGTCATTAATATATTAGCCAAATATTTTTGATCCAAAGGATTTCTCCACCTTTTTCATTAAGAAGTCGTGGGAAGCTTGACACCTTATCTCATTTTCACGAACTGCAAGCCATTGAGAAATTACCTCCTTTGAGATATATAATGACATTCAAAGGAACACCGGGATCACAAATACCTGGTGTTGTACAAACTGTTCAATTTTACTTTGGGTTGGATGGTGTAACAATAGCCTAGAAAGAACTCGATACTTCCATTGGAGGCTTTTGAAAGATTACCGATCGTAAGATCATACGAAGCACCGATGCGCAAGCCTTTCAGGTTGACACCGGCCATGAGAGCTGCCGCATCCTGGTAACGCCATGACACACCGGCCCAATAAGCGTTGTTGTATTCGATACGTGAATTAATGTCGAGCTGCATATTGTTAAGATCAGATTTCACAAGTACTGATGGTATTAAATACAAAGACTTGCTGCCTCTTGCTGCTAAATTTAAATAGTATCCGGTGGTTGCATAGAAGTAACGCTGTTGACTGTACTTAATATTTCCAATATTCGCAGAGGATTCCATCAGATTAATAGCAGAGATGCCAACATACATCTTTTTTAATTTCTGGTACTGGATACCGAAACCAACATCAGGAATGACCCCGCTCTCTTTCTGATTGCTCATCAGCAGCGGATCACCGGGCTGTTCGAATATCAACTGACTAAAATCAATGGATTTACTTAGAACAGAACCTGCTACTCCAAAAGCAAGACTTTTATTTTCATCCCGAAAAGTAAACCGGTAATTGTAATTAATTTTAACTCCCAGGCTGGTTTCAAAACCTGCTTTATCGTATATCACATTCATTCCAAGGCCGCTGTTTATTGAGAATATGGGTGCATGAATATTGAATACTACCGATTGCGGCGAAATGTTGTTGCCATTTGCATCGGTCAGGCCAAGCCATTGCTGCCTTCCAAACATACTGGTACAGATGGCATCCTGTGAACCCGCAAACGCAGGATTGTAAATTGTCCCGTCCAGAAAATACTGCGTAAGCTGAACCTGGCTAAATGCCATGGAAACAAACCACAGAATACTTATGCTGAGAATAAAGATCTTCTTCATATTATTTGAAATTTTTTCCGATTACTGAAAACTCTGTCCTGCGGTTTAATTGATAAGCAACCTCTCTCTTCTTCACGTCCGGGATGGCAAGGACATATACTTCGGTTAGTTTGATCCCACGTTCAAAGGTGTACCCATCTCTTGTAATATCTGCCGACAGTACTCTGGGCATCCGCTTCCCGTAACCCTTCGCTACCAGTCTGTCCTTGTTTATGCCTTGTCCGGTAATGAATGTTACGACCGTTTCTGCCCGTTTCTGGGATAGCTCATCATTATACTGATCAGATGCCCGTGAATCGGTATGGGAGGCCAGTTCGATGACGATTTTGGGATTATCATTGAGCACTTTCACCAGTACCATCAGTGAATCCTCATACTGTGGCAACAAATCCCACTTGTTCAATTCATAATAAATATCGGGAAGTACGATCGGCTTGTCAGGAATGGGTTGTAACAACATATTAACCATGCAGGTCGAGTCGCGTGTGATCACTCCGGTTATAACCTCTGATTTCTTTGTAAAATAGTTTTCTTTTGTAAAGACCAGCGTATAACGTTGTTCTTCTTTTACCTGTCCATTTGCAAAAAGAAAAGCGCCCGAATCATTGGTAGTTGCAGTGATAGTGTCGTTCTTGCCATCGACCATGTAAACTGGTAAACTTTGTATCGGTTTTTGGGTAATTTCGTCCCTGACTGACCCCTTTATAATTAAATTCCAATTTATTTTTTCAAAGGAATAAATGTCATCGCCTCCCTTTCCTCCTGTTCTTCTTGAAGTAAAGAAGCCTCTTTCATTGTTTCCTTCAAAACTCATAGCGAAGTCATCAGCTGGTGAATTGACGGGACGCGGCAAATGCTTTACATTTGAAAGTCCACTTTCCCTAAGGGTAATTTGGTAAATGTCCAATCCCCCGAATCCGGTTCGTCCATTGGAGGCAAAATACAATACAGTGTCAGCCAAAAGGCTGGGGAACATCTCATCACCCAAGGTATTGACCTTCGGTCCGAGGTTTTCAGCTGGACCAAAAGGTTCGCTAACCGATGAACGGGAAGTTTTCCATAGGTCTTTGCCTCCGCTTCCACCGGGGCGGTTGGACGAAAATATCATGGTAAGGCCATTGCCCGTTAACACCGGTTGACCCACATTTCCAAGACTATCAGTATAAATCACCGTGCTTTGGCTCCATCCGCTCCCCATACGTTCGGCTTCCAGTATCTGGCAATATTCTTTGCTCTTTTGCATCTTTGCACAGCGGGTAAAGTAGATTTTTTTATACTCGTCATCAAGACAGGCCGCTCCTTCATTGGCCTGGGTGTTCACTTGGTCTTTGTTATCGACCAAAACAGGCACTCCGTAGGTTTCCCCTTTCTTCTTGGTTGCAATAAACAGATCGGAAAAAGACCCATCGGTCCAATTGTCGGTTTCCTTACCAGTGGTTCCTTTGCGGTTAGATGAGAAGATCACAGTTTTGAATTGATCATCCCCATGTACGGCAGCAAAATCATCGTCAAATGAATTGATTTCACGGATGTTCTTAATGAACCATCGTTTATCAGCCGTGGTGTCCTGCAGACTTAGTTCACACGAAGTTTTGCCAGCCAGGGCCAGCGCATCTCCGGGCACTCTGGCAAGGTATTGCTCGTACATCGGCAGGGCTTCAGTATATTTCCCCTGAGAACTAAGCACAGTGGCATAATGAAGATATACCAGCGGTTTTTGTTCGGCATATTTATTTTTGACCATGCGCTGATAAAAGATCTCAGTTTTCTTTGGATTATTGATCATCCTTATGCAATCGGCCTGTTTGAAAGCAAGCTCGTTGCGCTCATTTTTTCCACCTTCAAAATTGGAGAGGGCTCTGGTATAGTAATCAATTGCCAGAACATACTGCTTGTTCTCATAAGCCTTATTGCCCATAATCTCATACTTGCCCTGTGCCGATGAATTAAACTGAAGGCACACCAAGACAAGAATAAGAATGGTTATTATATTGGTTTTTTTCATGGCCTTAATCTTTTATGAATTTAACTACGACGACCTGATCTGTATCTTTGGCTTTAATTAAATAGACTCCTTTAATTAAAAACGAGAGGTCCAGATGTAATATATCCTCCAAGGTATCCCATTTCCGTATCAACATTCCTGAAGAATTGAAAATTGAAATGGACTTTTGCCCTGTCAGATTCCCATTTAAATCAAGGATTGCCTTAGCCTGAACAGGGTTTGGAGTAAGGCTTGCAAAGTCTCTGTACAAATTGATATTGCCCTGACGGGAATATTCCAAACTATCATATCCAATTGCTTTTAAAGAGTAATAGTAAACACCCTGTGGCGCAAGATTTCCTGAAGGCAAATTCCCGTCCCACCTGCCGTTCACCGAGTCAATCTTATGCACAAACCGGCCATTGCGATCGTTGATATTCATTTCGAGCGATGTAACACATTTCGTCAATGCACCGATGGAATCATTGAATCCATCTCCATTCGGAGAAAAGGCATTGGGAATCTTAATTTCAACCAATATTTCGACATTGATGGATACACTGTCACTAAGAATGCAGTTATTTGGAGGACCGCTGTTTACTATCAGTTTAATAATATTTTCACCCTTGCCTATTAAACTGATGCTTGTGGTAGGCTCATTGCTGAATAACTTCCCTTTATAATACCATTCATAAGAAGCTGCTCCAGCTCCCTCTGCCTTCAGGTTAACCCGGAGTGGAGCAAAACCATTCATCGGATCAGCGACAATTTTCATATCCATGGGACTTCCAGTTCCGATAGTAACATTCTCCGTAATTTCGCAACCCTTTTTGTCAACGGCGCGGATAGAGTATGTTCCTGGGCACAAATTGCTGATTTTAGTCTGGGTCGTCAGTGCATTTTTAAAATAAAGCTGTACGGGCGATTCTCCTCCAATTACATTAATATCAACCTCTCCATTGCAACTTTTGCTACACAACTCATCTTTTTTCAAAATCTTAAGTTGCAGTTTCTCATATTCACCCAATGCAACCGACTTCGTAATTTCATTATAACAACCAGCATTACTATAAGCCCTTAGAATTACCTGATGAGTGCCTGACTTTAAAAATGTATGTTTTGGATTCTGCTCTGTTGATGTCACACCATCTCCAAACAACCATTCATAACTGGTAATAGAGTAGGGGTTCACAATGGTAGCTGTTCCAGAAAACTGAACTTCGCGACCTGTACATTGATTATTATAGGTGAAATTTACTTCCGGAGCCGGTTTCGAATAGCGTTTAGCGACCAAGGTATCATTGAATAAATTATCATCCCTGGAATTAATCAGCCAGATCCGGAAAAGATATTCCCCCTGTGGTGAAATATCTACCGGCGTTTTGAAAGTATAAGTAAGGTCATTATACACGGTCCCCGGAATCATATCAGTATAAATTGTTCCACCGTTGACCTGATAAGACAACTTCAAATCTTTAAATGGAAGGTCACCAAACTGTCGAATATAAATACTCACATTATCTGCACTTCCATGAAGACAGTCAAGGTTTGGACTAATCAGTTGTGTAATTCCAAAATCGATCATGAATTCTACAGCGCCAATATCAGGCGCCTGGTCATTTCTGATCTTTCCGTTAATATCCAAAAGAATTCCTCCAATTGGGATGCCTGCCCCGTTAAAATCCCGTTGGTAAGGCAGCGGACTGGTATCACTGGCATAATTTGGCGCAATGTCTTTTGAATTGGCATCACCATTGACGGCTTTCCCCCATACCTTTAAGTTGGAGTAATTGGTATCTGCCAGCCGTCCGATTAGTCCAGCCGGACTGTAATAATCATTGTAGTCCAATGAGAATCCACTTGTTCCTTCATATAGCCAGATGGGATAACCTGCTATCTTGATATTGAAAATATTGTTT
>JAIBEZ010000052.1 GCA_019459485.1 Prolixibacteraceae bacterium
CGAAATTTTTGGGCCGACAGCATTTCCGGATAACTGCACCGACCATCCATGAGGAAACGCGAAATCGGTGATGGATTTTGCTGACCATTTGTACTGATCGGCCAAAGCATCGCCCTGGTAGTCGCCGCTGGTAATTTCAGATTCGAACTGCGAGAAACTGGCGGTGAACTGCCAAAAGTTGAACGGATTCAGGGTTGACATCAGCTCGTAACCGGCGACATAAGCCCGCCCTGCATTTTGAGGCTGCTCGGTTACAATGTGGTTTTCATCTTCGGTAAGTGTTTTCTGGATTACATCGGTTATGTCGCGGTAAAACAAATTGGCTCCCACATTAAACTTCTCGAAATTCTTCAGGTAACCCACTTCGTATGCCCATGCTTTTTCCGGTTTTAAAGCTGGATTTCCCTTCGAAATTTTGGTTGGCTCTTTTTGTTCGGTAAATGGATTGAGGTCTTTAAAACCGGGGCGACGTATGCGACGACCAAAATTCAGCGTGATATACTGGCTTTTATCGAGGTTGAAAGTGGCTGTTGCAGCCGGTAATAAAAGGCTGTACGATTTATTGCCATCAAGCGAGGTGGTTTCGGCGTTCCCAATGGTGTGTGTGTTTTCAAAGCGCAAACCTGTCTTGAGTTTTAAAAAGCGTACATTGTATTCGTCCGAAACATAGAATGCGTGGGTTGTTTCGGTCACTTTAAAATTGTCGAAACCGTTGCTCGATTTGGTCCACGAAGTATCTTTATAACTGAACTTGTCGGTGGTATTGTTAAAAGTACGGTTGTCCAATTCTCCGGAATAGCCAAAAGTCACGAGATTTTTTGCAAGTTTTAACTTGGTGATGTTTGCATTCCAAAGCAGTTTTTCTCCTTTTTGCATTTCATATTTATTTTCCAAAGCGGGTTGGAAGTTGGCCCATTTTCCAGCTTGTGTGAGCACATACGTGGCTTTCTCTTCCGTTTTTTTCTGCTCTTCGGTCTGGTAACTGGCATTTACCGAAAGTTTTGCCTGATTTGAAAAAGTATGTTCGAGCGCCGAAAATACCTGATGATACTCGTTGGGTTTGTATTCCGTTTTCAGTTCCAAACCTCTGGATTTGAATTTTCCTGTAGCATCGGTTCGGGTAAAATCGAGGCTTTTGTCTTTGTCTTCCAGCTGATATCCAAAAATGTATTCCCCAGAAAATTTTGTTTTTGGCTTGATATAATAGTCGAAACCTGTACGCAGGTTGTGATTGATAAACGACTTGTCTTCATATTCATACGAGTTTTCAATCTGGGTAATCTGGCCATCTTTCAGGTCTGTTTTCGTTTTATCTTTTGGTTTCGGCAAATTCCGGCGTAAAAAATCGTAGTTGGCAAACAAGTTTAGCTTTTCGGTTTTATTGGCAAGCGAAAATCCACCTGCCTGTCCATCGTGATTGCCAGCCATTGCTTCAACTTTTCCATGCAATCCGTAGTTCAGATTGTCTTTCAGCACAATGTTGACGATCCCGTTGATGCCTTCCGACTGGTATTCGGAGCCGGGAACTGCAATAATTTCGATGTAACTGATACTTGCAGCCGGAATCTGATCCAGTACCGTTTCTCGGTTGTTCCCGCTCAAACCCGATTCGCGGCCATTGATCAGCACTTTGGTGTACGCGTTTCCCAAACCACGAAACCGGATGTCGCGGTTGTGTCCCGGACTTCCGCCCATGGCCACCGAGGGCATGTTTTTGAGAACATCGCCAGCAGTTCCTCCACTTTCAGAAATCAATGAGCTGGTTTTATACTTGATTGACGAAGGTTTAATCTGACTGACATGCGTGGTGCCAGTTACAATCACCTCCGCAATATTGGTGGTGGAAACCTGCATCCGGATATCCGAGAGATTGATGGTCAAATCTTCTTCAGAAACTGCGATCTGGGTTGACCACGTTTCGAACCCCATCATCGAAGCAGTCAGTTTGTATGCTCCTTTCCGAATATTTTTCAGGCAAAAATAACCTTTATCGTCGGTTAATACTCCAACTTTAATCTGACTGTCAACACCTTCAACCAAAATATTTCCGTAAGCAACAGGCTCGTTGCCTGAATCAATCAGATTGCCCGATAGCTGACATTGTGCATTCAGCTCTGCTATTCCTCCAAGAAATAATACAACTACTAAAACTAAAAATTTACTCATCGTCCCGTCTTTTGTGTTTTTTATGGCAGCAAAAATACGCGGCGGCGGAAGAGTTGACAATCCCAACAAATGGGGATATTTCAATTTCAAAAAGGCATCAGACCTCTTTTTGTGTTACTATTAATATTTGTCGAGTATAGCCCGAAACCCGTCCAAAGTCTTGGCTGCCTCACTTAACCTGATTATATTTACGGAATTGAGGTATTATTCAGGATTTTGACTTGAGCTGAATCCGGCAAATAAGAGTAGAAATAATTAAAATTTGAAGCATGATCATATTAATGAATTTATTTGAACTGACACTTCCTTTGAAAAATCCGGTGCTGATTTTTTCACTGATCCTTTTTATAATTCTTTTTGCACCAATCATTCTGAATAAATTCAAGATCCCACATTTAATCGGACTGATTATAGCAGGTGCCATTATTGGGCCATACGGGTTTAATTTATTGCTCCGCGATAGCAGTGTTATTCTCTTCGGCACAGTCGGTTTATTGTACATCATGTTTTTAGCTGGTCTTGAAATTGACATTGCCGACTTCAAGAAAAACAGCAAAAAAAGTTTGGTTTTTGGCTTATATACTTTTAGTATTCCAATGATATTGGGCACATTGTCCGGAATTTATATTCTTGGATTTGGCATTCCGACCTCTGTTTTACTTGCCAGTATGTTTGCCTCACACACGCTGATAGCCTATCCTCTTATCAGTAAATTCGGAATAACAAAAAACAGGGCTGTAAACATTACCGTTGGCGGAACGGTGATTACCGATACCCTTGCACTTTTGGTACTTGCGGCCATCGCCGGAATGTCAACCGGGGAAGTTACAAATGGATTCTGGCTAAGTTTAGGAATCTCTGTCATTGTGTTCGGTCTTGTGGTAATTTTTATTTTTCCGATCATTGGCCGGTGGTTTTTCAAAAAATTCGACGATAATATCTCACAGTACATCTTTGTTTTGGCAATGGTATTTCTTGGCGCTTTTCTCGCAGAAGCAGCTGGTATAGAAGCAATTATTGGTGCATTTCTGGCAGGATTGGCCTTAAACCGTCTAATCCCACATACTTCGCCGTTAATGAACAGAATCGAATTTGTAGGTAATGCACTTTTTATCCCGTTCTTTCTGATAGGCGTTGGAATGCTGATTGATTACAGCGTATTCTTCAAAGATTTGGAAACGATCAAAGTGGCGGCAGTGATGGTTATAATTGCAACCACTTCAAAATTTATGGCGGCCTGGCTGACCCAAAAAACATTCCGGTTTTCGGTTGACGAACGCAGACTGATATTTGGATTGAGCAACGCGCAGGCCGCTGCAACATTGGCCGCAGTTTTAGTGGGCTACAATATTATCCTGAACAAATCTGAAATTCAGGAGGCTGCGTTTTCAGGAAATATTATTGAGCCAATCCGATTATTAAACGAAAGCGTATTAAACGGAACTATTTTAATGATTCTGGTAACCTGCACCATTGCTTCGTTTGTTGCACAGCGCGGAGCAAAAAATATAGCGCTTCTGGAAAATTCAGAAACCGGCAGCGAAGAAACTACCTCTGATGAAAAAATTTTGATTCCTGTAAACAATGCTGAAACAGTTGAAGAATTGATCAAATTAGGCCTGATCGTAAAGTCTCCTAAAAACAAGGATGGACTTTTTGCATTAAACGTAATCGCCAATAACAATACAGACAATTCAGAAAAACAAGCGAAAAAAGTGCTTGAAATAGCCACAAAAATAGCGGCTTCAACCGACAATCAGATACACGAACTGCTGCGCTACGATTTAAATATTACCAACGGAGTTAGCAATGTAGTACGTGAGCATAAAATTACCGATTTGATTTTAGGGCTACATGTAAAAAAAGGAATTTCGGATAACTTTTTGGGTAACCTCACCGAAGGGATATTGACAAAATGCAATACCACCACACTGATTTACAAGCCTTCGCAACCCTTGTCAACCATAAAACGGCATATCATTGTCGTTCCTGAAAGGGCTGAAAAAGAAATCGGATTCCCTTACTGGATAATAAAAGTTTGGAATATCGCCAGAAATTCAGGCTATAAACTTGTTTTTTACGCTCCAAAACAAACACTGAATTTCATACAGGAAATCAATTCAAAACACCCGATTGAATCAGAATTTAATGAGTTTAGCGAATGGGACGATTTCCTGATTTTATCGCGTGACATAAAAATTGACGATAACCTTATTCTTGTAATGAGCAGAAAAGAAAGACCTTCCTATCATACATACATGGCAAAAATTCCAACCTACCTAAACAAATATTTTAAGGATAATAACTACATTCTTGTTTACCCAATACAAACAGGTGTAATGGATTTGCCTGAAGTCAACTTAAAAAATCCATCATTATTGGAACCGATTGAAAAACTGGATGAAATAGGAAAAACGATTGCCAAATTATTCAGGCGAAAGTAAGCCAATTTTGATATCATCAAGCAAATGAATAGACATACAGATATGATAAGACAAACTCCAATAGATTACCTGATAAAACCCATGGGTCGTTTCATGAACAAATCGACTACCAGCGGCATCGTTCTTTTTATTGCTGCCCTGGCTGCGCTGATCATGGCAAATTCGCCTTTATCAGAATTTTACAAAAGCTTGTGGGAATACAAGTTTACCATCGGGTTCGACCACTATAACATTTCAAAAACAGTAAGCCACTGGATAAACGACGGACTGATGGCCATGTTCTTCTTTGTGATCGGACTTGAACTAAAACGCGAGGTTTTGGGTGGCGAACTTTCGAATCCGAAAGATGCAATTCTGCCTATTTTCGCTGGAATTGGCGGAATGGTCGTACCCGCTCTCATCTATTTATTTTTTAATTTCGGAAGTGAAACCGAAGGAGGATGGGGCATTCCGATGGCGACAGATATCGCGTTCGCCCTTGGAATCATTTATCTTTTGGGAGATAAAGTTCCTTTTTCGCTTAAAATATTCCTGACAGCTCTGGCCATTGCCGATGATCTTGGCGCCGTATTGGTAATCGCGTTTTTTTACACCTCACAGATATCGTACGCCAGCCTGATGATTGGCGCGGCATTTTTAGGAATTCTATACGCCGCAAACAAAAGTGGTGTGCGGAGCCCTGCATTTTACGGGATTGTTGGAGTTGCCGGTGTATGGCTGGCCTTTCTGCTTTCAGGTGTTCATGCAACGATTGCAGGCGTTTTGGCAGCCCTCACAATTCCGGCAAATGTAAAAGTTGACGACCTCCTTTTTACCAGAAAACTTCGTCAACTGGCAGTCTCCTTTGAAAACGCTGAAAAAAACGAGATCTCGTTAATTACCAGGGAACAACTCGAAGTAATTGAAGATGTTCGGAACTATACAAAAGCTGCCATTACTCCGCTTCAGCAGATTGAGCACAGCTTGCACCCAATTGTCGCATATATAATTTTGCCACTCTTCGCATTCGCAAATACCGGAGTCGAATTTTCAGGCAATTTTGCTGAAAGCCTGACTTCAAACATCACATTGGGCATCATTTTCGGATTGCTATTTGGAAAGTTCATCGGCATTGTTGGCATAACAAAGCTGATTGTATTCCTTAAACTGGCCGAACTTCCGCAGGGAGCCAGCTGGAAACAGCTTTATGGTGTCGCCCTGCTGGCTTCGGTTGGGTTTACCATGTCGCTGTTTATTACAGAACTGGCATTTTCAAATCCGGAACACATCGTTCAGGCCAAATTCGGAATTTTAATTGCGTCAGTTATTGGAGGATTATCAGGGTATTTAATTTTGAATCGCAAATAAATTACCTTTGAGAGATTGATAAACAAGTTTTGCCTAATTCAATGAAGAAATTTGCCTTCTACCTTCTCTTGTTAATACCCTACCTCACTTCCGGCCAATTGTTCCCGAAGCTGGCCGATTTCAATGGGGATATTGAAAAAATTACAGAAAAAAGATATGGAAAAGAAGTGAGCTCGGCCAAAGGAGATTCAGGGATTTTCAAACCCGGCAAATATTCGGGATGGGTAGATATTTACCTGTTTGACGAAAATTCGAAACTGGTAAAAAAAACAAGTACTTTTCAAAAAACAATTCGGGCAGAATATTTCTACGAAAGCAATACAATAGGCAACAAAAAAATAGTGAGGGAAACAACCGGGGAAAACCAATCAGGACAAGCAGTTGAATATATTGAATATGAAAATATTACTGATTCAGAAGGCAAAATTCAGGAAGTCGGATTCTGGTCATTCAACCAACAGAAAAACAAAAGGGAATTATTTTTGGTTGAAAAGGATGTAAAATACAACAATGATCAACTAAGTTCATTTACGCGATACAACATCAATGAAAACGGAGAGCCCGACAGCGGAGAAAAATGTACTCTTTTCTACGATTCATCGGGCAGGTTAATCCGGATTGAACGAAAAGATAACATCACAAATTTCAATACAATTTTATACTATCAATACAACGATCGTGGCTTCGTTAACCATTTTTCAATCGACTATATGGTTGGTTTGCGAAACGACCAGAACAAGCAACAACAGGAAAACTATTTCAAATACGACAAGCGGGGAAACTGGACAAAAAGATACTGGATAGCTGATGGTAAAAAATTGTTGGAAGCCAGAAGAAAAATTAAATACAGTTTGCATTAATTGTAGGAGCCCACTGCAAATAGATAAACTGACATGAAAGAAAGAGAATATCATCTTAAAATACATTCGATAGGTAGATTTATAATTGCAATGATTGTAATATTTCTTTCGAGTATTTTCTTGATCCTTGAAAAATTACCTCGTACTGATAATGAAATCGTATCAATAGCTCAATTTTTTTCTGTCTTTATAACCTCACTTTATCTTGCACATTTGATTGGAATGGGAAAAGCAAAAGTTCTTTTGACCGACGAAGGATTAGTTCACATTTGGCAAAGAAAATTTATTCTGAGTTGGGAAAAGAATTTTAAGATACCTTGGAATACAGTTGATAGCTATGTGTTTCAAGAAGATAGGACTTTTGATAGTTTTATAATAAACCTGACAAATAAAACAAGATATAAAATAAATAGACTAAACGTTTTACCGATAAAAGATGACTTTAAAAGATTAGTTAAAGACTTTCCAAAATTATCTAACGAATACAAAAACGTATTGGCTTCTGATAATCAAACGCAATCGATAAAAAAAGGAGAAAGCATTTATGCCAGTAAATCCTTTCGATGGGTTTTCTATTTCATGTCGGTTGGATTTTCAGTTTTAGTCTTGACTAAAGTGTTTAATCCTAATTCCGAAACAACATGGATTGCTTTAGGAGTCCTTGGGAATGGATTATTATTTTATGGACTAATGATTAAAGGACAAAAAAAGAACAACTAATACCAAAAAGCGCTGTGGCCAAACAATAAACCGGCGGCTACTTCATCAACTTCCCGGCGAATTTTTCAGGAGAGATCTTTTCATCCTGAAGTAAATCATGAATACTTACAAGTCTGGATTCAACAGCTTGTAAGTCGTGCGGGCAGCCCAAAAGAGCTTCTTTTATTTGTTGTCCTGAAGTTTCAGAAATTGTACCGGTAATCTCCACGTCAACCAACAAGCCTTTTTCAACCAAAAGGCTGATGGCAATTTCACCTTTGGGAGCCTGAAATTTATTTTTAAACCGGTACTTCGGTGAATAGCCGAAAATCCAATCCCAGGTTCGGTACTTTTCGTCACTTAACTTTTGAATGGCTTCCAGATCAGTTTCAGTTAGCGAATAAACCTGCGAACCGACAATCTGACTGCTTATTTCCGCAAAAAGCCGGTTGCCAAAATCCTCCACATCCATCGGCTGGGGCAAATAAGGGGCAATATTGGTAACCTCGCTGCGGTTCGATTGCACTGCCTTGTCTTCAAATTTCGACAAATCCACTTTCAACGCACCTTTCAAGGCTTCGAGCTGGCTGTTAAAAAGCAAAGTTCCGTGGTGCAAAACGCGATTTCGGTGAACATGCTCAGCATTTCCGGAGATCTTTTTGCCGTCAATCAGCAAATCGTTCCGTCCGGTAGTATAAGCCTCAACACCCATCGTTTTCAATGCTTCCACGATGGGAAAAGTAAACACCTTAAAATTTACTTCCTGAATTTTTTCGACATTCCGGATAAAGGTAAAATTGAGGTTGCCCAAATCGTGAAAAACGGTTCCGCCGCCCGAAAGCCTCCGTGCCACCGGAATATTGTGAGAATGAACAAAATCATGGTTGATTTCGGCCAGCGCATTCTGATGTTTGCCAACCACCACCGTGGGCTGACTGCGCCAAAGCATAAAGCAATTTTCCTGAAAATTCTTCAGGAAATACTCTTCGGCAGCCAAATTAAAATACGGATCGGTACTGGTTTGATGGAGACAAAATGTGATCATTCAGCAAAAATAAGCCAATTTTTGGAATTTTGGAAAAGTATCCTGTTTGTTTACAGCCTCGTTTGTGAACCGGTATTTATTGTACCGGAATAAATTCCACCGACCAAATATTGTTGTCTTTCCCTTTGCGCAACACCGACAATTCAGTTCCCGAACTGTTCGAGAAAACATAGCGTGCCTCAACTTCGTACGCGGCGGTTTGAATGTCGGGCTGGTACAGGTTGTCGTATTTATAGGTTTTTACAAGCTTGTAGTCGTTGTCTTCAAACTGGTAAATGGTTGCTGCAACCGGAGGATAATAAGAGTGCGTGTAATAACTGAATATGGCCCAGATGCTGTGATTTGCTTCGCAATAGTCGATCCACCATGATACATTCGGGTATTCGCTTATTTTTAATTCTCCGATTGAAGACGGACCATTTATTTGATCTCCGGAAGCCGATGTTACAGCAGAGGTCCTAATGATGGAGGAATATCCGGTTATCATTAATTCGTCGCCATTGAAAAACCAGACATTTCCAATGGATTCATGTGCGTAACTTTTCCGCGTTTTTGACTTGATATCAAACACAAAAATACCTGTTGGCGAAACAGTTGTTCTTGATGCAATGATGTATGACTGATTGGGTACTTTTTTCAAATCAGCCGAACCCAAAGTGTAACTATTGCTGATAGTTTCATAAGTTTCGTCTGTATTGGTATTTATCCAAAGTAAATTGGAGTTTGAGCTGTTTGCTTTCGAATAACAATACCAGTCATCTTCAGCCCATTCAATGTCGTAAATGGTAAAATCAAGTTCATAGGTTTTAGTTATTGTATAGCTGCTCAAATTTACGGTACTAATGAGCCCTCCGTGACCGATCAGCGCTTGTTTGAAATCTTCCCTGACTGACAGGCAAGTCGGGGCTTTGCTTAAAGCGACTTCGTGCAAAACAGTTTTGGCCGTTACGTCGTAAGCCACCAGTTTATTGGGCTGAGCTGTAACATAAAACAAGGTATTTGTACTTTTGTCAAATATGGCATCAACAATGTTTCCATCCAGTGCGCGCACGTTCCCATTTAGACCGGACACACGCACGGTAACAGTGATAGGAACCGAAGATTTATTGAGGGCATTGGTCTTCAGATAGATAGTTGCCGTGTTCAACCCGGTTTGAAGTTTGCTTCGGTCGCAAGTAAAGATCACATCGCCGGAAGTTGAATGGGGCTGATACATTCCGCTTGAAGGCGAAACCGATAACCACTCGGGCAATCCATCAAAACTCCATATCAGTATCCCATTTCCGTAATTATAAAGTCCAAATATTTTGCTTGTTTCAGAAGTCCCAAAATTGAGTTCATTGCTGTATAGTGAGAGATCGGGAGTCCCCAAATTGGCAGAAACGGCTATTTCTACCAGCGGATTGTTTTTGTCATTGGTTTTCAGGACGATCGTTCCTTTCAGATTGTTTTGAACAGCATACTGAACATCGAAGGTGAGCGGCAGATTTGCAGTTGCCCCTTTTCCCAGTATGACCGACATCAGGTCGAACTGGCTCATGTTGACTGTCAGCCACGGGGGCATACTGACGATGTCCCAGAGTAAAATACCATCGCCCGAATTGGAAATCTGCAACTGATTGTAGTTGTTGTAACTTATTTCAAATGCACGATTTACCTGAACAGAAGGGTTTCCTTCGGCTATATAATACAACGGAACAGCATACTTTTTACCGCCTGCAATTACAAGCATCTGATCGACATAAAAGCCTATTTTTGAAAAACGCGGCTCCGCATTTGCAGAACCATGAATGGTTGCAATACTATCTGTAAATTTTCCTGAATTGCTATCGAGAATCAGCCAGTCGGGTTTGCTGTTGATAGTGAAATCGGCATTCACAACTCCCTCGCATTTGAACTGGTAATCATCGGCGTCCCACTCCGGTGAAATGATGATGGCTGACTGGGCCACACCTGAAATATCGAGTTTCTCGTTTACAAACTCATCGCTGCACGAAAAAAAAGCGATGGTGACCAACAATACTATGATGATTTTTAAAAAGTGGTTCATACGGATAATTTTTTATTTGCCAGAGCTGCGTTGTTTAAAAATTATAGCGGACAGTAAAACCGTAGTCGATGTGTGAAATGTTGATGGCTTTTTCAAGTTCCTGATCTTTATTATCGTATTCAGAACTCTTGACCGACATTTTTTTAAGTTTAGCCCACATAAAATTCCCTGCCAGGCCTGCCGAGAGTTGCGGTGTAATGCCATATTCTACCGACACGCCGCCCTTTGCCCCAAAGTTTGTGCTTTTGGACACGCTGTTGGCATGGTCATAATATTGAGGCGCTTGTCCGCTGTAAGAATCATTATCGCCCCAATAAATCTTATACCCGTTGCCTCTGGTTTCTTCGCGAAAAAAGACAACACCGGGCGATATCGTTTCCGAAATTTTAATTCTTTTCTTTTTATCCGGAAATTGCTGAAACAAAACCGATGGGCCGGCAAAATGGGCATACAACCTTTCATCCAGACCTAAATTGGTATATACCGGAAGGTTCATGTTTCCGTATCCCTGAGCCAGAAATTCGCCTTTTGAGGCCGAATAGAAAAGATTATAATCAACGCCAAGGCCCAAAAACGTATTCAGCAAATAATGCAAACTTGTATTGATGTGATACCCGTTTTTGAGTTTTTTGATGTAATCGTCGGCAGCCGATGCCGAATTGTCCTGACTAAGAAAGATATTTTTAAAATTGCTGTAGTCGGTTAACGAATGGGCCAACCCGCCTTGCAGCGAAAACAGCCAGCGATGCTCAGGGCGAACCCGTTTGGTTTTTTCATAATCAAACATATTGCCAAAGCTGTCGCGCTTCCCTGTCCTAAAATAGTGTAACACATCTGAAATTGCTATTGACTTCCCTACAATTTGTTTATCAGAAGTTTTTTGTTCGTAGCTTATTCGCTCCGCATTAACCGAAACGATCCGGCATTCAATGGTGTCTTGCTTGATGGTAATGATTTTGTCTTGTGCTTTCGCGGCTGCCAACGACACGAAAAACAAAAAAATCAGCAGTAGTTTTTTCATCGTTTATTTGGGCTTTGTTGATTTTATATTGTTCAAAATTAAGATATTATTTTATTTTTTTCAACATCCAACTATTATTTTACAGAAAAATAATTCTTTTCTTCTACTGATTTCAAATCGTTCAGCCAGGGATCATATTTGTCGTGATTGAGTGCTGTTTAGGGCTTCAACTGGGTTTTGTCCAGTATCTGACCTTTCATCAAAAGTTTCTCACGCAATGTATTGTAGTCGACATCCTGAACCGCCTGATCGTTGTCGATCGCCATTGAAGCCGCCAACGCGGCCGACTGCCCTAAAATCATAAATACCGGTTCCATGCGGATGGAGCCGTAGGCAATGTGGCTCGACGACACGCAAACCGGAACCAGCAGATTGGCGCACTCTTCTTTCTTCGGGATGATTGATCCGAACGAAATGGAATACGGTTCGTCAGGATGAACGCCCACGTCGCCTTCGTTTTGCACAAAACCTCCGGAAGTTACATAGCGCTGAATATTGTGCGAGTCCATCGCGTACGAACCCATTCCAACCGGGCTGGGCACTTCGCTTTTGGCCAGCACATCGTTTTCGGTGGTTACGTGAACGCCAATCATCCGGCGGGATTCTCGGATATAAAGCTGGCGCGACCAGTTTTCGTTGTCCTGAAATTCATCTTTCGCCAATCCCCAGGTCTGCATTTCTTCCTGAATTTCCTTCGGTACCCGTGGATCGTTGGCCACGAAATACAGCAAGCCTTTCTGGTAATCTTCATGTTCTTTGATGATTTCCTTCCGGCGTTCGTAGGTAGCCTCCGGGTAATCGTAGTTCATTCCAATAAAGTCCATGCTGAAAGGACCGTGGTTATTGGTGTCGGTCTTCCGGTTCGGGATGATATCAAATTTGTCGAACCATTCGCGCCAACCGGCATCGAACACTCGGGCAAGCAATTCATATTTGGTAGAATCGTAATTAGCCGGTTTGGCAAATGGCACCCGGTTATCCGGATGATTGCTCATGCATAAACGGAAACAATACGCCTGAATTTTGTTGTCGTCAGTACAGTTAGCAGCTATGGGTTCAGGAGAAATACCATACAATAAACCACTTTCAGACTTTCCTGGAATTTTGTACGGATCAATTTTATCCTTAAAATAATGGCCATGATGACGCGCATCAGCCTGAACACCATTCCATGTTTCGCTGTAAACCGAACAGGCTTCGCGCCCAACGTGAAAGGAAACTCCGGCAGCAGCCATCAAATCGCCTTCGTATGTGGCATCGATAAACATTTTGCCACTAAAGATTTTTCCTGAAAGCGTTTTAATTGATTCGATTTTCTCGTTTTCCACAATTACTCCGGAAGTTCGGTCGAGCCATTCGTCGCGCAACACGGTGATTTTATTCTCGGCAATAAATTCTTCAAAAACCTGTTCGGCCACATTCGGTTCGAAAATCCACATGGTGCGGTTTTCTCCGTCCATCGCCACAGTTCCCTGCCCTTTGTCACCGTATTCAGAATGCTTTTGCCATTTCCATGCAGCAGAATCGTTGTAATGCAACCACACGCGATGATAAAACTCGCGTGACAATCCACCAATCGTCGATTTATTTCCGGTATCAGTATAACCCAATCCTCCGGAAGAAAGCCCACCCAAATGGGTATCAGGAGAAACAACCAAGACCGTTTTGCCCGATTGAACCGCCTCAACAGCAGCCGTCACCGCAGCCGAAGTTCCGCCGTAAATGATGATATCTGCAGAATATTCATTGGGATTGGATGGTTTGGTCTGACATCCGGAGAAAAGAAATGAAACAGCCAAGAGCAGGCAAAGGCTGTAAATTCGAATGATAGGAACTGACTTTAGCATTGGTTTAAGTTTAAAGGTTTAGCAATCAAAGATACAAGAATCCATAAGACGTTGGACATTTGGGTGTCCGAAAGCGGCAGAGCCGCCCCGAGTCCTCTCGGGGTAGTAAAAAAATCGATAAAAGTAAGGTGCATCGCACCGGAATATTAAAATTAATGAATACCTATATCCCGGTGCTCTGCACCTCTTGCGTGAATTGCAACACATAAGCTACAAATATCAGCGGTGCGCTGCACCTAAAAAGGCCTGCTTTGTTTTACCCAAACAAAATATTTAAGAACCATAAGTATTAAAGTAAAAGCTGTAATTTTACACAAAACTAAAAACCTCTAACTATGAATCCCTTAATTGAAAACTTCGTCGGTTCGAAAAAAATTGCAGTGGTTGGCATGTCGCGAACAGGCAAAAAATTTGGCAACATGGCCGGTAAAGAATTGAAAAGTAAAGGCTATGAAATCTATCCTGTTCACCCAGAAGCCAAAGAAATTGATGGAATGAACTGCTACCCCGATTTGAAAAGCTTGAGCGGAAAAGTGGATGCAGTATGGATTTCAATTCCTCCAAAAAATGTTCCCCCGGTGCTGGAAGAAGCGGCCCAAATCGGATTAAAAAATATTTGGTTGCAGCAGGGAGCCTGGTCAAAGGAAGTTCAGCAAACAATTGATGAACTAGATCTGCCGGTTGTTTCCAAAAAGTGCATCATGATGTATGCCCCGCCAGTAAAATCAGTTCATAAATTTCACCGGACCATTGTGGGTATTTTTGGGAGACTGTAAATCTATGTTCAGAATCTGATTCGTTTCCCGACCTGTTTCAACCATTCCCGTGCCATGAGTTCATGACCGGCGACGGTTGGATGTACGCCATCCCAAATCCAGTACCCGGCAGTGGCTTTGTCGCAGGCTTTCTCGAAAACTTCCTGAAAACCG
This sequence comes from Prolixibacteraceae bacterium, assembly GCA_019459485.1. Classification (GTDB taxonomy): domain Bacteria; phylum Bacteroidota; class Bacteroidia; order Bacteroidales; family Prolixibacteraceae; genus Aquipluma. Next base: position 14,409 of record JAIBEZ010000052.1, read on the forward strand.
ACAAACACCGCATCGAATTTTGTTGCCAGTTTGCGAACGATGGCCTGACGTTTCACAATATCGGAATGGTACGCTTCCCAATTTTCGGTTACACTGCCGCCCTTCAGGATAAAAGGTTCGCACAATACAAAAAGTATATTGGGAAATGCGGCTTTGGTTTGTACGAGCAAGGAAGTGTAAATCTCTTCGTATTTTTCTATCGGGATAACCGGATCTCTTTTGAAAACAACCGAACCCGAATCATTTACACCGACCAAAATACTCAAAACATCGGGTTTCAGGTCGAGGGTTTCAGCCTGCCAGCGTTCTTCCAGATCATTGACTTTGTTTCCACTAATTCCGCGATTGTAAAACTGATATCGCTTTTCAGGATAATCCGCGCCTACCCTACTTGCAATGCTAAATGCATACCCGTGCCCCATGATGTGGTTGGGATCGGTATTTCGTCCCCGGTTTCCATCGGTAATCGAATCGCCCTGAAATAAGATTACTGCTCCATTTTTCAAAGTTTTAATTTGGGTCTGAGTTACTGCTGCGAATGATTCTGCAGAGGACAGGCAAAAAGTGGCAATCCCGGTTAAGGCTGCTCCTTTTATAAATTTCCGACGTGAATTTGGTTCCATGATCAGTTAAAGTACAATTATGTCAGACCTTCAAAAATATCAGTTACTATGAAAAAATCAAAATAAGCAATAAAATTTCATAGGTTTTTTTAACAGATTCTTTATCATTCGTAAAAAACAGTTCTCCTTCCTCTACGCTCAAAGTTCTATATTTGAAATTTTCAAAGAGGCTATGTCGCAAAAAAAATCCCTCAACCGAAATTAAGAGATTTTTTCATTTATTTTTATTTGTCCAAATATATATCTACAAATCAATTATTTACAGATCATTCAATTTTTATCGGAATCGTATTTAAACCAATATTTTGGTAGTAAGGTTGCTGATGCTGATTTCCAATTCCTCAAATGTATTTCCGTTACCCTGGTTATCATCTTCAACAAACAGGTATTTCATTCCTGCTGTTTCTTTTGCTGCCAGTATGCTTTTGAAATCAATAACACCTGCACCAACCGAACAAACATCATCTTTAATTACATCAAAAAATGGCGCTTCATTCGTCTTCATATCTTTAAAGTGCAAAAGCTGGAAACGACCGGGATATTTGTTAAACATTTCAACCGGATCCTGACCAGCTTTTTTTGCCCAGAAAAGATCCAGTTCCATGGTAATCAAATCAGCATCCATTTCAGGCATAAATATATCATAGTAAGGTACTATTCCATCGATGCTGGCAAACTCAAAATTATGGTTGTGATAGCCAAACTGAATCCCTACGCCTTTCATGATCCGACCGACTTCGTTCCAATCGGCTATCATCTTTTTATACGTTTCAATGTTGCGGTCCGGTTCATTTACCCACGGCTGTACACAATATTTGACACCAACTTCGGCATGTGCATCAGCCATTGCTTTAGCAGTTTCCGGAGTAATACCTGTCGATTCAACGGCGGCATGACTACTTAGTACATCCATACCGAGGTCGTTAACTATTTTTTTGAATTCGGCAGGCCCAAAGCCATAGAATTTACCATCGGCATAGCCAGCCAATTCCAGATTTTTGTATCCCAAATCTGATAATTTTTTCAATGAGCCAAGAGCATCTGCTGTCATGGCATCACGAAGGGTGTACAACTGAATGCCGACACCAAAGCTTTTCCGGTCAACGGCTGCTGGTTTACAGCCGATTGGGCCAAGTACCGCCAGACCAATGGCGCCTGCTGCCGAAATTTTCAAAAACTCTCTTCTGTTATTAAACGTTCCCATAATCTTTATTTTTTTTGAAATGAAATAAACTTTACTTTTTCGAGAGGTTAAATATAATACAAACCTTTTATTTACAAATCAATACTCATCTAACCTCAAAAAATAAAGTGACAGATTAAAATTCAGGAAACCGCTCCCCGAGAAGTCGGGTACAAAAACTTTGCTTTTTTCAGAGGTAAAACCAATAGCTCATAATTCAATCCATCCCAAAAATTAAATGAATCAAGTGAATAAACCCAAATTACGCGATAGGAATTTCTAATGCTTAGCATTAGGTATATTTGTGTTATGGAATTCGATATAAGCTATACCAATCAAGAGATTACACCATGGGGAGGCATGGTGTTTTTGCGCCAGATGTTGGACAAAATAGGGTTCAAATCTCAAGTCGAGAACTGTGTTGATCTGCCTCAGCCGGGATCTAACAGGGGTTACTCGCCAGTTTCGATCATCGAATCATTTTTAGTGAGTATTTGGTGTGGGGCAAACCGTTTTATGCACACCGAAGTTACCCGCCATGATGAAGCCTTGAAGAAGATATTTGGCTGGAAACAATCTCCGGCGCAGGACGTTTACAAGCGATATTTTGCCAAGTTCACACAAGTTACCAATCAACAGGTAAGTGACCATTTTTATTCATGGATATTCAATTCGGTACAGTTTGATAATTACACCCTTGATTGTGATTCATCTGTTTTGACCCGTTATGGAGAGCAGCAAGGAGCCAAACGTGGTTACAACCCGCACAAACCGGGCAGAGCATCCCACAATCCCATCATTGCTTTTGTTTCAGATGTCAAACTGGTAGCAAACCTTTGGCTGAGAAGTGGCAATACCGGATCTGCCGAGGGTTTTATCCCTTTCTTAGAAGATACCTTTACCAAGTTACAAGGCAAAAACATAAGTCTGTTACGCCTGGACAGTGGGTTTTTCGGGAAAGATGTTTTTGATTATCTGGAAGGGAAAGAGAAGCCCATCAATTATATCGTTGCCGCACGTTTCTATGAACCAATCCAACGTATCATCGCTGGGAATCAGGTTTGGACAACACTGGATGAAGGCATCGAAATCAGCGAATTACAATATAAATCATTGTTGTGGGACAAACCGCGTAGGATGATCGTGGTTAGACAAAAGATTGAAAAACGTCCCAAAGCAGCAGGAAAAATGCTGAAGCTTTTTCAGGATGAAGATTATTACCGACAGTACCGGTATTCAGCCTACATTACCAATCTCACCCTATCTGCTGCCGATGTTTGGCGACTTTACCGTGGACGTGGCGATGCAGAAAACAGAATAAAAGAACTCAAATACGACTTTGGATTTGATAGCTTCAACATGCAATCATTTTTCGGAACCGAAGCCGCTTTGATTTTTGCAATGCTTGCCTATAATTTAATGGCTTTGTTCAGGCAGTTCCTGCTCAATTCGAAAGTTCAGCATACCTTATCAACACTGCGATACAGAACTTTTGCTATTGGTGCGTATTTCCAGAAAATCAACAACAAACACACCCTCAAATTGAGCTTGAACATGAAACGAAGGGAATGGTTTGAAGGTTTGTGGAACCATTCAAATCAAGTCAATCTACCCTTTAAGTTTTCTAATGCGTAATTTGGG
>JAIBEZ010000056.1 GCA_019459485.1 Prolixibacteraceae bacterium
CGAATGGCGTTTACATTTCAGAACAATTAAATGGGCCAGAATCCTTATCAGGCGCCAGCATTTTTATACATGCTGCCCGGAGCAGAAATTTACGAAGGCGCATTGTTTCCCAAAGGCGGAATGCATCGGATCGTGGAAAAACTGCTTGAAAAAGCCACCAGTTTGGGAGTGCAGTTTCATTACAAATCACCGATCGAAAAAATCATTTTGAACGGCACAAAAGCCGAAGGTATTTTGCTGGAAGACGGAACAAGGATCGATGCCGATCTGGTGATTGCCAACGCCGATTTGCCCTACGTTTACAAGGAATTGCTGCCCGACAAGGAAGCCGCCGACCGATTGAAAAAGCGAAAATATTCGTGCTCGGCCATCGTGTTTCACTGGGGACTAGATAAAGTTTATACGCAACTCGATCACCACAGTGTTTTCCTGAACGATCCGTACAAAGACGGGCTGAACAAAATTTTCAAGGAAAAATCACTGTCCGACAACCCGAGTTTTTACATTCACGCGCCGGTTCGAAGCGACCAATCGGCTGCTCCTGAAAATCACGATACGCTTTCGGTGATTGTTCCGGTGGCACACCTGGATGCAAACTACGATCAGGATTGGAAAAAACTGAAGCAAACTGCGCGCGCCGGAGTGATCAGCCGCCTGAAGGAAGCCGGACTTGTTGAAATCGAAGAACACCTTAAATTCGAAGTCTGCTACCTGCCAAAAACGTGGAAAAAAACCTGCAATGTGACGAATGGATCAGTGTTTGGAAGTCTTGGGCACACTATTTTTCAGATGGGTTATTTCCGTCCGCACAACCAACACAAAAAATATCGAAATTTGTATTTCGCCGGAGGAAGTACGCATCCCGGGAACGGTGTTCCGCTGGTGCTTTTGGGAGCGAAATTAACCACAGAACGCATTTTGAAAGATGCAAAAAAGCAGGTCTCAACAAAATTGTAAATAGTAAATCGTCCAATCGTAAATATCAACATGGAAACAACAGTTCAAACCCAAACCGATCTGTACTATCAAATTTTCGATTCCATAGATTTTGAGAAAATTGTCGATCATCCGAATATCCTGATTGCTGCTCATTTCTGGGACAAGGAACGCTATCAGGCTGCAAAAAACTGCTACAAATTCATGCGGGCCATCGACGACCTGATCGACGATCACAAAACAGAGCACGTCACCATTGCTCCTGAAAATCAGGCACAATTCGAAGCCGATGTTTACCGCTGGATTAATACGATTGCCGAAGCCTCGGAGAACAATCCGCTTCAGGCTGAACTCATTGAAACGGTTGATCGGTTTAGCATTCCGTTCTGGCCGCTCGAAGCTTTTGCCAAATCGATGATTTACGATATTTACAACGATGGGTTTCCAACACTTCAGGGGTTTATCGACTATGCGGGTGGCGCTTCGGTGGCTCCGGCTTCCATCTTTGTGCATTTGTGCGGACTAACCAAAAAAAATGGTCAATATCTGCCACCCGTTTTCGATGTTAAAAGGGTGGCAACACCTTGCGCCATTTTTAGTTACCTCGTGCACATTATCCGCGATTTCCAGAAAGATCACCTCAACAACCTGAATTATTTTCCGGACGATTTGATTGCCAAATACGGCATGAACCGCCAGCAATTGTTGTTTATGGCCAAAGGCGGACAAATAACCGACGGTTTCCGCAGCCTGATTCGTGATTTGTACGAAGTGGCCGATTTTTACCGCCTGAAAACTTACGAAATGATTCAGGAAATACGACCATTTGTTGAGCCCCGCGGCCAGTTGAGCCTCGAAATCATTTTCGCGCTTTACCTGATGGTTTTTGAACGCATCGACATCGAACATGGAACTTTTACATCCAAAGAATTAAATCCAGGCTGGCAGGAAATCAAAGAAAGGGTTGGGCAAGTGATTGAACGGTTTGAAGCGGAATAAAGCATTTATAAACCAACTATTTGCAAGTTGATAATTTTATGAAAACTCGTCTTAAAAATTGGGATGTTTTTGGAGAAGAGTTTTTATATTTAGCAGAAAATATAGCATAGTGTCAATCAGATTAATAAAACCGGAATTGGGCGGCTAAGTCTAATTTTGTCAGACCAAAATATGAATTGTGTGGCATTTTATTGAAACGATTGAGCTCACAAATTATAAACATGAATCAATTTCATTATAGAATGTCAACTATATAATCATAAAGCTATAACTATAAATACATAGATGAATGAGTACAACGAATTCTCCAAATGGAATTGAACTTGATCAAGAAGGAAATTTAGTTTTTCAGTCATATTTTATTATTGATTTATTACTGAATTTAAGGCGTAATGATTTTATAAATAGTGACTACTTTGATAAAATGGCCTATGAGTTTCCTTTAATAAAAGATCAACTCAAAAAAACAAATATTGACAATCAGGGTATGGTTTTAATTACACTTTATGCAATGCTTGTCATTCCAAAAGAAATTATGCAAAATAATTTCTTGGCAGAATTTGAGGCAATTAACTTGAAACTGCGTTCTTATTGTCAAAATACTCAAACTACATATAAGAGCGATTCCAGTCGAATTGATTTTATAAAGCATTTAAGAAATGCAGTCGCGCATGGTAGAATATCATTTGAACCAAATCAATATCTGAAATTTGAAGATCAGCTCAATAATCAAACATTTGTTTCTGAATTACCTCTTGCTAAGATTTCAGAATTGATAAATGATTTACGAGAGATTCATAAAAAATATATCTCAAATAAAAACGCCATACAACAAACAGCATAGGTTTTGGCTTGGGTCTATGTGGCTTGCAGCTTTCGCTCCCGCCTCAACTACCTTGAGGTTTGACGGTTGAAAAGCCCACAGCAAGCCGCTACACTACCCTTCGTTTGAGCACTTGATGAACCGAGGGGTTATTGGCTTTGTATCTATAATGCACTTTTAAACTTGATAATAAGTTAAAAGCAATGACAGTTAACGAATTGCAACCGCCCAAAAATTTTGTTTTATATAACACTCCCAATGGAGAGGTAAAACTTGAAGTTGTTTCCATTTCGGAAATAACTGGCTCCAAACTATTTCCATTTTGGAAACAGTTCGCAAAGAAAGTCCAATTGTGAAATAAGAAAGAATTTTAATCAAGATTTCAATAACCCTTTGTAAAACCTTCGTGTTCTTCGTGGTTAAATCAAACTCAAAACACAATGAAAGCAACCATTCCAACCAAATTCGGAACATCGGATGTCCTTCAGATCAGCGAAGTTGAAAAGCCAGTTCCTTTGGACAGTGAAATAACTGATGCATTTACAGAGCTTGAGCGGGGAATGCACCTTGCTTTAGAGACCTATTCCAATGTTCACCGGGGAAGTGGGCATTTCTCGATGGTGACCACGCATTTATTCGAACAGGCCAGGGAAATTATGCTGGAATATTTGGGACTTAATAAGGACAAATATGTGGTCATCTTTTGCACGCACCGAAGAGCAAAAGTATTCATTCAGCAACTTCAGCCAGAAAGCTATCGAACGTTATCGAGTCAGGATTTCGGACTTTCATTGGGCGTTACCGCATTGGCAGCAAAACGGAACAAGTTGCCAAAAGGTGTTCCGTTTCATGCAGGAGGAGGAACTGCCAGGTTAATCGCGAAAGACTGGGTGGTTTGGGCAAAAAATCCCGACAAATTCGAAGCCGGTACGCCTGCCATTATTAACATCATTGCATTTGCAAAGGCACTGCGAATGATAAAATTTTCCGGGAAAGACATCTTCGTGAATACAACAGCTGAAAAGCTGACAGCTACCGAAATACTTTACCACGACGAACTCGAAAAATTTTCAGGCAGGAAGCTGTTGGACGAACTTCGGAAAACGCTCATCGGTCGGGGTGTTCAGGTACCAACAACGGAAGGTCTGCGAACATTCATTAATCTTGACAACAGTGCAAGCACTCCAACCTTTACCGCAATTTGGAACGCGTTTCAACATTCATATCGCCAACCCGAACAAATAAAGCAAGAAATCATTCAGGAGGTAAGATCCATTTGCTCCGGATTTCTGGGAGCACCTCTGGCAGAATATGATATGATCTTTACTTCCAACACCACCGAAGCCATTAACCTGGTATCAGAAAGTTTGAGCCGGGAAGCGGATGACACGACAGAAACTGTTGTCGTCAACACACTTTCTGAACATTCGTCGAACGATCTGCCCTGGCGAATAATACCCAATTGTTCGCTGGTCACGTTACCGGTGAGCGATGAAGGCTCTGCGGATTTAAACGAGCTCGAAAAGCAACTGATAGCGTACAATCAGAAAGCTTTGTTCGGAGCAAAACGCATCAGGATGGTGGCGGTAAGCGGAGCATCGAATGTTCTGGGCGTTTGCAACAATCTGGAGGAAATCAGCCGGATGGTGCATCAGTATGGAGCCCGGCTATTGGTCGATGCCGCACAGTTGGTTGCCCACCGCAAGATTAACATGGAACAATGTGGAATTGATTATCTGGCCTTTTCGGCTCATAAAGTATATGCACCATTCGGCAGCGGAATGCTGGTGGCACGAAAAGGTCTGCTGGAATTTAATGCCGAAGAACTCGATTTAATCAGAATTTCCGGAGAAGAAAATGCAGGTGGTATTGCTGCTCTGGGAAAGGCACTTGTGCTAGTGCAACGAATTGGCATGGACGTCATTCAGGAGGACGAACAGGCTTTGACTGCCAGAGCTTTGCGGGGAATGGCGCAAATTGAAGGTCTGGAAATATATGGAATTAAAAATCCTGAATCATCGGGATTCTCAAATAAAATGGGTGTGATTCCATTCGCATTCAAGAGTAAAATGGCAACTCAGGTAGGTAAAGAGCTCACCCTTTATGGCGGAATTGGAGTCCGGACTGGTTGCCATTGCGCGCACATCATTGTCAAGCATATTCTTCATGTTGGACCTGGTCTGGAAAAATTTCAGAAACTGATTGTCACTTTATTCCCCAAATTATCTCTGCCCGGTGTGGCAAGGATAAGCCTGGGCATCGGAAACAGCGAAAGCGATGTCGATCATTTGATTCAGGTATTGGAGAAAATTGCAGGCAAGCCGCAAAGCCAGTTAAAGGACGCGAAACCTGCGCAGGTAAAGAAGCTTATGAACGATTTTTCCGCGTCAATAGCCAGCAGAATTTATACCTGATAACAATTGAAGAATGCATTTGGTATTACAATAAACAAAATGAATCAAGTTGCTGTTATTTACCGAAATAGTTATTTACCAATCACTTAAATTGTTCCCAAATGAAACCCACAAAGTTCTTCAGCTTCGTGTTGCTAATTACGGCAGCAGCATGTCAGACTCCAGCTCCAAAAGTTGAGCAACCGCCTCTTATCGACCGTGAACTGCTTTTCGACGCTCCTGAAATTGCCGGAGGAAAAATCTCTCCCGACGGGAAATTTATCTCCTTCATTAAACCTTACAAAGGGACACAGAATATCTGGATTAAGAAACTTGACGAGGATTTTTCTGCCGCAAAGCCAATTACAGCCGACACCATTCGACCAATCCGCTCCTATTTTTGGACACGCGACGGAAAATACATTCTCTATTCGCAGGACAAAGGCGGTGACGAAAATTTCAACATTTATGCTGTTGACCCGCTCGAAGTCCCTGCTGAAGGAAGCGACATTCCGGAGAACAGAGACCTGACCAATTTAAAAGGTGTCAGGGTATATATTTATGCGATTCCTTACACCGATCCGGATGCGATTTATATAGGACTGAATGACCGCGACAAGGCCTGGCACGACCTTTATAAAATGAAAATTTCAACAGGCGAAAGAACGCTGATTCGCCAAAACTCGGCCACCGACAGGATTACCGGTTGGGTATTCGACTGGAACGATCAGTTGCGACTGGCCAACCGTGCCAATTCTGATGGCAGCAATGATATTTTAAGGGTTGATGCCAAAGAACTGGTTAAAATTTATACATCCAACGTTTTTGAAGAGGCTTATCCATTGGCTTTCGACAAAGAAAATAAACGGGTGTATATGCAAACCAATAAAGGCGATAGTATTGATCTTTCGCAGTTGATTCTTTTTGATCCGGAAACACTTCAGGAAGAAGTGGTTGAGAGCGACCCGTTAAAAAGGGTGGACCTCGGGAATGTGTTTATCTCGGATATAAGCAAAGAGATTATTTACACTTCGTATGAAGATGAGCGCAACCGGATTTACTGGAAGGACAAAAGTTTTGAGGAAGATTACAACCTGATTAAGAAAGAATTGCCTAACACTGATGTTTATTTTACTTCATCAACCACCGACGAAAACTACTGGATGCTAAGCGCTTCAGCCGATGTCGATCCGGGCTCTACTTATTTGTTTGACCGTACCACCAAAAAGCTCACTTTTCAGTATCGTCCGCGGCCAAATATACCGGTGGCTGATTTGTCTGAAATGAAGGCTATCAGCTACAAATCGTCTGATGGAATGGAAATTCCGGCATTTTTGACCTTACCCAAAGGTCTTGAACCGAAAAATCTGCCTGTCGTTGTATTTCCACACGGTGGTCCATGGGCTCGCGACGGATGGGGATATAATTCTTACGCTCAGTTTCTGGCCAACCGCGGCTACGCCGTTCTGGCGCCAAATTTCAGATCTTCAACGGGATACGGCAAGAAATTCCTGAATGCCGGAAACAACCAATGGGGCGACAAGATGCAGGACGATATAACCTGGGGAGTTAAATACCTGATTAAAGAAGGAATTGCCGACTCGACCAGGATCGGAATTATGGGCGGATCGTATGGCGGATATGCAACCCTGGCCGGAGTGGCTTTTACTCCTGATGTGTATGCCTGCGGTGTATCGATTGTTGGACCGTCGAACCTGATTACGTTACTGAATTCTATTCCACCTTATTGGGAAGCCGGACGTGTAGTTTTCCATATACGCATGGGCGACCCAAATACTCCTGAAGGAAAAGCTCAGCTCGAAAGGCAATCACCGCTCAATTCGGCTAACAAAATTAAGGCTGCCCTGCTCGTTATACAAGGAGCAAACGACCCTCGTGTAAATAAAGCAGAATCGGATCAGATTGTAATTGCCCTGCGCGAAAGAGGTTTCCCTGTGGAATACATTGTTGCCCCCGACGAAGGTCATGGCTTTGCACGTCCGGTAAACAATATGGCCATGCTGGCATCAGCCGAAAAGTTCTTGGCCAAGCACCTTGGCGGACGATTCCAGGAAAGCATGAAACCTGAAGTGGCCACTCGCTTAGGTGAAATTACTGTTGATGTTTCAACCGTTCAGCTAGCACCTGCCGAAACGAAATAAAGCAATTTATTGCAGCATATCAGTCAGGGTTTCACTCCAAAAGTGAAGCCCTGACTAGTTTTAGCCTGAATTCAACTTAATCTCGTGATAATGCTATGAAATGTTGGTTTATTGGGTAAATGACACTCTACTGAGGTTTTAAAACCTTATTTCTTTGAACTAGACCACCGAGAAGGTTTTTTCTGCATCTGTGACACATCTTCTTTAGTTCACCGGATTTTGTATATTTGAGCATGATTAAGAATAAAGAAATATTAGCCCGAATCAAACAATCGGTTCAAAGCACTGAACCGCTGGCCACAGTTATTCTTTACGGTTCGTTTGCACGTGGCGACGAAAAAGAATTCTCCGACATTGATATTTTAATCCTTCTTGATCAGGAAAAAATTACCTATTCCGACGAAACCCGCATCAAATATCCGCTTTATGATCTTGAATACGACACCGGAAATGTAATTAGTCCGCTAATTTTCTCAAGAAATGATTGGGAAACCCGGCACAGTGTCACGCCATTCTATAAAAATGTAAAACGGGAAGGGGTTTTATTATGAGCGGAAATATTGATGATCTTGTCAATTATCGGATTTCAAGGGCTTATGAAACCCTCAAGGAAGCCGATGCAATGATGAAAAATCATTTTTGGAATGCTTCAATCAACCGTATTTATTATGCTTGTTTCTATGCTGTCAGCGGACTTTTACTCAAACAAGGAATTGACACATCAACACATAAAGGCATTCGGCAGATGTTTGGACTTCATTACGTTCAAACAGAATTAATTTCAAAGGAATACGCTCGCTTTTTCTCTGATTTGAACGACAGAAGACAAACTGGAGACTACGATGATTTCGTTCTGTATGATGAAGAAACTTCCACGAAGCTGTTTTCAATGGCAAAAGAATTTGTTCACGAAATTGACTTGTTGATAAAACTGGAGAATAGTTAAAACTACATATCTTCCAGCTATCAGAAAGGCAATCCAAATTGCATCCTTAAGAAAACCATAATAAATAAAGAATTGCAACCAGCCAAATTATGAACAACGTAGAATTGATGAATTTATACTGGACAACTGCCGGAATAGTTCCAGGTCAGGGTGAAATAAGCCGGTTTGATTTCGAGGACAGGGTAAAAGCTTCTGCTGAAGCTGGCTTTAAAGGTATTGGTATTTGGCATACCGATCTGGAACATATTCTTCATCACAGAACGCTTCAGGAAATGAAAAGTATTCTTGATGACTACGACATAAAACACATCGAACTGGAGTTTATTGCCGATTGGTTTCTTGATGGCGCAAGGAAGGCCGAATCGGATAGCCGCAGGAAAAGGCTGTTTGAAGCTTCCGCAATTCTTCAGGCAAAACACGTAAAAGTAGGCGACTTTTATAAATCCATGTGTCCAATGGATCGGGTTATTGAGTCATTTTCGGCGTTGTGTGCCGAAGCGCAGAAATTCGGGGCGACAATCGGTTTTGAAATTATGGGTTGTGCCATGATCGATACTATCAAAGATGCGGTAACCATGGTTGAAACGGCTGGGGCGGATAACGGTGGGTTAATTATCGATATTTATCAGGTTGCCAATCTTGGAATGACTTATGACGAAATACGCAGCATTCCTTTAAAATATTTGACCAATGTTGAATTGAACGACGGAACCCTGCCCGGAAGCGAAAATCATGATCCTTCCAATAGGACATTCTGCGGAGAAGGGGAATATGACATCAAAGGGTTTATCAATTGCGTGATGGGTATGGGTTACACCGGTCCATGGGGAGTCGAAATAATTTCGGAAAAACTGGCATTGTTACCCCTGAAAGAGATGAGCACCAGAGCTTTCAGCTCTACAATGGTTCAATTTGACGAACTTTTTGTAGGGAAATAAATGAGAAAGAATGGATCACTTCATATTCTTGTGAGAAGAAAAAAGATAATCGATTTGTATTCAAATTTTTGTCCTCAAGCCGGACTGGCTCTTCCTTTTCCATACGATGAAAAGGAAGCAAAAATCTTGTCAAAACGAACCCTCGTCCGGGCGTTTTGACGGCCCACGCACTCGCTTCGAATAAGGCAAACGCAAACTTACAGGCAAACCACCGTAGCGCAAAGCGTTGAACCGCCTTTAGGAGAAAAACCACGAATAACCAACCGCTTACAAGTTCATGTTTTTATGAAAAACTCTTCTCTGAAATCAAGGCATTTCGGGGAAGAGTTTTTATATTTATCGGAAATATATTGGCATTTGAAAATGAGAAAGATAACCACCATAGAGCTAATCGAAAAAATTCAGGAAATCAGGACATGTATCATTCACAACAGAGAGCGCTTTCAAACTGAAACATTCCCTGTACACCCAAACTATACCTATGCCGCTAAAAATCTGGTTGACTATCTCTCGCTCCGAACTTTCGACATTCGCATCAAGCAAGGGAACCTATCGTTTTTAGGCTTGTCTTCATTCTCAAATTCGGAAAGATATGTGCTTACAAACATCGATAATATTTTATACCATCTTAAAACTATTCAGGGCCAAAGTGTTGAAGGATTGTCAAATCCGGAAGAAAGTACCTGGAACTTTTTCACCACACTTGATTTACTTGATCAAAATACAAACAGACTGTTTGGCGAAAGCAATAACCAAATCAGCACCCGAATAATGGTTACCCTACCATCAGAAGCAGCCGGCGATGCAAAATACATAGCCGACTTGTTGATAAACGGTATGGAAATAGCCCGGATCAACTGCAGTCACGACATTCCCGAGGTTTGGAAAAGCATGATTGATACCATACACATTGCCGAAAAACAAACCGGAAAGCTTTGTAAAATATACATGGACCTGTCCGGACCAAAAATTCGTTCGGAAAAAATACATCAACTCAAAAAGAAGAAAAATAATAAAAACCAGGTCGTATTGCATATCGGCGATCGAATCAAATTATATTCTACCGAAGCCGAGCTGAAAGACGCTATAGAGAAAAAAGAGCCATCAAAAACTTATGCTGCCTTGGTTTCAATGAGCATTCCGAATGTTGTTGAAAGCCTTACAGTTGGACATCGCATTTGGTTTGACGATGGTAAAATTGGAGGTGTTATTGAGGATATATCTGCCAAAAATGCAACAGTTTTAATAACAAAAGCCGGTTCAAAAGGAACAAAATTAAAGGAAGAGAAAGGTATTAACCTGCCCGACACACATTTGCAACTGCCCTCACTTACAGAAGAAGATGTTAATAATTTACCCTTTATTGCAAAACATGCTGATATTGTTGGCTATTCGTTTGTAAGAACCGCCAATGATGTGACACAACTGATGGATGCCCTGTCGAACCTGAACCGCATGGATATTGGCGTGGTGCTGAAAATCGAGAACAAGGAATCGTTTAATAATTTGCCCGATTTATTGCTTACAGCCATGAAATGGTCGAACATTGGTGTGATGATAGCCCGGGGCGACTTAGCGGTTGAGCTTGGAATTGAGCGCATTTCGGAAGTACAGGAACAAATACTGTGGGTTTGCGAAGCAGCCCATGTTCCTGCAATTTGGGCTACACAAATACTCGAAAATCTTGCGCAAACAGGTTTGGCTACCCGGGCCGAAATTACAGATGCTTCCATGTCGGTGAGAGCCGAATGTGTAATGCTCAATAAAGGCCCCCACATAATGGAAGCCATCACAACACTTTTAAATATTCTTCGACGAATGGAAGCTCACCAAAACAAAAAACAAGGCACGCTTCGGCAACTTTCGTTTGCGAATGAATTCTTTAATAAAGATATTCAAAGGTTCAATTAAAATTCGATGAAAGCCATCATCCATACCCGATACGGACCGCCGGAAGTGCTGCAACAGGCAGAAGTGACGAAACCAAGTCCCAAAGAAAATGAAGTACTGGTTAAAGTACACGCTACCACTGTAAACCGCACCGATTGCGGGTTCCGGAGCGCTGAGTATTTTATCTCGCGGTTCTTTAGCGGATTGTTCCGGCCTAAAAACCAGATATTGGGCAACGAGTTTGCCGGAGAAATTGAAGCGGTGGGCAAACATGTAAAGCTGTTTCAGCCGGGCGAAAAAGTATTTGGCTACAACGATATTACCTTTGGCGCACATGCCGAATACCTCGTAATGGCAGAAGATGGCCCGATTGCCACAATGCCCTCCAATCTGACTTACGAAGAAGCAGCTCCCATTACCGAAGGCGGTCATTACGCTTTGTGCGACATCAGGGCGGCAAAAGTTTCTCCCGGACAAAAAGTACTGGTGAACGGCGCCACCGGAGCCATTGGTTCGGCTGCCGTGCAATTGTGCCGGTATTTTGGCGCCGAAGTCACGGCTGTTTGCGCCACTCCGCACCTTGAACTAATCAGATCGTTGGGTGCAAAAACAGTGATTGATTACACCAAAGAAGATTTTACGAAAATGGGCGACCGGTTCGATCTTGTATTCGATGCCGTGGGCAAAAGTTCGTTTGGCAAATGCAAACCCATCCTGAAAAGCAACGGAATCTACATTTCCACCGAACTCGGCAAAGGTGGACAAAACCCTTTTCTGGCGCTGATAACCCCGGTACTGGGCGGCAAAAAGCTGCTATTTCCGACTCCGACCATCAGCAAACAAGATGTTATTTTCCTGAAAGATTTGGTCGAAAGCGGACAGTTCAAACCATTGATTGACCGCAGCTATCCGTTGGAGCAAATGGTGGAAGCCGCCAAATACGTGGAAACCGGCCAGAAAATTGGGAATGTGGTAATAACGGTGGTGTGATAGTTTACATTCTATGAATAATAATTACTTTCAGGCAAACTGTTTGTTGAATCTATTTTTCGTTAATTTTAAAAGCGAAATAATTGATGCTCATACCCCTTTGGTATATTGTTAATAATTGTAGAATGTATTAAAATATTGTGTATGCAAAAGACAAACGATGAACTCAACGCCGAGTTAGAAGAATTAAAACTAAAGTATTCGGAATTGGAAGCAAAGTATTTCGAAGAACTAGCTTGTTTGAAGAAAAATGAAGAAGAGCTTCGCATACGCTTGATGTTTTTTGAAGGTATAGCCAATTCTACCTTCGATGGTTTTCTTGTGGTCGATCCAAATGGCCGAAAGATCCTTCAGACACAACGCACGATTGACTTATGGAAAATACCACAGGGAGTAGTAGACGATCTTAGCGGACAAAAACAGGTTGCTCATATAATGCACATGACCGTTGACCCTAAGAAATTTGTTGCTGAAATCATCTATCAGGCAGAACACATATATGAAAAACGACATGATGAGGTTGAACTGATTGATGGTACGGTCATGGAGCGATACTCCTCGCCGGTTTTTGGGGCAGACGGCACTCATTATGGCCGAATTTATACCTTTCATGATATTACTGAACGAAAGAATTTTGAAGACCAACTGACTCAGCTTAATTCTGATAAAGATCGTTTTATTTCAATTCTTGCCCACGACCTGCGAAGTCCTTTTAATAGCCTGCTGGGACTTACTGAATTGTTAGCAGAGAATTTGCGGAATTATACGGATGAAGAAATAGAAACCTTTATTGTGTCGATTAACAATACAGTCAGGAAAACTTTTGAATTATTGGAAGATACACTAATATGGGCGAGCCTTCAATCAAGAAAAATCACCTATTCTCCTAATGTTATTAACATAGCCGCAATAATGTCAGAAGTTGTTGAAATACTTAAGCCTGTTGCTCAGTTCAAGAATATTACATTGGAGAATAAAACAACAGAAGAACTGAATGCTTACGTCGATATCTATATGGTTAAAGCAATTTTACGCAACCTTATTTCGAATGCTATAAAATTTACGCACAATAATGGGAAAGTCGAAATTTCGGCATCAACGATAGATTCTGAAACTGTTATAAAGGTTACAGATAACGGCGTTGGAATGAATCAGGAAGTGATAGATAAACTCTTTAGTTTTTCGCCTGACAATTCTTCCAAGGGTACTGCAAATGAAACCGGAACAGGCTTGGGTTTGATGCTGTGTAAAGGGTTTGTCGATAAGCATAATGGGAAAATATGGGTAAACAGCAAAATCAACAATGGAACAACTGTTTATTTTTCCTTTCCTAACCCTTCTTAAATCTATGAACAGAATAATCAAACCAATCAGCACTATCCTTTCATTCCTTCTATTTGGTATTCCTTCTGCAGTTTTCGTGATCATCTGTCGTGTACTCATTCCTGAATTGAACCAAAATTATCAATTGCACCCTGCCTTGAGCTGGTTTATTGGTGGATTGCTGGTTTTTGTGCCATTGTTTGTACTCGCATTCTATCTGGTTCGAAAAGACGGATATCAAACAAAAGAGCAGATTTACGGCAGGATGCGTCTTCAAAAAATGTCGTCGCGCGACTGGAAATATACCTTGATTTCTACGTTGGCGGTTATGATGCTCACCGGAGCAATTATGGGATTTACCAAATTTCTGCACGCGCAGTTTGGCATTTCTGAAATTGAAACTACTCCATCGTTCATGCAGTTTGAACCGTTTCAGGGAAACGAACGGTTTTTATTGCTGGCGTGGTTAGCCATGTTTTTCTTCAACATTTTCGGAGAAGAGCTGATGTGGCGAGGGTACATTTTACCACGTCAGGAAATCAGTTTGGGCAACAGCGCATGGTTTTTCAATGCGGTACTCTGGGTTTTATTTCATATTTGTTTTGGCATTCAACTCCTGATTTTACTGATTCCCATTCTGTTCATCCTTCCCTGGGCTGTTCAAAAAACTCAAAATACCTGGGTTGGAATTTATATTCACGCTTTGGTAAATGGTCCTTCGTTTATCATGATTTCACTGGGTATAATAGGTTGATTATATAAGTACAACCAAAAAAATCAAAGGTTCACCCTTGTTTAAGTGTCATTCAGAAATAATAAGTTGATGAAAATCATAAACTGCGGTAGGTTTGCATATAAAAACAGAAGCAATGAAACGAATATGCCGCGGGAAATTATTTTAAATGTGGCGGCGCAAAAAGAAATGAAAATATTGTTCGAAGATGGAATCAATTGGCATGTGAGTTCCATGAGAACGCTTAATAATCAATTAATTAATACCGATATTTTCGAATGAAAAATTCAGAAAACACCCGTGTTTGTCCGGTAGAAATAGCTGGTGGACTTGACAATTCTATCAGGAGATTTTTACAAAATCCTCAAAAAATTCTGAAACCATACATTCAAACAGGAATGACGGTTCTCGATATGGGGTGTGGCCCTGGCTTTTTTACCATCGAAATTGCAAAACTGCTAAATGGTTCGGGCAAAGTATTTGCCGCTGATTTACAGGACGGAATGCTCGAGAAGGTGAGGCAAAAGATTAGTAGAACGGAACTGGAGCAGAGAATTGAACTGCATAAATGTCAAAACGAAACCATTGGGATCACTGAAAAAGTTGATTTTGCATTGGCATTCTATGTGGTTCATGAAGTTCCAAATCAGGATAAACTATTTCTGGAACTGAAATCAATTCTGAAACCCAACGGGAAAATATTTATAGTTGAGCCCAACTTCCATGTTCCAGGAAAAGCATTTGAAACCATGCTTGAAAGAGCTAAAAGCATCGGATTTGTGATTGCAGCCAGACCAAAATCATTCCTCAACCGAGCAGTTGTATTGACAAATTAAATAAAATATGAATCCAAACATTCCATTTCAGGCCATCGACTGGTCTGCAATTCCAAAGACCGAGCACAAAGGCGAGACCGGAACAGCTTTTTGGCAAACCATTCAGTTGCCGGGTTTGCGCATCCGGATGGTAGAATATACAGCCAATTACAAGGCCGATCACTGGTGCCGGAAAGGTCACATCGTGCATTGTCTCGAAGGCGAATTTGTAAGCGAATCGCAGGATGGCCAACATTCAGTAATGATCCAGGGAATGACTTATGTGGTTACTGATGAGCTGAGTTCGCACCGATCGGTCACTAAAGGCGGAGTGAAATTGTTGATTATTGACGGCGACTTCCTGAAATATCAGGAAGAAGAAAACTAATTCAGATTAATTTTATGCACAAAACAAAAGGTTTGTCAGAGAGGTTGTTGGAAGCATATTCGGAAACCAACCTGAACAAGATTGCCCGAAATCTCATCCGGCTATACAAAGAGAAGCAATTCGAAAAACTAAATATCATTTCCGGGATGCTTTCGGAATGGGTTGAAATAGTGATTGAACCTGACGGGAAAGGCTTTTCGAAGATTATTTCGTTGTATCATCCCGACCGGGGCGATTATTACCGTAGCCAGATTTCTGAATTTGCCGAAAAATCTGATTTCGCTACACTTGCCCGATTTGAGCATGTTTTTGTGATTCAGGACATTGAAGAAATTGCCGCGAACATCGAAAGTTATGAGGACATTGATTATCATCCTGAATACGAATGGGATATAAAAGACACAGGCTTCAGCTATTTTCGGGATGACAAGAAGAAACGCCGCGCCAAAACACAAAAAGCCAAAGGAGGATATACGTTTTACGAGGCGGTTAAAATCAGGCAGTACGGCCATACCGAGACTGAATTTCCAACCTATTATCTGGAAGACATGGATGAAGTTGAGCTTTCTGATTCAGAAATCGATGATCTGGATGGCGTGGAATACTGCATTCACACTTTGATGCTGGATTTGTCGTTCAACGGCATAACTGACATTTCTCTCCTTGAAAATCTGGTGAGATTACAAGAACTAAATTTATCGAATAACCAGATAAGTTATATTGATGGACTTAGCAATCTGCAACAACTGCAAAGTGTTGATCTGTCGAACAATTCGATCGACGATATTTCGCCGTTGTTTGAGATTGAAACCCTAGAATATGTTGATTTAACAGGGAATAAAATTTCACCGGAACAATTGAAAGAACTGAAAGAAATGGGTGTAACAATTGAATACTGAACCGCATTTTATGTTCTCAGGCTTTTATCGTAGTTTTGGGCAATTCAAAAATTAGATGATTGACCGTTTACATACCTTTTTTGGCATTTGTGCCAGTCAGTTGTGGTCATTAGTTGTCATTTCCCGGCAGCTTAATGACGACCAAATGACAATCGAATGACTTTTATGACATTGGGTAGTATTTCGGATATTCATAAACTTATTTTCTATTGAGACCAAAATTCAGCCATATTTCAGCCTTGCAGATCTTTCAGCTTTTGCGGTTTTCAACCCTGATGCTTATTGGTATTGTCTTTGCAAAATCAGGGTTGTCAATTTCCGAAATCGGGCAATATGAAACATTTTTACTGATCGCAGGGGCTGTCAGTTTTTTTTGGTTAAACGGTTTGATTCAAGGTTTCCTGCCGCTTGTAAACAACGAAACCATCTCACGCAAATCACCGGTTTTATTCAATGTATTTTATTTAATTACTGGTCTGTCAGTTTTGTCAGGCTTATTCCTGCTGGTTTTTGAACATTCAATATCAGGCTATTTACTGAAAAAAAATTCCCTACCCTATTTATCCTACCTGCTAATTTATCTTTTGATATCAACACCTGCCAGTTTGGTCGAATACATTTACCTGATAAAAAATCAGGGGAAACAGATGATAATTTATGGTGGATGTTCTTTTTTCCTGATGTTCTTTCTGGTGATTATTCCTCCGGTTTTTGGCTTTGGAATAGCATACAGTTTGGCCGGACTTATTGCCAGCGCCGTTTTTCGTTTCGGATGGCTGCTGGTTTTGCTTTTCAAAAATGCTGTCCCAACTTTCGATCAGTCGTTTATCCAGAAGCATCTGCGCAGTTCATCACCGCTCATTTTATCAATGTTCCTCAGCGGTTCTGCTCAATACATCGATAGTTTTATCGTCACCTCGTATTTTGACGAAGCAACTTTTGCAGTTTTCAGGTACGGTGCGCGTGAATTCCCGCTGGTTCTCCTGATGGCCAACGCTTTCAGCACATCCATGTTGCCCGGATTTTCCGACCGTTCAAACCTTCAATTCAATCTCGAAAAGATCAGGCACAATGCCCAAAAGCTCGGAAACTGGATGTTCCCGCTTTCAGGATTGTTGATGATGGTATCACATTGGGCTTTTCCGGTAGTTTTTAATGTGGGCTTTGCACAGAGTGCCACAATATTTAATATTTATTTACTGCTTATTATCAGCAGACTTTTGTTCCCTCAAACGATCCTGATCGGACTTCAAAAAACAAAGCTGATTATGTGGGCATCGTTTCTGGAAATCATTGTCAATGTGACCTTCAGCCTTTTTTTCGTTCAGATATGGGGACTGGTTGGTATAGCCTACGGAACCGTTGTAGCATATATCTTCGAAAAGGTTTTGCTGATGATTTTTGTGTCGAAAACCTGC
This sequence comes from Prolixibacteraceae bacterium, assembly GCA_019459485.1. Lineage (GTDB taxonomy): Bacteria > Bacteroidota > Bacteroidia > Bacteroidales > Prolixibacteraceae > Aquipluma. Next base: position 17,654 of record JAIBEZ010000056.1, read on the forward strand.
CAGATAAGCGTTTCTTCCTATCTGAATGGTTCGCGGCATCTGATTTATTCCTTATTTTTAGCCGCTGAATTTATAGTTATCGAATATCTAATCTGATAAAATGGACATATTACTTGATGATGCGAAGAGTGAGCAGCAATTTCGTCATATCCTGACACAAATCCCGCTGGCAAAAAATGGTGAAACTGTGGCACAGATGAAAGAGCGGGGATTAATTTACAAAGTCAATTGGGGCGCATCAATTATTTCGCTGCGTGAAATTGCTTTAAAGGAGGAACACAATCACCTGTTAGCTTTAAAGTTATGGAACAAACAATGGAGAGAAACCATGATTTTGGCGGCAATGCTCGATATTCCGTCAGAAGTGAACGAGGAGCAAATGGATTACTGGACAAAAAGTCTGGAATCGCCCGAAATCGCTGAGATTTTAAATACTTTTCTCTGGTCGAAAACAAAGTTCGCATTTATAAAATCGCTCGAATGGTGCCGCGGAAAGAAACATATGGTTCGTTTCGCCGGATTGAACCTGATGGGACGACTGGCAATCAATGAAAAATCTGCCATGGACGAGCTTTTTGAGCCATTTTTCGACGTTTTGTCACCCTTGTCGAAAGACCAGAATCTGAAACAAGTATTCTACCGCTCGTTTATTCTGCTTGGAATGAAAAGCAAAGCCATGAATGAAAAAGCGATTTTATTTGCCGAAGGACTGAAAGAGCTTGATTCACTGACAAGTAAAACCCTGAGTGATATGATTCTGAATGAACTGCAAAGTGAATATGTACAGGATCTTTTTGTTAAGAATACTTAATGCCATCAGGCATTCAAGGTAGAATATATATTTTGGTACAGTTTTTATAAAATGAGTAGAAATTAAAACTTTAAAACAATGGATATTACAAAATCATCAAATCCGGTATTCGGAAAAAATATATTTAGCCAGTCGGCAACCAGCACCAGCGACGGAGTGATGACCGTTAACGGAACCATCAACAAAACCGGGTTAATGTTGCTGATAGTTGTTTTTGCTGCCACTTTTACCTGGCGCAAATTTATGGGTGCAGTTGATCCTGCCCTGCCGGGAGCAATGCCTCCGGGACTAATCGGCTGGATGATCGGTGGCGCAATCGGCGGTTTTATCACTGCGTTGATCACTGTTTTCAGCCCACGCCGTGCAGCAATGACTGCCCCAATTTATGCCGTTTTCCAGGGATTGTTCCTCGGAGCAATTTCGGCAATGTTCGAAGCCATGTATCCAGGTTTAGTGATGCGTGCCGTTTCGCTTACATTTGGCGTATTCTTTATCATGCTTTTGCTGTACCGTTCAGGAACCATTCGTGCCACTGAAAAATTCAGGACTGTAATTTTTGCGGCCACCGGCGGTATCGCCTTGGTTTATCTGGTTAGTTTTGTCGCCGGAATGTTTGGCGCAAATTTAGGATTTATGCACGGAAACAGTATGATTTCAATTGGATTCAGTCTGGTAGTTGTAGTAGTTGCAGCGCTTAATCTGATCCTCGATTTCGACATGATTACAAAAGGAGCAAATGCCCGTGCCCCAAAATACATGGAATGGTTTGGCGCTTTTGGCCTGATGGTAACCTTAATCTGGTTATACCTCGAAATGCTCCGTTTGCTTTCCAAATTATCAAGCCGAAATTAATTTCAAAATCATTTGAAATAGCATATTTTAACAGGGACTTCGGTCCCTTTTTTTATTTTCGACCTATTAATACTACTTTCGGCCTGACAAACGAAAAGCAGAAGCGATTTATGGAGATAATTCAGGTTGGAGATAAAAAAACAATTGCCGCATTCCATGAGCTGCCAATACTTATTTACAAAAACGATCGGAATTGGGTTCCTCCTTTGAGGATAATGATCGAGAACATTTTTGAACCTCAGAAGAATACTGGTTTTCAGCAGGGCGATGCACGCCGTTGGTTGGTTATCGATCAAGGCAAAACGCTTGGCCGGATCGCAGCTTTTTACGATCGCAGCAAAATTGAGGAAGGGAGCGAACAGGTTGGATACATTGGTTTTTTTGAATGTTTCGAAAATGATGAAGCCGCTCGCCTTCTTTTTGATACCGCCCGTAATTGGCTGGAAAGTGAAGGTTTCACAGCAATGGACGGACCTGTTAATTTCGGCGAAAACTTTTTCTACTGGGGTTTGCTGGTCGAAGGATTTCAACAGCAAGGTTTTGGAATGCAATACAATCCAACTTATTACAAACAGCTTTTTGCGAAATACGGATTTCAAACTTATTACCAGCAATTCAGTTTTCATTTAGACATTACCAGTCCCGATTTGCCCGACCGGTTTTGGAAAATTGCTGAATGGGTCGCAAAAAAGAAGGATTTTCATTACAAAACCTTTTCATTCAAAGAGAAAGATCGCTATATCGACGATTTTTTAACCATCCACCAAAATGCCTGGGGGAAACATACCAATTACAAACCCATCGACCGAAAAGATCTGCAAACGCTTATCAAAGAAGCTAAAATGTTGATCGAAGAAGAATTCATCTGGTACGTATATTATAAAGAGGAACCAATTGCTTTTTTCATGATGATTCCGGATATGAACCAGATTTTAAAACATCTGAAAAGCGGGAAATTGAATCTGATCAATATTTTGAAACTTCTATACTTGAAAAAGACCAAAACAATGACCCGTTGCAGGGTATTGGTAATGGGCGTAATACCTAAATTTCAGGGTACCGGAATTGAGTCGGGTATTTTCTGGCAACTCCGGAAGGTGATGCTGAAAAAATCATGGTACAAAGAAGTGGAGTTGAGTTGGGTTGGCGATTTCAATCCGAAAATGATAAAGCTTTTTGATTCAGTTGGAAGTAAATACGCCAAAACTCACGAAACATTGCGTTATTTGTTCGAGCGGAACAAACCCTTCGAACGGCTGCCAATCATAGAATAAAGCATAATAAAATCAGCCTTTCTACTTAGTTAATATATACCCGAAACATCGTAAATTGACCACAAAATAAAAATCCAATGCAAATCATAGAAGTCACTGATAAACAAACCCGAAAGCAATTCCACGAGGTTCCGCACCTCATCTATAAAAACGATCCAAACTGGCCAAGTCCACTCCACGGAATGGTTGAGGATGTGTTTACTCCTGAAAAAAATCCATCATTTAAAACCGGTGATGCAATCCGCTTTATTTTAAAAGATGAAAAAGGACAACTGCTGGGTCGGATCGGAGCTTTTTTTAACCTGAAGAAAGTACACACTTTTGAGCAGCCTACCGGTGGATGCGGCTTTTTTGAATGTGTAAATAATTTTGAAGCCGCAAAAATGTTGTTCGATGCAGCGCGTGAATGGCACAAGAAACACGGTATTGAAGCAATGGACGGCCCTGTTAATTTCGGTGAAAACTACATGAACTGGGGATTGCTGGCCGATGGATTTATGCATCAGGGATTTGGAATGCCTTACAATCCGCCCTATTACGTCGGGTTGTTCAGGCAATATGGGTTTGAAGTATATTTTGAGCAATACAGTTACCATTTGGATTACAGCAAACCATTTCCGGAGCGCTTCTGGAAAATTGCTGAATGGGTGGCCAAAAAACCGGGATACACTTTTGAGCATTTATCGTTTGACAAAATCGAAAAATTCATCGACGACTTTTGCTACATCTACGACGAAGCGTGGCGTTTTCACGAACATTTTCAGCCACTCGACAAAGATGAGATCCGCGATTTTATAAAAACAGCAAAATCCATCATCGATCCTGAAATGGTCTGGTATGCCTATCACGATGGCGTTCCGATTGCTTTATTCGTAATGATTCCCGATATCAACCAAATTCTGAAAAAACTGAACGGCAAGCTGAATTTCGTCAGTATCCTGAAGTTCCTTTATTACAAACGCACAAAAGTAATGACACGCACCCGGATTTTGATCATGGGCGTGACACCCAAATATCAAAAATCAGGAATCGAATCGGCGATTTTCTGGCATCAGGATAAATTTATGAAACACAAACCTGAATACAAGGAAGTGGAAATGTCGTGGGCGGGCGACTTTAATCCGAAAATTATTGCTCTGTATAAGTCAGTTGGCGGTGTTCATGTAAAAACGCACTACACAATGCGCTACCTTTTTGACCGTAACAAACCGTTTAAAAGAGTTCCTATTATCGGCTTAGATGAATAAATTAAAAAATAAGGAATTATTGAACTGAAATATTTGGAAATTACATTCTTGTATGTAACTTTGCCACCCGATAAAAATAATGTAAAGAGAATCAAAATGAGAAAAGGGATACATCCAGAAAATTACCGTACTGTTGCATTCAAAGATATGTCAGACGGTCATGTTTTTATTACCAAATCAACTGTTAAAACCAAAGAAACAGAGGTTGTTGACGGAGTTGAATACCCGGTTGTAAAACTTGAAATTTCAAGCTCATCGCATCCGTTCTATACCGGAAAAATGAAACTTGTTGATACTGCAGGGCGTGTTGATAAATTCAATACCAGATATTCAAAACACATGGAAAACAGAAAAAAGTAGTTCTGTTGCTGAAAAATATTCAAAAAGCTTCGCCAACGCGAAGCTTTTTTTTTGTCATTTTTTAAGACCTTTGCCCGAGACTATGCTTTGGCATGGCTATTGCAAAAATCTGCACTGCTATTTTAAACTGACTGTAAGCGGTCAGTATGTCATGTGACACAATACAGAATTTTAGAACGAGAAAAATCAAATTATGCAGAATATATTATTTTCAAGCCTGATGGACGATGATGCTGATTTCATTCCGATTTTAGCTGACGGGGATGAGTCGGAATTAACCAACGTTGAGTTTCCTGACATTTTGCCAATTTTGCCATTGCGGAATACAGTTATGTTTCCCGGAGTGGTATTGCCTATCACTGTTGGAAGGCAGAAATCATTGCAATTAATTCAGGAAGTTTACCGCGGAAACCGATTGATCGGAACCGTTGCACAAAAAGACGGAAGCATCGATGATCCCGGACAGGCAGATCTTTATGAAATAGGAACAATTGCCCAGATATTGAAAATACTGGAAATGCCCGATGGTACAACATCGGTAATTATTCAGGGAAAACAGAGGTTCGAGATTCAGGAATATATCCAGGAATTTCCCTATCTGAAAGCAAAAGTGAATCCGTTAATCGATCTTCAACCACAGGATGATTCTGTTGAATTTTCAGCAGTAGTAGGCTCATTGAAAGATTTGTCGATAAAAATCGCACAATATTCGTCTCAGATTTCCCCTGAAGCTTCGTTTGCAGTTAAAAACATCGAGAACTCAACCTTCCTGATAAATTATATCTGCTCGAATGCCGATCTGAAAGTGGAAGAAAAACAGGTAATGCTGGGAATAAGCGAACTGAAAGAGCGTGGCATACAAGCCATTAGCTACCTGGTACGTGAAGTTCAGATGGCCGAACTGAAACGAGATATCCAAACCAAAGTAAAAGCCGAACTTGATCAGCAACAGCGGGAATACCTGCTGAACCAGCAAATGAAAACAATTCAGGATGAGTTGGGAGGCAGCCCTGCCGAACAGGAAATTCTGGAACTGAAAGAACTTGCAAAGGATAAAAAATGGAACGAAGACGTCGCAAAACTTTTTGAAAAGGAGGTTCATAAATTGTCGCGTTTGAATCCGGCAGCCGGCGAATATTCGGTTCAGTATTCCTATTGTCATACCCTGCTGGAACTTCCATGGAACGAGTATTCAGTAGATAATTTTGATTTATTGCGTGCTGCAAAAGTACTCGACGAAGACCATTACGGGCTGGAGAAAGTGAAAGAAAGAATACTCGAACATCTGGCAGTACTGAAATTAAAGAACGACATGAAAGCGCCCATTTTGTGCTTGTACGGCCCTCCCGGAGTTGGCAAAACTTCGCTCGGTCGTTCTATCGCAAAAGCACTCGACCGTAATTATGTACGTATGAGCCTCGGTGGACTGCACGATGAAGCTGAAATTCGCGGACACCGTAAAACATATATTGGCGCAATGCCCGGTCGTATTTTGCAGAACATTAAAAAAGCGAAATCATCCAATCCGGTATTTATTTTGGATGAAATAGATAAAGTCTCTCAGGATTTCCGTGGTGACCCGGCTTCGGCTTTACTTGAAGTGCTTGATCCTGAACAGAATTTCGAATTTCACGACAATTATGTGGAACACGAATACGACTTATCGAAGGTAATGTTCATAGCAACTGCCAATACGCTGAATACAATTGCCCCTGCTTTACGCGACCGGCTTGAACTGATCGAAGTAAGCGGTTATCTGGTGGAAGAAAAAATTGAAATCGCAAAACGCCATCTGATTCCCAAACAACTCGAAAACCACGGAATTGAGTTAAACACTGTAATTTTTCCTGATGAAGTTATCCGACACATTATTGAAAATTACACCCGCGAATCGGGAGTGAGGGAACTTGATAAAAAAATAGCGAAAATCTGCAGGCGCATGGCCAAGAAAATCGCTTTTGAAGAGGAATACAACAAAACGCTCACCAAGACCGATATCAGGGAATACCTCGGGGTAACCCAATATACAAAAGAGATTTATCAGGGAAATGAATTTGCCGGGGTAGTTACCGGTTTGGCCTGGACAGCAGTTGGCGGTGAGATTCTGTATGTCGAAACCAGCCTGAGCAAAGGAAAAGGTTCGTTGACACTGACCGGAAACCTGGGCGATGTAATGAAAGAATCGGCCATGTTGGCACACGAATACATTCGCAGCCATGCCGAGCAACTGGGTTTGAATCCGGAATTGTTTGACAAGTACAACGTGCATGTACATGTTCCGGAAGGAGCGATTCCCAAAGACGGGCCTTCTGCCGGTATTACTATGGTAACTTCAATTACATCTGCGTTTACACAGCGTAAAATCAGGGAAAACCTTGCAATGACCGGAGAAATCACACTTCGTGGAAAAGTATTGCCTGTTGGAGGAATCAAAGAAAAGATACTTGCTGCCAAACGGGCCGGAATTAAGGAAATCATTCTTTCGGAAGCCAACCGGAAAGATTTGGAAGAAATTAAGGAAGTTTATATTGAAGGTTTAATTTTCCACCATGTGAACACAATTCAGGAAGTGTTGGATATTGCTTTACTGGAAGATAAGGTTGATCATCCTTCTAAAATTGAATAAAAGCTAAAAATATTTAAACAGAACGGCGGCCAATGATTGGTCGCCGTTCTGTTTTTATTTTATACTGATCAAAATGACGGGAACATGTTCAGTTTTTCGAAATTGATAATATTGTATCTGGAAATGGACTCTTCGAGAGTTTTTTGGTTGTAACGAAGAATGCACATCTCTTTCTTTTTGTCGATGCGATACAAATAGTTCAGGTTCACACATGTTGACCTGTTGATCTGAAAGATAAGTGAGGAATTGAGCAACAACATAAGACTGCTGAGACTTCTGGTTACAGTTTCAACGGTTCCGTCCTGAAGGTAAACATATGTGCCGTTTGTATTCGATTTGATGTAAACAATATCATTGAGATCAACAAAAACATAACTGTGGTAGGTCGGAAGTTTTACTTTTACAACAGTTCCCTGCGATTGTCTGAATTTATCCAGCTTTTGTTCCTGTTCTTTCTTTTCCTTTCTGGCAATGTATTTATTAATCACATTTTCAATATCTTCAAGACAAAATGGTTTGGTTAAAAAATCAAGCGGTTCGATTGACAAAGCCTTGTACGCATAGTTTTGATATGCCGTTGTAAACACAATTTCCGATTGCAGATTTTCATTCCTGACAGATTCTGCGACCTGCAATCCAGTTATATCAGGCATATCAACATCAAGAAATATGAGATCGGGACATAATTCAAAAATAAGCTCAAGTCCGGCTTTGGCACCGGTACTTTTCCCTATAATCCTAATATTCTGAAAATAACGCAAAAAAATCTCAAGCAAATTTATTGCCTCGGGATCATCGTCAATAATAATGGCTGATATATTACCTGCATCCAACATATTTTATTCGAAATCAGTTTTTGCCAGTGTTTTCATCGGTAATCGTGATCCTTTTATTTCGTACTCCAACCCATCAACCGATAAAATCAATGTATCAGTCTTTGGAAATACTTTGCGAATATAATTCTTGTTTACAACCGTTGACCGGCTGATTCGGACAAAATTGAATGGGTTAAGAATTTGTTCAATTTTGGACAGGAACATATTGGTCAATTCTTTGCTTTTATTTACGAAATGCAGTTCCGTGTATGGCCCTTCAGCTTTGCAAAACAATATTTCGTTTGGGTTTATGAGCGTATAACCTTTGGCTGTAGTAAATTTCAATCTGGGATCATCTTGTTTTTTCTCAATTATCTTATCTATCAAGTTCAAAATATTTACCTGCTTGTTTGGCTGAACTTTTTCCAGAATTTTTCCAAGTTCGGTTTTTAATACTGGTTTCAGCAAATAATTATATACTTCCTGACGAATTGCATCCGCAGCATATCTCTTTGATTTTGAAACAAATACAATTACAGTATTAGAAAGTTTGGTTTGAATGAATTTGATGATTTTTTTTCCTGTTTTCCCTTTCACCGGATATTCCAAAAAAACGATGTCCGGATTTAAATCTATCACTTTTAACAAAGCAACATCAGTATCAGATGCAGTTTCTATGACCGAAACCATGGAGTAAGACAGGAGCAAATTTTCCAGATACTCACGTGCAGCCGCATCACTTTCAATAATTAATGCACCAATTTGATCTTTTCCCATAAAAGAACCGTAATTTGATATTGAAGGAATAAAGATAGCTTTATATGCTTTGCCTGATATAAAAAATCTGAGATTCCTTGACATATGAATGAAATTTCAAAATCATTTCATTGATTTTATCGAACAATTAAATTTCCACAATTGGTTTTCTCTAAAACATGCCTTTTACTGAAGTACGAAATCTCCCTACCTGTCAATGAATTAATCTAATTTGCATGTTTTTAACGATTGTTCCTTCAGAGCCAATTTCACTGTAAGATATTTTTTTATATTTATAGCAAGAAACCATTGATAGAATTGTTTGTTCTAACTTGGAAGTTTTAAAAACGGTATCATATTACACAAAATACTAAACCCTTTGGAATGAGTAAATCTATACTTCTTCACTATTTCTCTATGCGTTTGAAAACATTTATCTCTCTGATTTTATTAGCATTTTTTATAAGTTCCGGTACTTCTTTAAAAGCCAATTCTGCTGAAGATGAATCAGATGAATTCACTGAAGATCATTCTCACGCTGATATTCAGAGAGGGGAACGATTTTTCAAAGGCTTTTTGCCTGCCAACCGCGAATTCGAATCATGCATTTCGTGTCACAACATTTACAAGTCGGATACTTTAAACTGGAATCCATCGGCGATGGACATCGCTATTAAGTTTGCCGGAAAGGACTTTGCAGAGTTTCAGAGTGCAGTAATGCAGCCGACCGGAATAAAGATGGAAGCCTCGCACAAGGATTTTAAAATTGAAGAAGAAGATTTGAAGAAGGTAAAGCTGTATCTTGATGATTTGGCGCTTGTCGGTCCACCATCAGCAGGGCCAACCCTTAATCAGATCATGTTGTTCATTTTGCTGGGACTATTGATCACCTTTGCTTTGCTTGATCTTATTTTCTTCCACAAAATAAAATACCGTGCTGTTTCTGTACTGATTCTAATTGTTTCGCTTGGATTTCAGGTAAAAATGGTGGCAACTGCAGCCATTGATTTAGGACGATCGCAGGATTATGCTCCCGATCAACCCATCAAATTTTCGCACAAAGTTCATGCAGGCGACAATAAAATAGATTGTAAATACTGTCACCATACTGCAGAATTCGGAAAATCTGCGGGTATCCCTGCAACTGAATTATGTATGAATTGCCATGTACTTGTGCGTGAAGGAACCAATTCAGGAAAATTTGAAATTGCAAAGGTGGTTGATGCATACGAAACGAAAAATCCGATTGAATGGACCCGAATTCACAATTTACCCGATCATGTATTTTTCAGTCATGCTCAACATGTCGGCGTAGGAAAGATTGATTGCCAGCAATGTCACGGACCAGTTGAGGAAATGGATATTATGCGTCAGCACAGCGATTTATCAATGGGCTGGTGTGTCAATTGCCACCGCGATACCGAAGTTAATTTCATGGACAATGCCTATTACGATAATTACATGAAATTGCACGATCAGCTGAAAGGTGGAGGAATTGATACCATCCGCGCAGTTAATATCGGAGCAAACGATTGTATGAGGTGCCACTATTAGAAAAGTTAAAAAGGGTTTGAAATGTTTGACGCTTCGCGTTTGAAGAGTTAATTGCTCAACTCTGAATAGTTGCAATATCCTTTGCCGTTCGCCTTTAGGCAACGGAATAAAATGAATAAAGCGAAACCCGTCCGCGAGCTAATGTTGATAAAGGCGATAGCAATCTTTCGGACGGAAAGATGGATGCCAATTTCAAGATTTGAATTGTAGTAATAAAAAAAGAAAAAATATAGTCGATGAAGACATACTGGAGAAGTATTGAAGAACTTGCCAATCCAAAGGAACTACGCCGGGTAGAGGTGCGCGAAGAAGCCAAACAGAAGAGCATGTTGATGAGAGGCGACAATGATTTGAATGCTGCATCACGACGCGATTTCCTGAAAACATTTGGCTTCGGTATAGCAGCTGCTTCTATTATTGCGAGTTGTAAGAGGCCTATCGATAAAGCCATTCCATATCTGGTAAAACCCGACGAGATTAATCCCGGAACTGCCAATTATTATGCTTCTTCCTACTTCGATGCAAATGAATACGGGAGTATCATCGTAAAAGTAAGAGATGGCCGGCCAATTAAAATTGAGGGAAACACATTAAGTTCCATCTCTCAGGGCGGAACAAGTGCCCGGATGCAGGCTTCGGTTCTGAACCTGTATGATGACGCGCGTCTCAAAGGCCCTTTAAAAGCGGGAGCCGAAATCACCTGGGAAAAAGCCGACGAAGAAATAATGGCTCAATTGGCCAGCCTGAAAGCTGAAAACGGGAAAGTTGTTCTATTGAGTTCAACCATCATCTCACCATCAACCCGCGAAATAATTAAAAAATTTACCGAAAATCAGCCAAATACCGAATGGATTCAGTACGACCCGGTTTCTGCTTCGGGAATATTGCTGGCCAACCAGAAATGTTTTGGTTCCGCATTTATTCCTGATTACCGTTTCGACAAAGCCAAAGTGGTGGTCAGTTTCGGAGCCGATTTCCTCGGAACATGGCTGTCGACAGTTGAATACACAAAAAGATATACCGCTGCCCGGCAGTTGCAGGATGGACAAAAGGAAATGCTTCGCCATTATCAGTTTGAATCAGGAATGACATTGAGCGGATCGAATGCCGATGTTCGTTTCCCGATCAAACCGTCGGAAGAAGGTGCAATCGTACTGGCATTGTACAATGCGATCGCCGCTGCCAAAGGTGGAACTGTGGTTTCGGGCGTTCAATCGTCGGTTGATGTTGCCGAACTTGCAAAAGACCTTCTGGAAAATGAAAATCACAGCATCGTAATTTCAGGAAGCAACGATGAAAATATTCAGTTATTCGTAAACGGAATTAACCAGTTATTGGGTAATTACGGACAAACCATCGGGCTGGACAAACCGCTTTTAACGAAACAAGGTGTTGATCAGAATATGGACCGTTTGTTGTCAGACTTGAAAGCAGGTTCAGTAAAAGCATTGCTGGTTTGGGGGGCCAATCCGGTGTACGATCATCCACTCGGGAAAGAATTTGCAGCGGCAATTCCAAAATCAGGATTGAGTGTTTCATTTTCTGAACGTCCCGATGAAACAACTGCTTTGTGCCAGTATGTTTTGCCTGAAACCAATTTTCTGGAAAGCTGGAACGATCTGGAACCAAAATCAGGAATTTACAGCCTTTCGCAACCAACCATTGCCCCAATTTTTAATGCCCGTGCACCACAGGAGTCACTGCTGAAGTGGGCAGGGAATGATAAAAAATACCACGACTTTATTAAAAACTTCTGGAATGAAACACAATTTCCGAAGCAAAAAGAAATAACCGATTTCCGCGAGTTCTGGAATACTTCGTTGCAGAATGGAGTTTTCGAAACCGTTCAGGAGCCGAAACTAAATTATTCTGCGGAAGGAATTGCACCGGCTGCCAGTCAGATAAAAAGTGCAGGTTCAGGAATTGAAGTTGCCTTGTACGAAACGGTGGCTCTTGGAAACGGGAAATATGCCAACAACCCTTGGTTGCAGGAATTACCCGATCCGGTTGCAAAAATCAGCTGGGACAATTTCGCGGCAGTTCCGGTGGCGTATGCCGAAGAAAACGGACTGAAAAATGAAGATGTCATCAACATAAACGGAATTGAATTGCCCGTATTTATCCAACCCGGACAAGCAAAAGATACCATTTCTGTAGCATTGGGTTATGGCCGCGAAATCGCCGGAAAAGTAGGCGATCAGACAGGCATAAACCTTTACCCTTCGGTCGGAACCGAAAATGGGACTCGCCGGTATTATCTGACTTCAGCAAAAGTTGAAAAAGTTGCCGGAAAAACGTTTGAACTGGCCATTTCGCAAACCCATTACCTGATGGAAGGCCGACCAATCGCCCGTGAAACTTCGCTGGATGATTACATTAAAAATCCTTCTTCAGGAAACGAACTGAAAGCCGAACACGAATCAAAAGCAGTAACATTGTACGAAGAGCCGGTTTACAATGGGCACCATTGGGGTTTGGCAATTGACCTGAATTCGTGCACCGGCTGCGGAAACTGTGCCATTGCCTGTCAGGCTGAAAACAATGTTCAGGTGATCGGAAAAGAACAGGTTCGCAACCGGAGAATTATGCACTGGATCAGAATTGACCGGTATTATTCTGAAAATCCTGAAAATCCGAAAGTATCCTTTCAGCCGGTAATGTGCCAGCACTGCGGAAATGCTCCCTGCGAAAATGTCTGCCCGGTGGCTGCAACTCCGCACAGCGAAGAAGGCTTGAACCAAATGGCTTACAACCGTTGCGTTGGAACCAAATATTGCATCAACAACTGCCCGTACCGCGTTCGCCGGTTCAACTGGTTTCAGTACGTAAAAAACGACAAATTCGACTATGCATCGAACAGTGATCTGGGCCGGATGGTGCTGAATCCTGATGTAACAGTTCGTTCACGTGGAGTTGTTGAAAAATGCTCGATGTGTGTTCAACGCATTCAGGAGAAAAAACAAGTGGCAAAACTGGAGGGAAGAGCAATTGCCGAGGGCGAAATTAAAACAGCCTGTTCACAGTCGTGTCCCGGAAATGCCATCGTATTTGGCGACCTTGAAAATCCGGAAAGCCGCATTTCGAAGCTGTTTAAAGACAAGAGAAACTACCATTTGCTGGAAGAATTACACACTTTACCGTCGGTTGGCTACCTGACCAAAGTAAGAAACATAAACGCATGATCATCAATCAAAGAAAATAGGACGGATTATGTACAAAACGGACGTACGAGGAAAATTAATTGACGGAGAAAAATCGCTCAGTCAGATTTCGCAGGAAATTCTGGAACCCATCAATGGCAAAACACCCAAATGGTGGTATGCTGCCATGGGGATAAGTTTGGCCATGTTTGCATGGGGAGCTCACAGTATTTTCCTGACCCTGACCCAGGGAGTTGGAACATGGGGAGTCAACAATACTGTCGGATGGGGATGGGCCATTATTAACTTTGTTTGGTGGATCGGTATCGGTCATGCCGGAACCGCTTTCTCCATATTTCTGTTGATATTGCGACAGAAATGGAGAACAGCCATCAACCGCGCAGCCGAGGCGATGACTGTTGTTGCTGTATTTGCAGCAGCTTTGTTCCCTTTGATGCACATGGGGCGCCCCTGGTTGTTTTTCTTTGTATTTCCTTATCCCAATACCCGCGGTCCGTTGTGGGTGAACTTTAACTCACCGCTCTTCTGGGACTTTGTGGCAATTTCGGCCTATCTGCTTATTTCGGCGAGTTTCTGGTATTTTGGTATGGTTCCTGATTTTGCAACCATCCGCGATACCACTAAATCAAAAATCAAGAAAGCAGTTTACGGATTCTTTGCATTCGGATGGACCGGCTCGTCAAGAGAATGGTTGCGGTACGAAGGTTTGGCCTTTGTGTTGGGTGGAATTGCTGCCGTATTGGTAGTTTCAGTTCACTCCATTGTATCCACCGACTTTGCGGTCTCGGTTGAGCCAGGCTGGCACACCACGCTTTTCCCTCCGTACTTCGTAGTTGGTGCAATCTTTTCAGGATTTGCGATGGTTTTGACCTTGGTTACGCTGATGAAAAAGCTTTATAAAATGGGTGACTTTATTACTGAAAACCATGTGGACGCTGTTTGCCGTGTGTTGGTTTTTGTTTCACTCATAATGGGTACTGCCTACATTACTGAAATACTTATTGCCTGGTATTCAGGTTCCGAATACGAAATGTTTACATTCTTTAAAAACCGTATAACCGGCGAATATGCCTTTCAATTCTGGGCGATGTTCATCTTTAATGCTGTCGTTCCGCAGTTGTTCTGGTCCAGGAAAATCCGTAGAAACATGTGGATTGTTTTCACCATTTCAATACTCATCAACATTGGTATGTGGTTCGAACGATTCAATATTGTGGTAACCTCGCTGTCGAAAAATTACCTTCCTGCAAACTGGGCAAGCTACTCACCAACTTTGGTTGAAATCGGCTTTTTTATAGGAACCATCGGAATGTTTTCGGCCGGGGTGCTGCTGTTCTTCCGCTACATTCCGCAGATTGCCATCAGCGAAGTAAAGATGATTTCGAAATATAACACGCAGCAAACAGATCACCTAAAACCCGGACACCACCATGATTACGAATAAAAAATACTTAGTGGGCGTATTCGACAACGAACATACGCTGAAAGATGCCTTTCAAAAGGCGCTTGACAAGGGTGTTGTGATCGAGGAAGTTTATACGCCATATCCGATTCATGAAATTTTGCATGGAATGAAATACAAAACACACATTTCGCACGCAGCATTTTTTTATGGATTATTTGGTGTGACTGCAATTATCGGGGGAATGTATTATGCTGCTGTTATTGATTGGCCGCTGCTTTTCGGAGGAAAACCGTTCAATACATTTCCATCTTTCATCGTAGTTTCCATCGTAGCGACTATTTTAACGATTACAATTTTAACATTGCTGACTTTTTCAATCCGGTCAAAAATATATCCTGGTAAAACAGCCGATATTATTGACGTCCGTGCGACCGACGATAAGTTTATTATTCTGCTCGATCAGGAAAAAATGGGAATTGAAATTCCGGCAGTAACACAATTGTTCCAGTCGAACGGAGCTTCTGAAGTGTATGAAAAAGAATCCACCTCTAACTGAGATAAATTATCAACGAATGAATCTGAAAAACAGCATAAAAAGTTTCGCGGCCTTAATCCTGATACTTATTTTGGGATCGTGCGACCGCGACCGAAACACTACAGGATGGCAATATTTTGATGACATGGCGCAATCGCCAGCCTACGAAACCTATTCGCCCAATCCCAATTTCGCCGATGGAAAGACCATGCGGAATCCCGTTGAAGGAACTATTCCGCTGGGGTACGAGCCTTACCTGTATGAGAAGAATGATACTGATCGGGTCGAAGCCGGGGTGGCATTGGTAAATCCATACGAATCGAATGCAAAAAATCTGGAACGTGGAAAACAGGTGTATGCTATTTATTGTACTACTTGTCACGGCGATCAGGGAGATGGCAAAGGTTTTCTATACACCAGTAAGAAATATCCGTTTCCGCCAGCCAGCTTATTATCCGATAAAATCAGAAATAATCCTGAAGGCGAAATTTATCACGTAATAAGCGTTGGCTTTGGAGTGATGCCTCAGCATGGTTCGCAGATTAGGCCCGAAGATCGGTGGAAAGTGGCCATGTATATTAAGGAAGTTTTACACAAACAGTGAAAAGTTCAAAGTTTCAGGTTTCAAGTTCCAAGTCGGGTTCGAACATGAAAGGTGAGATTTGATTGGTGGTTTTCACCCTGAAGGGGTGGAATATCAATAACCCGGGGTAAGAGAGGAACGAACGCAACCCCGGGAAAATGAAAAAAAGAAAAGGATCGTCCGCGATTGGCTTTCTATAGAGCAAGAATAATCTTTCGGACGAAAAAGAATTAACCCTCACAAAAGAGGAAAAATATAAATGGAAGAATGAAAAATATGGATACAATGGAAGATAAATTGATTGTTCCTCAAAAATTTAAGAATATTTTGTTTGGATTAATCGCCATCGGAATAATCTCAATCGTTGTGGGTTTCGTATTGGATCCTCACCGGGCGTGGGCCAATTATTTGCTAAACAACTATTACTTTGTCTCGCTGGCGATTGGGGCGGCATTCTTCGGTGCTATTCAATACATATCACAGGCCGGATGGTCGGCGGCTTTTAAAAGGATTCCTGAAGCAATGGCCTCTTACGTGCCGGTTGCCGCCGTATTTTTCATACTGATGTATTTTGGGATGCACTCAATATTCCATTGGTCTCACGAAGGAATTACGGAAACCGATGCTTTAATTGCCCACAAAGCACCCTACCTGAATATTCCTTTTTTCTTTTTTCGAGTGGTATTGTTCTTCGGATTATGGATTATCATGATCAGACTTCTTCGCAAAATTTCGTTGAAAGAGGACGCGGAAGGTGGAATGCAGCATTTTTACGATTCTGAAAAATATTCGAAGGTCATCATATTTATTATCGCCATCAGCTTCACTCTTTTTGCCATCGACATGATCATGTCGCTCGAACCTCACTGGTTTAGCGCTTTATTTGCGGCAAAAAGCTTTATTGCTGCTTTTTTGCATGCCTCAACAGTAATTACCCTGATAGTTATTATTCTGCATAAAATAGGACATCTGAAAATGTTGAACCGCAGCCACCTGCACGATTTTTCGAGATACATCTTTATGCTGTCCATCGTTTGGGGTTACTTCAATTTTGTCGAATTCATGATTATCTGGTACGGAAATATTCCTGAAGAAACAATCTTCTTCGTTAATCGCTCGCAGGGAGCTTTTGGGGTGCTGTTTTATGCCAACATCGTAATAAACTGGTTCATTCCGTTCCTGTTCCTGATGCCCCGAATGACATCCAGAAGTAAAGTTTATATACTTCCTGTAATCATTGTTTTAATCATTGGACAATACACAGAATTGTATTATTATATCTGGCCGGCTGTGGTTCACGAAGCCAAATTCGGCTTGCTGGAAATTGGCACTTATCTCGGATTCCTTGGTTTGTTTACACTGGTAGTTACGAACACTTTGTCGAAAGCCAGCCTTGTTCCGAAAAACCATCCATATCTGGAAGAAAGTATTTACCATCAGTTCTGATGCAGTCGATGCAAGCATAAAAAATCCCGAAATCTGAAGAAGGTTTCGGGATTTTTTATTAGTCAATTTATCATCTGACATAGTGCATCTGAACCAGCCCTTTCTCAAACGATTTTACATTAATAAGTTGAAGCTTTTGCTCCTGAAGACCGCCCTTAAACAGCCGGATTCCATCACCCAACAAAACCGGAATAATTGAAATAGTCAACTCGTCGATCAAATCCTCCTGAAGCAACTGATGAATGGTTTCGGCTCCGCCATCGCAATAAATATTCTTTCCTTTCTGACTTTTCAGGGTTGAGATAAGTTCAGGTAAATTTCCGGAGCAGAATTGAATATTGCCTGAATCAGGCTTTGGTGTGCGGGTTAAAACAAACACCTTCCGATCGCCATAAGGCCAATCAATGCCCATTGCGAGGATTTTGTCGTAAGTTTTTCGCCCAAGAATTACTGCATCAATTGTTTCGATAAACTTCGAATAGCCGTAATCTTCACCTTCCTGTTCAACATCCGTTAGAAAGCTGATATCATCATCTTGTTTGGCAATGTATCCATCCAAACTCATGGCGATGTATATACCAAGTTTGCGATTCATACTGTAAGTTATTAAATGTCTTTTGTTTACTGAAACTGAATACTGATCACTATTTCTTTCTGATTATCGAAAGCGCTTCCTCCACCGTTTGAACCGGAAGTTGGCAGCTACTATCCTGGCAAATGTAAATCAGCGTTTTCCCGGCTACGAATCTGTTTACCAATAAAGGCAAATCATTTTCCGAAGTTCCGGCGCAAAAAACAACCTGAGGCAAATAGTTTATCTGTAGCGCTTTTAACAAATTCAATGCATTTTCGCCGATAATTGCAATCTCAAAATGAGTTCCGGTCATATCCAGCATCAGTTGCGACCAATTGCTGTAACCTGAAGGATAATCAACCATATTGCCACTGACCAAATCAAGCATTTCGCGGGCAGTTTTCAGGTATTCAGGCCGATCGAGTAAATACGAAAGCCTGAATAAATTTTTCGCCATGACGGAGTTTGACGCAGGAATCACATTGTCGTGAATTTCATAAGTCCGCGTAATCAGATCCTTCTGATCATTGGATGTAAAACTGAAGACATTCTTTTCAGTGTCAAAGAATTCAGTCAGTGTAATTTTTGTTAAACGGGCAGCCTCATCGAGCCAGCTTTTCTCACTGGTGCATTCAAAAATTGCGGTAAATGCTTCTATAACAAAAGCATAATCTTCCAGGAAACCGTTGATTTTGGCCTGATTGTTTTTATATGAGTGAAGGAGACGACCGTCATCACCAATCATTTTTGATTTCAGGAACATTGCATTTTTCAACGCTAACTGAAGGTATTCGTCCTGCCCCATTGCATTGTAGCAACCGAGCAACCCGGTTATGGTCATTGCATTCCACGAAGCCAGGATTTTATCATCAAGTCCGGGGCGAATTCTTTTTTCGCGTTCGGTAAGCAACTGCAATTTCCAGGTTTTCAGTTTAGCTTCAAGCTCTTTTTCCTGAAGTTGATGACTGGTGGCAAACGATGCATTTTCTTCCGTCCGCAGCAGAATGTATTGATTGTACTCCCAAAATCCCAGCGAATTCACATTGAAGTATTCGCTGAAAAGAGCAAAGTCATTTTTTAATATCAGTTCGAGTTCCGATTTCGTCCAGACGTAGAATTTCCCTTCTTCGCCTTCGCTATCGGCATCGAGCGCCGAATAAAATCCATTTTCAGGAGAAAGCAACTCCCGTTTCAAAAATTCCACCGTTTCCACCATTACTTGTTTATAGTTTGGATTCGGTTCTGTTTTGAAAGCATTTGCATACAACCCGAGTAATTGTGCATTGTCGTAAAGCATTTTCTCGAAGTGCGGAACTTTCCAGATTTCGTCGGTCGAATAGCGGGCAAAACCACCGCCAATCTGATCGTACAACCCGCCAAACGACATTTTTTGCAAGGTCAGTTTTACCTGATCCAATATTTTTTCATCCTGAAATTGCTGCCCTGCGCGAAGCAGAAACTGCCAGTTGTTTGGAAGCATAAACTTCGGAGCGCCTTTGGTACCTCCATTTTTGGTATCGAACTGATTGCTCCATTTTGAAAGAAGCGTTGGCAGCAACAATGGATCTGAATTCGCTTGACTGTTTGAAACAGAAGTCAGCGAATTTTGCTCAATTCCCCGGTGCATCTTTTCAGCATATTCTACTGTTTTTTCAAGATTTTCGTCATAAAAAACAGAGACCGCATTCAATGCTTCCACCCAACTGTCTTTTGGGAAATATGTTCCGCCCCAGATCGGGCGTCCATCAGGCAGAGCAATCGCGTTGAGCGGCCAGCCACCACGTCCGGTTAATAGCTGCACGGCTGTCATGTAAATGTGATCGATGTCAGGGCGTTCTTCCCGATCGATTTTAATACACACAAAATGTTCGTTCATTAAGCGGGCAACATCGGCATCTTCAAATGATTCGTGCTCCATCACGTGGCACCAGTGACAAGCTGAGTAGCCAATACTGATGAGCAAAAGTTTGTTTTCCGATTTTGCCTGATTCAGCGCCTTTTCGCCCCACGGCTGCCAGTTAACCGGATTGTGCGCATGTTGCAGCAAATACGGCGATGTTTCGTGAATCAGTTCGTTGGTATATTTTTCTTCTTGCATGTTTTCCAAATTTTGTATTGCAAGGAAAACAAGTGGGTGGAAAGAAAGTTTTTGAGGAGATCAGGTGGTGAGATTCAGCTCAGTTTAATTAATGTTCTTAATTAATTCCTGTAATTCTTTGTCTGAAATTGTTGCTGTTTCGCCTTTGTTATAAATTGAAATGAGGATAACAGTTATATTTTCGCCATCAAATTCAGCAATGCCCAGAATTTCTGTTTCAAGATGACTGATTACCCTTAAACCCCCACTTTTACCCTTGTTTTTACTTTTTGTCGCTAATCGGATTTTATAGCTATCATTTCCAAGCGGAGTTCCCATCCTGGGATTATCTTTCAGGTCCAATCCAAGTTGAAATAATTCTCTGGTTAAGGAAGGATATTTCTTTAGAAGCGGTTTTGCCTGCCTTTTAAAGCTTTTGGCAATTCTAACTGTCACTTTCATTCAGAAAGTCTGATAGCGTTTGAAATTCTTCATACTTTTTGTTAGCAACTTTTATTTCACTCAATCCATCTTTTATTGCTAACAAAACCTCAAGTTTATTCTGAAGTTTTTTGTAGTCAGAATTGATTTTTTCCCAGATATGAAATGGTACAACAACTGAAGTTTTTACTCCGTGCTCGTCAACAATATATTGCATTGCATTCTTCATGGCAGCCTTTTCTCTTGAATATGAAGTATAAAAGTACAAAATCTGATTCAAACCTCAATCTCGCCTCTTAAATAAGTAACCGCTTTTCCGGCAATCAAAACCCTTTCCCCATCAAGTTTGCACCAAAGCTGCCCACCTCTTTCTGAAAGTTGGAGTGCGGTCAATTCGGTCTTGTTGAATCGTTTTGCCCAAAAAGGAATCAAAGTTGTATGTGCTGAGCCGGTCACAGGATCTTCATTTACACCCACTGCCGGAGCAAAAAAGCGGCTTACAAAATCTACGTCTTTGCCTTTTGCTGTGACGATAATTCCACGAGCATTGGTAGACAGCAACATTGAAATGTCTGGCTGGAATTTTCGGATTGTTTCTTCTGAATCAAACAGCAAAAGGAAATCGGTTCTCCCTTTGAAGGTTGCTAAAGGATGAACGCCGAAAGTTTCTGCAAAAACAGGAACTGCATCAACAGCTTGAACAAAATCAGCAGGAAAGTCGAGTTGCAACTTATCGTCAATTTTTCTGACCGTCAGCATTCCGCTTCGGCTGTTAAAATTAATGTGCGTTCCGGCAAAATTCAATTCGTTGAATAAAATATGAGCCGTTGCCAGTGTTGCATGTCCGCAAAGGTTTACCTCTGCTTTTGGCGTAAACCAGCGAATGTGAAAATCATCGCCTTCAGGAATAAAAAAAGCGGTTTCCGAAAGATTATTTTCGGCAGCAATTTGTTGCATCAAATTTTCCGGGAGCCATTCATCAAGAGGAATTACCGCAGCCGGATTTCCTTTAAACAGTCCGGAAGCAAAAGCATCGGCCTGATAGATTTTTAGTTTCATTTTTTAGAATTTTACCGTCAGTTTCAAATTTAATTTCCTTTTGGTCAGGTAATTTGGTACGCCAAACAAGTCGCCGGTATTGTTGGCCACCCACAAGTACGAAATGGTATTGTTAATGCCCAGCAAGTTGAACACTTCAAGGCTCAGCCACATGTCTTTGATTGAATTGAACGCTTTGTACCTGAAATCCTTGTGATCCGGATCTATCAGTACCTTGGAAAAGCCGAGGTCAATTCTCCGGTAAGGAGGAATGCGGAATTGATCCATGTATCGCTCCGAGTTGGGAGGTCCAGTTGGAAGGCGCGAACCGTAAAAAGCGGTCAGGTTCATTTTCCAGGTTGGATTTCCGGGGAAGTAATCCTGAAAAAATACACTGAAATTGAATCGCTGATCGGTTGGGCGGGGAATATAACCATGACCGTCTTTCAGAATGTCTTCTTCCGTTTTCATTATTGAAAGGCTAGCCCACGATTCAATTCCGCTTACAAATTCGCCGTTTACTTTCATATCCAAACCTGTTGCATAGCCGTTTGCAGTCTGATTGGGCAAATATCGGATGCGAACATTGTCAATCTGATAGGGAGTGAGGTTCTTCATTACTTTAAAATAGGCTTCCGTACTGAACTTAAACGGCCGGTCCCATGCCCGAAAAATATAGTCAGTTCCGAAAAGCACCTGGGTTGAGCGCTGTGCCTTTGTATTCGGATAAATTAGTCCGTTGCGGTCTTTCAACTCTTTGTAGAATGCCGGCTGATTGTACACACCTCCAGAAAGATGAAACACGAAATTGGCATCCCAATCCGGGAAATATCGAAAAGTTGCACGCGGACTGATAAAAAATTCGTCGGTAAACGACCAGTATTGAGCCCGAATCCCTCCGGTAGCATACAATGCTCCTTTGTTGATTGGTATTTGATAGGTATCCTGAATGTAAGCCGTAAACCGGGTGGAACTCATGCTATGATCGGTGTTGGTTGTGCTAAAAAGTTTAAGTTCCTGTTCAGCATTCGGATCATAAGGTTTAGACGGATCGTACTGTTTGTGCGGCAATGAATATCCGGTTGAATCACGCAAAACCCATTCGTTCATCTGGTCATCAATTTTTTCAATCTGAGCCTTAATTCCCCAATTCATCAAATGGCTTTCCGAGTTGTAAGCGCCTTTGTGTTCGAAACTGTAAACGGTGGCATCCAAATAATTGCGGGCATGATTTATAAAAGTACCAACTCCAATATTCAAAACACTGTCGCCCAGATTATCAGATCCCAGATTGCGCTCCAGTTCATTCAGGTAATAGTCTCCTCTGATGTCGTAAGTTTCTTCTTCCCTGGAATGAAAAGCCGAAGCGATGAATTTCATGTTCAGCCGGTCGCCCGGATGGTAATTTGCAACCAGCGCTCCGGTGGAAGTAGCAAATCGATCTACTTCCTGACCTTCGAAATAAACGGTTGCGTTATATGCCTGGTTCCAGGTACCGAAACTTGTTTTACGCGTTTGCGGAACAAAATTATATTGATTTTGAGCCACATTGCCCAGAAACGAAATATCGAATGCTTTGCTGAATTTGTAGGTCAGATACGTTTGGGCATCGATGAACCGCGGATTGTATTCTCCCTTTTCATCGAGCGTACCCAGCAAGTATCGGTTTGTTTTGTATCGAATTCCGGTAATGTGCGAAAATTTGCCGTTTTTGCTCAAATCCTCCAGTTGCAGCGAACCGCCCAAAAGGCTGACGGATGCAGAACCTGCAAATTCAGTAGGTTTTCGGTATTTGATATCAAGTACCGACGACATTTTATCTCCGTATTTTGCATCGAAACCACCAGCCGAAAATTCGATGGACGAAACCATGTCAGAATTAATAAAGCTCATGCCTTCCTGCTGACCCGCGCGAATGAGCATTGGCCGATAAACCTCGATATCATTTACATACACAAGGTTTTCATCAAAATTTCCACCTCTTACAGAATATTGTGAACTCAACTCGTTGTTGGTCGATACTCCGGGGAGTGTTTTTATCAGCGCTTCTACCCCACCGGTTCCGGCATCGGTAATGCTGGTAAGGAATTTGGAGTCAATCCGGTCCATGTTCGTTTTTTTGCGCCTGTGCTCCGTCACCTGAACTTCTCCAATTTCCTGATTAATTTGACGCAGAACAACATCGAAGTTTATCCGTTGCTCTTCAGTAGCGGTGATTGTTTTCTCAACCATCTGGTATCCAATCATTGAATAAGCAATAACTACCGATTTTTTTGCAGGAATGCGCAAGAGATATTCCCCATCTCGGTTCGAAACGGTACCGATGGTCGAATTTTTCAGTGAAATGTTTGCCAGCTCAACAGGTTTGCCGGTTTCGTCGGTTACTTTTCCAAATAAAGTGGCATTGTTGCTTTGTGCAAATACGCTTGCAGCACTTAAAATCAGAAGGAATTGGAATAAAAATGATTTAATTGACCTCATGCCGGCAAAAATAATATTTCTGCTATAATTAACTGTTCAGAAGTCTATAAATTGTTTCTGAGTGAAGGTTTTTGTTAAGTTCCCAATTAAATTCATCTCCTTATTTTACGATTCATCCTGACCAAACAACGATCCGGTCATTTAAACTTTTTCTTCGTCCATTTCCGCCGTTATTTTGAAGAAAAAATAGCCATGAAAACCATATTCATTTTATCATTTTTACTGTTGCTTCAGACTGGTATTTTTGCACAGGTCACAATTTCAGGTAAGGTTACCGATGAAAAAAAACTACCGCTTTCAGGAGCCAGTGTTTTTCTTCAGGAAACCTACGACGGAACCACGGCCGACAGTCTGGGCAATTTCAGTTTTAATACCAGCCGGAAAGGCGTTCAACAGCTTTCAGTTACATTTATTGGCTACAAACCATTTCTCCGGAAGCTGGATTTGGACAGTGCGAAAACCATTAGCCTGAACATTGTTTTGCAGGAATCCGACGATCAGATTGACGAAGTGGTGATCAATGCCGGATCATTCGAAGCGGGTGACGAGAAGAAAGCAGTTATTCTTCGGATGTTTGATGTTGCCACAACACCCAGCGCACAGGGCGATATTTTCGGCGCACTTGGCACGTTGCCCGGAATCCAGAAAGTGGGCGAAGACGGAAGGGTTTTCGTCAGGGGTGGCGAAGGCTACGAAACCAAAACGTTTATGGACGGAATGCTGGTTTCATCGCCGTACATGTCAAAAATGCCTGATATGCCAACCCGCGGCCGTTTTTCGCCTTTGCTTTTCAGCGGAACTTTGTTCAGCACGGGTGCCTATTCAGCCGAATACGGACAGGCCTTGTCTTCCATTGTGGATATGAAAACCAATTCTGTAGAAACCGAAGATCAATCCAGCATTTCAATTATGACCGTCGGGGTGATGGCCTCAACAACCAAATGCAGGGAGAAGTCATCTCTTTCGCTCAGTGGCGATTATGTCACCGGAGGACTTTCGAATGTGATCAACAAACAGCAGGTTGACTGGATCAAAAGTCCGGTTGGAGTTGACGGAACCTTGATGTACCGCCACAAAACCAGCGAAACCGGAATGATCAAATTCTTTGGAACATTCAACAACAGCACCAGCGGAATTCTTTATCCCAACACACAAACAGGTATAAAACAAAACATTTCGCTGAACAGCAATACTGTATATCTGAACAATACCTACAACGAAATGCTGGGCGAAAAATGGATGGTTAAATCAGGAGTGGCCCTGAATTACGACCACCAAAAGATTGACATGGACAATGATCAGGTCGCCACAAATAAAAAAATGTTTCAGGCGAAACTGGGGTTCAGCCATTTTCTGAACGAACAGACAGAACTGAAATTTGGCGGCGATTGGGTAAACTTTTCGTACGAACAAAAAATCAGAATGGATGGAAATTACCGGTTACCTTTCACCAATAACCAACTTTCGGGCTTTGCCGAGATGGAATACAAACTTTCTAAAAAATTTGCAACCCGTTTTGGGGCAAGACTCGAAAATAGTTCACTCCTGAAAGGAACGACACTGGTTCCTCGCTTTTCAGGAGCATACAAAACCGGAAAACACAGTCAGGTTTCGCTCGCGTGTGGTCAGTTTTACCAAAATCCGGAGGACGATTACCTGAAGTTTGCACCTCAGCTAAATCCTGAAAAATCACAACATGCAGTGATGACCTGGCAATACATGACGGATTTGAAAACCTTCAGAATAGAAAGTTACCTGAAAAAATACAGCAATCTGGTGAAATTCAACCAGCCACTGGCAACCAATCCTTTGGATTACAACAACTCCGGAAGCGGATATGCAGAGGGAATCGACATTTTCTGGCGCGACAAGGAAACCTTTGATTTAACCGACTACTGGATTTCGTATTCGTGGATCAACGCCCGGCGCAATTACAAAGATTTCCAGATGACGGCTGTTCCGAATTATGTGTCTGAACACAACTTATCGGTGGTTTACAAACGATTTCTTCCAACACTCCGGACGTATGCATCGGTCACTTATTCGTTTGCCAGCAGCCGACCCTATCACGATCCAAACTTTTCGGGTTTCATGAATGCCAAAACCCAGTCCTACAACGACATCAGTTTAGGCTTGACCTACCTAACTGAACTATTTGGAAAACAATCGGTACTGCACCTGATGGTTAATAATCTGGCCGGATTTGACAATATTTATGGCTACAATTTTTCGGACACACCGAATGAAGCCGGTAAATATGAATCAACACCCATCAAATCGCCGTTTGTGAGGCAGGTAATCTTCCTCGTTTCAATCATGTTGTAATTTTATTCTGTAATTTCGAAAAATCTAACATCGACTCCTGACCAATGACTGAAAAACAAATCCAACTCAAAAAACTGATATGGCAGGTTCCTGCTTTTATTCTGTTGTTGATTGCAATAGGAAGCCTGATCATGCTTTTTACTCTTAAAGGAGATAAACTTACCGGACAAATGTTTCTTTATGGTTCGATAAATTCAGTTGTATTGGGAGGTTCTTTTGCGCTTGGACTTTCATTTATGATCAGCACACTTGATCGAAAACTGCCATGGCTGCATTTCCCGTTAAAACGGCTTATCGTGCAATTTTTAGTCACTATTGGGTTCTCTTCAATCCTCATCGTAGTCGCCATACTGATAACGGGTTTCTTTTGGAAACAAAAAATCACTTCTGCCTATTTTTGGGAAACAGGCTATTTTATGGCAAAGGTTGCGTTTCTTTTTGTTTTTGCAGGCTCACTGATTTCCAACGCTATCATGTTTTTTAAAAACTGGAAAGAGTCCGCCGTTCAGCAGGAAAAACTCAAACGCGAACAACTGGCGCTGCAATACGAAACCCTGAAAAGCCAGGTAAACCCGCATTTTCTTTTCAATAACCTGAATTCACTGACTTCGCTCATCAGCACCAATCCCGATAAAGCGATTGAATTTGTGAAGAAGCTTTCGGAGGTTTACCGCTATGTGCTCGACCAAAAAGACCAGGAACTGGTGGCACTCGAAACTGAATTGAAATTTCTGGAATCGTATATTTTTCTTCAAAAAATCAGGTTCGAAACCAACCTGGATGTGCAAATCAATGTCAGCTCCAAAAATTTCAAGGTCATTCCTTTGTCCGTGCAAATGCTGGTTGAGAATGCCATCAAACACAACGAAATCTCAGATAAAAAGCCTTTGCAGATTCGCATTTTTACTACTGACGATGAGTTTCTCGTTGTGGAAAACCAGCTTCAGAAAAAATCCGGATCAGAAGGTTCCGGAACCGGGATTCAGAATATTAGTGACCGATACAAATTTTTTACCGAAAAGAATATGACAATCAATTTCAATTTAGAGCATTTTCGGGTAAGTATTCCTCTTTTAACCGATTAAACCATGTACAAAGTACTCATCATTGAAGACGAAAAGCCGGCTGCTGAGTGGCTTCGGCAGCTAATTCTGAAATTTGATTCGCAAATTTCGATTCTTTCTGTAATTGATTCGGTAAGTGGCGCTGCAGAATGGTTTCAGCAACATCCCGCGCCCGACCTTGCGTTTATGGACATTCAACTGGCCGACGGCTTGAGCTTTGAGATTTTTGAACGCGTAAAAGTTCCTTGTCCGGTGATTTTCACCACGGCTTATGAGGAATATGCCATAAAAGCTTTCAAGGTAAACAGTGTTGATTACCTGCTGAAACCGATTGCCTACAATGAGTTGGAAACCGCTTTCCATAAATTCAGTAACAAAATCAGCAATGTTCAGTCGGCTCCACCGATTACAATTGAGTTACTGAACAAAGTGAAGGAAATGATCAGGAAACAATACAAAACCCGGTTTGTGATTAAAGTGGGCGAACACCTTAAATCCATTCCGGTGGAGGATATTCTCTTTTTTTACAGCCTCGAAAAAGCGACCTACCTGTGTACAGCCGATTTCAGAACTTACCTGGTTGATTATTCGCTCGACCGTATTTCGGAAATGGTTGACGAGCAGAAATTTTTCCGCATCAACCGAAAATACATACTCAGCAATCAATCGATGGCCGACATTGTTGTTTATTCAAACAGCCGCCTGAAAATCAAATTGAAAAAACCTAATGAGGAAAGTATCATTGTGAGCCGCGACAAAGTGGCTGGGTTTAAAGAATGGCTGGATTTGTAAAGAAATAAGGTGGCAATTCATTGATTAAAGATTACCCAAAAGTTACTTTTTTCAACTCCTCAATAAATTCTTTAACCTGTATGATCAAAGGAGAAACCAATGCTTCATCATAATCAAACAAATCTCCGTAATCTCCTTTTTGTCTGTAATCGAAAAGCTTGGAGAATAGTTTTCCGTATTTTGTTTCAATTATTCCGGGCTTAACGAAATTGAGTCCAAATTGAGTTCTTGCACCGTCATGAGTTTGTGTTTCAATATTATTTTTGAGCAGTAGCGCTACTACAGCATAAAAACAAGAATAATACAACCTGTTAACAACTGCATTCCATCGCTGGTTATCCGCTAATATCAAAGCTTCTTCGTATGATTCAACTGCTCGTTGAAACCGGTATTTAATATACTCTTCACGATTTTCAATACTCATATGCGAATGCCTTCTGTGGTTACATTATTATATAAAGGAGAATACTTTAGACTATTTTTCCAGTAGTCCTTTGAATAAATAAATGTCGAAATAATTTGTCCTGATTCCAATTCAATCGAATACAATTCATCCCTAAATTTATCCTCAATTTCATTGGTAACACTTTCATTATCAACCAATATAAGGATATCCCAGTCGGAATTTTCCCCATTATCACCCCTTGCCCGTGAACCAAAGAGAATAGCTTCCGCATGAGGATCATTGGAATGGATCGCTTTGCTTATCTTTTTAAGAATTAAATTCGTTCTCATATAATTTTGATTGCTTCACCAAAGATAGAAAAAAACAGAAACGGTTGCAGCACTTAACCTGACAGCGGTTGCATGAAAAGTTGTCTCGCTCTTTTAATGGTAAAACCAGTCTGGCCTGTTTTAATGTTTGACAACTGCTATCTAAACAGCAGTTCAAATGTTATCTTTGAAATCCAACTTTGAAAGATCTTTTATGAAACGAGCCGGCTTAATATTTCTGATTTGCACTTTTTTCTTTACGCTGAACCTGAATGCCCAGAAAACAGATAAAAAACCACTGTCAATTGACGACTTTGCCGCATGGAAAGTGCTGAATAAACCCATTGTTTCAAACGATGGAAAACTGGCTGCTTTCGAACTTAATCCGCAAAAAGGCGATGGAAACCTGATCGTAAAATCGACCGATGGAAAAAAAACAGATACACTCAGCAGGGGTTTTGATGCCCGGTTCTCTCCTGAGTCTGACTTCATCGTTTACAAAATCAAACAGCCCGAAGATTCGATCAGAAGTGCAAAAAAGAAAAAGCTCAAAAAGGAGGAAATGCCCAAAGACAGTCTGGGAGTGCTGGTCAACAGGCGGCACAAAGCTTATGCATTCCCCAACCTGAAACAGTATTCAATTCCGAAAGAAAATGCCCGCTGGGTAGCTTTCCTGACAGACATGAAAAAATCGGAAGAAAAGAAGGTAAAAGAGGAAGAATCCAAATTTCAGTTGGTATTGTTTCATGCAGCTTCCGGAGATACAGTTTGCTTTCAGAATGTAACCGAATACTACTATGCACCGCTCGGGCACAGTGTAACTTTTATCCGCCAAACCAAAGATTCGCTTGATCGAGCCGAAATAGTGGTTTTCGACACCGACAAAAGAAACCCTTACATCCTATTTAATAAGATTGGGACAGCAAAAAAAATCACTTCCGACCAGCAAGGCGGCAAATACGGATTCCTGTTTTCGACCGATACGATCAAGGAAAAAGTTTTCAGTTTGTACTACGGATCGCTCACCACCGGCGAACCAAAACCGGTTGTCATTCCTGAAGTACAAGGAATGCCGCTTGGCTGGGCTCCTTCAGAATTTGCAGAACTTTCGTTTTCGGATAATGGCCAGCGAATTTTCTTCGGAACAAACAGAAAGCCGCAAGCCGAGTCAAAAGACTCCCTTTTGGAGGATGAAAAACCGTTACTCGACATTTGGTCATGGAAAGACAAAGAGTTGCAGCCTGAGCAGAAAGTCAATCTGGAAAAAGAAAAAAAACGCACCTATGCAGCTGTTTACTTCATCGAAAAAGACAAATTTATTCAATTGGGCGACCCTGCTGTGCGAGATGTTAAAACCATCCAAAAAGGGAATGGCCGTTTTGCGCTGGGAATCGATCCGTCACCCTACAAACTGGAATCATCGTGGTCAGGCAGATCAAATTCAGATTATTACCTGATTGATGTGGAAACCGGAACGAAAAGAATAATTATTAAGGATAAATCACTGGTTTCATTATCACCCGGCGGAAATTACGTTGTTTGGTACGATCCTGCCGACAGTACTTACTACTCGCGTTCAACAGCTATCGATTCAAAAGAAACACTGGATCTCAGCTCCCAAATTCCGGTTTCGTTTTTCGACGAACGCTGGGATATGCCCGCAGATCCAAACGCGTACGGGATAGCTGGTTGGTCAGAAAACGACAAAACTGTGTTTTTGTACGATCGTTACGACATTTGGAGGGTTGATCTGGAAGGTACCAGAGTACCCATGAGTGCCACCCGAAACTACGGAAGAAAAAATTTCCTGAGATTTCGCTACCAGAAACTCGATCCGGAAGAGGAATTTATCGATACCAATAAACCGGTCATTGTTTCAGCTTTCGACGAACGCACAAAATCAGGAGGTTATTTTAGTGCCGATTTCCGAAGCTACACCGAACCCCGTTTACTGGTTATGGAAAATTATAAGTTTGAAAAACTGGCAAAGGCCAAAAATGCGGAGCAACTGATCTGGACCCGCGAAAACATTAACGAATCGCCTGATGTGTGGACCGGAAATCAATTGTTGGAGCATCGCCGCAGACTCTCCGATTCCAATCCACAGCAAAAATCGTTCGTTTGGCCCGTGGTCCGTTTGGTTCACTGGGATTCTTTCTCCGGAAAACCGCTTGAAGGCTTGCTGTATTTTCCCGAAACCATTGACGTTGACAGGAAATACCCGATGGTGGTTTATTTTTACGAACGAAGTGCCGATAACCTGCATACTTATACTGCTCCATCTCCCACCCGGTCAACTGTTAACCGCACTTTTTTCGCGAGCAACGATTACATTGTTTTTGTTCCTGACATCCCTTATGACGAAGGTTATCCCGGCCAATCAGCTTTTGACGCGGTGGTTAGCGGAACCCAGTTTGTAAGTAGCATGTCACCGTTTATCGACCGGAATAAAATAGGCATTCAAGGCCAAAGCTGGGGAGGCTATCAGGCGGCATGGCTCATCACCCAAACCAACATGTTTGCCGCTGCAATGGCCGGTGCTCCAGTCAGTAATATGACCAGCGCCTATGGAGGAATCCGATGGGAATCCGGGCGCTCCCGCATGTTTCAATATGAACAGTCGCAAAGCCGCATAGGCGGAATGTTGTGGGATAAACCGCTGCAATACATCGAAAACTCACCACTGTTTTATGTGCCGAAAATAAAAACGCCACTGCTCATCATGCACAACGACAACGATGGGGCTGTGCCGTGGTATCAGGGAATCGAACTTTTTACAGCCATGCGTCGCCTGAACAAACCGGTTTGGATGTTGACCTATAACAACGAAGAACACAACCTGAAAGCCGAAAGCTGGGCGAACCGAATGGATTTGACCATCCGCATGAAACAATTTTTCGATCATTACCTGAAAGGCGAACAAATGCCGACGTGGATGCAATATGGAATACCAGCGATTAGGAAAGGTAAAGACCTGGGATATTGATGAAATTAAAGCATCATATCTAATTGTGCATAACTTTTTACAATTGCGTCTGCCTCTTTTTGGCTCTGGAAATTTGCTCCTGAACCCTGATAGGCAACACAACTCATTCCGGCTGCCTGGGCGGCTTTGATGCCATTTGCGGAGTCTTCAATAACCACACATTCTTTCGCAGGTATTCCTAATTTCCGGGCGGCAAGTAAAAACACATCCGGTTCCGGTTTGCTTTTCCCTGCTTCCTGACTGCTGACAACCACCTTGAAATACTTCCGAAGGCCAGTCTTTTCAAGGATTATTTTAATGATTTCAGGATAAGAAGAAGAGGCGACTGCCATCGGAAAGTTCTTCCGGCTAAGTGTTTCCAGAAGGTCTATAAGTCCGGGCATAACGGGAATTTCTTCCAATTCAGAAAAATACTGGATACTTTTAATCTTGAATTGTTCAATTAAATCTTCGACTGAAACATTGATTGAGTGACGTTCTGCAATTTCCTTCCACATCACATCTGACGCAACGCCCATGTATCGAAGGTGCTCTTCGTTCGAAACAGACAACTTACTCTGGAGGAATTGTTGCTTTTCAATTTCAATGTGAAATGGCTCGCTGTCCACCAGCACTCCATCCATGTCGAAGATAATTGCTTTTATCATTGTTCTTTTACGTTTTGTTCCTGCCAATAGGCGAACTGTTCTCGGGACAAATGGCAGGGATATATTTGACAAACTTTTAAAAATGAAATATACGATAATCTTTTCGATTTTGTTTATCCGAATAAATAAAATCTAATCAATTGATTATGTCAGACCTGTCAAAACTTTGGAGTTTCGGAGTCATGTTTACAGTTTAGATTTTTACCTTTGCTATAATTCAAAAAAACCAAACGACAACACCATGAGAAAATTTAGATTCAATCTGATCATCATTTTAAGTGTTCTGCTACTTACTGCCTGTCAGGAAAAAGAAGCCGAATGGACCGAACTCTTTAACGGAAAGGATTTGTCAGGTTGGTCAGCCAATCAAAATCCAGAGTCATTCCAGGTTGAAGACGGATTGTTGGTCGCCAATGGTCAAATCAGTCACCTTTTTTATACCGGAGATTTCAAAAAAGGCGTTTTCCGCAATTTCGAGTTAAAAGCCATGGTTAAAACCGATCCCAGCAGCAACTCAGGAATTGTTTTTCATACACAGGAACAAGCATACGGGCCTCTGTTGCGAGGTTATGAAGTTCAGATTGACAATTCATATGAACGTCCGGGCGATTTTCAGGAACTAAAAAAAACCGGAAGTTTATATGGAATCCGAAATGTTTATTACCCAACCGTAAAAGATGACGAATGGTTTGAACTTCATTTCCGGGTGGTCGAAAACCGTTGCGAGATATTTGTCAACGGAACAAAAGTGGTGGACTACATTCAGCCTGATGAACCTTACCGACCTAAAAACGATAAGCTGAAAGTTTTCAGTAATGGAAGAATTGCCCTGCAATGTCACGATGAACAGAGTAAAGTGTATTTCAAAAGCATACAGGTTAAGCCATTGCCAAATGCTGAAAAATTCGAATTACTGGTTTCAAAAGAATGGGACGATAAAGTGACCAAACTGATGCTCGAAAACTTTCCGCTGATTGATTTTCATGTTCACCTGAAAGGTGGACTGACCATTGAACAGGCCTGTGAAAACTCGGTAAAACTCGGCATTAATTATGGCATTGCGCCCAATTGCGGATTGAAATTCCCGGTAACTGATGATGTATCGCTGGCTGCTTATATGGACACTGTAAGAGCAAAACCAATTTTCAGGGGTATGCAGGCTGAAGGCCGCGAGTGGGTTACTTTATTTTCGCCGGAAGCTGT
This sequence comes from Prolixibacteraceae bacterium, assembly GCA_019459485.1. Classification (GTDB taxonomy): domain Bacteria; phylum Bacteroidota; class Bacteroidia; order Bacteroidales; family Prolixibacteraceae; genus Aquipluma. Next base: position 51,421 of record JAIBEZ010000056.1, read on the forward strand.
CGCCAAATTCGACTATGTATTTACCGATGGTATGACCTGGACCGATCACAAAGGCCGCCGGATGCGACTTTGGATTCCGGAAGAAGCTTTTGTTGAAGATGAACAAAAATTTATGGACGAACTGGTTGGTAAAATTGAAAGTGTAATTTCACAGGAACCGGTTGATATACATGTAAATCCAACATTTCTTCCTGATGTGATTGCTGCAAAATACGACGAACTCTGGACCGATGCCCGCATCGACCGATTTGTAAAAGTTTTGGCAGATAATAATGTTGCACTGGAAATCAATGCACGATACAAACTTCCTTCAGAAAAAATACTGCGTAAAGCAAAAGAAGCCGGAGTGAAATTTTCTTTCGGAACCAACAACACCGGTGCCGATTTGGGAACAATTGATTATTGTTTCGAAATGAAAGAAAAGCTCGGTTTGAACTACAAAGACATGTTCATGCCCAAAAAACACAACGAAAAACCGGTTTTGGTAAAAGGACTTCCGGCGAAAATTACGGGATAACCAGAACAGAAGTGATCAGTCGCAGTTTTCAGTCGCAAAACGGAGTAGTCAGGCAGATTCATTATTTGCTGACTAAAATGATAAACAAAAATTCTATTTGGAAATTGTTTTTCATTTTATATTTTTGCAGACCAGACCAGACCAGTACAATTAAATCATACCATTTATGAAACACCTATCGTATATACTTTTACTCATTGCCCTGCCCATGCTGGCAGTTTCGCAGACAAAATTTCAATTTCAAAACACCAGTTTATCTACACAGGAAAGGGTTGAAAACCTGCTTTCTGAAATGACCCTTCAGGAAAAAATAGATCAAATGATATATAATTCGCCGGCCATCACACGACTCGGAATTCCGGAGTATAACTGGTGGAACGAATCTTTACACGGTGTTGCCCGGGCCGGTTATGCAACCGTATTTCCACAGTCTATTTCGATTGCTGCATCCTGGGATACTGAATTGGTTCATACCGTAGCCAATGCAATTTCGGACGAGGCACGCGCCAAGCACCACGAATTTGCACGCCGCGGACTTCGGAAGATCTATCAGGGATTGACTTTTTGGTCACCCAATATCAATATTTTTCGCGACCCGCGTTGGGGCCGTGGACACGAAACTTATGGCGAAGATCCTTTCCTAACCGGACAAATGGGTCTTCAATTCGTAAAAGGTTTGCAGGGCGACGATCCAAATTATCTGAAAGTTGTGGCAACTGCCAAACATTTCGCGGTTCATTCAGGGCCTGAACCTTTACGCCACGTATTTGATGCAAACATCAGCGAGCGCGATTTCCGTGAAACGTATTTGCCAGCGTTCCGAACATTGGTAGTTGACGGCGACGTATATTCCATCATGGGCGCCTACAACCGTTTTCGCGGAGAATCTTGTTGCGCCAGTACCGAACTTTCAGGAATTTTACGCAACGAATGGGGTTTTCAGGGTTATATTGTGAGCGATTGCTGGGCGATTTCAGATATTTGGCAATACCATAAAATTGCCAAAGACGAAGCCGAAGCTGCGGCCCTCGCTGTATTGCGAGGAACTGATCTCGAATGTGGCGCCACATACAAAGCTTTACCCGAAGCTGTGAAACGTGGATTACTCACTGAAAAAGATCTTGATGTTTCGGTTGGTCGTTTAATGACTGCCCGTTTCAAACTTGGAATGTTCGATCCGGACGAAAAAGTTCCGTATGCGCAAATTCCTTTTTCAGTAAATAACAATCCGGCCAACGATCATTTGGCGCGTGTTGCCGCTCAAAAAAGTATCGTTCTGCTGAAAAATACCAACAAAGCATTGCCCCTGAAGAAAAATCTGACACGCATTGCAGTTATTGGCCCAAATGCCGATGAGATTGAATCATTGTGGGGCAACTACAACGGTATTCCTTCGAATCCGGTAACAGTCCTTCAGGGAATAAAAAACAAAGTAGCGCCTCAAACCGAGGTGATTTATGCGCAAGGCAGCGAGTTGGCCGACGGAATTTCTAAACTGGTTCCAATTCCATCAATTTATCTTGAAACTGAAGACGGGAAACAAGGCGCATTTGGCGAATATTTTGCCAACAATAAACTGGAAGGACAGCCACTTTTCACCCAAATTGATGACAATATTGATTTTTACTGGGAAGCCGGTTCGCCCGATCCACGTATAACGGTTGATGATTTTAGTGTTCGTTGGACAACTTTCCTGAAAGTACCACAAACAGGCGAATACGAAATTGGTGGCTGGAGTATGCCATCTTTCAAAATTTACCTGGACGGAAAGGAACTTTTAGCTGGCGATAGCGAGCATCATGCCTTTCATGGTTCAAAAGAAATGAAACTGGAAGCAGGGAAGCGCTACAAACTGGTTTTCGATTACCGCAATTACCATGGCGATGGCGATGCCCGTTTGTTGTGGGCAACTCCGCAACCAAACATGCTGGCACAGGCTGTTGAAGGCGCTAAAAAGTCGGATGTAGTTGTACTTGTCCTGGGGCTGAACCAAAGGTTGGAAGGCGAAGAAATGCCCATTCAGGTGGATGGTTTTAAAGGTGGCGACCGAACTCACCTCAACTTGCCAAAAACACAGAGCGACCTGATGGAAGCTATAAAAGCTACCGGGAAACCAATCGTTTTGGTACTGATTAACGGAAGTGCACTTTCAGTCAATTATGCTGCCGAAAACATGGACGCCATCCTGACCGCCGGTTATCCCGGACAACAGGGTGGAAATGCCGTTGCTGATGTAATTTTTGGTGATTACAATCCGGCAGGACGTTTGCCTGTAACTTATTACAAATCAGTTGAGCAGTTGCCTGCATTCGAAAATTACGATATGGAAGGCCGCACATACCGCTACTTCCGACAAGAACCGCTTTATCCTTTCGGATTCGGATTAAGTTATACTGATTTCAAGTATTCAGATTTAAGTATTCCTGCTGAAGCAAAAGTGGGCGATAAAATCAATGTATCAGTTAAAGTTACCAATACCGGCGACCGCGATGGCGAAGAGGTGGTGCAATTGTATCTCACCGACGAAAAAGCTTCAAGCCCGCGCCCTATTCGCCAACTGGAAGGTTTTAAACGTGTATCCCTGAAAAAGGGCGAATCGAAAACCGTAGAGTTTACCCTTGAACCACGTCAACTTTCAATGATAAACAACAAAGACAAACAGGTAGTTGAGCCCGGCTGGTTTACAATTGCTGTGGGCGGCGAACAGCCCGGATTTACAGGTGCGACCAATGCCGAAACTACTGAAACCGTTTCGGGACGGGTAAATGTTAAAGGAAAAATACAAGAGATAAAATAAGGTTGGTTTAGTGATTTGTTTGTGTGTGATCCCCTTCGGAAATGGTTTTCGGAGGGGATTTTTTATTTTTTTCAGGTTAAACCAAATGAAGATAATGTTGTCTAACGCTCGAACTTTAAATTTTAAATTATGAAAAAATTAGCATTGATTATTTTAGTTGCCATTATGGCTGTCGGTTCAGGTTTTGCTCAACCCGGAGGCGATCCTGCCGAGCGGCTTCAAAGAGAGATAACTGGTCTAACGACCGCTTTAGGTTTATCAACGGATGATGTTGCCAAGATTACACCGATTGTTACCGAAGCACAGAAAAAACAATCGGAAGCATTTGCAAAAATGCGTGAAAGCGGAGATATGGATCGCAATAAAATGCGTGAAACAATGACCAAAATGCGTGAAGAAACCGACAAAAAATTAAAAGAAGTTTTAACTCCTGAACAAGGCGTCAAATTAGATGCCTATCGCAAACAGCAAGCAGAAGAACGCGCCAAAAGGATGCAGGGACAATAATATTTAACGAATCTTTTAAAATCCCAAAACAAGTTTCAAAAGGTCAATTTCCTTCTGAAACTTGTTTTTTTATGCGCCATTTTGAACCAAATTTCAAACCGCCTTACCCAGACAAAAAAAATTGCAAGTAGTACACGCGGCCAAATCAGGATAAAGATAGGATAGCCTATTGCCACAAATAAAAGCGGATCTTCAAGCTGTGAGTGAGAAACTGCAATATGGTGGTTCAGCAAATCAGCATCCTCTTTACTTAACTTGCCTTCTTCCGCCTGACTGATCATGATAGCTCCGCCGTATGAAAGCCCGAGCGTATAGGCCACCATCCACAAAAATCCGGTGTTTGCAGGCAATCCCATAATTCGCAACAATGGAATAAACGGCTTCAGAATCCATTTGATCAATCCAAATTCATTCAGTATTCGCTGTATAATCAGCAGAAGATTTACAAGGATTAAAATTTTCACCGTGGTGATTGCCATATCTGCCAGCCAATTGATAAGAGCAGGTGAAAAAGCCTGTGTTTCCCTGATAAAGTTCTCGTTTGCCACAACCAATTCACCCGGAAGCAATAAATTCAGGCTCCATGCAGCGATAAAACTGGCTGACATGCGCGTTAAAACCATTCGCCAGGGTGTTGATCCTGTTCTTTTCTGAATGGCTGTTTCCACAATCAACGCATGAGAAATCAGACACATTACTGCAAGGATTGTTCCTTCGCGGTGTCCGATTCCGAGCGTTGTAATTACAGCAATTACAGAATAAATATTGGTAAAAAAGCTGGTGATCAGCACAATGGATGCTTGTCCTGATAATCCAATCAATTTAAACAATGGGGCAACCCATCCGGCTATGACATTCAGAATGCCGAAAAAATCTAGTAAAAAAACAGCAAACGTCACAGGAATGGTCAACTTCAGCAACCACACAGCCGTTTTTGTTCCCTGAGGAAGTGAAGTTTTAACACAGTAAGCCAATCGTTTTCCGATAGTCGGTTTTTCGATATTCATTTTCCTGAAAGTAAAAAAGCAGCTCATCGAAAGCTGCTTGTATTTTTATATGTTTCTACGGACAATCATAATATCCAATAACCAATTTCCAATATTGAATATCCAATTGAGCATCACAATGACTACCACTGATCGACTCTTAAATTCAATCATCATTCATAAATCCTACACCAATCCGGCGAAACCCATAAATGCCAAGGCCAGAATTCCTGCGGTAACCAATGCAATCGGGATTCCTTTCATTCCTTTCGGAACATCGGCCAAAGCAAGCTGTTCGCGTATTCCGGAGAAAATGACCAGCGCCAGCGCAAAACCAATCGCATTGGCAACAGCAAATACCACCGATTCAGCCAGGTTAAAATCCTTTTTAATAACCAGGATTGCAACTCCCATCACTGCGCAATTGGTTGTAATCAGGGGTAAATAAATACCCAATGCCTGGTACAAGGTAGGACTTACTTTTTTCAGTATAATTTCAAGCATTTGCACCAGCGCCGCGATTATCAGGATAAAACTGATGGTTTGCAGGAAAGCCAGATTGAGCGGAACAAGCACAAATACCTGCACAAGGTAGGTAACAATGGTGGCGAGCGTCAATACGAAAAGCACTGATGCGCCCATGCCAAATGCAGTCTCGATTTTATTGCTTACACCCAGAAACGGACAAATTCCGAGGAACTGCGCCAGAACAATGTTGTTTACAAAGACGGCTGATATGACGATAATGATATATTCCATGATTGAATCTGATTACGAAGTTTTGTTCAATTTTTTCAGGATTGCAATCAGGAAACCCAAGGTAATGAAGGCTCCCGGCGCAAGAATAAATACCAGAATTCCATCGGCGCTTTCTGCAATAAATTTGTACCCGAAGAGTGAACCTGCACCCAGCATTTCACGGATTCCGCCAAGAATTACCAATGCCATTGCAAAGCCAAGTCCCATTCCAAGTCCGTCGATTGCCGATGACAAAATATTATTTTTTGCAGCGAAAGCTTCGGCACGCCCAAGCACAATACAGTTAACCACGATCAGTGGAATGAAAATACCAAGCTGGTTTGAAAGTGCCGGTGTATAGCCCTGCATCAGCAAGTCAACAACGGTCACAAAACTGGCTATCACAACCACGAATGCAGGAATCCGTACTTTATCAGGCACAAAACCCTTAATCATTGAGATAAAAACATTCGACATGAAAAGTACAAATGTGGTTGCAAGTCCCATTCCCAGCCCGTTGATCGCCGATGAAGTAACGGCCAGGGTGGGACAAGTACCCAACAATAATACCAAAATAGGATTTTCTTTGAAGAACCCTTTGGTGAAATTATTTACCTGATTCATTGTTTTTCTCCTTTTTTATTAATTGCATGGGCGCGGTTCACAGCATCGCAAAAAGCGCGGCTGCTGATGGTTGCAGCGGTAATCGCATCAACCTGACCGCCATCCTTTTTAACTTTAAGCTTTTCGCCGGGTATATCGGCCAATTTCAAGCCTTTAAACTGATCCTTAAATGCCGGCAATGCCATTTTAGTTCCAAGTCCGGGCGTTTCCTTGTGTTCCAGTACTTCAATATTGCTAATGGAACCATCAGGCATAAATCCAACCATCAAAGTGAACCGGCCACTAAAACCATTGTCGGTATAGGTTTGAACAGCAACTCCCGAATTTTCAGTGCCTTTCAGCAAACGGTGAATCGTGATGCTGTCTTTTCCATCTTCAGGCATTAAAACGGTATCTAAAATGGATTCAAATTCAGGAATAACCATTTTAATCGCATTGTTAATTTTTGCCTTTTGCGATGCCGCAATTGGCTCCTTGGTAACCGAATAGACAGCAGAGAGGGCTAAACCTGCAACCGCTGTGATGACGAAAAGCGCAATCGTCATATTTTTAAATGTTGATTCTTTCTTTGCCATAACTATCCGTTTGTGGATTGAATTTTTACTTCTCCGAACCGTTTGGGTTTAACATACCGGTTGAGCAGCGGAACCAATGCATTCATGATCAGAATGGCAAAGGAAACTCCTTCAGGATAAGCTCCCCAAAACCTGATAAGAATCGTCAGAATTCCGATTCCGGCTCCGAATATTATTTGAGCTTTTGGATTCATCGGTGAAGTAACCATGTCGGTTGCCATAAAAAAGGCTCCAAGCATTAATCCGCCGGTTACCAGATGAAAAATCGGGTCGGCAAATTTTGAAGGATCTATCAGCCAGAATATTCCGGAGAAAATTGCCGCCGAAACCATTACTGAAACCGGAATGTGCCAGGTGATTATTTTGCGTATCAGCATGAAAACCCCGCCAAGCAAAAGCGCCAAAGCAGATATTTCACCCAGAGAACCTCCCATGTTTCCAAGAAACAAATCCATATTTGCAGGCAAGCCTTTTAAGATTTCAACAACCGGCTGACCACTTTTAATTCCTTCCTTCAGGAGTGCAAGCGGCGTTGCGGCAGTTACAGCATCAACTCCGAATGAACCGGCTACCGGCCATGAGGTCATGTTTACCGGAAACGAAATAAGCATAAAAACACGCCCCACCAAAGCCGGATTAAACGGATTATTACCCAGTCCTCCAAAAGGCATCTTTGCAATTCCGATAGCAACCAGCGCCCCAACAATCAGCATCCACGATGGAACCGAGGACGGAACATTGAAAGCGAGCAAAACTCCTGTCAGTGCTGCTGAACCATCGGCAATTTGCGGCTTCACTTTCAGGATGAATTTCTGAATCAACAGCTCAAATCCTACACAGGCGGCCACCGCAATAAGCGTAACCCGAACCGAATCAAGGCCAAACATCATCACCGACCAGATAAATGCAGGTAACAGCGCCAGTAAAACGCCGTACATGATTTTATTCACCGAATCGCCTGAATGTACATGCGGCGAAGGAGATATCGTAAAAAGTTTACTCATCTTTCTTTAAGTATGTTAATTATTCTTTCAACTATAATATAGAATGAGGAACGAGAAATAAGAAATCAGGAAAAGTGACTTCGATATTTCTTATTTCTTATTCAATGTTTCTTATTATTCCTATGGCTTTCTGCTTCTAATCAACGCTCCAACCTTCACTTTTCCCAGCCGGATAAAATCGAGCAATGGACGGTTGGCCGGACAAGTATAACTGCAAGAACCGCATTCGATGCAATCCATCACCTTTTCGTTTTCAGCACCTTCCCACATTTGTTTTTCAGAAAGTGTCATCAGCAGAAATGGTTCCAATCCCATCGGGCATACCGAAACACATCTGGAGCAACGGATACAAGGCATCGTTTCGCTGCGTTTTGCTTCTTTTTCAGGCATTATTAAAATTCCTGAAGTGCCTTTGGTTACAGGTATTTCGGTATTGGCAAACGCTTTCCCCATCATGGGGCCGCCATTGATAATTTTTCCGCAATTCTCCGGAAGTCCACCCGCTGCTTCAATCAATTCGCTGACGGTTGTGCCAATCCGAACTTTAAAATTTGATGGATTTTTTACAGTTTTGCCGGTAACTGTAACCACACGTTCAAACAAAGGTTTGTTTTTCTGAACTGCTTCGTAAACAGCATAGGTGGTTGCTATATTCGTAACCACTGCCCCAACCGAAATTGGCAACGCGCCTGATGGAACTTCGCGACCGGTAACAGCCTTGATCAATTGCTTTTCGCCTCCCTGCGGATATTTAACTTTTAGCGGGACAACCGATATGTTTTTGTGCCCTGCTACCAGACCGCTCATTTTGGCGATGGCATCCTGCTTATTGTTTTCAATTCCGATGGTTGCTTTGTCAACGTTCAGGGCAAGCATTAACAATTTAACTCCAACAATAAGTTCTTCTCCGTGCTCCAGCATCATCCGGTGATCGGAGGTGAGATATGGTTCACATTCAACTCCGTTGATCAGCAAAACTTCCGCTTTCATTCCTTTGGGCGGCATCAGTTTTACATGGGTTGGAAAAGTTGCCCCACCCAAACCCACAATTCCTGCATTCTGAATCTTGGCCAGAATGGCCGCCGAATCAAGATTAATTTCTGATTTCAGTTCGGCGCTCCGATCAATCTGTTCGTCCCAAATATCGTCTTCCACATCAATATAAATACCCATTTTCGGATATCCTGAAGTGTCGGGACCTGTCTCTACCTTTTTTACTGTTCCTGAAACAGATGAATGAATATTGGCAGAAACAAAACCCGAAGATTTCGCGATGAGCTGACCAACCATTAATTTGTCACCTTTTTTGACAATCGCTTCGGCAGGTGCGCCAATGTGCTGGCCAACGGGAATAAAAACTGTTTTGGGAAGGGTAAGCACTTCAATTGCTTTTGAGGCGGAAAGTTTATTTTCTGCCGGATGAACGCCACCTATTTTGAATGTTTTTAACACAATATACCTCCTAATAATTTAAAGTTCAGATGATTTTGGTTCAGAAGAAATCGGAACCGTAACCTCTTTGGGTTTTTCAGGCACAGAAACAGGTTGTTCGGCAACAGCAACTTTTCGCGGCGGAAAATTATACTCAATAATTGCATTGGTTGGGCAAACAGAAACACATTTCCGGCAAAGTGTACATTTATCAGAATCTATAAATGCCAGGTTATTGGCAATTGTTATTGCATCGAATTTACATTCCTTTTCACATTTGCTGCAACCTATACAAGCCACAGCGCACGATTTGCGTGCAACTCCGCCTTTATCCTGATTGCGGCATGACACATATATTTTCCTGTCTTTTGGTCGCTTCTTCCTTAATTCGATAAGGGTTTTCGGACAAGCTTTCACACAAGCGCCGCAAGCCACACATTTCTCATCGTCCACTTCAGGCAATCCGGTAACGGGGTTCATGTGAATGGCATCAAAGTCGCAAGCCACCACGCAATCGCCGCAACCCAAACATCCGTATTGGCAACCGGTATCGCCACTGTAAAGCGTTGATGCAATTGCGCACGACACCGGACCATCGAAAAAATTCGTTTTTGGACGGTGTTCACAGGTTCCATTGCATCTCACAACAGCAACACGCGGATCTTTTTTTTCTGCTACGATGCCCAAGATATCAGCGACTCCGCCCATTGTGTCGTTTCCGCCAACAGGACAGAACAAATCTGCAAGTTCACCTTTACTTACACAAGCTTCGGCAAAAGCACGGCAACCGGCAAATCCACATCCTCCGCAATTGGCTCCTGGCAGTGCGGTTTCAACCTGTCCAATCCTTGGATCTTCATACACTTTGAATTTCTGAGCAACAAAATACAGAATGATTGCCGACAAAACACCAATAATGCTGAGGGTTAAAACAGTATATAAAATAATTGTAGTCATACGGTTGAATTAATTTATTGCAGCGATTTCGAATTCAAAAGAACGTTTAATTCTATTTCTGAAAAAATAAAGTGCGGCATAGTATGGAATAAGGATTGCCAGTGACAACAGTCCTGCAAAACCTTCGCTATCGGTGAGCGAAACGGTCAAAATAAGTGTAGTGAAAACCAGAATGAATGGCAAAACGTAACCATAAAAAGCAGCCTTGAATCCCTGAGATGTCCGTCCTACAATGTTTACATGTTGTCCGGGATGGTAATCCCCTGTAAAATTAAAGATTTCGATTTCCTTTTCTTTCATGTCTGAAGCAAGACAAGCTCCTTTTGCATGACAGGCAGAACAAGCAGAAGCATTAATAATAGCTACTGTAATTTTATTCGTTGAAACATCCTGAACAACTCCTGCGTGTAACACCTTTTCATCCATCTGTTTAATATCAGGGGTTCTTAAAAAACATGCAAATCTAAAGATGTTTAAATAATTAAGAGAACGAGAGATTTCATTTTTAAAACCACGATATCTATTTATAATCGTTCTAAATAAGACCGTTAATTTTCAGCTTTCATCTCACTGACAAACAGTCGTTTGGTGGCCTGCATGACAATTATCATTGTTTTACTGTATTTTCAAATCTGATTTTTTGCTGATTAATTGAACTTTTTCAGCAGATCTTTAACGGCATCTTTGTGAACCGTAAATCCCATCATTTTTAGTTTGATGTAATCTTCGTGAAAGAAATAATAGCCAAAATTAGGACTGGAAGCATCAACATTTCTTGATCCGGAGCTTGAATCCTTGATCAGAAACCAATCTTTGCCCAAGCCTTTGTAATTTTCAAGAAAGCCGATCATTTGCATTCCATGGTCGTCGGTAGTCGTTTCGTTTGAAAAGCGGAATTGGCGTGCATCTTCGTTGATGTAGGCTGAAGGAATATCGTAATCAGGAACAATCGCGCAATTGGTTTCGCGGCTGAAACCGGTTTCGGATACATCGCCGCCAATGCTCAGCGAATAACCACTTTTAATGGCATTCTTGAGCGCGTCCATAAAATCATCGAGTGGAACATTGTAGTAATCTTTGTTGTGCCACCAGTTGTCAGGAACCTTGTATTCCACTTGTTGCCAATATGGTTCCTGCTTGTACGAAAGGATTTCAACAAAATCGTCGGGATTAATTTTCAGGTATTCTTTCAGATAAGTTTGCGGCGTATAAGTTTTGCCTTCAACTACAAATTGAGTGGGCGGAACACCAATGTAATGGTTCATGATCGATTTAATCGTTTCCAATCCGGATTCAATATTCCACACATTAGATATTTTAAGGGAATTCAGGAAAGCAGTCATTTCTGCCACCATTTTTGCATGACTGTGATATTTGCGTCCGTCAATTAATCCGCTGTAAGCTTTTTCAGGAACTGCGCCATACATTTTCGTGATCCGGGCCAGTGCATTCCCTTCCGATCCTTCTGAGAATTCAGAATCGCCCCTCTTTTCAATAAATCTGCGGGCTTTTTCTACATATTCGAAGTATGCTGAATAGATTTCAGAGATTTCAACTTTTTTCCCATACTGGCGAAACACTTCCGATTCGTAAAATGAAGTGGTTGAAAAACTCCAGCAAGTTCCTGCATTTCCCTGCGATTCGGTGGAATTACTCCAAACCGTTTTGTACAAAGCCTGATCGTTTGGCAAATCCATGCCCGACTGATCCATGACAAAGCGAACGAAAGGCGCTTTTTCCGTCAGTTTTTCCTCAACGGCAGATACATCTTTCAGGATCGACTCGTAATAAAATCCTTTGCCTTTTTCTTCAGTAATAATTTTGCCTTTGCTTACATTCTGGGCATAACCAGCAAAAATCAGCATTGAAAGCAGACCAGAAGTCAAGATTATTTTTTTCATGTTTATTGTTTTTTTTGAAGTGCGTAATATAGTTCATTCTTTTCAAGCGCTTCCTGAAGAATATCAGCTTATTTTGGTGGATAGTTCTCCTGTTGTCGGGTTGTCAGTTGTTGTCGTGCGGTCGGCTCTCAGGTTTCTTTCATGTAACTTCATTTGCGAAGACGAATGCCATTCCGTCCGAAAGGGAGCAACCGTTTTGATCAACATTTATCACGGACGGGTATCGCGCCATTCCTTTAACCCGGGGCGTCGTTCGTTCCTCACTTACCCCGGGCTATTGTTGTGCTGCACTTTCAGTGCTAAAACAATCCACGAATGTCCAATAATCCATTGTACATATTCAATCATCATACCTTCTATCTTCCAACCTTCTCCCAATCTCCCCTCGCCCTTTGCCCTTTGCTCCATGCTCCCTGCCCTCAGCTAATCGAGCTCCAGTTGAATTCAGTGTTTTTCATTTTGAGCAACTGATTAACCAATACAAGGTTTTCAGGCTTTTGGAGTTTCGGATCATCGTCCAGAATATCGGTTGCCTGATTTCTGGCATGTTGCAGTATTTCGCCGTCGCGTCCGAGATTGGCAATTTTCAGTGTAAAACCGATGCCGCTTTGCTGGGTTCCTTCCATGTCGCCTGGCCCTCTGAGTTTCAAATCAACTTCGGCTATTTCAAATCCGTCGTTGGTGCGAACCATTGTTTCGAGCCGTTTGCGGCTTTCATTGCTGATTTTATAGGAAGACATCAGCAAACAGAACGACTGCTCTGCCCCACGTCCAACCCTTCCGCGCAACTGATGCAACTGCGAAAGGCCAAAACGCTCAGCACTTTCGATAATCATTACCGAAGCATTCGGAACATCCACGCCAACTTCAATAACTGTTGTAGCCACCATTATTTGGGTTTTACCTTCCTTGAAAAGGTTCATTTCTGCTTCTTTTTCAGCAGGCTTTAGTTTGCCGTGCACCATACTGATTGAATACCTCGGAAACACCTGTTTCAACAAATCATACCCATTCTCAACATTCTTCAGGTCGAGCTTTTCCGATTCCTTAATCAATGGATATACCACATAAACCTGACGGCCAACCTCCACCTGATCACGCATAAAATCATACACCTGCTTGCGCCGGTTCTCAAAATAATGCAGCGTTTGAATTGGTTTTCGGCCTGGCGGCAACTCATCAATCACCGAAACATCCAGATCGCCGTAAACAGTCATTGCAAGGGTTCGCGGGATGGGAGTAGCCGTCATTACCAAAATATGAGGTGGTATAAATTCATTCTTTTTCCAGAGTTTAGCGCGCTGGGCAACTCCAAAACGGTGCTGTTCGTCAATAATTACCAATCCGAGTTTCTGAAGAATCACCTTGTCTTCAATCAGCGCGTGCGTTCCGACCAGCAATTGCAGACTGCCATTTTCCAACTGTTCGTGAATGATTATTCGTTTGGCTTTTTTTGTCGATCCGGTCAGTAAAGCAATCGAGATTCCCAATCCGTCGGTCATCTTTTTGATCGAATTATAGTGTTGGATTGCAAGTATTTCCGTTGGCGCCATCAGGCAAACCTGGTATCCGTTGTCGAAAGCAATCAGGGCGGTCATCAGCGCCACCAGTGTTTTTCCGCTGCCCACATCGCCTTGCAGCAAACGGTTCATTTGTTTTCCGGAACCCATGTCTTTCCTGATTTCCTTAATTACTTTCTTCTGTGCATTCGTCAGTTCAAAAGGCAGATAGCTGCTAAAAAACGTATTCAGATTGTAACCGACCTTCGAAAAAATGAAACCCTTGAAAGCATCTTCCCGCTTGTGTTTCAGGCTTAAAATTTTTAACTGAATAAAAAAAAGCTCTTCAAATTTCAACCTGAACAGGGCGGCTTTCAGGAGGTTTGGATTTTCAGGAAAATGAACCTGCCGGAGCGCAACTGGCAGCGACATTAATTTCAAACGCGAAATCAAGGATTGCGAAAGTGTTTCAAAGATTTTGCCTTCGATTTGTGCGGACAGGCTAAATTGAAATTTATTCAAAGCTTTGCTCGTCATAAATTTCTTTTTCATGTTCTCCGTAGTATTGTAAAAAGCCTGAAATACGCCCGTGGAGATTGGCTTATTTTCGACTGGTTCCAGTTCCGGATGAACCATGTTTATTTTTCCGTTGAAAATGGAGGGTTTTCCGAAGAGGATGTATTCAACGTTTGCACGGATATTTTCCCTTACCCATTTTACTCCCTGAAACCACAATAACTCCATTACGCCCGAATCGTCGCGAAAATGTGCTATCAGCCGCTGGCGAACTCCTTCTCCGGTAGTTTCGAAGCGGATGATCACCCCCTTCAGCTGAATATACGGCATGTTGTTTGTTACTTCCGAAACCTTGTAAAATTTCGTCCGGTCGATGTATTTGTAGGGAAAATAATACAGGAGGTCGTTGAAGGTGAAAATCTCCAATTCTTTTTTAAGCAGTTCGGCCCGCTGAGGACCAACACCGGGTAAAAATTTAATATCCTGATCCAGATAATCTGACATTGGGCAAATATAAAGATTATATATTTGTAACAAACCGAAGGTTCAGTCAACTAATTGATGCGAAACAAAACAATACACAATGGAAACAGTAATAAAGCTTGAGAAAATTGTAAAAAACTACAAAGTAGGCACACAGATAGTCAGAGCATTGCGCTCCGTTTCACTTACTATAAACAGAGGCGAATATGTTGCCATCATGGGTGCATCCGGTTCAGGGAAATCGACCCTGATGAATGTGATTGGATGTTTGGATACCCCTACCAGCGGAACCTATATATTAAGCAATTCAGATGTCAGTCACTTGTCGGACGACGAATTAGCCGAAATCCGGAACAAGGAAATTGGTTTCGTGTTTCAGACGTTTAACCTTTTGCCACGAAATACAGCCCTCGAAAATGTGATGCTTCCTTTGGTTTACGCCGGAATTAAAAAGCAGGAACGCATCATGAAAGCTGAAAAGATTCTGGCTGAAGTAGGTCTTTCTGATCGTATTGAACACAAGCCAAACGAACTTTCAGGCGGACAGCGGCAACGTGTGGCAGTTGCCAGAGCGCTTGTAAATAATCCAGCCATCTTGCTGGCCGATGAGCCGACCGGAAACCTCGATTCGAAAATTTCAGAAGAAATTATGCAATTGTTTGCCGAAATTCACCGCAAAGGCAACACGCTGATTGTGGTTACCCATGAGGAAAGCATTGCCCTCCATGCACATCGCATCATTCGCCTGAAAGACGGTGAAATAGAATCAGACGTTGTAAATGAAAATCCGGTATATTAGAAGCCCATCCCGAAAAGTCGTTCAAAGTTTAAAGTCTAAGGTTTAAAGTTGTTGCCTCACAACAACCTGACAACACTACAACTGACAACCAAAACTGGCAATATATTTGCGCGACAACCCGAAAACTAAACATCCGACAGGCACGCAACTTGAAACTTTGAACTTTAAACTTATGAAAATATATACCCGCACAGGCGACGACGGAACAACCGGTTTGATTGGAGGTTCCCGTGTTAAAAAGTACGATATCCGACTCGAAGCTTATGGAACTGTCGATGAATTAAACTCTTACATCGGAGTGGTGCGATCGCTTCAATCTGACGCACATGCCGATCAGGTGCTCGAAAAAATTCAGAATAAACTTTTTGTAATTGGCGCCCATTTGGCCACCGACAATTCCATCACCTTAATAAAAAAGCAAATGCCGGTTGGCAAAACCGACATTCTGATACTTGAACAGGAAATGGACGAGATGAACGAACTGCTGCCCGAACTCCGAAACTTCATTTTGCCGGGTGGTTGCCAGGCAACTTCGTTTTGTCATGTGGCACGTACAATATGCCGGAGAGCAGAACGGCTGATTGTTGAATTATCAGACAAAGCGGAGGTTGAAACTGACCTCATCATCTACATGAACCGATTGTCTGACTATCTGTTTGTGCTGTCGAGAAAGGTATCGATGGACCTGAAAGCACCGGAAATACTGTGGTCTCCGGATATCAATGAATAAATAATTTAATTGTATGTAGAATCCGTTTTTTTATTATATTCGCAAGAGTTTTAAAAAAACGAGTTAGCAACCACAAAATTTCAAAAAATATGTACTGGACACTTGAATTAGCCTCGAAATTAGAGGACGCACCTTGGCCAGCGAGCAAAGATGAGTTGATCGATTTTGCAATCCGTAGCGGTGCCCCGCTTGAAGTAATTGAAAATCTGCAGGAGATTGAAGACGAAGGGGAGATATATGAAAGCATAGAAGATATCTGGCCGGATTATCCGAGCAAAGACGATTTCTTCTTTAATGAAGATGAATATTAATCGTCATCAGAAAAAACAAAAAAGCAGGGCTGAAAGCCTTGCTTTTTTTGTTTTGAATAAATTGTCTTAACCGCTGATTGAACCCGTCCGCATTCTTTTCGCAATCAATTTTGTTCTAATAGTTCCCAATCTCTCTAATTCAGAGGTATTTAATCCTAGAGTTAAATTCAAGATATCGAAATCATTTTGAGCAAGAATCTGTTCAATATTTTCTTTATTCTCAAATTGCATTGTAAAGCGTTCAAATTGATTGTTATCGATTTCGATGTAGGGAATTGGTAGTTTTTTAAATTCACTTGGAGTTAATTCCAGAACACCTCCACCATAATATCGTCCTTCAATTTCAGAAAAAGCCAGAGTTAAAGTGTTATAAAAAGAATAAATAAAACTGTTCAAGTCATAACCATCTCTCATTTCAACTTTGTACGCGGAATCAGTTACAAAAGCATCTGAACTATTCTTTAGTAACTTCGGATAATGATGGCATCTTTTGAAAAAGAATGCATCCGGCTTTGTACAAATATTAGGAACAACATACCATCTGTTTCTTTCTCTGCACTTAAATCGGCCAGGTATTTCAAGTTTTTCACCAATAGCTAAATAATCGCCAAGGCTTTTCGAAATTTCATCATTGTTATTTAATTGTAACAGTCTACTTGGATGTTTCGATTTTTCAATATTTGAAAAATCTTGTTCGTTAAATACAACACTTCCATTAACAAATAAACCTTTCTGAATTATGGGTTTGGTATAATTTAATAATTCATATTTCTCTGCGGTTTCAAGGTCGAGAATGAAGAACTTATTTGCAGCAGTTACAATACCGGGTTTAGAAATAGTGTAATCGTTCGCAGATTTTAATCTTTGCTTTAGTTTATCTAAAAATTCCAACTCATCAGAAGTCAGAAAGTGGTGTGTCCATTTTATTTTTGAATCTACAAGCAGATTGTTATTTATCAAGGTAAAATTATTTCCTTCCAGGTCTTCTTTCGATATAATATTTGTAAAAAATTCTCCTTTTTTTTCTGATTTTTTGTAAGCAAAAAGAACAATTGTGTCTTGACCATTGCTCTCAAACATTAAATCATTAAAAGTAAAAATCTCAATTCGTTCAAACTCATTTTTTAAGTACTCTCTTATTTCTTCAGCAAATTTGACTTGCAATAACTCAGCAGGTAAAACAAATGCTAGAATTCCATCCTCAGCAAGTAAAGTATTTGATTTAACTAAAAATGTTGTCCAAATATTCTTAACAGAAGCTTCCGAAAGATTTTCGTTGAGGTGAATCTCTTTACTAAGTTCAATCTGTTTTTTCGTAAGTCTATTCTTATTAACATAGGGAGGATTACCTAATATTGCCGTATACTTTTTAGTGCTCAAATATTCTAAAAAATCGGCATGAATAAATCCAGACTTTTTTTTATTCCATTTATTTGACGCCTTTTCTAATTCATCTGCACTTATATCTAAAGCGGTGATATTGATAGGTATATTCTTTACTTTCTCCAATTCCTCAATGAATGCACCATCCCCAACACTTGGCTCAAGAATGAACAATTGAGTTTTATGTTCCAAGAAAGTCAATACTCTCTTAGTAATAAAATCAGCCAAATAGGATGGCGTATAATATGAACCTGTGTTTTTTTTATCCATTATAGAAATCGGCTAACTCTTTTTGCAAAAAATAGTGCTTTTCAAAAAGAGGAGTGAGTTGATTCTTTATTTCATTGTATTCAACACTGTCAACAGAATATCTGTTTAACTCATCAATAATTTTTTCAATCGTTAATCTTATCGAATTGTATTTCCAGAGTAGTTTAAGTTCTTCTATTCTTTCATCAAATTTAAAAGCAATGGTTACCATCCACTTACCAATAGGTGTATTCCACATTATTGCTCCATCATCGGTTCTATACAAGTGGTTTTCATATTCTGAACCACAGGGGTCTACAAAGCCTTCATCTCCATTTAAATAAATGTCATCCCTTTGTGATGGCCAATGTTTTGTTTTGAAATTATTACAAGACCTACAAGAATAAACAAGGTTTGAATATTTGGAGAGTCCTATCACGCTTTTTGACTTTATTAGAAAATCTTTAGGCACGAAATGGTCTATTTCGAAGTAGGTTTTAGTATAGCCAAAACCATCAAAAGAACCACAATACCCACAACAATAGTTAAAGTCTTCCTGTAAATCTGGTTTATGCTTACCGTAATTATTACCAGTTTCAGACTTTGAAGGATTTGGTCTTCTCATAGGTATTTTTTCTCTTACCGTCATTGCTTTTTTCTTTTTTCAATAAGTTTTTGTAAGAGTTCTTCAGCTTCATTTTTTAAATTTTGGCTTTCAGTTATGTTTTGTGAAATCATCAAATACTCAGGCACTTCTTCTTGATAAGTATTATCTAAAACTTTAAGCTCTTTCTGTAGTTTTAATAAAGTGTGCTTCTCCGTGGGATTTAATTTCTCTACTTTCCCTTTTTCTAATAAGTTAGAAATTTCTTCTTTTCTTCTTTGAATATGTTTTCTGTATTGTTCAATACTTCTTTCAAGTGTGGTAATAAAATGTTGAACTTTTATCTCATCATTTTCATCTTCACTAAAAATGTCATCCTTATCAAAAATAATTTTCCAATCTTCCACATGAGGTTCGGCCTGATCAACTTTATTAGTGAATACGATATGAGGGAAAAGAGGTTTTTTGTCATAGAAATAACTTTCGACCTCTTCTCCATTAAAAGTGACTTTGTTAGTTTCATTTAATTTATAGTCAATCATTAATAGGTCTATGTCAGATTTAAAAACCTGTTCCATTAAGTCTTCAAGGCTCATTTTATTATCGAAATCATACCCAATAACCTCAAATCCATATTTTCTAAATCTTCGTTGATATTTTTTGACTTGATTTATATCTTCGTCAATATATCCTATTTTGTATTTTGCTTCCATATCTTATTATTTTCTAATTGGAAATGTTATAAATACTGAAAATCCTTTTTCTGGGTTAAGGATATCAATTGTTCCATTGTTATCATCAATCACAGATTTAACTAAATACATTCCTAAACCAGTTCCTATCTCTTTTCCCTTCCTATCTCTTTTTGCAGTTGTAAATGGTAAAAATATTTCCTCTCTATCGTCTTCAAATACTTTATCTAATCCAACGCCATTATCGCTATAAGTAATATGTATATTGTCATTTTCAATTGCTATCTGTATAGTAATATTTCGTTCTTGAATATGAGTTAAGTTGTTGAATGAATCAATTGAATTATTAATAAGGTTTGTAAAGATTGTTGACATATCCATTTCAAATGCTCTAAATTCATAAGATAATCCTTTTGTATTATCGACAATAATTAGTTTTATATCCTTTTTCTTAAATATTCTAACCCATGATTCTTCTAATGATACAAAGAAGCTTGAGAATTCAAACTTTCCTCTTGTCCTTTTATCCTTTTTTATAGCTGTAAGCGCATAATCTACCCAATGGATAATTTTGCCTGAATTCTCATCTAACAGTTCAATTATATCTATTCCATCTCTATATTCAACTGACTTTTTAATTTCTTTAGGTACAATCGATTTGAATATTCTTTCTAATTCTTTTACTTCTAATGAATTGTCCTTTATTTCTTTAAGCTCGTGAGCAAAAGATGATACAACTAACCCTAAACTTGCTAATGACCTAACTTGAACAATTTCTTTATTTTCTAGTGCAGCAGTTTCGTCATTAATTAATTTGAATGTGTCCTTAAATGCTTCTTCATATGTCTTCCTTTCCTCTTCTTCTTTTTTTGCTTGAAATAAATCTAGGCCACTTTTTCGACCGTAAATTGATTCTTCAATTTTTTTTCTTTGTTCAATTATCGTATCAGCTAAAGCTTCTGCTCTTTTTTGAATTTCTTTTTCTTTCTGTATGTCTATTTCTTTTTTGTGCTCAATAAATAATGGGTTTAACATTTTGGTGCGGTCAAATTCAAACTCATGTATAACTCCTACAATTATTGTTTTGAATGTGTCAAATGCATCATTTTCTTGTAAAGCACCTCTATCTGATTTGTCAATTAAAAGAGGATTATTTTTTCTTGAAATCGTAATAATACCAGCAGTCTGCTCAGGCCTTACTCGCCAATCTCCAATTCTTTGACCTGCACCAGCAGGACTTTGAGCAACTCTAGCCCCTAACTTTAGCCAATCATTGGTAGGGTCTCCATAAGGTCTTACTCTAAAAGAATCTCGATAAACTTTAACTCCTCCGAACCTTTCTAATGTTGATTTCCTTTCACTTGCAACAACAGTCTTAAAGGGATAACCTTCTTTTATTGAATTTGAAAATTTTAAATAAAAAAATGTCAATTCAAAGCTACCTACTTCCCGTAATCGTTTTAAATTGGAATCATTTAACGGCCAGTTTAATACTTTTTCAATCGGTTTTGAATAGTTGAAAACCTTCGCCTCAAGGGTTTTTAAATCATATGGCTTACTCTTAGTATTATATACACCAGGGTATTTCTTCTTTAATAGTTTTACATCTAATTCATTTCTTGTTATTTCAAAATCAACATTTAATGTTTCCGCTTTATATGTTGCTTTAAGCTTGTAATCAAAATCATTAAAAAAGGCTGTTTCGACTTTTCCAAATTCTTTCGGGTGCTGAAAATGTTTAAAATAAACTTCAAAGGGAATATTAAGTTCCCTAGGAGGTATTAATGCCTCTAAGCTTTTAAAAACACTTTTGGTTTCATCACTAAACCAAAAATCTTTTAGGTTTGATATTTTAATAATTGTCCCCCAGTCAAAATCTATATCCTTAATAATTCCTGATACTAATCGATTATTTTGAGTAAGTGTTAATAATTTGTCTTTTAACTCTAGTTCTATTGGTTCAAGTTCGGCTTCAATTTCAGATATTGCTTTTTCGGATTCATCAAATTGATTCCAATCCATTTTCCAATATGAACCAATTTTATCTTTTGCTTTTTTAGAAAGTGTCCACATTTCCGTTTCAAATCCAAGTCTATCCAGAGCAAATCTTCCTATCCCTTTTGCACCTGTTTTGGTACGTTTGTCATCAGAAATATAATCTTTTTCTTTATTACCAGTCCCTATTTTCATCCAATAATCCTCAATGACCGTTTTAGTCATTCCTTCTCCATTGTCAATTATATACAAAATGCTTTCTTCCTTTATTGGGACTTCTGAAGATTTCCCATCACGATCTCTTTTAATTCTAGTTGGGATATCGAAAAATACAAAACAGTTTTTAGCATCCGCATCATAAGAATTTTTAACCAATTCTATAATGGCTCCTTCTGGGTTCGAGAAATTTTCTCGTCCAAAAAGCTTTCCAGCTCTAGCAGATACTTTAAAAGTAATCTTAGCCATTATTGTTTTCTAGTTTTAAATTTTTACAAACTTCGTTTAACACAATTGAAGGATCAGTGTCAATTGCTAAAGCAATTAAATACAACTCTTCTACCGTCAATCTAGTAGATTCTTTCAAGCTCAATTCACTTAGCCTGGACGTACTTATCCCAGTCCTCCTTGATATTTCAGCTTTATTAACTGATTTCTTGTTTAAAAATTTACCAATTTCAGTCATTTGTTTAGAAATGTTTGATTCAAATATATAATAAATGGATTAATGTTTAGCTTTTCGGGATGTAATTTCGAGGGGCTAAGTTAAAGATATTCCCTACGAGTATAAAATGTAGGCGTGCTCGAGTTAAAAATTTATCAACACGGGTTGCCTTATCGTTGAATTATTTTATCCGAGCAAAGAATCAATCAACCAATCAAGGCAAAAAGAACTTCGCTGATCTTTGAGAAGTCAAAATTGTAAGGTCGGTCAGTCTGGTACATCATTTCAGTCATCTTCCTTTAAATTGTCTCCTACTCTTTTTATTCCAACCACCGTTACCTTTCTCAACATGTCATGTTATTTTGTTAATAACTTTTTGCTCGCCCCTATCAATTTATCACATGCAATGTCCGAACTTTATTAGCAAAAGATCAACAACATTATTATCAACCTTTAAATTTTATTTTATGGCGAAAAATTCAGAATCAGGCCATGCAAAAAATGTGGCCAACTTTAGCAGTTTAATTTCAGTTATTAAGGGTTTTGGCGCGGTTTACAACCCGTCGAACCAGTCGGTTACAGTGGAAAATCTGGAAGCGCTGGCGCAAAATGCCACCAATTCGCTGAGCCTGGTAAACGGCGTATTGGGTAGTAACAGTATCGCAATCGCTGCCCGAAAAGAAGCAATTAAACCATTGAGCAAATTATCAACCCGCATTCTCAATTCCCTTCGTTCAAGCGATGTTACCAAACAGATTGTGGATTCAGCACAATCATTGGTTCGCAAAATTCAGGGACAAAGGGCAACAAAAAAGTTAACAGCCGAACAAAAGGAGGCATTAAAGGCCGAGGGGATTGTTAAAAAAGAAGTGTCATCGTCGCAAATGAGCATTGATAGCCGCATTGAAAGTTTCGACAAACTGATCCAGTTTGTATCCGGGATTCCGCAATATGCACCCAATGAAATTGAATTACAGGTAAGCACGCTGACAAATTATAACAATACACTAAAAACAGTCAACAACGATGCACGTGAAGCTGACACTGAATTAAACAATACACGTATAGCGCGGAACGAAATTCTTTATACGGAAACTACAGGTTTGGTTGATGTTGCCACCGCCGCAAAAATGTACATTAAATCGCTTTTTGGCGCCTCCAGCCCTAAGTACAAACAAGTTTCAGGATTAAGATTCAAAGTTATTACAAATAATAAAATTTCCAATGATGTATTTATAGCCAATCAGGCTACGTAAAAATAATCTGATCATCAGTCCGGAAAAATCCGGGCTGATGTTTATTTTTGATGTTCAGAGAGTCTGTTTTTTCAATCCCCACTTTATTTTCTTCCTACTGCATTTATACTTTTGCGTACTGCATTTTACTTTTTCGCATCTGCCAGTTTAAATTACCCGACTGCCATTTATTTTTTTGCTTCTGCCAGTATAAAACAGCGAGCTGCCATTTATTTTTTTGCTCCTGCAAGTTTCAGGCAACGAACTGCCATTTATTTTTTTGCGTCTGCAAGTATCAAACAGCGAGCTGCTGATACAATGGAAGGTAGTTTATTTTACTTTATTTCGGGTTGGAAGTTATTTTCAATGGGTTCTTTGACGATTTGTATGGATAAATATTTTTGGGCTCCAGAGCAGATTAATAAGGTTAGGTTTGCAGGGTACTATATGTTCTACTAAGGTTTAAAAACAAGGATAAGGTTTTTTTGAATTAAACCGTCTATCAAACAAGCAATTAGTCAACAAATCATTCTTGAAACCTTATTTTCTAACTCTAACCTTAGTAGAAATAATCAACATAAAAACAAAACCTTATTACCTTATTTAAAAGCCAAAACCAATAGGTTTATTTACAATTACCTGATAATACCCACATTATCCCGTTATCGTTCTTTTAATGTTTCAATGGTTTGCCTGACCGCTTCTTTGTTGGTAGTTGGTGTAAACTTAAACCTGTTTATAAATTTGGTAGAATCGAAATTGTACGGTCGGTCAAACTGATACATCATTTCCGACATCTCTCTTAAAATAGGCACAAATACTCCCAGAAGCTGGAGGCTCCAGCGAGGCAAAACCCGAACCTTGTTGGATGCCTGCATTTCACCGGCAAATAATTTTACCCATTCTCTGCCGGTAAGTGAGTTCATGTCAACCGGTAAATTCCATATTTGGTTATAAGCGTCGGGTGTATTGCCAAGTATGGCTGTGGCTTCGGCTAAATCGGGCGTGTAACCCATTGTATGAACAACATCGGCATTGCCAAACCATTGTGCAGTTTTACCTTTCGACAGGTTGTCGTACACGAGGTTCATTAACAAACTATTTTGCTTTTTTATCGGCCCAAAGAAATCAGGCGCCCTGGCAATAATGGCTTGCAGTTTCCCTTTTTCAATTTGTTCAAGTATGATTCTGTCAACCTCTACCCGAACCTCCCCTTTTTTACTTGTCGGACTATCGGGCGATTCCTCTGTGATGTGGTTCACATGTGGCGCTCCAATCGCATACATGTTATCGAAGAAAACCAACTTACTGTTGTTCCGGATACAGGCTTCAACAACATTTTTAATAAATGCAGGCCATTTTTCCCGCCATACTTTTATGCTGTACTCAAATCCAACGGTGACATAACAAATATCACTTCCTTCAATGGCTTTAGCGATTTGAGCGGCGTCGGAAAAATCAGCTGAAAACAAAATATCACTTTCATTTACTTTTTTCGGATTTCTGCTCACCAATTTAATGTCGTTCGTAAACTGCGTGAGGGCTTTGGCTAAATCGGTCCCAATGGCGCCTCCTGATCCTAAAATTGTTTGCATGGTATTTTTTTTAATTCATGATGCGAAGCGTTTTTAGATAAGCCACGAAAGCGGCGGAACGGGAACTTTTATCCATCATTCCACCGCTTTCGGGTGATAATTGACCACTGGGACTGATCACTGACCTCTTCGTTTTATTTTGGTCCAATTAATTCAATAAAAGTTCCATCAGGATCCTGCACCAACACAAACTGACGGGCTTCGTCGAGCATGGCAGGTGTTTTCCCAAGCATTTTCACATCGTGCTTTTTGATGCGTTCCAGAAGAGGGTTCATCGACTTGACAAAGATTGTGATGTACTGCACACCGGTATCATCGGGCACGTAAGTTTGTTTCGGATGTGTTGCCTTTTTGCCAAACGACATCAGCTTCCATTCCGGGGCATTCTCGCTGTTTTCAAGTTTCAGCACTTTTACATCAAAGCTGTTGCCGCTGCTCAGACCCAATTCTTTGGCCTTGGTTGCATCCACTCCAAATTCGCCGGTTTTCACCATCCCGATTACATTCAGGTAAAAGTCAAGTGCTTTGTCGAGGTCTTCAACAACTACGCCCACTGACATGCCCGATTTGGCAAAATCATCGGGAGGCTGAACTGTATATGAAGGCAATACTACCATCAAAACAGCTAGTAAAACAAAGGATTTTAAAAAGTTCTTCATGATTTTTGGTCTATGCTGTTGATTTAACTCACCGCTTTTTTCCATGCTTCGGCCATTAATGCAGCTCCGGCCATCGAAGGGTGTACACCATCTGCAGTCCAGTATTTGCCTGGAGCATGTTTCTTCGCTTCCTCGAAAATGGAATGATAAGGAATAAAGACAGCATTAAACTCTGTGGCCAGTTTTCTGGATGAATTACGGTAATCATTGAATTCAGGAAACCATTTTTCGTCAACCGCCGAACATCCCAAAACGGCAAAAGGCTCACAAATAACTAATTTCACGTCAGGAAGCATCTTTTTGGTCACCGTTAAAAGCTGTCGCAAATCGGTTTCGTATGTTTCAACGGTTCCGTTGTATTTGCCATTCAGCTTGTGCCAGATATCGTTTACACCAATCAGAATACTCAGCAAATTCGGGCGCAAATCAAAACAATCCTTCTGCCAGCGATCGGCCAGTTGAAAAACCTTGTTGCCACTGATACCCCGATTGTAAATTGAAAGTTCTTTAGTAGCGTGTTCGTTTAAAATTGCAGAAGCAGCCAAAAAAGCATATCCGGAGCCAAATGATCCAGGCGAATTGGCCAGTTGTTTCTCCTTTTCACGTCCTGCATCGGTAATCGAATCTCCCTGAAAAAGAATCACATCACCTTTATTCAGTGAAGATAAAAGACCTTTTGATTTTTTTGAAGAAGATGGCATTGATGCCGAAAGTATTGCTGGAATTGCTGCCAATCCAACAGTTCCGGAAGCAGCATTCCAGAGAAAATTGCGACGGTTAATGTTCATGATACGATAGATTTTTAATGGTTTTAAGCATAAAAGTTACACGTTCGGTAACCGGAATTAAAGGTAATTCAATAATTTGATAATTCAAGGTCGAATAGGTTTCTAAAATTGACTGATGAATCCGGATGGCCTCATCGTAAGATTCAGAACGGATGGAATCGTTGACAAATATTTCGCGCCAGGGCGGAGTAACAAAAACCTGCGGCGCATAGCGATATTGTTCTGTGCTCTGTTTTAATATTTCAGGTATTCCAAATCCTTTGTGTCGTGCAAAAGCCAGTTGATCGGGTATCCCACGGTCGGCAAAGGCAGTTGTTTTATCAGGAACAGAATCATAAAAATATTTTCTCAACCTTAATATTTCTTCCTGAAAGAGTTTTGGATTTTTCCATGGCAACATATCACCACCAATTTTCTGCTGATGTTCAATTAACTCGCGGGCAAATTCTTCGGAACACAGATATCCTGACCGCCTAAGTTCATCAATCAACTCCGTCTTGCCAAACCCGGGACCACCTGTAACAACAAATATATTTTTCACTTTACTCACATTTTCAGCAAAAACCCTTAAAACTAACCATTATACCGGCGATCTGTTTCCATTCTACCAGTATTTATTAAATAATCATTAACAATAGAATCTCCAGATATTGATATTCAATACCTTAACACAACTAACATCTCATTAAAAAAGAACAAATGAAATAAAAATATACATTTGCGGCACGAACCGTGTGCGAACACGGAAAACATTCAAACTTTACAAAAATGGAATTAAACAGACAAACAGCACCCGAAACAGTCATTTATCCAACCCGTATCCTTCAATTTGGTGAAGGAAATTTCCTACGCGCTTTTACCGACTGGATTGTGAACAAGATGAACAAGGAAATCGGGTTTAACTCCGGAGTAGATGTGGTTCAACCGCTTCCACAAGGTATGGCCAATATGCTGAACGACCAGGACGGATTGTATCATGTTTACCTGAAAGGAATTAAAAACGGCCAGCCGGTAAAGGAATACTCGCTGATTGACTGTATCAACATTGGCATAAATCCTTATACTGAATTTGAAAAATACCAACAGTCATACCTGAATCCGGAACTTCGCTTTGTTTTTTCCAATACAACTGAAGCCGGAATCGCAATGGACGAAACTGATACATTGGAAATGCAGCCACAAAACTCTTTTCCGGCGAAAGTTGCTGCTTTGCTTTACAACCGATACAAAACTTTTAACGGAGCTGCTGATAAAGGATTGATCTTTTTTGCCTGCGAACTGATTGACAAAAATGGCGACACGCTGAAAAAATACGTGCTTCAACATGCCAAAAACTGGAACCTCGGAGATGATTTCATCAATTGGGTAAACCAGTCATGCGCATTCTGCAACACACTTGTTGACCGCATTGTGCCCGGTTTTCCGAAAGACGAAATTGTTGAAATTCAGAAAGAACTCGGATACAAAGACAATCTGGTTGTTGTTGGCGAATATTTTCATTTCTGGGTTATTGAAGGGCCTGAATGGGTTCAGAAAGAATTTCCGGCAGAAAAAGCCGGTCTGGATGTAAAATTCGTAAAAGACATGACCCGTTACCGCGAACAAAAAGTTGCAGTTTTGAATGGCTGCCATACAGGAAGTTACGCGGTATCTTACCTCAGCGGACTGGAAACTGTGCGCGAAGGATTTGAGAACCTCGAAGTTGGCAATTTCATGAAAGAACTTGTTTACGACGAAGTTTTGCCTGCATTGGAAGGAACAGAAAAAGAACTGACTTCGTTTGCCAACAAAATTCTGGAACGTTTTCGCAACCCATACATTCGTCACCTTTGGCAGAGTATCGCGCTGAATGCCATGTCGAAATGGGAAACCCGTAACCTGCCGACACTGCTAAATTATTACGAAGCAAATCAGATGCTTCCACAAAAGCTTGTATTTTCGCTGGCTGCCATGATTGCCTATTTCAAAGGCGAAGCAAACGGGGTAAGCTATCAGGTTCAGGACGATCAATGGATTCTGGATTTTTACAAGGAAGCATGGGCAGAGTGCGATGGGCGTCCGATTTCTATCCAGAAACTTGTTCAGAAAGTATTAAAACTTGAAAAAGTGTGGAAACAAGATTTGAATGAAGTTCCGAACCTCACCATTTCAGTAACCTGTTATTTATTTCTGATTGAGCAGGTTGGAATGAAAAAAGCGGTAAAAGCCGTGTTGAGCGAAAATAACCCGTTGATGAAGATTGGGTAAAAGTCGGGAGACCGAAGTCCGAAGACGGGAGACGGGGCGACTTGGTGAAGGGGTGAAGGGGTGAAAATGAGAAGATGAGAAAGTGAGAGAAAAAAATCAGCTCATTGTTAAACAACGACTTGAATACGCGAAAACAACTTTAAACTTTGGACTTTAAACTTTGGACTTTAAACTTTAAACAGAAAAAAAATGTCAAAATTCATAACGATCAATCCGACCGACAACGTGGCGGTGTGCCTTGAAGCAGGTCAAAAAGGCGAAACTGTAGTAATTGACGGTTGCGAAATTATTCTTCTGGAAGAAATTCCGGTTGGACACAAAGTCGCGCTCGAAACCATTGCAAACGGGAAAGATGTCATTAAATATGGTGCGCCGATTGGTCATGCCACCGAGGAAATTAAAATCGGGGCGCACGTGCACGCGCACAACCTGAAAACCAATCTTTCCGGAACAATTACCTATTCGTTTAACCAGAAACTGAACGAAATCAGGTATTCAAAACGCACTTTAACTTTCGACGGATACCGCCGAAGCAATGGAAATTCAGGAATACGGAACGAAATATGGGTGGTGCCAACAGTGGGTTGTGTAAACGGTCAGGCTCAGCAAATCATCAATCTTTTTCAGAAAGAAGTAAATCCTGAAAACATTGATGCCATTGAGGTTTTCAAGCACAATTACGGTTGCTCGCAATTGGGCGACGACCATTTGAATACGCAAAAAGCCTTGGCCGAAATCATCAATCACCCGAATGCCGGTGGCGTTTTGGTGCTCGGATTGGGCTGCGAGAACAATCAGATTTCGCAACTTAAAACCGTTATCGGCGATTATGATCCTGAACGGATTAAATTTTTGGTGGCTCAGGAAGTGGATGATGAAGTTGAAGCCGGAGTTGAAATTCTGAAAGAAATTTATGCTCAAATGAAAAACGATCGCCGCGAAGCCATTCCGCTTTCTGAACTGAAAGTTGGGTTGAAATGTGGCGGATCGGATGGTTTTTCGGGAATTACAGCCAATCCGCTGGTGGGCGCATTCTCCGATTTTCTGATCGCACAGGGCGGAACCACTGTTCTGACAGAAGTTCCGGAAATGTTCGGCGCCGAAACATTGCTGATGGCACGTGCTAAAGACCGTGCGACTTTCGACAAAACTGTGAGCCTGATCAACGATTTCAAGGAATATTACATGCAGCACGATTTGCCGGTGTACGAAAATCCATCGCCGGGGAATAAACAGGGCGGCATTTCAACGCTCGAAGACAAGTCGCTGGGCTGCACCCAAAAAGGCGGAACAGCCACTGTAATGGATGTGTTGAAATATGCAGAACCAATTAAAGTAAAAGGATTAAATTTATTGTCGGCTCCGGGAAATGATTTGGTTGCCTCATCAGCATTGGGTTTCAGCGGATGCCAGCTGGTACTTTTCACCACCGGAAGAGGAACTCCGTTTGGCAGTTTTGTACCGACCATGAAAATTTCGACCAACTCGGCGCTGTTCAATAAAAAGAAAAACTGGATCGACTTCAATGCCGGACAGTTGCTCGAAGACAAAACGATGGATCAGTTGCTCGAAGAATTTATTCAATTCGTCATCGAAGTTTCATCAGGCAAAAAACTACGGCACGAAGAAAGCGGTTTCAAGGAAATATCGATTTTCAAAACCGGAGTGACGCTGTAAGTAGTTTCAAGTTCCAGGTTCCAAGTGGATCTGCTGTCGTTAATGGTTGTTAGGTCATTGATGGTTATTTGTAGTCATTCAAAAGAATCCTAATCCCAACGACGTGAACTCAATGGACATCAATGCCCACTGAAAACTGAGACTGAGACTGAACACTTCCTACAGCGAATTCCTTCTTATAAACTCAAACGGGCTTTTGATCTGTTCAAACTTCTGGGTGAGGATCATTTGGGCGGCAAGTTGCCCGATTTCTTCGTGGTTGGTCGAGATGGTGGTAATTCCGTCGCATAGAATTTCCTTTACCTGATTTTCGTTGTAAGCCACTACCCCGCAATCCTTTCCGAGTGTCCAGTTTTGCTGTTTAACTTTCCGGATAAAAGCATACAAATCGTCGTCAGAAACAATGATGTAGGCTTCTCCCTGTCGGATTTCGGTGTCTTCCATCCGGTCGATAATGGCAAACGGGAATCTGTGTACCTGGCAAAAAATCTGAAACCCGCGAACTATGTATGGCGGATAAAATTCTGTCTGAGGAAAAACGAGATTCAAACGGGTGTATTTTCGCAAAAGGTCGAGGCCACAAGTTAATGCAGATTGAATATCCTTGTCGTATTCCTGATAAACCACCGGATAATCTTTTAACTCGTCGAGAAAACGGTCGATGAACAATACCTTTTCGCGCGGGATCTTTTTGATTACTTTACTAATGTTGGCATTTTCGTTTCTGAGAGGCGGCAGGATGACAAAATAATCGTAGTTGTTCAGGTTATTGTCGATAATTGCTTCAAATTCGTCGGGATCGTAATTGTAAATAAAAACATCGACACTTGCCTTGACTCCCATTGTCTTTACAAATGAATAGTAAATACTTCTTTTGTAATTGCTTAGCTTATTGAAAATCAGGCAAATTTTCAGTTTCTTACTCACATTCACCTGATTGACGTAATATCCTTTTCCACGGACTGCCAGAAGAATCCCCTTTTTCTTCATGTAAACGTATGCCTTTTCAACGGTATCGCGCGACAGGAGCAGTTCTTCGCTCATTTCGTTGATGGATGGAATACGCTGTCCCTTCTTGAAAATTCCAGCTTCAATATCCGACACAAACAGGTCAACAACTTGCCTGTACTTTGGTATTTCTGATTCAGAATCGATTTTAAGATTATTCAACATGCCTGTTTGATTGGATGCCCGAAATTAATAAAAAAAGGCAAACGATCTGTTTGCCTTTTTATTTGTCCATTGTAGAGACAAGGCAATGCCTTGTCTCTACACCCCCTCCGAAATATTCTTTCTATCAAATTTTCCCTTCCAATTTCTGTCTCAGCAGAACAGGTATTTCCGAAGGTTCTTTTGCGACCGGAACTCCTGCTTTGTTGAATGCCGCAATTTTTTCGGCAGCAGTTCCGGCACCGCTTGAAATGATTGCACCGGCGTGTCCCATGCGTTTTCCGGGAGGAGCTGTTTGCCCTGCAATAAATGCAACGACAGGTTTGGTCATTTTTTCAGCAATAAACCGGGCAGCCTGCTCTTCAGCATCGCCGCCAATTTCGCCAATCAAAACAACCGCTTTGGTTTCAGGATCGTTCTCGAACATCTCAAGCAAATCGATAAAATACAATCCTGCAACCGGGTCGCCACCAATACCAACGCAGGTGGTCTGGCCGAAATCGTTCAATGAAAGCAGGTTCACCACTTCGTAGGTTAAAGTACCACTACGCGAAATAAATCCAATGTTTCCTTCCTTGAAAATCATGGCAGGCAAAATACCGACCAGCGCTTCTCCGGGAGTAATTAATCCCGGGCAGTTTGGGCCGATTAAAAGAGTTCCATTCATTTTCAGGATGGGCGTTACCCGAATCATATCCTGAATTGGCACTCCTTCGCTAATCGCAATTACGAGTTTAATCCCGGCTTCCGATGCTTCCAAAATGGCATCGGCGGCAAAAGCCGCAGGCACAAAAATGATGGAAGTGTTGGCCCCAGTGTATTGGACCGCATGTGCAACCGAATTAAAAACAGGAATGCCATCGAGTGTTTCGCCTTCTTTGCCGGGAGAAACTCCTGCAACCACGTTTGTTCCATACTCTTTCATTTTGCCGGTATGAAATTTACCGTCGCGTCCGGTTATTCCCTGAACAACCAGCTTTGTATCTTTATTGACTAATATACTCATGTGATTATTGATTATTGGTTATTGAATATTTAAATATCGAATAAGAAACGAGAAATAAGAAATGTCGAACGATAACTTCGATGTTTCTTATTTCTTATTCGATGTTTCTCAGTTCATTTATCTTTTACTTAGTTCAATTGCCATTTGGGCAGCTTCGCTCATTGAACTTACTGTTGGAAGTCCGGTTTGCTTTAACAAAGCCAATCCTTCTTCTGCATTTGTTCCTGACAAACGAACAACAATCGGAATATCAGTCATAATGATTTCCAATGCTTTGATCAATCCTTTGGCCACATCGTCGCATCGGGTAATTCCACCAAAAATATTGATCATCACCGCTTTTACATTCTTGTCGCTGAGCAAGATATTCATGGCATCAATTACTTTTTGCGGGTTTGAACTTCCGCCGATATCCAAAAAGTTGGCTGGTGAACCTCCATACAACTTAATCATGTCCATGGTTGCCATTGCCAAACCTGCACCATTTACCATACATCCGATGTTTCCGTCCAGCTTGATGTATGCCAATCCTTTTTCGTTGGCGGCTATTTCCTGAAGTTCTTCTTCATCAAGCTCGCGCATGGCCAAAATTTTGGGCTGACGAAAAAGAGCATTGTCATCGAAATTCATTTTACCATCAATTGCCAGAATTTCATTTCCGGTAGTCAAAACCAACGGATTGATTTCTGCAAGGGTTGAATCGGTTTCGATGTATAATTTGTATAGCTTCATAAAGATTGAAGCGGCTTTTTGTGCAAGTTTAATATTGCCAAACAATTCCATGGCTACATTCCGGGCCTGGTAGTCCAATAATCCGGTCAATGGATTGATGGAAAACTTAATGATTTTTTCCGGATTGTTTTTGGCTACTTCTTCAATTTCGACACCACCTTCGGCGCTCACCATCAAGGTAATGCTTTTTGTGTTGCGGTCGTTGATCAGCCCAACATAAAATTCCTTTTCAATGTCAACAGCCTCGGTCACCAATACTTTCTCAACTATCAACCCTTTGATGTCCATCCCAAGAATTTGTTTCGCGGCGGCTTTTGCGTCCTCAGCCGTACGTGCCAGCTTTACGCCACCAGCTTTTCCCCGTCCACCGGCCAACACCTGGGCCTTAACAACCACCATCCGGTTCATCTCTCTGGCCGCTTTTTCAACTTCGTAAACGGTATAACACAACACCCCATCGGGTACAGGAATGCCATAATCCCTGAAAATTTGTCTGGCTTGATATTCGTGAATTTTCATAACATTAATTAAAAGTTAGCATCTGGTTTTTTAAACATCGAAATATGCACATTTATAAACACATCATGACATATAAAATTGCATTTTAAAAACATATTAACAGCTTTTGCCATAAATTGTTCCTTAAGATTGTAGTGAAATAGCCAATGATTATGCCTTGACTTTAATTTTTTAGAATAATTTTGCCACTCATAAATAATAAACTCCATGCTCGAAGAAATCAGACAAGTGCTTCATCAGGAATCCGAAGCCATTCAAAACATTCCGGTGACTGATGCTTATGAAAAGGCTATTTCCATTATTGAAGAACGTGTTCACCAACTTAAGGGGAAACTGGTTGCCTCCGGAATGGGAAAAGCCGGGCAAATCGCACTGAATATTGCAACAACTTTCAGCTCGACAGGAACGCCCGCTGTTTTTTTACACCCGAGTGACGCACAACACGGCGATTTGGGCGTAATTCAACCCAATGATGTGCTTTTACTTATTTCAAATTCAGGAAAAACACGCGAAATTCTGGAACTGGTTGAACTGGCGGAAAATCTGCACAAAGATCTACCGTTGATTGTAATCACCAGCAACAAGGAATCACAACTCGCGCAAATGGCCGATGTTTGCCTCGAAACCGGCAACCCTAAGGAAGTTTGTACACTTGGCCTAACTCCCAGCACTTCAACCACTGTAATGACAGTTATTGGCGATGTGCTGGTTGTGATGATGATGAAAAGAATTAATTTTAGCAATGAAGATTACGCCAAACGGCACCACGGCGGATATTTGGGTGACAAATCGAGGCTACAGGCAGGAATAACAAAGTAAGCAGTCTCAGTGGCCAGTGCTCTTTTGCTGCGTTCAGAAGTCATTTGTTGTCATTCGTTTCACGTCATTTGTTGTCATTTCCGGGCGTCAAAACAACAATCAATGACCACAAATGATTTAATGACTATTGAACGACAATATTTACCTCGCAGAGACAAACTTGAAACTTTGAACTTGAAACTTGAAACTATTTAATATGAGAATTTTAAAACAAAACACCGTTGGATTGGTAATCGATATTCAGGAACGTCTGGTTCCGGTGATGGAAGAAAGCGAACAGTTTGTTGAGAATTGCAGCAAACTGATTCAGGGCTTGCAAATACTCGGGCTTCCGCTGCTCGTGACCCAGCAGTACACCAAAGGACTTGGTGAAACAGTTGAAGAAATCAAATCGGTGATAAAAGATTTCCAGTTCATCGAAAAGAAAGATTTCAGTTGTTTTGACGAACCTACGGTGGCAGAAAAGTTGGCTCTTTCAGGAATCCAAAACGTGATTATCTGCGGAATTGAATCGCATGTCTGTGTGCTACAAACTGCCATCGACCTGAAAGAAGCTGGTTATACGCCGGTTGTGGTAATGGATTGTGTTTCGTCGCGTTCGTTCGATACTATTGATTTGGCAATGGAACGTTTCCGCCACGAAGGTATTCTGATGACATCCATGGAATCCATTCTTTTTGAATTGACCCGTAGTGCGGGCGCTACCGAATTCAAGGAAATTTCGAAACTGGTGAAATAAAATATTTGTGTTGGTGGTAGAGATGCCCGATCGGGCGCCTCTACGGCATCATCCCTATTTATTCACATTGAAATACCTGATCCGGCAGGCTGTTCCTTTGCTTTGAATGTTTTTTTTCAGGCAAAACCTTTATTTCCAGGCGATGCTTTCCGGATTTTAAACCGTATGCCAATGTGTGAAACCAGGGCAAATGCAACTGCGAACTCCATTGGGTAAATAAATCCCGGGTTTTCCATTCGCCTTTATCAATGCGGTATTCGATTATTCCGGCATCCAGTCCTGAAGCCACCGCAATTCCAACGGCATTTACTTCAAAATCGAATTTCAAGACTCCGCCCGGAGCCTCAGCAATCAGCATTGGCACGTTTGTAAAATCAGCGCGGGTGCCTGTTTTATCGGTTGGGATCCAGTTTTGATGCGCTTTCCAGCCTTTCGCAATTTTATTCTGAACTGCCGGAATTAACACACCTTTGTCGTAACATGCTTCGGCCAGTTTCGCCAAAGTTGCGAACTTCCCATTTTTCTCCCTGCATTCGCGCCAGTTGCGACGGATACGAATCGCGCGGACGATCCGGAATTCCGGAGCCATAGGTTATGCTGTTGCCGATACAGGCTACTTTTATGGATGCTGACTTGTTGGAACTATTGACTGTCTGTGCCATTCCCGATGCGATCAGGAAGGCACAGGCCACAAAAAGGAACAGCCGTTTCATGGGCTTTGGATGAATAAGGTTAGCTGATTTATTTTGCTCCGTCTTTAATTTTAAATACCCATGCGTACTGACATGGAATAGTTGCAGGGCTTAGTGCTGGAGGCGTAATAACAAGTTTATTTCCGGAAGCCGTATATTTTACTTTTCCATTAAAGCCCAACATGCTTACGCCGGAAGGTTTACTTACTGCGTTGATTACGATTGGTTTATCCTGCCACTTGGTTACGATGGCATACAGATCGTTCCCCTTTTCAGTATAAAAAACAGAGGTTTCTTTGCCGATGGCGGGAGCTTTTGCCCAATCGCGCGTACCGTAAATAGCTTCTCCGTTTACGGCCAGCCAGTCGCCCATATCTTTCAGTCGTTGCTGCATTATTACCGGGATTCGTCCATCGGCAGTCGGCCCAATATTGAGTAAAAGGTTTCCGCCACGGGCTACTTTATCAATCAGGATGTGAACCAGTGATTCCGAAGTTTCATAATGATTCAGGTTTTCGTTGCGGTTGTAGCCAAACGAGCCTCCAATGCCGCGACACTCTTCCCATGGATGCGCGATCTTTTGTCCGGCAGCGTCCTGATCGTGGATGAGGTCATATTCGGTAGTGTAAATTCCGCCATGTTTCCCGCGTGTTTCCTTGCCCCAGCGGTCGTTTACAACTACTGTTTCCTTTACAGGCGATTCGTTGTACAGCCACGAGAGAAATTCGGTGCTTTTCCATGTTTCGCTCGGATGATCCCATTCTCCATCGGTCCAAACCACATCGGGCTGATAGCGGGTGACGAGGTCTTTCATTTGAGGGATCATATGGTCATCGACATAACGCGCCGGATCTTCCTTGTAAAGTGGGTTAAACCATTCGTAAAGCGAATAGTAGAACCCCATGTGCAGACCTTTGGCTTTTACTGCTTTAGTAAGGTCGCCAGCCAGGTCGCGATGCGGGCCCACGTCAACCGAATTCCAGTTCCACGCGTGTTTGGAAGGCCACAACGCA
Organism: Prolixibacteraceae bacterium; assembly: GCA_019459485.1. Lineage (GTDB taxonomy): Bacteria > Bacteroidota > Bacteroidia > Bacteroidales > Prolixibacteraceae > Aquipluma. The sequence continues at coordinate 88,271 of JAIBEZ010000056.1, forward strand.
AACCCTTCGTGATGTTTGGAGGTCAGCACAATGTATTTTGCTCCAGACTGTTTGAAAACTTCAGCCCATTGGTCGGGATTGAACATTTCAGCCTTGAAATCTTTTACAAAATCCTGATAACGGACTTTTTCTCCATACATTTTGTTGTGAAAATCGGTAAAAGACTGGCTTGGTTTTCCTTCCGGATTTTGACGCGACCAGTACCATTCGGCATATTTTTCATACACGTTGCCTTCGGTGGGACCCCATGAAGGCACGGCATAAAGCCCCCAGTGAATGAAAATCCCAAACTTGGCATCGGTAAACCAAGTTGGAATAGGACGGCTGTCGATGGATTGCCAGTTGGCCTTGTAAGGTTGCGCGCTGGTCAGCAGCGAAAAAGTGACAAAAAACAACAGAAGAAATCCTCTTCTGGCAAAGTTTCCTGAATTTAAAAACGCGTGTTTCATCGGTTATGATTTAGTTGTTAAGATTAGTTGTAAGAAACAAACTGAACAAATATAGGAAAAATAGGTAGCTGTGCCGTAATGTGCTGATGTCGATTTTCAGAAAAGTTTAGTGTTAATTAATTTGTATCTTGGAGCTGTGATGCATAGCGAAAAATTAGTCCTCTGATTAATTGTACATTAAACGATTTTATCGGGACAAAGTCCAAAGATTCAGAAAAAAATGTCAAATCCTATAACTCGACTACCTATGAGAAAAACAACCTTTTGCCTATTTGCTCTTTGCTTATTTTTTGCAGCAACCAGCGCCCATGCCCAGCTTAAGCCATCCAATTTTACGACCAACTGGCCCGAATGGCGCGGATTGTATAATTCAGGAGCTGTAGCTGGTGGAAATACCCCAACCGAATTCAGCGAAACCAAAAATATAAAATGGAAGACTGAAATTCCGGGGAAAGGTCATGCAACACCCATTATTTGGGGCAATCAGATTATTATTCAAACTGCAGTTCCGACTGACATAGCAGTCATGAAATCGAATGATGCTCCTGCCAATCAGATGTCACCAACCCAAACCGATCTGGTTCATAATTTCACAGTAATCTCAGTCGATAAAACTTCAGGGAAAATAAACTGGCAAACGGTTGTAAAAAAAGAATTGCCTGCTGAACGCACCCATGAACTGGGAAGCTGGGCATCCAATTCGCCGGTTACCGATGGCGAAAATATTTATGCTTATTTCGGTTCTCGCGGACTTTACTGTCTGGATATGAAAGGCAATGTGAAATGGGAACGTGATTTCGGACAAATGGAAATTGTAGCCAGTTTTGGCGAAGGAAGTTCTCCTGCAGTTTACAAAGACAAGATTTTTGTGCAGTGGGACCATCAACAAAAATCGTATTTGTATGCTTTGGACAAAAAGACTGGCAAAGAAGCCTGGACGGCCGAGCGCGAGGAGATTACCTCATGGGCAACTCCGCTAATCGTTGAAGTGAATGGTAAAACACAATTGGTAACCAGCGCTACCAATAAAGTGCGTAGCTACGATGCCGAAACCGGTCAGGTAATCTGGGAGTGTACCGGAATGACACGCAATGTGATCCCAAATCCGATGTATGCTGATGGAATTTTATACCTGATGAGCGGATTCCGTGGAAATGCGATAAAAGCCATTGATTTGGCCAAAGCAAAAGGAGACATCACCGGAACCGGAACTATTTTGTGGGAATACAATCAGGATGCGCCCTATACGCCAAGCCCGGTTTTAATGGATGGTAAAATGTATTTTCTGAAAGGCAACAACGGTATCATGACTTGTTTGGATGCCAAAGATGGAAAGGTTCTGTACAGCAACCAAAAGCTGGATGGAATTACCAATATTTTCTCTTCTCCAACCGGCAATAAAGACAAACTTTATATTGCGGCAACCAATGTTATTAATGTTGTAAAAGCCGGTCCTGAATTCTCGATTCTGGCAAAAAACAACTTGGATGACACCTTCCATGCTTCACCGGTGATTGTTGGGAACGATCTGTTTTTACGCGGGTTTAAATACCTGTATTGCATTTCGGAAAAGTAATCTGAAAGGAGAGAAACTTCTAATACTCACCGCTCACGTCTGTCAGAACCTCGTATCCGGTTTCGGTAATCAGAATTGTATGTTCAAATTGCGCGGATAGTTTTTTGTCAACAGTCCGGGCAGTCCATTTGTCAACTTTGTCAACCACTGTACCAGGCCGGCCCTGATTAATCATTGGTTCGATCGTAAAAGTCATCCCCGGTTGCATAATCGGACCGGTATTTCTTCTGGAAGTATGATCAATCTGCGGCCCTTCATGGAATTCAATGCCGACGCCATGTCCGCAGTACTCATAAACCACACTGAATCCTTTTGATTTTACATATTTGCTGATTGCGAAGCCAATGTTTCCGAAGTTATTTCCAGGTTTTACTTGCTGAATGCCCAGATAAAGACTGTGTTTGGTAACTTCAATTAAATCCTGGGCAATCTGCGACACTTCTCCAATTGTAAACATTTTACTGGTATCGCCAAAGTAGCCATTCAAAATGGTAGTTACATCAATATTCACGATATCTCCATTTTTCAGGATATTTTCCTCCGAAGGAATTCCATGACAAACTACCTCATTGATCGATATACAGCACGATTTCGGGTATCCGCCGTAACCAAGTGTTGCCGGTATTGCCCCATTTTCACGAATAAAAGCCTCAATTTTCTGGTCTATAAATTCGGTTGAAACACCTTCTTTGACAAACTGTGCGATATACTCCAATGTTTGTCCTGCCAGTTTGCTGCTTTTTCGAATTCCCTCAATCTGTTCAGGTGTTTTTATGATAATTTTTTCCATCTAATTTTAAAATTTGTGCAAAAGTCGGTAAATTGATTGGTAATTCAAAACTCAACAATACATTTGCACAAAGGTTTAAGACAACCTGCAAATTATGGAAAAATACACAGAACATCTTTCAATAAAGTCCTATCAAACCAACCAATACGGACAAGCATCCATCGCATCAATTTTTAATATCCTGATTGAAGCTGCATGGGCTCATGCGCAAGTAATGGATTGGGGATACGACAGTTTAAAAAGCAACAATTTATTCTGGGTACTGTCGCGAATGTACTTTCAGATCGAAAAATACCCGGCATGGCAGGATAAAATCACCCTGAACACATGGTCGGCCGGAACGGATGGAATTTACGCCTACCGCGAATACATTGTTGAAAACGAAAAGGGCGAAATACTTTTAAAGGCAAGCTCTGCCTGGCTGATTCTTGATTTGGAAACCCATAAAATTTTCAGGCTAAGCGATTTCAGGGCAACATTCCCTAAACGGATCGATAGCAAGGCCTGCCGTAATCCCAAACGCATAAAACCGGATATTCATCCTGAAGTATTGAATTACTATCCCGTCTTGTTCAGCGAACTCGACATCAATCAGCATTTCAACAGCGTAAAATCAGTTGAACGTGTGTTGGACGATTTTGGGATTGAATTTCTGAACAAAAACGAACCCGCCGAATTGGAAGTGAACTACCTGAAAGAAGGTCAGGCTGGAGATTTGATTGCCGTTACCCGCACCCAATTGTCGGATAACGAATACCTGAATTGTCTGGTTCGCGAATCGGATAACAACGATTTATGCGCGATGCGAATTCTTTGGAGGCCGAGGATTTAGTTCAAATTTGATTCATTCTTCACCAATTAATAATCTGAACAATAAAATTTTATAATGATCGAAATTTGCGCATTGGCTTCGGGAAGTAATGGAAATTGCTACTACATCGGCAACGAAAAAGATGCAGTGCTTGTGGATGCAGGCATTTCCACCAGGAAAATATTGTTGCGCATGGAAGAAGCCGGATTGCAGGCATCAAAAGTTCGGGGAATATTCATTTCGCACGAACACAGCGATCACATTCATGCAGTAAGGGTTTTGAGCAAGCGTTTGGGAATTCCGGCATGGTTTAGCCAGGGAACTTTTGATTCAATGAATATTGCCGACCGCCCAGAATTGGTTCAAATCTTCATTCCTGACAAAGTGTTAAAAGTGGCTTCAATTACCATCCATCCTTTCCTGAAGAATCACGATGCAGCAGAACCCTGCTCATTCAGGATAGAACACGATGATTGGCACATTGGTGTTTTTACTGACATTGGCGAACCCTGTCAAAAAGTAATCCATCACCTGCGAAAATGCCATGCACTGTTTATTGAAACCAATTATGACGAAAGAATGCTTTGGGATGGATCCTATCCATATCACCTGAAAAGAAGAGTTGCTTCTGCAGTTGGGCATTTATCGAACGACCAGGCATTTGAGTTGATTCGCGATCATGCAGGTCCGGAATTGGTTCATGTGTTCCTCAGTCACCTCTCCGGAGAAAATAACCGCCCTGAATTAGCCGCTGAATGTTTTAGATCTTTATCCGACAGGTTTTCGGTTCATCTGACTTCAAGGCATTCGGTTAGTCCATTGTGTCGTTTGAGATAAATCGCCGGAAAACACTAAAAAGGGAAAATTCCTATCTTCGGAAAAAATCATACATGTCGGTCATATATCAATTCCTTCAGTTTATGTCAAAAAAAAACTCCATCCCTTAAAAGGAATGGAGTTTCAAAAGAATGGCGACGACCTACTCTCCCACAATAATTGCAGTACCATCGGCGCTGGCGGTCTTAACTTCTCTGTTCGGAATGGGAAGAGGTGGAACCCCGCCGCAA
>JAIBEZ010000031.1 GCA_019459485.1 Prolixibacteraceae bacterium
TGGTTAAACCTCGTTACGAAGCTTCGCAAAAGTACAAATACACCAAAGGTTCATGGAGCTGGATTATGAAAATGGACGGAGCTACCGTTTACGATGTGCAAAAACAATACATCGATTTTAGTGCCGCCATGGGATACGAAACTGTGTTGGTCGATGCCCTTTGGGATACACAGATCGGTCGCGAAAAAATTGCTGAACTGGCTAAATATGGGGCGACCAAAAATGTTGGTCTTTATTTATGGTACAACTCGAACGGTTATTGGAACGACGCGCCTCAAGGTCCTCGTGGAATCATGGACAACACCATTGCCCGCCGCAAAGAGATGGCCTGGATGAAAAGCATCGGGGTGAAAGGGATAAAAGTTGACTTTTTTGGAGGCGACAAACAGGTAACCATCAAACAGTACGAAGATATTTTGTACGATGCCAATGATTTCGGCATTATGGTAATTTTTCACGGATGTACTTTACCGCGTGGATGGGAGCGCATGTACCCCAACTATGCTGCAAGCGAAGCAATTCTGGCCAGCGAAAACCTCCATTTTGGCCAGCGCAGTTGCGATTACGAAGCGTTCAATGCCTGCCTGCACCCGTTTATACGCAACGCTGTGGGAAGCATGGACTTTGGCGGAAGCGCGCTTAATAAGTTTTACAACTCACAAAATACACCGAATCGGGGTTCCAAACGAATTACATCTGATGTTTACGCTTTGGCTACGGCTGTTTTGTTTCAGAGCGGGGTTCAGCATTTTGCTTTGGCTCCCAACAACCTGACTGATGCTCCCGATTGGGCAATCAACTTCATGAAAGAAGTGCCTACAACCTGGGACGAGGTTCGCTTTATCGACGGCTACCCTGGGAAATATGTAGTGCTGGCCCGTCGGCATGGTGAGAAATGGTACATTGCAGGTATCAATGCCCAAAAGGAACCGTTGAAACTGAATGCCAAACTGCCAATGCTTCAGGCTGGAGCAGAACTCAAACTGTACAGTGACGACGACCAGTTGAACGGTAAAGTTTCAACGACTAAAATGAACAACAAACAGGAAATTGAACTGACCATACCTGGCAATGGCGGGGCTTTACTTGTAAAGTAAAAGTATTTACTATTTAGCTATTTACTATTTACCCCGGGTACTCGGGGCATTCAATTTAGTGCGACAATGAATTGATCCAATAAATGATATGAAAAAGATCTACAGTAGTGTTATCCTGATTTTCCTGACCCTTTGTATATACGCAGAGGACGGGCATCAGCTTTGGCTTCGTAACTCAAGTCCAAAACCGGTGAATGTGGTTTGCCTCAAAAACTCACCGACTTTAACAATTGCCAAACAGGAACTTCAAAACGGATGGATGGGAGAGATGGGAACTTCTGTAAATCTTGTTATCAAGGCCGACAAAGCTATTCGTGGAGATGGTTTCAGGATTAGTAAAAACACCATTCAGGCCAATACTGAAAATGGGATTTTGTATGGCGTTTACGAGCTATTGCGCCGTCAGCAAACCGGAGAGGCCATTCAGGAGGAAATTTGCAATCCTTCCTACGACCGCCGGATACTAAACCATTGGGACAATCTTGATGGCTCGATTGAGCGCGGTTATGCTGGTCAGTCTATTTTTTGGAGGAAAGGCAGTGATTCTTTGACCATTACCGAAACCGACAAAAACCTTTGGCAGGAATATGCCCGGGCAAACGCTTCTGTTGGTATAAACGGTTCTGTTCTCAATAACGTAAATGCTTCTCAATTGATGCTCACAAACGAATATCTGCAACGGGTAAAAGCTATTGCAGAAGTTCTTCGTCCCTACGGAATCAAAACATACCTTTCAGTTAGATTTTCATCGCCTGCGCAAATTGGCGGCTTGAAAACTTCGGACCCGCTAAATCCTGAAGTTGCCCAATGGTGGAAAGACAAAGCAAAAGAAATTTACAACCTTATTCCTGATTTTGGCGGATTTCTGGTGAAAGCCAACAGTGAAGGGCAACCCGGACCACAGGATTTTGGGCGCACCCATGCCGATGGAGCGAATATGCTGGCCGATGCCGTAAAACCGTTTGGTGGTATAGTGATGTGGCGGGCTTTTGTTTACAGCGCCTCAGACGAAGATCGGGCAAAACAGGCATATTTGGAATTTATGCCGTTCGACGGACAGTTTCGCGATAATGTAATCATTCAGGTAAAAAATGGCCCGATTGACTTTCAACCGCGCGAACCATTCAGCCCGCTTTTTGGTGCTATGAAAAAAACTACAGTAATGCCCGAACTTCAAATCACTCAAGAATATCTGGGACATTCTGTTCATCTGGCCTTTTTGGCGCCCATGTGGGAAGAATTTTTGCAAAGTGATACCTATCAGAATGGTCCCGGAACTACTGTTGCACGTTGTACTGACGGCAGTATTTTTCCGCAGAAATATTCTGCAATTGCAGGAGTCGCCAATATTGGTTTGGACGCCAACTGGTGTGGACATCATTTTGGCCAGTCCAACTGGTATGCATTTGGACGTTTGGCCTGGAACAGCTCGATGAAAAGTGAGCAAATTGCCGACGAATGGATCAAACTAACCTTTGGGAAAACAACTGATAATAAAGATGATTCAGCCATTGACTGGAATCTGAGTTTTCTTTCGCCGGTGAAGCAAATGATGTTGGATAGCCGCGAAGCAATTGTTGATTTTATGATGCCACTGGGATTGCACCACATTTTTTCAGCGAATGGACATTATGGTCCCGGCCCTTGGTGGGCGCCGAAAGGAATGCGAAAAGACTGGACTCCCCCTTACTATCACCAGGCTGATTCGTTGGGAATTGGATTCGATCGGACCAGCTCCGGTAGTAACAACCTCAGCCAATACAAGGAACCGCTTCGTTCTGAGTATAGCGATCCTGCTACTTGTCCCGAGGCTTACCTGCTGTGGTTCCATCATTTGCCATGGGATTATAAAATGAAGAGTGGGAGAACCTTGTGGGATGAGTTATGCTATCATTATGACGGTGGTGTACAACAGGTTCGCCGGTTTCAACAGGTTTGGGATCAGGCAGAACGATTTGTTGACCGTGATCGCTTTGTGCATGTTCAGAGAAGACTGCGCGACCAAAGCCTCAATGCCTTGGAATGGAAAGACGCCTGTTTGTTGCATTTCCAGCAATTTAGCCGAAAGTCTATCCCGTACAACCTCGAGCGACCAATGTACAATCTGGACTATTTAATTGAAAAGGATACAAAAAGGGTAGGAGTTTACCAACATTAACTAACTAAAATAAAACAATGATCAAAAGCAAAACTTCAGGCCATCGGTTACGATGGACGATAACCTTTCTGATTGCTCTTTCTTATTCATTTACAAATAGTTCCTTTGGGCAGCAGTTAATGCTCAACGATTTGGAGTATTTTGAGACACCGGGCTTAAATGTTCTTGTCTTTAGCAACCAGTACAACGGAATGTTTTTCGATGAAAAAACCGCCGGAATTGAAATTATTCATCATGGCGTACGAACTTCAACCGGTGGTGCCATAAGGTTGCAAAATACTCCGGAACAATGGGATTTAATCCCGATTATGGTCGAAAGAAAAGTTGATAAGGCCAGCAACACCATCAGTGTTGAAATGACATATAAAGAATTTAGCTTTAATTCAAAGGTTAGTGTCACGCCGAAAGATAACGGGTTGGAAATTAATATTTTCCTTGACAAACCACTTCCCAAAGAATTGGAGGGGAAAGCAGGGTTTAACCTTGAATTTTTGCCATCAGCTTACTTTGAAAAAACATATCTGATGGATGGCAACCCCGGAAATTTCCCACGGTATCCCGCCTCGAATACCCGGATTGAACCAATCAGTAAAAAAATAACTCAGTTTGCTGAACATACCACATTTGACGATAGGGGCAGGGGCGAATTTATAGTGACTGATCCAATTGCATCAGGTAAAACAATCGTTTTGGCGCCGGAAGATATTGAACGAATGGTTAAAATTCAGGCAGTTGATGCAGAATTAATGCTTTTCGACGGTCGTAATCTTGGACAAAACGGATGGTTCATTGTTCGTAGTTTGCTTCCAGCCAATAAAACCGGAAAAGTGCTTACCTGGTACCTTGAACCCAATGCGACCCCAAACTGGAAAAGAGAACCTGTAATTGGTTTCTCGCAGGTGGGATATGTGCCTCAACAGGAGAAAGTTGCGGTTATTGAACTGGATAAAAATGATACGCCTTTGGCGAAAGCATCCGTTTTTCAGGTTACCGCCGAAGGTAAGTCCGTTGAGAAACTGGTGGGTGATGTGAACGTTTGGGGGAAATACCTTCGGTATAATTACGCAAAGTTCGATTTCAGTTCAATAAAAAAATCAGGAATTTATTTTATACAATACGGCGATCAAAAAACAAATACATTCGCCATTGGCCCAAATGTTTACGACAATATCTGGCACCCAACCATGGACGTATGGTTCCCGGGGCAAATGGACCATGTACAGGTGAATGAGGCTTACCGGGTTTGGCACGGAGCCCCTTTTCTGGATGATTGCCTTCAGGCTCCGGTCAATTCTCAGCATTTTGATGGCTACAGACAGGGCCCGACTACCGATACAAAATACAAATCTCTGGAACACATCCCCGGAATGGCTGTAGGTGGCTGGTTCGATGCAGGAGACTTCGACATTCAGACCGGCTCTCACAACAGTGTTATTTCAAGTTTTGTTGAATCATGGGAGGTTTTAAAAGTTGATCGGGATCAAACGTTTATTGATCAGAAAACCCGTTTTGTGGATATTCACCGCCCCGATGGCAAACCTGATATTTTGCAACAAATTGAGCACGGTACTTTAAATCTGGTAGCTCAATGCGAAAATATTGGTCACCCGGTCAGGGGAATCATTGTTCCAAACCTGCACCAATACCATCATTTGGGCGATGCCATGACCGAAACCGACAACCTGATTTATAATCCAGCCCTGAAGCCTTATGAAACAGACGGTAAATACAGTGGTACATTGGACGACAGATGGGCATTCACCAACAGAAGCTCATTTTTAGATTACCAAACTGCTACTACTTTGGCTGCGGCAAGCCGTGCACTTAAAGGTTACAACAACGAGCTGGCAGATAAAAGTTTGGCCATAGCTAAGAGGCTGGTGGAAGAGGCTGACGAAGCAAGCAAAAATACACAGAACACCAATAACGCGTTTGCAATGATGAGTAGGGGAGGTGATGTATTTGCAGTACTTCAACTGTTCATTACCACAAAAGAGAAAAAATATGCCGATAGATATCTGGAACAAATCTGGCCACTGCTTGACCGAATGGCGGAAGGAACCGGAAGAAATTCAGGCTATTTTAATGGTTTTGGAGGTAGAAGTAGTTTTAATCACGCACTTATCGCAATTCCTTATTTGGATGCGGCATATAAAGCTAAATTGAAAGGCTATGTTTTGAAATACAAGGAAACAATCGACAACAACGTTAAGGATAATCCGTATGGAGTGCCGGTTATTACCAGCGGTTGGGGCGGAAGTTCACATGCAATAAACTGGTCGATAACCAATTATTTTGTGCACAAAGCATATCCTGAAGTGGTTAGTGCTGAATATGTTTACAAAGGACTTAATTATGTGTTGGGTTGTCACCCCTATTCAAATTTATCCTTTGTCAGTTCGGTAGGTACCAAATCGAAAAAAGTTGCATATGGAGCTAACAGAGGCGACTTTACGGCTGTTGCCGGTGGTATTGTTCCCGGATTAATTTTGCTGAAACCGGATTACCTCGAAAACAAGGATGATTGGCCTTTCTTGTGGGGCGAAAACGAATGTATCATCGATGGTGGCGCATGGTATGTTTTCCTGGCAAATGCCGTTAATGAGTTACAGAAAGAAGGTAAATAATACGTTATAAAGTAATCGGGTAACAAGATTTCAATACTTTAAAAAAACTTTATTTTAACCATTAGTAATCGAATAAAATCAAAGTTTATCCGCTACGCGGAATCCGGACAATCGCTTATTGTTGTTCTACAACACTTTATCCGCTACGCGGAAAGTTCTCCGTAGGAGATTTAGTATTGTAGAAAAAACAAGGCCCCCAGAAAGAAGAACCTCGGAGAGGTTCAACAAAATGAAGGCAAACAGAGGTTCCCAAAAATTTTAATCGGTCACCAATGATTTTTAAAGAAAAACCTCAGTAGAAAGGACGCGACAAATACGATCGAACCTTATTACCATATTTCTGAAAGTTGATATATGCTTATTATTGAAAGCAAATTTTGTCGGATAAAATCCAAATAAGGTAATAAGGTTGTGGGCAATGAGCGTGGACTTTTCTACTGAGGTAACCATTTAAAATAAGGTTTCAAGAAATGGCAATAAATGTTTTTTATATAACCAATTAAAAATAAACGAATGAAAATCTATAAATCACTGCTGTTAAGTTTTGTCGTGTTGGCAACAGGCAGCCTGTCAGCCCAGAATCCAATTGTTCGCGATCAGTTTTCTGCTGACCCAACTGCCAGGGTGTTTAACGGCAAAGTATATGTTTTCCCATCACATGATATTCCAACTCCCGAAGGAAAAGGCTTGAGAAAGGACTGGTTCTGTATGCCTGACTATCATGTTTTTTCTTCTGAAAACCTGACCGACTGGACAGATCACGGTGTGATTGTTAGCCAAAACAAAGTTGCATGGGTCGATTCAACTTCGTACAGCATGTGGGCGCCAGATTGTATTGAACGGAACGGAAAGTATTACTTCTATTTTCCGGCCAACAAAAATATCGCTGGACCTAACGGAAGGAAAGGTTTCGGTATTGGGGTTGCTGTGGCCGACAAACCTGAGGGACCTTACATTCCGCAAGCTGAACCGATTAAAGGCGTTAATGGGATCGATCCGAATGTGTTGATCGACAAAGATGGACAAGCTTATTTGTACTGGTCGATGGGAAATCTTTTTGTGGCCAAATTAAAGGACAATATGCTGGAGCTGGAATCGGAACCGCTGATTATCGCCAATTTGCCCGATAAAGGATTGAAGGAAGGTCCTTATACTTTTGAACGCAACGGCGTTTATTACCTTACTTTTCCGCATGTTGAAAACAAAGTTGAACGACTCGAATATGCCATTGGCGACAACCCGATGGGACCTTTCAAAATGGCGGGTGTGATTATGGATGAATCGCCCGAAAACTGCTGGACCAACCATCAATCGATTGTTCAGTATAACAATCAGTGGTATTTGTTCTACCATCACAACGACTATTCTCCGAAGTTTGATAAAAACAGGTCGATAAGGGTTGACAGTTTGTTCTTTGATGCAGATGGTAAAATTCAGAAAGTAATACCAACATTACGTGGGGTAGGGGTGACTAAGGCTTCACAGGAAATACAAATTGACAGGTACAGCAACCTCAGCAAAAACGGTGCATCCATTGCACTTATAGATACTGTCAATACTTTTGCTGGCTGGAAGACAATTCTTAAAACTCCCGATGCCTGGGTAAAATACAATACCGTTGATTTTGGAAGTAAGAAATTGAAGACGGTTCAGGTAAAAGCCCAGTCAGAAAATGGAGGCACCTTGCAAATCAGGTTGGATAAAGCCGATGGCCCTGTGATTGCTGAAGTTAAAGTTCCAAAAGGTAAAAACTGGAATACCGTTGAAGCAAAAGTATCTAAATTTCAATCCGGAATTCATCACCTGGTTGTAGCGCTGAAAGATGAAAATAGCACTGAAATTGATTGGCTGCAGTTCAAATAAATGGCCGAACACTGGAAAGTTGATATTAAACCCGATTAAATGAAGCTATGAGAACATCATTTTGTTTTGTCGCATTATTACTTTTTACTGGCTATTTGAGTTTTGGCCAGGCAAAAGTTCCCGCAAATATTACTATTTCCAAAGTTGATATCAGAAAAGCTGGTGAGTCTGTTCCCGCTTCGGAAATTGGTGAACCTGTGGGTTCAGTAGAACTTTATGAACCCCGTTGGATTGAAGCCACGGATGCTGCCCCTGCTTATGGTATTGTTGAAGGTTCCATATTTCCCGTTGATCCAAACGGGTGGCCCATTAATTTCAGGGTGTTGTTGCCTGCCAGTTGGTCACATCGTGCCATGCAGGCTGGTGGCGGAGGAATAAACGGTATGATCACTGTAAGGGAAGGCCGGAATCCAATGGTTGACAAAGGATTTGCCTTGTATGGCAGCGACTCCGGACATCAGGCGGGCGGCATGGGTTTCGGCGGAGCACAGAGCAAACCATTGGCATCAGGTCCGACTTCAGGCGACGAATGGGCTTTGAATGATGAGGCAATTCGGAATCTTGGGTACATGCAAATGAAGAAAACCCATGATGCCGTTATGGTAATCATGGAGCGCGTTTATGGGAAGCGGCCTGTGTACAATTATTATGTAGGGAACTCTCAGGGTGGACGCGAAGCGCTCACTGTGGCCCAGCGATACCCAAAAGATTACAACGGAATAATTGCCAATGTTCCGATTGTAAACTTTTCGAGCTTAATGCTTGCTCCTGAACTCCTGAAAATTCAGGAAAAACCTTTGAAAAACTGGGTGACGCCCGCCAAGGTAAATGCCATCAGAGCCGAATTTCTCAGACAAGGCGATCAGCTTGACGGACTTGCCGATGGCATAATCAGTAATTACATGGCCGCACGGGCTATTTTTAATGTGAACGATGGAATTGGCCCAACCGATCCATGGGCTGCATTGCGGGCACCTGACAATATTGATCCTGACCCGAATGACAAATCGGAATCGGCCAAATTGACCGGCGAACAAATCAAAACAATGGAATTTGTATATAGTCCTTATCAATTTGCAACCCCATTGGCCAACGGGGTAACATCGTTTGGGATGTGGCTGCCTACCACCGAGCCCGATGGTTTCGGAATGATTACCGGTCAACGATTTAAAGGACAGGAAGGCGCCGGAGAAAATGCGCCTGTTCACGGTTCGTTGGGAACGATTGGTGTTACAGGGTTTCTGATGCAGGACATCAAAGCCAATCCGCTTGATTACGTTGAAGGAGGGCAATGGAACAAACGGAGAGAGCAACTATCGGAATGGCTCGATTCAACCAATCCAGATCTTTCAGCGTTTTACAAAAATGGCGGAAAGATGATCATTACCATTGGCGCAATCGATAACATAGCTTCTTGTGGCGCTCAGCTCGATTATTACCAGTCGCTGATCGACAAAATGGGACGGAAGAAAATCGATCAATTTGCCCGCTTGTATGTGGTCCCCCAGGCTGGTCATGGTTTATCGGGAAAAAGTTATAAAATGAACGGCGAAGGAAAACCTGTAGATGTTAAAAATATTCCCGGACCTGATGGCAACGATAATATGAATCTGATGATGGCTTGGGTTGAAAAAAATCAGGCACCGGCCAAAACACTCGTTATCAATTCAAAGGGCAGAATTGGAGAGAAAAAGGAAGGTGACGGATATCTGTTGTGTTCCTATCCAAATTATCCAAAATACGTGGGTGGTCCTGCTGATCAGGTATCTTCATTTGTGAGTGAGGCTCCATAATACTAAATTCAAAGCAAATTCAAGTATGCTCTTTGTTCCAAAAATGAAAAGTTTGATGTATGAAAAAGATATTGCTGATAATATTTATTGCTGTTTTTCTTGTGAATTGTTCATCTCACAAAGTAGATGTCTCAAAAGACAAGACGCTAAAAGAGGTTTATAAAGAAGCTTTTAAAATAGGTTGTTCTGTCAATGATGACATTGTTAATGGTTCCGATTCGGTTTCAAAAAGACTTGTTGTTAAACAATTCAATTCCGTTACTCCTGAAAATGTTCTGAAGGCCGAAACCGTGCATCCGAAACCTGATGTGTGGAATTTCGCACCGGGTGATGCTTTTGTCAAGTTTGGGGAAGAACACAACATGTTTATTGTTGGACATACACTAATTTGGCACAACCAAACACCTGATTGGTTTTTCATGGACGAGCACGGGAATCCGAAATCACACGATGCGATGGTGGAGCAAATGAGGAGCTACATTGAGCAGGTAGTGGGAAGATATACTGGCAGGATTCATGCCTGGGATGTAGTGAACGAGGTGATTGACAACGATGGTTCGTACAGGCCAACCACTTGGGTAAAAGGTATTGGCGATGGGGACGAGCTGGTGAAATTGGCTTTCAAATTTGCCAACCAGTATGCACCTGACGCAGAATTGTATTACAATGATTTTAACGCCTGGCGCCCTGCAAAACGTGACGGAATTGCCCGGATGGTGCGCATGCTTAAAAAAGAAGGTATCCGTATTGACGGTATTGGTATACAGGGTCATTGGGGTTTAAATTTTCCAAAGAATGAATACATCGAAGCGGCTATTGACACCTTTGCTGCCCTGGGCGTAAAGGTCATGATTACCGAACTGGATGTAGATGTGCTTCCGGTGACCAAAGAAGGTCAGTTGATTGGTCAAATTATGAGCGATCCACAATGGCAGTTGGAAGAATTCAAAACTTTTATGGATCCATATTCCAACGGACTTCCTGCCAATGTTGAAGAACAATTGGCTGATCGTTATGCCGAACTATTCGATATTTTTTACAGGAAACGAGATAAGATTGACCGGGTTACCTTATGGGGGCTTCACGATGGTATGTCATGGAAAAATGACTATCCGGTGCCGGGTCGAACTAATTATCCGTTGCTGTATAATAGGGATAAAACTCCTAAACCAGCAATGGATGCAGTTTTGAATGTTCCAAAAAGGTGAAATCGTATCGCAATGTAAGTTCAGAATAAAATTTAAAGCATTTAATAATTATGAAGAGTATCTTTTTCTTGATTTTAAGCATTGCATTGGTTTATGAAGCCAATTCACAAAACAATTCCTTGAAACTTTGGTACGAACAGCCTGCCAAACAATGGGTTGAAGCTTTGCCGGTTGGAAATGGTCGCCTGGGAGCCATGATTTATGGTGACCCCGTAAATGAAGTGATTCAACTGAATGAAGAAACCTTATGGGCTGGACAGCCCAACCGGAACGACAATCCTGATGCAAAAGGATCGTTGGAAGAAGTCAGGAAGCTGATTTTTGATGGTAAATACAAGGAAGCCCAAGATTTGGTAAACAAGAATTTTATCACGAAAGCTTCACATGGAACGCCATACCAAACAGTTGGTAATCTGAAGTTAACATTTCCGGGACATGAGAATTATACCAATTATTATCGTGAACTCGATTTGGAAAAGGCAGTGGTATCTTCACGCTACGAAGCAAATGGCGTAAAATACCAGACCAGTGTATTTTCTTCTTTTCCCGATCAGGTAATTGTTGTGCAGATTAAGGCCAACAAGCCGGGTTCAATATCATTTTCAGCTACTATGGACAGGCCGAAACCTTCGGTGGTAAATGTTACTGCCAATTCGGATAACGAATTGATCATGTCAGGAATTACCAGCGAATTCGAAAAGATGGCTGGAAGTATAAAGTTCGAGGCCAGGGTGAAAATCGAGGCCAAGGGAGGTAAAGTAACCGCTTCTGAATCTTCATTGGATGTTGCAAATGCTGATTTGGTAACGCTCTATATTTCAATGGCTACCAACTTTGTGAACTACCAAGATGTGAGTGCCAATGCCACCGAAAGAGTGAATGCTTATCTTCAGAAAGCCTTGAAAAAGAAGTATGATCAGGCTTTGAAAGATCATGTTGCTGATTTTCAGAGCTATTTTAACAGGGTGAAACTTGATCTGGGTGTGACCGATGCAGCAAAAAAACCAACCAATGTTCGTTTGGCTGAGTTTGCTACTGGAAACGATCCCCAGTTTGTGAGTATATACTTCCAGTTTGGTCGTTATTTACTGATTTCATCTTCGCGGCCAGGCGGACAACCAGCCAATCTTCAGGGAATATGGGCCGATCAGTTGGCTCCGGCATGGGATAGCAAATACACGGTAAACATCAATACCGAAATGAATTACTGGCCGTCGGAAATTACCAACATGACGGAAATGAACGAACCATTGGTTCAGATGATTCGCGAACTTTCGGAAACAGGTAAAAAAACAGCTCAGGATATGTATGGTGCGCGTGGATGGGTCCTGCACCACAACACCGATATCTGGCGGATCAACGGTCCTATCGATGGAGCGACCTGGGGAATGTGGCCAATGGGTGGAGCCTGGCTTTCGCAACATCTGTTCGAAAAATATGCTTTCAGTGGCGATAAAGAATTCCTGAAATCAGTTTATCCGGTAATTAAAGAATCGGCCATGTTTTTCCTCGACTTCTTAGTTGAAGAGCCGGTAAATCATTGGTTGGTAGTTTGTCCGTCCACTTCTCCGGAGAATAACCCGCAAGGTCGCCCATCAACTTTGGCTGCCGGAGTAACGATGGACAACCAGTTGGTATTCGATATATTCACCAGAACCATGGAAGCGGCGCAAATTCTTAACACCGATCAGGAACTGGTTGTCACACTTAGCGAGACTTTAAAAAGGATGCCTCCAATGCAAATCGGAAAATGGGGTCAGTTGCAGGAATGGATGGAAGATTTGGACAATCCAACCGATAAGCATCGCCACGTATCTCATTTGTATGGTCTTTTCCCGTCAAACCAGATCTCGCCTTACCGCAATCCTGAATTATTCAATGCAGCAAAGACTACCTTAATTGCCCGCGGCGATGCATCAACAGGATGGTCGATGGGCTGGAAAGTAAATTTCTGGGCACGTTTGCTCGATGGCGACCATGCCTATAAACTGATTACGGAACAATTGAAACCTATCCTTCCGGGTGGTAGAATGGCAGGAGGAACCTATGCCAATCTTTTTGATGCTCACCCACCATTCCAGATTGACGGTAATTTCGGGTGTACAGCAGGAATCGCGGAAATGTTGCTGCAAAGCCAGGATGGCGCTGTACATTTGCTGCCAGCTCTTCCGTCGGTGTGGAAAGATGGAAGCGTAAGCGGACTAAAAGCCAGAGGCGGTTACGAGGTCAATATGCAATGGCAGAATGGTGAAATAACCAAGGCGACCATTAAATCTTCAATCGGGGGAAACTGCCGCATACGTTCTTATTTTCCGTTAAAAGGTAAAGGCTTGATAGAAGCCAAAGGAGAAAACCCCAACACATTCTTTACTGTGAATGAAATACAATCTCCGTTGAATCATGCTGAAAATAAAATAGCGGCTCCATCATTAAAGAAAATTTATGAATACGATATTGCATCGCAAAAAGGTGATGTAATCGAAATAGGAAGGTATTAAATCTTTTTTGAAATCCTGAAGGGATTTAATGTCAATAGCCCCGGATGTAGTCTGGGTTAAAATAATGATAATGAACAACAACCCTTTACAGGGTTGTAAAACCTATCTTTCCCGTACCCCCTGAGTTTCACTCAGGGCTATTCATATTCAACCACGTTGTGGTTATTTTGACAAAAGGGAATTTTGTCGTTCACCCGTTCTGAAAAACCAGATTGGTCGTTCACACTTCGCCGGACAATAACTGATCAAAATAGTGAATTGTTTTTACAAGGCCTTCGCGTAATTCAACCTTGGGTTCCCAGCCGCCCAGTTTCTCTTTTGCCAGCGAAATATCGGGTTGGCGTTGGGTTGGATCATCGGCAGGCAAGGGGAGATAAACTATTTTTGATTTGGAACCGGTCAGTTCGATAATGTTTTGTGCCAGTTCCAGCATGGTAAATTCTCCGGGGTTCCCGATGTTTACCGGTCCTGTGAATTCGTCACCGGTAGCCATCATCCGCACCATTCCTTCCACCAGATCAGAAACATACTGAAAACTGCGGGTTTGCTTTCCATCACCGAAAATAGTAATGTCCTGATTTTTCAGCGCCTGAACAATGAAATTTGAAACAACCCGGCCATCATCAGGTTCCATTTTTGGCCCGTAGGTATTGAATATCCGTATGATTTTAATCCTAACATTGTTTTGGGTATGATAATTTACAAACAATGACTCGGCGCATCGTTTGCCTTCGTCGTAACAGGAGCGGATGCCAATCGGGTTTACATGTCCCCAGTAATCTTCGGTTTGCGGATGTACTATCGGATCGCCGTACACCTCGCTGGTGGATGCCTGTAATATTTTTGCCCTGATTCGTTTTGCCAGGCCCAGCATATTTATAGCACCCATTACCGAAGTTTTGATCGTTTTGATCGGGTTGTACTGATAATGAACTGGCGATGCCGGACATGCCAGATTGTAAATTTCATCAACTTCGACATAGTACGGCATTGTAACATCGTGGCGGATCAGTTCAAAATAGGGATTGTTGAGCAGATGGACGATTTTTTGTTTTTTGCCTGTAAAGTAGTTGTCCATACAAACCACCTCGTTGCCGTCGTTCAACAGTCTTTCGCACAGGTGCGATCCCACAAATCCGGCTCCTCCGGTTACAAGTATTCGTTTCATGTAGTTGTTTTTATAATAACTGTTTTCCTACCGATGCTGTAATAATTAAATTTCAAATCCTGCATTTCTTCAGGTTCATAAATGTTGCGTCCGTCAAAAATGGTTTTGTTTTTAAGCAGCTTTTCAAGTACCCTGAAGTTTGGCATTCTGAATTCAGGCCATTCAGTAACAACAATCAAAGCATCAGCATCAATACAGGCATCGTACTCGTCCTTGGCATAAATGATTGTATCTCCAAGTATCCGATGGGCTTCTTCCTGTGCAACCGGATCGAAAGCCACTACCGATGCGCCTTCTTTCAAAAGTTTGTCAATGATTACAAGGGAAGGGGCTTCGCGCATGTCGTCGGTTTTTGGTTTAAACGACAGTCCCCACATCGCGAATTTTAATCCTTTCAGATCGTCGCCAAAATGTGATTTTATTTTTTTGACCAACACTTCCTTCTGCCGGTAATTTACCGCTTCAACAGCTTTCAGGATATCAAGTGAATGGCCGTATTCGTCGGCGGTGCGCACCAGGGCCTGAACATCTTTCGGAAAGCACGAGCCGCCATATCCTGTTCCGGGGTAAATAAATTTGTTGCCGATACGTGCATCGGAACCAATGCCTTTGCGCACCATGCTGACATCGGCGCCAACCAATTCGCACAGGTTTGCAATATCGTTCATGAAACTTATTTTCGTTGCCAGCATTGAGTTTGCTGCATATTTGGTCATTTCCGAAGAGAAAATATCCATGAACAAAATAGGATGGCCGTTCAGAAGAAAGGCTTTGTATAATTTGCGCATTGTTTTTTCAGCTTCCGGCGATTCGATACCAACCACAATCCTGTCGGGTTTTAGGAAATCGTCCACAGCGCTTCCTTCTTTCAGAAATTCAGGATTTGAAGCGACGTCAAATGGTATGTCTGTATTCCGTATTTTTAATTCATCCAGAATGGCGGCTTTAACTTTTAGCGAGGTGCCGACCGGAACTGTGCTTTTGGTTACAATCACCATGTAATGATCGATGTGACGGCCAATTTCACGGGCAACACCCAAAACATATTTCAAATCGGCGCTGCCATCTTCATCGGGCGGAGTTCCCACGGCAATAAATACAGCTTCAGCATCAGCGAGGCTGTCTTTCAGGTTTGTAGTAAAAGTAAGGCGTCCTTTCTCAACATTGTATTTGAAAATATCTTCGAGACCGGGCTCGTAAATGGGTATTTGGCCATTGTTCAGCATATTGATTTTTCGTTCATCAACATCAACGCAGACAACATCAATTCCCGTTTGTGAAAAACAAGTGCCGGAAACCAATCCGACATAACCAGTACCAACTACTACTATTTTCATCTTAATTAATTTTTGTGATTAGGCAACGAAATGACTCATTGAAAACAGAATCGTTTCAGGTTTTAAAATAAGACATTTCTGGTTAATAATGAAGATAAGATTGGCATTTTTTTTAGTGAGCTTTCCCAAAGTTTTTTTCAGTTTAAAACAAATGGATATCCGTTTGCGTACCCAATCTATCCTTTGCCGTCAGCTTCAGCTGACGGACAAATAAGAGATCACAGGCAAAGGCTTTAGGGCTAAAGCCCAGCTCCCTCATGTTCATTTTACCCGTTGACTGAAGTCAACGGCAAAGGATATCGCCTCATCATTCAGCTGTTTAGGTAAATAAACGGATATTCAATAAAATAAACTTATGCTATTAGCTTTCCCAAAGTTTTTTTGAGTTTATAATAAACTTTGGGAAAGCTTTAACACTATTCGCTGTTAATTTACTGGTATCGTAAAATAAAACGCACTGCCGTTGGCTTCGGTACTTTCTACCCATATTTTTCCGCCCATTAAGCCAACCAGGTTTTTTGTAATGGCCAATCCAAGTCCATTGCCACCGTATTTGCGGTTTTTTGCATCTTCCACCTGCCTAAAACGATCAAATATTTTGTGGTGAAAGGAAGCCGGAATCCCGATGCCGGTATCTTTGACGAAAAACTCCACCATTTCACCTTTGTGTCGGTATCCAATTTCGATTTTACCTTCCGAAGTGAATTTAAAGGCATTGCCAATCAGGTTGTTAAATATTTGCATCAACCTTTCGGCATCGGCAAAAATTTCTGTTTCATTGTCGTCGTCCGGAAGGTTTAGTACAAGCTCATGCTTGTGAATTCCGGCCTGAAAAGAAAATTGTTCATAAACGCCTGAAAGATATTTCCGGGCATTGAGGTGTTTTTTTCGGATGGTAATTTCACCTGATTCCATCTTTGAGATATCCATGATATCACTGATAATGTTCAAAAGGTTATTCCCACTGGCAATGATGTGTTGAATAAAGTCATTTTTCTGATCCTCGTCAAAATCCGGATCTAGCAGCAATTCAGAAAAGCCGATGATGCTGTTTAACGGCGTGCGGACTTCATGACTCATATTGGCCAGAAAAGCCGATTTTAAACGGTCGCTTTCCTGGGCTTTTTCTTTGGCTGTAATTAGTTCATTTTCTTCAAGTTTGCGCTCGGTAATATCGCTTGAAATTCCTATTACTCCTGCCAATTCCTCTTTTGAATTGAAAAATGGGGCATTGGTTGCCGTGGCCGGAAAAATACTGCCGTTTTTTCTTTTAGCCATAAATTCTCCGGTCCACAAATCGCCCTCACTTATTTTTTTCTTTATCTCTGCGTCTTGCTCCTGTATTAATTGTGTCGGTGTTAGGCTTATAATGTTTTGTCCAATTACTTCTGCGGAAGACCAGCCATAAATCTTCTCAGCCGCATTGTTCCAGTATATTATATTTCCTGACAAATCAGTTGCGATTATTGCCTGACCGACATTGTTTAACAAGTTTGCCTGAAATTTTATTTCATTTTGAATTTTCTTACGCTCGGTGATATCACGGACAATCGCCAATGTAAATTGATTGCCGTTAATTTCTACCGGTTCAAGCATAATTTCTGTTGGAAACCCGCTTCCACCCTTTCGCTGTGCAAACAATTCTTTCCCAACCCCCATGGCCCTGCTTTTGGGTTCAGCGTTAAATTCATGTCGAAAATTGATATGCTGTTTCCTGAATTGTTTTGGAATTAAGTCTTCCATTGTGCAGTTAAGCATCTCGTCGATATTGTAATCAAATGTTTTCATTGCAATTTCGTTGCAAAAGACAATTCGTCCACGGGAATCGACAACAAGCACAGGATCAGGTAAAGAGTTTATCAGATTTCTGAATTTAGCTTCGCTCTGGCGCAGTACTTCTTCTGCGTTTTTACGCTTGGTGATGACATCAAATGTTGTAACAAAATGCTCATTTACAGGGCTATATACGGAGATGGAATACCACATCTTTAAAGCCTCCATGTATATTTCAATCGTTTCAGGTTTACCGGTTAATGCAACCCTGCCATAAACTTCGAACAAAACAGGATCTGATTTCCTGATACCAGGTATAACGTCAGAAACTTTTTTGCCAATTACATCTTTTAATCCTGTCAGTATTTCAAACGAATTGTTCACAGCAAGATAGATGAAGTCTTGTGGACGCCCATCTTCGTAAATCATCTTGCAATAAGCAAATCCGTTTAGCATATTCTCAAATAAGCTGCGATACAATTGCTCACTTTTTTTTAGTGCTTTTTCAGAATCTTTGCGTTCGGTAATGTCACGAATAATCATGCTGCAGCGTTCAAGCCCCTCTTGATTTTTGAAAGCGGCTGTTGAAATTTCAGCAGGAAAGCGAGTCCCGTCTTTCCGGAGTAATGTTAATTCACCCCTCGATTTTCCGGTTAATTTTCGTTCATGCATTAAAACTGAAATCCGGGGATCTGACAGATCAAGGACGGCTGATTTGCCCAAACGGATAAGTTCATCTTCCGTATGCCCAAACATAACGCATGATGCCTGGTTGGCTGCCAGTATTTTTCCATCAGGACTGGTCAAAAGTATTGCGTCCATGCTGTTTTCAAAAAATGCACGGTATTTTATTTCGCTTTCAAGCATTGCATCTTCAGATTTCTTGCGTTCGGTAATATCCCGTCCTATTCCCAAAACACCAATCAGCATTCCGTCTGAATCGTACATCGGGGTTTTGATGGTTTCCAGAAATGCACGATGGCCATCGTCAGCAAAAGGAATCCATTCTTCGTTGCTGGTGGGTTTACCCGCTTCCATTGCTTTTCGGTCATTCGCGCGGAAAGAGTCAGCCAATTCACGGTCAACAAAGTCGTAATCGGTTTTTCCGGCAATGTCAGCTTCCCTGGCACCGAAAAAACGCTCAAACATATTGTTACACGTGAGGTACACCCCATTCGTGTCTTTCAGCCAGATCAGATCGGGGATCGTTTGCAGGAGTGTGCGAAGGTGGGTTTCACTATTGCGCAAAGCCAACTCCGATTGTTTTCGTTCGGTTGTTTCACGAATATTACACTGTATTACTTTCTTTTTGTTTTCAAAATAGCTATTGCTGACGAATTCCACACTGATCTTTCTTCCATCGGCAGTTTCAAGTGGCAGGTCGTCATAACGCACATATCCTTTCTGTTGTAATTCTGAGAATTTATCCTGATTGGAAAATAAATCTTTAAAGAATCCTATTTCCCATATTGCTTTATCAAGGAATTGCTGTTTGGGATAGCCCAACATCTCAATCATAAATGGATTTACATCTGCAATCATTCCGGTTTCGGCATCGAGAATCAGAATCCCATCTTTGGCCGACTCAAAAAGTCTGCGATAGCGGCTTTCAGATGCCATAATCGATTCTTCGGCCCGCCTGCGTTCGCTGAAAATGGACATCAGTTCTTCATTCTGCATTTCAAGCTCAATCTGGTGCACCTCCAGCTCGTGCATAATTTTCTGCATTTCAGCTTGAACAATGATCGAACTTGATTTTGACGGGTTCCTTTTTATCAGTTCTTCAGCCCGTTGTCGAAAATTTGCGGCTTCTGATTTGTTGTTTTTTTCCATTGGAAATTGTATTTGGAGCGCATGTTCACCACTCACCATTAATAAATACTGATTGTGGCAAGTTATGCAAGCGCAGAACCACAAGTGTTATATAACTTTGGAAAAGATTTGTAAGATTCACACATGAGTTAAGAATGACAATAGATGACTTTTTAAGTTACTAAAGGAGGCAGGATGCGCTGATTTTGCTACCCATTTTGCAAATTCAAAAAAGGGCATTATCTGCAGGACAGTCACACAAGAAACACAAAAAAGCGAAAAGGACTAATAAATAAACGGAGGCGAGGGGGCAGTTTATACCGGAAACTCCACTTCGGAAGTGCGGATGCAACTTTTTTAAAGTGATTAATAATAACTCCCGCTATTGTATAATGGTAAAAAGAACATTAATCGTTGACGATGACGATTTTACGGAATTGTAGTCTGAAATGCTTAGTGTGTAAGTTAATTGATGGCCAACATTTACACCGATTCCGGTATTGCACGTACCTATATTGCTGATTAATACCTGAGGGATGTTTGTCAGAATCAGATTTCCGGCTGGTATTCCCGGATTGCTACCTTCGGTTCCGCTGTAAGCGCCAGCCTGTAACTGGATTTGAAGTCCTTCGGAAATAGTGCCTGATGTGATTTCGGCAGTAACTGATTTCATATTCCTTTGGAATGCCCGTATCATACACCCTGACGGTCCAAAGTCCCGGGCGAAGGCTTTCAAACGAAAAATGCCGATAGACCAACAAAGGAGCAGATTGAACGTAGTGACAATATGCGATATTTTGTTGGTCTATCGGTATTAGATACTGAACGCAAAAATGTTCAGTATATCCTTGTGCTTTCACTCAAAACGATTCCGTGTATTATTGTGGCTGATTAGTTAATCGTTAATGCGTCTTTAGTTACTGGACTCCAATCAGTTATAAATGGATCTGAAATTTGAAGTTCAGTACCTTCTAAGTTTATGGTATAGATATATTGCTTGCCTTTTTCCAACGTAATTGCTGCGCTATTGGTTGTTGAATAGTCTACTCCATCAATTGTGAAAGTAAATTTCAAGCCCAGACTACTAATTTCAGTTGTCGGAATTGTCAACGTAGTTGCATTTACCACAGTGGGAAGAGTCGCAGATAACGTAACCGATGGAGCAAGAGTTCTCGTAAGGCTTCCTACTGCGCCTCCTCCAATTGTTCCGTTTGTAATATTCATTGTTAAGTCAGTGCCGGTTTTAATAAATTCTGTTGAACCTGCATCTTCAATTATAAATTTGGTAAAAGTGCCGGTTCCGGAGTAGTTGGTTTTGTAAACTATAAATGACACCTGGGCTAAAGCGTGGTTCATCACCAAATCTATAGATGGTGCAGCATTATTGACAGTAGCAGGGGTTGCATACATGTAGTCTGTTTCTGCTCCTGTTGTTATTTCCGGGGTAATTGTAACAGGAATTGTATTAAAAAGTGCGTCGTTAGATGCAACATCAACATATGGATAATATGCATAAATATTTCCTTCAGCACTTGTCAGATAAAACGGTGTTATTGTGGTCCATGTGTCGCCTTTGGTATATTTGATATTTGTGAGAGCTCCGTCCTGATAAATACTTGCGTCTTTAAGAACCTGAACACCAATCTCTGCCTCGGGATCGAAGGCAGATCCGATAATTATTGATTTGGTCATGATAGATGGATCTACCATAATTCCAGCCTTTACAGAAAGTGCAACATTCTGATTTTCTGGATTTAAATCTTGATCCTTTGTGCAGGATAATAACGCAGTTACTGCCAACGCAGTTACTGACAATGTAATAAGTAGTAATTTTTTCATGTTTTTTTTTAAATTTAAAGACCCGTGTATAAATAATATAAAAAATTGTTTTAAATATTTAGATGTAAAAGTATCGTGCCAGTCAAGGCCAAACAATAGGCTAAGTGCTGAAACACGCTTCATCATTGCGGATTCTGAAGGTGGTTAATCCTGAATGGCCGGAAATAAATCCTAATGTGAGTGGATTAAAAGCCGATAGGCGTCTTCACAATTTCTGACAATCCAATTCAAGAAAGCTGACAAACAACTTCAGGAATAATTAAATCAAGCCAGGATTTCGAGTTCATTAAATATGGATTTAAGCGTTTCTATTTGAAATGGCTTGGTCATAAAATCATCCATACCATACGATAAACATTTATCACGATCGTTGTCCATTGTATTTGAGGTGAGCGCTATAATTGGTGTTCTTTTATCAAAATTATCTGAACTCTCGATTTCCCTTATCTTGACTGTTGCTTCGAGCCCATCCATAACCGGCATCATGATATCCATTAAAACCAGGTCATATTTATGCTCACGAAATTTTTCTACTGCTTCAACACCATTGTTAGCGATCGTCACAACGTGATTGAACTTCTTTAAACTAAACAACACAACATGTTGATTTAAAAGATTGTCCTCAACCAATAATATATTTAAACCTTCTTTCATATTTACGCTGTGTTTGAACTTTGAATTGATATGTTAAATATTTATAAGCTCTCATGCCCTCCTGCTCTCTTCGCCAAAGCTATAGCGAGGTGAGAGCAGGGCGAGCCAGAGAACTCTCATGCCGGGAAGTTTCCACTTTTGAAATTAATTCCCATCCTGATTTTGCACAATCCACCTTTGAAATTATCTCCGCGGCATGTTCGTTTCGTTGTTCAATATTTTGGTGTTAGTTTCAACGCAGAATAAAAGCCATTAAACAGGATACTGTCTCACCTTATTTTTGAAGATTGATCCGGAGGTTTACCTAAAAAAAGTAATTGTTTTTTTTCATGTTCGTAAAATTTATATTGTGTGAAATTTGTTTCAATTCTTTACTGACAAAGAAAGATAGTGGGAGGAATCAAAACAATAGGCCAGGCGCTGAAACCGACTTCACTATTGCGGAATATAAGTGTGTTTATTGCTGAATTAGGTGTATGAAAGACTGATTGACAGCTTCACTTTTTCTGAGTCAAAGGTTAATGAAACTGATAAATGAACTTCAGAAAAACTTAGGAACTGTGGCTTTTCAATTGCCTCCAGCTTAAGCTGGAGGCAAATAAAGTGAAAATTAAATGTGCAACTTTTCTACCAGGGTTAACAGCTGTTAATTTTTTGTTAATAACTTTTGTGGATTACTTATCAATTTATTTGCTACGGTTCACGAACTTTAGTAAATAATAATTCTTCTAACTATTAACCCACAAAATTTTAAATTATGGCAAGTAATTCGGAATCAGGCCACGTCAAAAATGTGGCAAACTTTGAGAGTTTAATGTTGGTTATTTCTGGTTTTGGCGGGGTTTACAACCCTTCCAACGCTTCAATTACTTTGGAGAGGTTAAGCATTCTTGCAAAAAATGCAAGTGATTCTTTGAATCTGGTAAACAGTGTGTCTGGTAAAAAAAGTCTGGCTATTGCTGCACGGGCAGAAGCCATTAAGCCACTGAGCAAACTGACAACCCGTATTCTCAATGCCCTGCGTTCGAGTGGATGCCCTGCGCAAATTGTAGATTCTGCGCAATCGTTGGTCCGTAAAATTCAGGGACAAAGGGCCACCCCAAAGTTAACGGAAGAACAAAAGACTGCGCTTTCTGCAGAAGGGAGTGTTAAAAAGGAAGTATCTTCATCGCAAATGAGCTTTGACAATCGTATTGACAGTTTTGACAAATTAATCCAGCTCCTGATTGGTATTTCGCAATACACCCCGAACGAAACAGAACTGCAGGTAGCCACTCTAACCAATTATTACAATACATTAAAAACGCTAAACACTGAGGCAGGTGCGGTTGAAACCGAACTAAGCAATGCCCGGTTATCGCGTAACGAAATCCTTTACAGGCCGGGCTCTGGCCTGGTTGATACGGCTACAGCCGCAAAAATGTATATTAAGTCCCTTTTTGAAGCCACCAGCCCAAGGTACAAACAAGTTTCAGGTCTGGCATTCACTTCCATTCCGAAAAACAAGATTCCAAATGAAGTACTTCTAACGGATTAGGTTCTGGTGTAAGAATTGTAATCGCAGCCCGGAAATATTTTAGGGCTGCGATTTTTTGTTTTTACCCTTCCGGAAATATATAACTTCAACCTCCAGTTTATTTTATTGCACCTTCAGGTTTAAAACTACCTGCAAAGATTATAATTATTGCAATCCAAAGTATAATACCAATGCATTAGTCTATATTTCTTTGATTTCGAGATTGTTTTTTCTCACCTCAATTTATATTTCTATAATCACGAAATTATTTTCATGCACATCCAAGTTTCAGACAGTAAGGATGGGACTATCCGATGCTAACAATACCTTTTCGGATGGCATACTTTATTAAACCGGCAGTTGACTGGAGATTTAGCTTTTCGAGTACATGTTGTTTGTGGGTGCCAACAGTTTTTACACTGATAAAAAGCAAATCAGCAATTTCGCGGGTCGATTTTCCTTCAGCAATCAGTCGCAGAATTTCTGATTCCCGTTCTGAAAGTTCCGGACTTTTGTCCTGAATTTCTTCATCCCTGTTCAGATAATCGTGAATAAGTACTTCGGTAATTTTGTTGCTTAAGTACTTTTTACCCTGATAAACCGTGTTGATGGCTTCGATCAATTGGTCGTAGGTGCAGTCTTTAAACAAATAACCAAAAGCTCCGGCTTCCAATGCTTCTTTGATGTAGTTCTTATCGGCATGCATCGAAAGTACCAGCACTTTTGTTGCCGGTACTTCCTTGCGTAAAATTCTGGTAGCATCTACACCATTGATAACAGGCAGGCTTAAATCCATGATCACAATATCGGGTTTTAACTGCTTCGCTTTTTCAATGGCTTGCTGTCCATTTTCTGCCTGGCCCACAATTTCTATTTGCGGAGAAGCCGAAAGCAGATTGGCGATTCCTTCCCTGAATAGTTGATGATCATCTGTAATTAATATTCGGATAGTCATTTTTGTCAATTTTTAGATGGGTACAGTGAGTGTAATTCTGGTACCTTTTGTTGGCTCTGAATCAATCTCCATAGATCCTTGAAGGGCATCGAGCCGTTCGTTAATGCTAAACAAACCAAATCCGCCCAATTCTGAAAGGGCTTTGCCTTGTCTCAAATCAAAACCTTTTCCATTATCAATCACCTTGACTGTAATGCTTTGGGCATTTTTCCTGATTTCTACCGTGATTAAGTTGGCTCCGGCGTGTTTAATTGTATTATTCAGCAATTCGCAAATCATGCGGAAAATTAGAATTTTCATATCTGTTTTAAGCGCAATTGAATTTTCTTCGAACCGGAATTCGGTGATGACACCAATTTTTTTTTCAATTTGATCGAGTTTCCATTTAATTGCGGCAATCAGGCCAAGTTCATACAATATTGGAGGACTTAAATCATAAACCAATGTTCTGGATTCATTTATGGCATTGCGCAAGAGTTCCGCCGACTCGTCCAATGTTTTTTTCACCGCTGGCGACAGTTCTCCCCTGGCAATGGAGGATAGTTTGATCGAAGCAATCGAAATTGTTTGTCCAAGTCCGTCGTGCAGATATTCTGCTATTTTCCTTCTCTCTTTTTCTTCAGCAATGGTCAGTTCAAAATAAAGGTTCTTGAGCTTTTCGTTCCGATTTCTCAACCTGTCTTCGGCAAATTTGATGCGCAACATGACATTTATCTGTGCCTTAAGTTCTTCCCTCTTGAAAGGCCTGGACATATAAGCATCGGCACCGGTATTTAAACCTTTAATCCTGATACTCGAATCGTTCATTGCCGAAACCATTATAATCGGGATGTGTTGGGTAAATATATCGCGCTTTAAAATATCACATACTTCAAATCCATCCATACCGGGCATCAAAATATCGAGCAAAATGGTGTCGGGTGATTCCCGTTTGGCTATTTCAATTCCCTCGCTGCCCGATTGCGACAGCAATACCTGACAATCAGGAAAATCAGCATTCAGGATTGCAAATATCAATTGCAGATTGGCCGGATTGTCATCAATTGCGAGAATCTTCTTCATTTTATTCTTATAGGTTTAACTCAAAGTAATTTGCAGTTAATTCACGGGCAACGTAAAATAGAATGCACTGCCTTTGCCTTCTTCGCTTTCTAACCAGATTTTTCCACCCATTAAGACGACGAGATTTTTTGTAATCGCCAATCCAAGTCCATTACCTCCGTATTTGCGGTTTTTTTCAACATCCACCTGCCTGAAACGGTCAAAAATTTTGTCTAGATATGAAGCTGGAATTCCGATGCCGGTATCTTTAACGAAAAACTCCACCATTTCACCTTTGGGGCGGTATCCAATTTCGATGCTGCCTTTTGCAGTAAACTTAAAGGCATTGCCAATCAGATTATTAAATATTTGCTTGAGCCTCTCTGCATCGGCATATATTTCTATTTCTGTATCGTTGTCGGGAAGGTTTAGTATAAGTTCGAACTTGTGGGTTTCCGCCTGTAAAGAAAATTGTTCATAAATGCCCAACACATATTTATGAGCATCGATAGGTTTTTTTCGGATGGTAACTTCTCCTGATTCCATTTTTGATATGTCCATTATATCGCTGATAATGGTCAAAAGGTTATTCCCACTGGCAATGATATGCTGAATGAATTCAGTTTTCTGATCCTCCTCAAAATCCGGATCGGTAAGCAATTCAGAAAACCCGATGATGCTGTTTAACGGTGTGCGCACTTCGTGCGACATATTGGCCAGAAAAGCAGATTTTAAACGGTCGCTTTCTTCGGCTTTTTCTTTGGAAATGATCAACTCTGCTGCGCGTTTTTCCTTTTCATCGTTTTGAAATACCAACTCTTTGTTGGCAATAATTAAATTCTGTTCTGCTCTTTTTCGCTCAGTATTGTCGCTTGAAATTCCCATTATACCGATCAATTCTCCGCTTGTGTCGATAATTGGTGTATCGGTTACATAAGCCGGAAAACTGCTGCCATCTTTTCTTCCCATCTGAAACTCACCGGACCATGACATTCCATGACTTAAATTTTCAGAAAGTTCTCTGGCTTGCTTTTTTGTTGGATTGGTAGGTATTAAAGTGACTAAATTTTGTCCCATTGCTTCATCCGACGACCAGCCAAATATTCTTTGTGCCGCATTGTTCCAATAAATCACCCGATCGTGCAAGTCACTTGCAATCACCGCCTGACCTACATTGTTTAACAAGTCAGCCTGAAATTTTATCTCGTTTTGAATATTCTTCTGCCCGGTAATATCATCAACCATTCCTATGATTTCCGTTGGCAACCCATTTTTGTCATTTAGCGTTGTAACAAAAAGATTGCCCCATATCACATTTCCATTTTTATGGATGTATCTTTTTTCCATATTATACCATGCAATTTTTCCTGTGACTAAATCGGTGAACTGACTCATATCCTTATCAATATCTTCAGGATAGGTGAATTCTGTAAACTTCATTTTAGCCAATTCTTCGCTGCTGTATCCAACCATTTCAGACAAAGGTAAATTTGAAATAATTGGATAGCCTTGCATATCAATCAGAGCAATTGCAATTGGAGCCTGATCAAAGATGGCTTGAAACCGTCTCTGATTTGCCAGAATTAATTCCCATGATTGCTTGCGCTCGGTAATATCCCTTCCAATACCCAGCACTCCGAGCAATGTTCCTTCTGAATCGTACATAGGAGTTTTTAGCGTATCCATAAAAGCACGATGCCCATCATCGGCAAAAGTAATCCATTCTTCATTGGTGGTCGATTTGCCTGTTTTAATAACTTTCCGGTCATGCGCAACGAAATAGTCAGCCAGTTCGCGGTCGACAAAGTCATGGTCGGATTTACCAACGATGTCAGCTTCCCTGGCTCCGAAAAATCGTTCAAACATCGGATTACACGAGAGGTACAAACCATTCGTGTCTTTCAGCCAAATTAAGTCGGGGATAGATTGCACAAGTGTGCGGAGGTGAGATTCACTTTTTCGCAGCGCCAACTCCGATTGTTTTCGAATGGTTGTTTCGCGTATATTGCACTGAATTACTTTGTTATTGTCTTCAGAATAGCTATTGCTGATGAACTCCACACTGATTTTTCGTCCGTCCGTCGTTTCGAGCGGAAGGT
The DNA here is from genome assembly GCA_019459485.1 of Prolixibacteraceae bacterium. Lineage (GTDB taxonomy): Bacteria > Bacteroidota > Bacteroidia > Bacteroidales > Prolixibacteraceae > Aquipluma. Next base: position 27,439 of record JAIBEZ010000031.1, read on the forward strand.
CGTCATAATGTATATATTCTTTCTGTTGTAATTCTGAAAATTTATCCGGATTGGCAACTATATCATTAAAGAACCCGATTTCCCATATTGCTCTATCCAGAAATTGATCCTCCGGATAGCCAAGCATTTCAATTAAAAATGGGTTCACATCTGTAATCATCCCGGTTTCGGCATCGAGAATCAGAATCCCGTCTTTGGCCGATTCGAAAAGTCTGCGGTAGCGTTTTTCTGATGCATTAAGCGATTCTTCGGCCCGCTTGCGTTCGATGAGCGCGGTTCTGAGTTCTTCATTCTGCATTTCCAACTCAATCTGGTGTACTTCAAGCTCGTGAATCTGTTTCAGCATCTCAGATTCAATTGTCACTGAAACTGATTTTGATGGTTCCTTTTTTATCAATTCTTCTGCCTTTTGCCGCAAATTTGCATTTTCTGATTTGTTGTCTTTTCCCATTGGTAAATTGTATTTGACGAGCATATACACCAGTCGCCTTTGATAACTTCTGATTTTGGCAAGTTATACAAGCGCCAAACCATACGTGTTATATAACTTTGGGAAAGAGTTACATGATTCACAGATGTTGCAGGATTCTGATTAGATACAGCGATAAGTTTAAATATCCGTTGAAGTTAAAATTGGCATGGGCAACGTAAAATAGAATGTGCTGCCTTTGCCTTCTTCGCTTTCTAACCAGATTTTTCCGCCGTGTTTTTCCACAAATTCTTTGCAAAGCATCAGGCCCAATCCGGTGCTGGGTTCGCCATCGGTTCCTTTTCTGTTGGCATTGGTATCAATCCGGAACAGTTTGTCAACCATTTCGCTGCTCATCCCAATACCTGTATCCTGAATGGCTATCCCGATGTTTTTGTCATTGCTTGCATTGACTGACAGACTTATGCGACCTCCTTTGTTTGTATATTTTATGGCATTTGAGACAAGGTTCCTGACAATGGTTTGAAGCATGTTGCTATCGGCAAAAGCCACTGTGCCATCAGGAATATCAGTTGCTATTTCAATTCCCTTATTTTTAGCCTGTTCCTGAATCATTTCGATGCTTTCACCTATCACTAAACCAATTTGAACTTCTTCAGGATTGAATGGGATGGTACCTTTTTGTATCTGCGACCAGTTCAACAGGTTTTCGAGCAGCCGGAAAAGGTTTGTGGCCGATTTGTTCATCCCCGCTGCCATTTCCTGTAACTGTGACATCGTCAGGTTGGGCAATTCTTCGGCCATAATTTCGGTAAGTCCCAAAAAACTATTGAAAGGGCTGCGAAGGTCGTGGGCAATGATGGAGAAAAACTTGTCTTTGGTTGCATTCAGATTAATAAGTTCCTCATTTTTAAGTTGAATTTCTGCTTCGTTCTGCATTTGTCTGGTAATATCAACGATTAGTCCGTGCCACAAAATATCTCCGCTTTCCAATTGCTCGGGCAAGGATCTGATGTGTAGCCACCTGACTTCTCCTTTCACAATAACACGCCCTTTCCAGTCGAATGGTCGTTTTAAAAATATTCCTTCCTGATTTAATCTGGCAAAATTATTCAAATCATCGGGGTGAATCGCTTTGAAAATGGTTTCTTTAACTGTAAGAAGGCTTTCAATACTCAAATCGAGCATTTCTGCCATTCGCGGACTGACATATTCAAGGGCAAAAGTACCATCAGGTTTGGTTTTCAGGATATAAACACCAACGGGAATTTTCGAAACCAGGTTGTCATACTGCTGCTTGCTGTTTAGTATTGCTTCTTCTGCCTGTTTGCGCGCGCTGATATTTCTGGCCAAACCGGTTGCACCTATAATTTCATTGTTTTCATTGAAGATTGGATTAAAAAAACTCTCATAATAAGCCAGCATTAAATCGCCGTATATCCTAATATTCGAATGAGTTTCGCCATTCAGCGCGCGGTCATAATTGTCTTTTGCCGCTTTTCTGTCTGCTCCGGAAGTAATACAATCCAGAATATTCATTCCCAATGAAACATCCATATTGTATGCATTTTTCATAGCATCCGAATGTGCTTTGTTGAAATACAAATATTTGTATTCCTGATCGATGGAGAAAAGTATGGTGTTTCTCTGGCTTTCAATACTGGCTTTCAACAGTAACTGCGATTTCTTAAGCGCTTCCACTGATTGTTTGAGATCGGAGATGTCTTTTCCGCTTGATTTTCTGAGCTTTTTATTGTCCTCCCGTAATTGCTGCAACTCTTTAATGAGTTCAGATTTGGTTTTGTCCTGATCGTTCATGCCAGCTTAATAAAAGATTGGGAAAACTAATTAACTTCCAGCTCCTTCCAGTTTAGCATTTTAGGAAATTTTTCGTGCGGATCGGTCTGGTACCAGAAACAGACGGATGAAATATCAGATTGCTGTGCCAGATATCTGCCGCCCTGCCGCCATCCCAAATCCTGAATGGTGATTTTCAGATCTTTTTCGAAGCGCACCGGATCCATGATGTGCCAGCGGTAAAGTCCAAATCGCTGCTGCGATTTATAGGCACCGTCGGGGCGGATAACCTGATGGAGACCAGCATAAGGAGTGCAAAATTCTTTGTATTGACCATCCCTGTCGAAATTGTAGGAACCGCAGAAATAATCTTCGGTGCCGGTTCCGCAAATTGTCGGAAACTTGCCATCGCCGTCGATGAAGAATTTGATTTCCCCTTCGCCCCACCAGCCATTGTTGTTGACACCCCAGGCCATGTAAACCCCCACAAACTGGCCTTTTCCTTTGATGTTGTCAACAATCGTATAATCGGAAGTTGTGTTGGTGTTTAACCGTCTGAATTGCGCATGAAAATAGGCTGCATCGGCCGGAACGTCGGTTAAAGTGTAGTCAATCTGGTAGTACAAAGTCATTTGATCTTTGTCGTTTATGTTTTCCATGGTAATTTTGCATTTTTTGCGGAACGGCATCATCCAGTAGCAATTAAAAGCGCTTCCCGGATTGACACAAACGGCCAGCGAATTGAGCGGCGCGTATTGGTTCCAACCCATTCCGAAGAAGTCGCCCACCGGACATTCGACCGAAGGTTCGGTTTCATCGTCCCAATAAATGCGAAGGATGGAGAACCGCCAGTTTCCGGTTGGAGTCATCCAGATGTGCTGGATGGCACCCGGACCTTCAATTTCGGCAAGTGTCAAGGTTTCGCCCGGATTGATCTTCACGTATGGATTCACTTTCCAGCCCTGTCCAAGATCACGGGCTGCATTGGTAGCGTTTGCCGTGTTTGGGGCAGCTTTGTCGTCGGGAATTGCCATGCCGCCTTTGCCCTTTTCTCCGGTAAAATTTTCAGGACTAATGGAACGGGTTTTTGCATCGGACAACCGATACAGGTTTCCCAAATTCATATCAAGGCCATTGAATCCCTTTTGTGAAAATCCGTCGATTGTAAGCAGGCAGATTAATGCTAAAAAAAGAAGTGAAGTTTTCATAGTCTGAGGTTTAAGTGGTTTGAATTCTCAAATATATCATCAAATTTCCAGAAAATATGTGAATGCAAAAATTATTGATTTTTAGTCTGCGTTTGTTTTGCGTTTGTGCCGAATGTGTAAACAAAAGTCGATTCAGCTTGTTCTGGAATCCAACAGCACGGAAATGTTTTAAAATCACAGTGCGCGCATTTTATACAGACACAAAATAACATGTCAGAAAGAATAATAGAAGTTAAGCATCTCTCGAAACAATTTGGTCGGTTTACAGCGGTTGAGGATGTTAGCTTTGATGTTTATCGCGGCGACGTTTTTGGATTTCTGGGACCCAACGGAGCCGGAAAAAGTACCACCATCCGCGCCATGCTTTCTTTGATCACCCCAACTTCAGGAGAAATAAATTTATTCGGAAAATCGCTTCAGGCAAACAGAAGCCACATTCTTGCCAAGATTGGCTGTATCGTCGAAAAACCCGATTTCTACAAATACCTTTCAGCCGAAAAGAACCTTGAAATTTTCGCACGTATCTCCGGATCGGCTGTTTCGAAATCTAAAATTCATGAAATGATTGAATTTGTTGGACTAAAAGGCAGGGAGAAAGACAAGGTGGGGCATTTTTCGCATGGAATGAAACAGCGGCTTGGAATTGCCCAAACCATACTTCACGATCCGGATCTGATCATACTGGATGAGCCCAATACCGGTCTCGATCCGCAGGGAAGCATCGATATCAGGAACCTGATTCTGAAACTTAAAAATGAGCAAAACAAAACCATTCTGCTTTCGTCGCATATTCTGTCGGAAATCGAAATCATCGCCAACCGCATGGTAATCATCGCGAAAGGAAACTCAATTGTGCAGGGAAACGTTGCTGAACTGCTCAATAGTCAGGATCTGATTGTTTATTTTGAAGTGGATCAGCCTGAAAAAGCAAGTCATATTATCAGCGAAGATTTGTCGGCAGACATTATTGGCGACATTGAGAAAAATATTATCCAATTGCACATCGCGCATCAGGATATTCCGCGGATAAATAGTTTATTGACTGAAAACGGGCTGAATGTGTATGGAATTGAGTCAAAACGGAAACTTGAAGATTACTTTTTAAAACTGGTAGGCAAAGATGTTCTGGAAAAGCACGTATAACGAATTCATAAAAATCGCGGCCAAACCGCGTTCCTATATTGGTCTGGCTGCAATTACCGCGCTGGTTAGCGTGATTTTGTTCGCCATGAAGGTTGACGGACTTACGTATATCTCCTTCATTACCGCATCGTTCGAGCAAACTTTGTCGTTCGAAGGCAATGTTCTGAATGGCAATCTGATGGCTTTCATCATCCTCCAAACCCTGATTATTCAGATCCCGCTTTTGGTGGCGCTGGTTACCGGCGACCTTGTTTCGGGTGAGGCCGACATGGGGAGTTTGCGAATGCTGGCAACCAAACCGATATCGCGGACCCAATTGTTGTTGTCGAAATTTTTGGCGGGAAATGCCTATACACTGTTGATTTTGGTCTGGCTGGGAGTGATGGCGCTGGGGTTTGGCCGTTTGCTTTTTGGCGACGGCGATATGATGATTCTAAAAAGCGACGGTCTGGTAATTCTTAAAAGTGATGATGTGATGTGGCGGTTCCTGAGTGGTTTTGCGATTGCTTTTCTGGCCTTGGTTACAATCGCCAACTTGTCGGTCACGCTTTCGTGTTTTACCGACAATTCCATTGGACCAATTGTAACCACCATGGCAATTATCATACTTTTTACGATTATCGGTACCTTGGATGTGCCCGTTTTCGATCCCGTCAGGCCCTTGCTTTTTACAACTCACATGGCTGCCTGGCGCAGTTTTTTCGACGATCCGGTTCCAATACGCGATATTGTTAATTCCATCGTGGTGCTAGTTGTTCACAATGTGATTTTGCTGAGTATTGCCTTGTTCAAATTTAATAAGAAAGATATTTTATCATGATGATTTTAAGCCGGACCTTGAAGGTTCTTGTTTTTTTTGCGCTGTTACTGGCCTTTGCGGAAACAAAAGCGCAGCAATCGCCCAACCAATTGTTGCAGAAGGTTCACCGCAAAATGATGACGGTGAAGGATTATACCGTTGATGCCGGAATAAAAGCAGATATTCCCTTGATTAAAATTTTGCCGGTAAAGGCTGTGATCTATTTCAAACAGCCCGATAAAATGAAGTTGGAATCTAAAAGCATTGCGGTAATGCCCCGACAAGGTTTCAGCGATGTAGCTAAAATTATTATGGACAGTACTTCTTACACCTCAGTTTCAACCGGCTTCGAAACCATTGGCAGTGTCCAGGCACAAGTTGTAACTGTGATTCCTTCAGCCGAATCAGGCGACCTGGTTTTGGCTAAATTTTGGATTGACGCTTCTTCAGCGCTGATCTTGAAATCGCAGCTTACCACCCGCGCCAACGGCACCATGATGATTGAATACTTTTACGGAATACATGCATCTTTTGGCTTGCCCGACAAAATGATTTTTACGGTGGATGTCAGGAAATTCAAGATACCAAAAGCCCTTGCAACCGATCTTCATAACCAGAGCAGAGCGCCGGTTGCAGATGATAAAAAGGACAAAAAGGGGCAGATCGTGATTAACTTGCAGAACTATAAAATCAACGGAGGACTGAACGATTCAATTTTTTAGGTTTTGATTACCACAAAAAACCTGATTGGTTGATCTTTTCTGTAAACGATACTTCCGGTTTCGCCATTGGGGCATGTAAATGTTTTTGAATTCAATTTCAACCGGCTGATATCATTTCCAGTCGTTCCGGTTACTGTAATTGCGGTGAGCTGATCAACCAATCCTATGCCTGCAGCTTTCAGTAATGCTTCTTTTCTTGTCCAGACTTCGGTAAATCGTTCGGCCAAATTGCCGTTGTTGCAATAGTTCGTTTCGGCATCCGAAAACGCATACCGAATCAGCAATTGTAAATCCTCTTTCCCTGTCAGCATTTCGATGTCAACGCCAATTCTTCCGGAGGAATTAAAAGCGAGTAGAAATGAACGGTTTGTGTGACTCACGTTAAAACACAAATTAGTCCCGACTATAAATGGTTTTCCGAATCTTCCTTTTCTGAATTCAATTTCGATGGGTGGTTTTTTAAGGTAGCTCCCAAGAATCAACCGCAATGCTGACCTGCACGATAACCAGGTGCTTTTTTGTCCTGATCCTTTGAGCCGGTCAGCGTAAATCAATTCTTCTGGTGTCAGGATTTCGTGTAGATCAGGATTTTCAGCCATTGAATTGGTTCCGTAAACAATCACCAAATCATTGCTGCCGGTTATTTCCTGAAGACTATCCGATTTCAGCCAATTCATAATTTCATGTTCGATTCTATTTCGTCAAGTCTTTTATCCAGCACTTCAGCAAAATACTGATCGTTTGGTGGTGCGAAAATGCGCGAATGTTCATCAGGCAAAGTATGTACAATCACCCCTTTACGGGCAAAACGATTCCATCCGTAGTCTTTCCTGTTTGGGATGTAGAAGGTTGGTTTTCCTGCCCTAAAAAGATCGAGCTGAATTTCAGCCGGTTTTAATTCATATTTGATAAGGGCTTCGGTCATTGCCATTTCTACGTTATCCGACAAAAACATGGGCTTTCCGTCTTCTACCGTAATTTTACGATCTTTCTCTTTCATTATTCCCAACTGTATCAGCTTGAAAATGATGGAGAACCGGATGCTTTTGTATTTGTTGTGCAGGAGCCGTCGTTTTCCTGCCCAAGGTTCTTTCAGCAGCAGCCAGGTAACGTAAAATGGCTTTATGGCCGAAACTTTAAGGTTAAACAGTCGCTCTTCCGTTGGCGATTGCAGGTGTTTGGCCATCGACGAAACCGAGTCGATTACCCCGGCAAAGCTAACTTCATTGCCTTTGTTCGCCAGTTTCTTTGCCATATCGAACGCAATAAATCCTCCCAGCGAGAATCCCAGCAACATGTATGGCCCGTTTGGCTGAACTTTTTTTATTTCTTCGATATAGTCATCGGCCATTTCTTCGATGTTGTTGCTCAGTTCCCTGCTTCCATCTAAACCTTTTGCCTGGAAAGCGTAAATGGGCCGGTCGTCTTTTAAGTGGTGGGTAAGCGATTGATAGAGAAGTACATTTAGTCCGGCGCCATGAATAAGGAAAAGTGGCGTTTTGGTTCCTTTTGGACGAATAGGCACCAAACATTGCCAGAAGCTATCCTTGTCTTCGGAAGTTAGCAAAGGCGCAAATGTGCGGACAGTTGAATTTTGTATCAGCGATGCCAATGGAATATTGATGTCTTTCAGCTTTTTGATTTCGGCCATCAGTTGAACGGCTTTCAGCGAATGACCACCTAAATCAAAGAAATCGTCGTCGATACCCATCGAGTCAATTGAAAGTACTTTTTTCCAAAGGCCAAGCACGAATTCTTCGGTTTCGTTGGTTGGTTTTGCACTTTCGTTGGTCGATTGTGCCAATTTTTCTTTGGCAGTATTGATTAAACTTCTTTTGTCAACTTTACCGTTGCTGGTCAATGGGATTTGCGCTACCGGCACAATCATTTCAGGAACCATGTAGGCCGGAAGTTTTTTCTTTAATTCCTCTTTTATGGTCTGGGCGCTCACTGGTTCGCTTTTTTCGGTATAAAATGCAAAGAGCGACTTTTCTCCGGAAGCATTTGTCGAAATGGCCACAACACATGTTTCAACTCCATCGAACGAACAGATTTGTTGCTCAATTTCGCCCGGTTCTACGCGATATCCCCTGATTTTCACCTGTGCATCAACCCGTCCCTGGTAATAGATCAGACCATTCTGACCGGCTATAACCAGATCGCCGGTGCAATAACAGCGCTGAAGTCCGTTATCCGGCGTTTCGAACCAAATGAAAGCCTTGTTTTGTTCCGGCTCACGGTTCAGATAGCCAAGCGCTAAACTATCGCCGGCAACCAGTAATTCGCCTGCAATTCCTTCCGGAACCATTTGTCGGTTGGCGTCAGTGATGTATATCCGGTATCCCGGCAACGGCTGACCAATCGGTACAGTTGTTTCGGGTTGATAGCCTACCTTTATTTCGAAAGCAAGCGCAACCACCGTAGTTTCGGTTGGCCCGTATGTGTTAAACAAGCGGTGTTTGGTTTCGCGTTTGTTCCAAAGGGTAACATCGGTAGTAGAGACGGCCTCGCCGCCAATAATTACCAGTCGCAGGCTTTCCGGAAGTGGCTGGTTCAGGTAACCGTCGGATTGGATAACCTGACGCCAGTAGGCGGTTGGCAAATCCCAGACTGAAATTTGATGCTGATGCGAAAAACGCAATAATTCATCGGTCACCAGCATTTCAGCAGTTCGCAGGTAAATGCCGGCTCCTGAACAAAATGAACAGAAAATTTCTTCAATACTGGCATCAAACGCCAGACTAGAAAATTGTAAAACATGGTCGTTGCTTGTAAATTCGTACAAGCCTATTGCTCCTGAAATGAAATTGGCGAGTGCTTTACGCGATATTTTTACCCCTTTGGGTATTCCGGTCGATCCGCTGGTGTAAATGATATAGGCAACACTATCAGGATGGTATGATATTTTTGGGAGGTCTCCAACAGAGGGGTTCTCTTTGATTTTTGAAACATCGAGTACCGGGATATTTTCAACCAAATCAGAAACTTCACTGTCAATCAGGATTAATGAAACACTGGCATCGGTGCAGAAAAACTGTTTCCGCTCCGTTGGCATGGTTGGGTCGATGGGAAGAAAGCTGGCTCCACAGCGCAGCGTTGCCATGATGGCGGTAAAGTAATTGTAATTGCGTCCAATAACCACCGCAACGATTTGGCCGGGTTTAATTCCCATTCCAATCATTGTGGCCGACAGGTTTTCAATGTCGTTCGCGAATGTGTTGTACGAATACGTAATTCCGGAATCGAAAATTGCAGTCTGGTCACGAAAAACATCTGCGACTTTGGTAAACTGGGTGAAAACGTCTTCCATTGTCACTGCTTTCCCAATCGCCTCATTAATATTTTTGGTGATTTCCAGTGCCTTTTCTGCTGAAATCAGCTCTATTTCATTTACTTGTTTAGCAGGAGCTTCAACCAGATTTTGAAGGAACATTTCGAAACTTTCGGCAATTGAACCGACACCGGAATATTTCGTTCCGGATGGGATATGATAACTTATTTCGTTGTTAATAAGGTTGATAACAATGCTGTCGTTGTTCAGTAAATTGGTTTCTGCCGAAGCTTTGGAAATGATTATTTCCGGCAGGTCAGCTGCATTGTTTCTTAATTCAGGATAGCGTATCCGGGTTGACCGGGTGAAAGTTTCCGATTTCTCCGCTTTTTTTATACCGGGTAGCATCTTACCAATTTCAGCCGAAACAGAATTCGTAGGATCAATGGAGGCGTTTAGTGGTACCCAGGTATTATAAATTCCTTCGAAGCTTTTAATTTTTTCAGGTAAATCGCCCGATACAAAACCCAGTGTTCCAGAAGTTTGGTTCGACAAACGAAGGAAGAAAAGCATCAAAGCCGCAGAAATTACATCTTCAGCTTTTTGCTCCGGAAACAGAATATCCAACTGTGAAATGGTCTTTTCATTCAGTGTTGTTTTCGTAACCGATGGGCTATCTGCTCCGGTTACGACCGGCCAAATCAAAAATTCGGTTTTGGCCAGTTCCTTTTTCCAGAAAGGTTCAAAGCGGGCCATGCTTCCAAAACGAACCAATGCATTTTGAGCTACTTTCTTATCAGTTTCGGGCATTTGAGTGCCAATTTCCAGAAGATTTTCAACAGGGGTCTTCACACCGTTTTTATCGTACAAGACTTCAGGAAGTACCAACCCATCCGCACAATAAAATCCTCTTTTCCCATTAAAATCAATGATTTGGCCAGCATTGCCCTTCTGATTAAAATCAACCGATGCTTTGGCAACCACAAAATATTCGTTTCGGATGTAAAGCAATGGCAGCGTAAACTCGTTGGCATAATGACTGCTGAAATTTGTTGCCCGAATCAGCGTGTCAATCGATTTCGCTGATCTGTCGCAGGTAATCAATCCGAAATTTTCCGGACGGGCAGCCAAAGGATAATAGGTTCGGTTGGCCAGATTTTGGGCTACCGGCGTTAATTTCCGGTTGACGATTGATGTAACCAGTTCACCAAAACTTTTTAGCGCGGCTTCAAAACAGCGGGTGTTTATCGAAAGGGCAGTATCGTTTGGCAATACCGGAATTAACTGACCGGCAACGATATCTCCGGCATCAATTTCATCAACCACTTCGTGCCACGAAACGCCGTGTTCTGTTTCGCCGTTCATTGTTGCCCAGTTGCTGGCATACATTCCGGCATAGCGGGGGAGTGGGGCATCGTGGTAATTGATGGCCATGATGCGCGCCAGCGAGGTAAATTGTTTTTTCAGAATCAGGCTATTGTTGATACTGAAGATATAATCGACCGGTTCGAAAACCGATAAATTGCTGAGGTTGCTGTATTTTGGGAAGGTTTCTGAGGCATTTTCACGGATCAGCCATTCATCGCCCGAAACCAATGCCTGAATACTGATTCCTTGTTCTTTTAAAATGGCCATGCACTTTTGAGGGAGATGTCCTTCTCCAACTACAATGCATGTTATTCTATTCTGATTTTCCATCACATTTTTCTTTTGAACTATAATATTATAAATTTTCCTGATTCGGAAAGCTTCTCTGAACGGATTAAATAAATATAAATACCCGGAACAAGGTGGGAAACATTGACTTCTGCGATTCTTTTTTCAGGCTTGATACCCGATTGCTGAAGGACATTGACGCCTTGCAGATTAAAAATTTCCAAATAAATATCGAACCCAAATTCTTGCTGAATACTGATTTTCAATTGGTCTTTTACCGGATTTTGTAACAATCGGCTTTTCCTGTGGGTATTTTGAGGCTGAATCAGGCTGGAAGTTGATCCATCGTATTCGAAGGCTCCAACATCTGATTGGGCACCATAAGGACGGAGTATTCCCGAAAAATCGAACCCGACGACATTGCTTTCATCCGCAACATCAATTAGCGGAGAACCTTTTGTTAGTTTAAAATCGTTGGGCAACTGCATATCTGGCGATACAAAACCTGCCAGATCTGCATTCCGTGCAAGGTAATTATTCAACATAGTCGCATCAGAGGCGGTATATTGAAACATGATGTAGGAATCTTTTCCTTTAAAGCTGGTATTGTCGTTTTCGTAATAATCGAAATTTCCCGGATTGATAATCACGTTGGACGAAATCTGGCTCCCCTTGCTTTTTACGCTGGAGAACCGGATACCCTCAGACTTTGGATTGATAATATTGTTGTGCAGAATATAAAAAGCGGCGTCGGCCTGAACCGAAACATCGGTAACAAAAATACCGTGTTTCATTTGCGTCAAATCGGTTGGCCGAAAGCTGCGGCCAGCATCCAAAATAATGTTGTTGAAAATTTTGTATTCGCCCAGGCCGTGACTTTCGATTCCGTTTCCTTTGCCCTGACTGATGAAATTGTTGTAGCAATCGCACTTTGAGCCTCCGCCAATGGTGATGCCCGACATTTGTGATTCGGTTTGCAACTGACTGTCGTACAGAACGGTATTGTTGTATATCTGGCAATCGTTGGATGCAGAACTTACCTGAATTCCATCCCATCCCGAATATTTGATGATGTTGTTGTAGATTCTTACTCCATCGAGCAAACTGGGCATCAGAAGAACATCCTTTCCATCGCATTGCACGGTTTGTCCAAAGTATTTGGTGTTGCCCACATACAATCCTTCGTCGCCCACATTGGCAATGTAATTGTCGTGAATACTGGTATTGTACTGGGTAAATGTTCCTCTGACCGAGGCCAAGGTACAATCTGGATCGGTTTTGGCATAGATGCCGCCAATCATGCAGTTTTCTATGGAAACATGTTCAATCTCAAAGTTTGTACTCAGTTCTCCGATTCCCATTCCGCCGCCATTGGCCACTCTTTTTATCTGAAACCCATAAGTTATTCCGGGGTCGCCGGTACCGGTAAATTTAAAATTGCTGCAATTCTGAATGGAAATACCAAAATAGTGATCGGTGTCGATGGTAACCGCACCACCCGAATTGATCATGACAATTGGTCTGAATGTGCTTCCCTTGAAATTCTTTATCAGCAAATATTTGCGGTTTCCGGCAGCAAAGTAGAGGGTGTCGCCGGGCCCAACTTCGTTGTAAGCTGCATCGTTTCCATCAAGATAAATTATTTCCGGTCCGATAAGGAAACTGGTTTTCTGACCAACAGCCAATTGAATAGTTATCGGTAAAATTCCCAAAAGTAGTATGGCAAGCTTTTTTATCATTGATTATTTTCCTCTTTTTGCCCGTTCCCAGTTGACAGTTTGCGAGCCTTTCAAATATCGTTTAAATCCCAGAAAAACAGATAGATTCATGATGAAAAAGTAATACGGTATGAACAAAAGTTTTACTTTTATCGATTTGTTTTCGAGGTACCAGCCCAGCAGCGCGCTTACGTAAAACACCACCTGAAGCCAAAATAAAATGCTGTAAAATCCGAAGTTTGTTATTCCTTCGTTTACTGCCAGAACTGTTCCGGCCGGAATCAAAAACAGCAATGAAAGTGGTGCCAGGGTCCAACGTAAAACGCGATGAGAAATATACTGAAAAGAAAGTGTTCCGTACTTAAAAATATTTAGCAGCGAATTTAGGCGGACAACCGACTGAATCCCTCCAGCAGAAATCCGTATTTTACGTTTCAGTTCCTCTTTTACGTCAGCTGAAGCTGTTTCAATTGCATAAGCTTCAGGATCATACTGAATGGTATAGCCGTTTTGGGCAACCCGAAGCGAAATAATAAAATCGTCGAGCAAAGTGTCTTTTTCAACTTCCTGAAAGAGTTCTGTACGAATGGCAAACAACTCGCCAGCTGCGCCAACCACAGAATAAAGCTCGGCATCCCATTTTTTTAATGTCGATTCGTATTTCCAGTAAAGACCTTCACCGGCACCTGCGGCGGCATCTTTTTCTTTCCCGAAAATGCGCTTTTCGCCCGAAACACAACCCACTTTCGGGTCGCTAAACAGGTTGACAATCCGGCGGATGGATTCTTTGCCCAGCATTGTATTGGCATCGCAGAACACCACGATGGGTGTTTTCACCAGTTTCATTCCACGGTTCATGGCGCCAATTTTTCCGTTTCGCTCCGGAACGTGATGCACTTCAACGTCAATGTATTGCCGCAGCAACTCAGGAGTTCCGTCATTCGATCCGTCGGTCACCCAAACTTTGTGCAGTTTCTCCGCCGGATAATCCAGCTCGCGCGAGTTTTTTATTTTTGCATCCACAAAGTCCTTCTCGTTGTAGGCAGCAATAAACAAAGTCACTTCTGGTTCGTATCCGGGGTCAGGAACCTGCATTCTTTTTAAGCCAAACATCCGGCGAATTCTGACGATGATAAAAAGCAGGATACCGTAACCCACATAAGCGTAGAATACAATGAAAAGAAAGATCCAGAATAGAATTTCAATTGCTGCCATAGATCAGTTTTAGTAGTTTCTCAACTTTTTAGCATACATGTTAAATTTGTCAACTTTGCCAAATTCGAATACCGCTATTTCTTTCAAAGTATCGGTTATCGGAAACTGACCACTGTGATAATCTTCAATGATCAGGGTTATTTGCGGATAAAACCTTATAAATTCCATAGCTCCGCGAAGGGCTTCCGTTTCCATTCCTTCAATGTCGATTTTCATAAAAATAGCTTCCTCCGGTTCAATTCCCAACGAAGGCATCAGGTCGTCCAATCGTCGTATTTCGGCTTTGTTCTCACCTGGTCTTTTGTCTTTGTGTAACCTCGATGCGCCAGTATTCAGCGGGTCAAATTTGTAACTGGTTTGGTAATTGTATTCTCCCAAACCATAAGGAAGTATTCTGACTGTATTTTGTAAGTTATTTAATCTTAGGTTTTTCATTAATGTTTTTATGTTGTCGGAAACCGGTTCAAAAGCGAAACACCGCTTGTCCATTTTTGCCAGCAGAATACAATAATCGCCTATACACGAGCCGGCATCAATGAAAACCGAGAATTCTTTTTTACGTTTCAGAATAAATCTTTTTACGCCCCATTCGTATGCCAGGTTTGCAAACTGGAAATCGTTGGTGTTGTTGCGGCAAAAGAAGGTTCCGATTGAAGTACGGATAATCCGGTCGTTTTTGTGCGACGTGTTAAAAAGTACATATTGCACAGACGTTATAATTGACCTGATATCCCCGTGTTTCAGGTATTCAAAAAAATATCTTAAATAGGTTATCAGTTGCCTCATTTTTCGCTTTTAAACGGTCACTCTTTCCCAAATTCCGGTTTGTGGGTTGTATTGTTTAATTACCCTTGCCGGATTCCCAACAGCAACCGAATAGGGCGGTATATTTTTGGTTACTACCGAACCTGCTGCAATTACCGAATGTTTCCCGATGGTCACGCCTGCAACTACCACCGAATTGGCGCCAATCCATACTTCATCTTCCAGCGTTATTTTCTTTTTGGTAACAGGTTGTTTGTGAGGCACGATGTTAATGTCTTCGTAGCCGTGGTTTAGTCCTGAAAGCACAATGTTCTGGGCAAGCATTACATCGTTTCCAATGGTCACCGGACCAATCAGCACGTTGCTCATACCAATGCGCACGCGGTCGCCAATCAGCACATCGCCAACACCGTTGTTGATGGTGGTAAAATCTTCGATCGTCGAGTCGTTGCCCAGCACAAAATTATTGAATGGCATCACATCCATTCGGGTAAACCGGCAAATGCGCGAGTTTTTACCTTTCGTATGTTTGAACGGATTCAAAAATATTTTCACCCAAAGTCGTGGCCGCGACTGGTTTTTCGGCATCATGGCCTTCAATGCCAGTCTCTTCAGCTTCGGATTTGCTTTGATTCTTTCAATTATGCTCATGTTTAAGGTCTTGATTTTTGAACGGTTTCAAGCGCTTTGGCAATTTCGTTCACGTTGTTTTCCCAGGTATGTTCGCGGGCAAATTCTTCCCGTTTCCGGCGAACTTTTTCATTGTCTTCCTGAAGTGCCTTTTCAATGCATTCGATGTATTCTTCTTTGTTCTCAGCCAGATAGGTGAACCCGGAAAAAACACTCATTGCTTCTGTTTTGGTGGCAACAGTCGGTTTTCCCATTGCCAGGTATTCATCTATTTTGCGTGGATAATTGCCAATTGTTACCGGACTCAGCACCTGCGGATTAATGGCCACATCAAACTGCTTGAGGTAGGAGGGAAGTTCGTTCCCGTTTTTGTTACCCAAAAAGTAAACGTTTTTAAGCTGATGAAGCTTGCTTGACCTGAATTTGTCGTCTTCCGGGCCGACCAGTACCACGCTCCATTCCGGGCGGCTTTCGGCAATGTGTTCCAATACCTGAATGTCGAGCCGAAGCGACAACAATGCACCAATGTATCCAATAATTGGTTTCGGAATGTTTTTTATATCATCAGGAATTGTAGTAACCAGGTTGGTGTCAAACAAACTCACGTCGCAGCCTTGTCCTACGTAAAATGAGTTAGGGTTGTGTTTTTGTGCCAAAGCAGCCAGATAGGTTGAGTTGGCCACTACCAGATTGGCTTTTTTCATGTGCAGGGCTTCCACCCGAATACCTTGCTTTTTCCAGTAATCAACAGCAATCAGGTTGTCGCGGGTATAGTAAATATAGGATTCAGGTTTCAGAAGTTCTTTCATATAAAAACTTCGGAACATGTCGCTATCGTTAAAAATGATAAAATTTTTAAACCCAAGTTCGCCGATTGCCCACGAAATTTGTTTTGCAAACCGTTTGTTGTTGATCCGGTTAAGCCAGTCGAACAAACCAGCCGGTCCAATCCAGTTGATGGATTCGATTAATTTGGCGGGATAAAGGTTCCATATATTTTTAGAGACCTCCACCAGTTGAGGTTTTCCATCCTTCACAATTTTGGTGCGTTTTCTTATACTCTCCAGATTTTGGTGCCTGTATCTCGAAATGCGGTCTAATGGTGAATTCACGTAGAGGACACGGTTCTTTTTGGCTAATTCTTCAGCAATATTTTTGCAATTACTGCCAATTTCAATGTCCCATGCCTGAATTCCAAGTACAATAATATCGCGGTTTTCTATCATAGCCCGGTTTTTAGCTTGTTTTGAGGGCCAATTTCCTGATAAATTTTTAGCACATTTTCGGCCATTGCTTTCCACGAAAAAAGTGCGGCTTGCTGATAGCCCAGTTTTATTTTGCTTCCACGCAACGTACTGTCTGTGGTGAGCTGAATCATGGCGGCAGTAATTTCTTCGGGTTTATACGGATCAATGATCAATGCTGCATCGCCTGCAATTTCGGGCATTGACGATGTATTTGAGGTGATGACCGGAACTCCGCAACCCATCGCTTCCAATATCGGAATGCCAAAACTTTCGCGCAACGATGGGTACAGAAATACCCCGCACTGACTGTAAATCGCCGGAAGATCAGTATTTACAACATATCCGGTGAGATGAATCCTCCCGATCAATTCAGGTGCCCCGATTTCAGAAAGTATCTTTTTAAGTTCGTTTTGGTCGTAGTCGAGCATTAAAAGCTGCATCTCGCTGTTGGTTTGCTTCACAAAATCGGCATAAGCTTTCAAGGTGCCTTTTGTATTTTTTTTCGGGTCGGTATTTCCTAAAAAGAAAAAGAAATGATCCGGAAGGTGGTATTTTTCTTTCACGCGGGTAAGTTCTTCCCGATCGGCAACTGGTTTAAAATGTTCGCCTACTCCGTTGTAAACAGCCGTTAAGCGCGAATCGCCTTTCATCCCGAAAAAATCGGCAATCCGGTTTTTTTCGAAATGAGAAACGGTGATGATTTTTCTGCTTTTCCTTACAATCCGGGGCACAATAAGTTTACGATACACGTTTCCAAATTTCTGATAGGGTGTTCCGCTGCCTTGCAGTATTTTTAAATAGCTGTGCTCCATGTAAATAATATCGTGCAGCGTATCTACAACCGGAATAGAGGAAAATATGGGCGCTGTGTTCGATGTGCAATGCAGAATGTCGCAACCTTCGCGGGCGGCGGCTCTGGGCAAGGCAATTTGTTCCCACAAAGGGTAAAAACCACCGTCGAGTTTCACAATTTTAAAGTTGGGTGTTTCCTGAATAACCTGATCGTCTTCATCGGGTTTTACGAAAATAACATACTCGTTTTCACGATCGATCAATTGCAGGTTACGAATCAGTTCGAGCGCCACCATGTCCATTCCGTGTTTTTTCCTGCGGAAAAGTCGTTGTCCTTCAATAGCTATCTTCATGTTCAGGTTTTTAGTTGATGACCATTATTTTTCGTTGGTGGAGCTTCAGTTTCCGGGTGATCGCCATGAACGGTATGGATGAACTTTTTGTTTGCCCCTTTTAATTTGAACAAGGAGCCAAACATCAGTAAAAATGCACGTGGCAGGCTTGAAATTGCCTTCAACGTTCGGTAACTGAAAAATTGCCGGGGAGTTGAAAGCAGAAGGGTCAGTCCGGTTACGATAAATAATCCGGTCCAAAAGAGCCAATTTGTAAAAAAATTACTTTCAATAAATGGCAGTGAAAGCAAATTTGCCGCGATAGAAACAGCGCTGCAAAGGAATAACACGCCCAAAAGCAATACGCGTGGAAGAAAGGCAAGTTGGAGAACTTTGTCGAAAAAATCGATATTTCCCTTCAGGAAAAGGTGTTTCAGGCCGCTTCCAAGATAGTTTGAGAAGTAAATGAATTGAGCTGAAAGCCAGCGTTTTCGTTGTCGTTGGAAATTATCGGCTTTTTGCGTTTTTTCGTCGTAAACCAGCGCGTTTTCCAGATAGCCAATGGTTTGACGGTCGCGCAGTAGTTTCAGTTCCAGTTCCTTGTCAAATCCACCAATTGCTTTAATATCAGCCATCATATTCTTGAAAAACAGGTATTCAAAAGCCATTCCGGAGCCAATAAGCGCCGACGAAAGGCCCAAAACGCGGTGTCCTTTTCTGAAAATGTGGTTGTTAATTTCTTCGCTGATCGCGTCCAGAATTGCAAACGAAGTATCGGTGTTTTTGGCGACCCGGTGCCCTTGAATTACCCTGAAACCCTGATTAAAACCTTCATTTATTTTTGTGAGGAAATCGGCGGCCATGAGGTTGTCGGCATCTAAAATCACCGCGATCTCATAATCGTCGGGGATTTGCGACATGGTTTTGTTGAGCGCTTTCGATTTGGTGCTGTTTTCGAAAGCCACTTCCACCACCCGGACGGGCATTTCGCTGAGTTTCTGCAAGGTTTCGGCGCTAAACGAATCGGCAATAACAATCACTTCGTACATTTCTTTCGGGTAGTCCTGCCGGAGTGAGACTTCGGCTGTTTGCAGGATAACTTTATCTTCTTTATACCCAGGAATTAAAACTGCAATTTTACGCAACCGGTTTTCCTTTGTCTTGCGGTTTTTCAGCGGAAACAATCCGGCCAATGCATAAATCAGGTTATAAATAACTGTGATTCCGAGGTATCCGGCCAGAATGTATTGGAGTATATTGATGATCAGTTTAAGTGTATTCATCTTCCGGATTGGTTAAGTGGTGGATTGCAGTGAATATTTTCATTCCCGAGATTTTTGAGATGCCAGATTAATCCGTTCCAATAAGATTTGAAATGCTTCTTTTCACCCTTTGCCAAATGAAGTAGCAGATTTTTTGTTCCGGCAATCAATATCTGGTAAGCAAGGCTGATCCATTTTTGTAAACCCTTGCTATTCCGGCGGGTAAACAAAATCCGGTTTCGTGCCATGTAGTAGGTTTTAAGCGGGCTGTTTTTTCCTGTCGAAATAGATTCTTTGTGAAAAATCACTGAATTTCCCACGTAATAGTTCTGATAACCAGCTTTTCTGATTTTCCATCCCCAATCGATTTCTTCGTAATATAGAAAATAAATGTCGGGCATCATCCCCACTTTTTCAATTACTTTTCGCGGAACCATCATGGCTGCACCATGACCAAAAGCTGTTTGACGGTCGGTGTCATACTGGTTGTTGTCAATTTCTTTGTAACCAATACTGAAATTGCGTATGGTGTATGGATTCAATTCTGAATATCCGGCATACTGGATCATTTCTGGAGTATGGTGATAACGGATTTTGGGGCTAACTACTCCGGCATCGGGATGCGCCTGGAAAAAGGCAACAAGCGGCTCCAGAAACCCTGCCGGAACTTCAGTGTCATTGTTGATGAACAAAAGGTAATCGCCTGTTGATTTTTCGATGCCAAGGTTATTTCCACCTGCAAAACCGAGATTTTTCGAACTCTTTATCAAGGTAATTTCAGGAAAATTGCTTTTAATCGAATCAGGATTGTCGTTGGGCGAAGCATTATCGACGACAATGATCTCGATATTGAGGTAACTTATTTTTCGCAGCGATGCCAGCAAGTCGAATGTAACCTGCGATTGATTGTAATTTACTGTAATAACTGAAACCAATGGCCAATCGCGTGCAGAGTCTTTCATATTTTATGGTTCAGTTTATATTTATGCTAAAAGTATTGAATTTTGCCCATTTTGTTCCTCTAATTCTTTATCGAATTTTTCGGCCATGAACAGGAATGCCATGCTCATGTAAATAATAATTCCGGTTGGCATCTGCCCCAATACACCGTTCCCGTAGGAGGCGACCATTATTCCGAAAAAACCGCAGATGAGCGCAATCATCCTGAACCGCAGCCAATCGTTCCTGATCTTGAACATCAATACAAAAGCACTTTTTATCAAAACATAAAAAAGGATGAACAGGTGCAGAAGCAGACCAACAATTCCCTGTTCGGCCCATATCGCAACATACCAGCTATCGGTTGGTGTATTGGCCAAAAATGTATTTGGCGAAAAGCGTTTGCCCCAGTTTCCGGCAGAACCCAGTCCTCCGCCAAAGGGGCGGGAGGCAAGATAAGTCTTTAGGTTTCGCTGATTTTCGAGCCGAACCTGTAACGAAGGATCATTTGGATCGAAGGCAGAACGCATTCGGCGTATTTGATAGTTTCCCTGAGCGATGGTGGTGTATTTAAAAAATACAAAAACGGAAATCCCCATTATTGCTCCAAATATCATCATCTTCAGATTTTTTATCAAAACAAAATAGAGTGCAAAGCCCATAATAGGTACGGCAATGGCGCCACGTGTCCCTGAAATTATCATTCCGTAGATGCCTGCCAGCGCAACAATTGTGTAAAATACCCGGAGCCTGGTGTTTTTCACATGCAGGGCCAGAATTCCAAATACCACTCCGGCGTATGCCTGCGATGCGCCGAACTGTCCTGCATCGGTATAAAACGAAAAAATGCGCAATTTGCCGAGCAGCAAATGGGTTACGGCACCACCTTCGTTCAGCCATTGCTGTTCGAATGGATCGACCCCGATAAAAAGCTGCATCATTCCTTTGAGGGTTCCCAAAAGAGAAAAAGTACCCCAAAGAATAAAAATGAGGTTCAGATCTTTTTGCCTGTTCAGGATGATGAACGTCAAAGGAATGGTAAGTATCATATAAAGCGACATCCCGCGCATGGCATAAAACCAGGCAGCACGCGACACCGCTTCAGGATTTAAAAGCTGGAAAAGCGCGTAACCAAACCAAATGCCTGCCAGCAGTGTGAGATCTGATTTTGCCAGTGACCAGTTAACCGGTTGGTCAAAGCTTTTGAAAAACAGCGATAAATAGGTAAGTACCAATAACCCGTCAACAGTTAAGCCCAGTGGACCGGGAATGTAACGATTGAGTCCGAGTACAAAAAAGTTGGCAACGAAAACAATCAAAAAACTAAAATAAGGGGCATTGAAAATCCGGTTCAAAACGATGAGCATCACTGGCAAAAGGGTCAGCAGCAAACCAATAATTATTCCTCCTTTGACTATCACAAATGCAGATACGATTGCAAGAATCACCATCAGTATGATAAAAAAAGGACTTCTTATCCTATCGGAGCCAAAAACCGGATCAAACTTATCCATGCTTTTTGATTATAAATTGGTGGTACACATCGGTGTAAAATTGCCAGCCGTTCCTGAATATTTCCGTGAATTCAAGCTTTATTTCCTTGTTCAGGAAAAAGTAGCCGAAATACATGCCAATCAGCGTAAAAACTACAGTAGCCAGTGCAACAAAAAATAATGATTTAAATACAAAAACAGCAATTAAATCTCCTATTACATTGGCAGTAAGCATTATTAAAACCTTGTATAAATTGCTTTTTGGCTTGTTGAGGCTATCCAAAGCAACCCCGGAGAGCCTGTCCAAAGGCAAAAGGATTCCGTAAATGCAGAAGATCCGGAAAACATTGCCAATCAGGTCAGCAGAATCCTTGTATTCACTACCTCCCAGAATCCAAATAAAATCGGCAGCAAAAACAAATGCGATCACTATAAATGGAACCAAGAGTATCGTAATTGCGCCCGAATAGGTGTAAAATATCTTTTTGAATCCGGCGGTATCGTTTAACATACTGGCTCTTGCCATTTTAGGAAATGCAGTTGCCACAAAACTACGGATAGGGATTTCGAAGAATTCAGTAAATTTCATCGGAATAGCGTAAAGTGCAATGCCGGTTGATCCCAGAACCGGACTCAATCCGATGATAAATGTATCTGCACTTTTAAGCAAACTGCTGCCGAGACTGGTTCCCATCGAGTATTTTCCGAAATGAAACAGTTTTAAAACGGTTTCGCGGGTACTCGAAAAAATATCGGTCAGACCGTCCCACTTTTGATAAATGGAAACCAATGAAGCTAAGATATTTGTCGCAATTTGCACCATGATAATTGCCTCGATGCCAAGCTGAAAGAAAAAGAAATTCAGGATAAGGAAAAGCAGGAAACTTCCAGCATTAATGGTAGTTAGCCACAATATCCGCTGAAATTTCTGTTCAGCCTGAAGGAATGCAATTGCATTGTTCCAGGGTAAACTGGCCAATGCTACCAATGGATACCATTTAAAGAAATAGGCATAACCATTGCCCGAAATGTCGCCAAAAAAAAGAAAATAGGCAGGGGTAAGCAGCACAAAGCAAATACCTGCCAAAATTAATCCGATCAAAAAACTTGAACCTAAAAATTGCCGTTTTTCATTTTCGTCTGAACCCGAAATAAATCGTGTAATTGCAGTACGGGTAAGGCCAAAACGAAATAAATCGACAGTTGTGCCCAATGCGGTAAAAAGAACAAAATCGCCAAAGTCTGATTTGCCCAAACTTCTGGTTAAGATAATAAAACTCAGTATCCCGATGACAGAAAAGCTAAGGTTTCCGGCCAGCGACAGAAAATTGTTTTCCTTTACTATTTTTTTTAGAAACGGAATCATCAGATGATTCTTGTGGTGGTGCGAAACTGAAACCGGATGAGTTTTTTGAGCAGGATTCTGAAAGCTGATCTTTTCTTTGGAATTTCGCCCACATAAGCTTCCATGACCGAAACATCAACGCCATTCAGTATAATTTCAGGAGTTGTTTTTACGAGCGATTTCTGAAGCATGTTCAGCGAATTCTGATCGGCAATAGTCCATTCACGGTTAGCGCTGCACACCAGATAGGCCTGATCAAACAGTTTCATCAACTTGTTGGGGAAACTGTTGTTCAACAAATCAGGCATTTCAATGATCACAAAATCGAAATTCGATAATTCGGTCTTATTCAAACCCGAATCGCTCAAATAATCAGCCGCTTCCGGAAATTTTTCATCAGGAAGTATGTTCTTCAGAATAAGATCCTGACTATCGGATTCGATTTTACTTGAGTAATTTAGATAGAAAACACGTTTCCCGTAAGTTGTCAGCTTTTTCGATAGGGTAGTACCTATTGTGGTTTTGCCTTCTTCAGCTTGTGTACTGAAGATTAAAATATGATTTGGCAAAGGCTGTGCAGGATTTTCAGTCACTTTTTGTGCTACATTCTGAGCCAGCCAGTCAATGGCCCTGGTTTCGATAAAGCCAATGTCGCCGAACTTTTTGTTTTTTTTGCGAACCGGATAGGAAACTGCAACTTTTAGTCCGGTTTCTTTTTCAATCCTGCCCGGCGTTTTAATGTTCGAATCAAAATATTCCATCAGAATAATGGCGAATGCTACCATTATAAAACCGAACATCCCGGCAATCAGTACCAGTATTTTACGTTTCGAAGGTTCCGGTTTGATTGGGAAATAGGGTGGATCAATGGGTTTAATGTTCGACGATAACTGAAGGTCCTGTTGTTTCAGTTTGGCCAGTGAGAGTCCGTGCAGCAGTGAAAGGTATTCCTGCTCGGCTACATTTATTTCGCGTTCTATCCGCTTCAGTATCGCTCCCAGTGGCGCAAAGGTGTCGTATTCCTTCTGGAAATCCTTGATACGGGTTTCCATCACCATTATACGGGCTTTCGATTCTTCAAAAACTACGGTGTTGTTTAACCAGTCAGCCAGTATCTGATCGGATGTGAGTCCTCCTTTCTCATTTTTATACATGAAAACGGTTTGAACTGAAGCATTTAACTCATCGGTTATCTTTTTCGCCTGGGCTTTGAGCTTCTGAAGTTCTGCTGTTTTTGAACCCAGGGAGTCGGCATAAATTTCCAGAAAGGCAATTGATGCAGTAATTCTTGACAATTCGTTTCGTTTGGCGGTAATTTCGTCATTCTTCAGTATTATTTTCTGCGTATTGGTTAGCTTCTCGTCCAAACTGTTAATGACCGATTCGGCGCCTTTTTGTGCCATCAACTCGGTTTGATACCTCAATTCCAGATCTGTTTTCTGACCTGAAATTGATTTGGTTTGCTCGTAATAGTTAATGATACTATTTTCCTGATTGAATCGTAACAACAAATCTTCGGATTTTTTCAGCCGGAGGTTTGAATTGTTGAGCTGATCTTCGAAATAAGAAACTACCGCATCGGTTTGGTTGGCTTTTATTCCTGAATAATTTTTGATGATTACACCCGAAATAATCTCCAGGGTTGACATGCAGATTCCGGGATCGGTTGATTCGTAGGAGATTTCAATCATGTCGCTCGACGAAACGCGGAACGCCCGGATGTCGGAAATCGCGTCAATGCTGAAAAACGGATGGTCAAGGTTTACCAGTTCGTAAACGAAATTGGTGGCATCCTTATTCATCATTTCTTTCAGGTTTTTTACCGACTTTTCAAGAGAAGATTTATCAATTAAGGATTTAACGTCAGCAGGTACAATTGATTGCAATTCGCTGAACGATTTCTCGGAAATTAAATGCGGACTGGCGTTTTCGAGCATCATGCACCTGGCAAACAACGTGAGCGATACTTCTTCCAGTGTACTCCGGCTGTTAATAACGTTGATCAGGTTGTCGAAAGCATTGTTTGCGCCAAAATAGTCGATGCCCGAACTACTCTGCGACCCGATGGAGTAACCCGATGCAATTCCGGTATAAATGGTGGTGTTGGATCGGTATGTTTTGGCCTGATTTTTAGTCAGTAAAAATACCAACCCCGCAAGCATGAGGGGGACAATCAGCAGAACGATAATATTTCGTTGGAAGATCCGGATGAATTGTATAAGGTTCAAATGCTTGGTATTTAAGGGTTAAACTTCACGCCTGTTATTTCCTGCAAAAGCTGAAAGGATGTATTGAATTCAGATTTTGCAGTTTCAAATTCGATCTCAGATTTTGATTGCATTTCCCTGATTCTTGCTAGTTCCACAATATCAACCTTATTGTTGGTGAATTCTTTTTCGGTCATATTGAGTTGGAGGTTTTGTGATTGGAGATTGTTGTTGCTGATAAGCAATATCTTGTGCTTCAGTAATAAATCGTTGTATTGGATAATCACGAGTTTACGCAATTCTTCGGATATTTTTTCTTTTTCGTACCGGGTTTGATCCACCATCTCCTGTCCAATCCTGATTTCGTGTTTCCGGCTGAAAATTTCAGAAATTGGCAATTTTAATGATACCCCTGTTGAATAACGGGTTTGTTTGTTTGTGCTCAAAACGCTGTTTGCCAAAGGATCTTCGGCATCGGGGTTCAGCAGTATATTTCCAAACATGCCATACTGATACGAGGACTCAATGTTGATATTTTTTATCCACGCAGTTTTCGATATTTTTAATCTTAATTCATTGATATCAATGTTTGCCTGCTGTGATAACAAAATCGGCGAATTTTTGCAGGTTGAATCAATGAGCGCTTCCATGCCTGGTATTTTTTTTCTGAAGAGTTCGCTGGCCAGTCCAATATCATTCATATCATCAGTTTGAGCAACTGAAAAAAATGTAATTCCGGTAAACAGAATTAAACTGACAATTTTTGAAAGTAGGTTAAGTCTCATCTTTTTTATACGTTTTCTTTCTGAAATATTGCCGGTATCGTTCGTAAAATAATCCAGATATCCTTCCAGAATGAATAGCTGCTGTTTGCGATTTCCGAATATTTGTTGTCTAAACTTTTGCGTTCTTCAGGCGACATTTTGCTCGATTTTCCGCGGGCTTCAACCTGCCACAGACCGGTAATTCCAGCCGGGCCGTGAAAACGGTCAATCCAGTCGTCGGTAGTCAGCAATTCAGCTTCGTACATCGGGAGCGGACGGTTTCCAACAATCGACATGTCGCCTTTAATCACATTGATTAACTGAGGAAGCTCATCAATGCTAAGTTTGCGGATGATTTGACCAACTTTGGTAATCCGGGGATCATTCTCAAATTTCACAAAGGCAGTATCCTGTTTCTCTTTTCTTGCTTTGATGTGGTCTGATTCCGCAATGTTACTTTCGTCGCCTATCAGGGTAGAGCCTTCAATTCGGGTTTGATGTAAGTTCTGATTTCCATACTGATCGGGTTTTTCTGAATTTGAAGGATGTGTTTCTTTCAGGTATTGGTTCAAATGCGAGAGTTCTTTTAAACGCTGATCTGCATTGGTGTACATCGATCTTAATTTATAAAAATCGAATACTCTGTATCCTGAACCAACCCGTTTTGAGGTATAATATACTTTCCCTTTTGATTCGATCCTGATCGCGATGACGAAAATAATAAGCAAAGGCGAAATCAACAGCAATCCTAAAGTGGCTGAAACAATATCGAATGCCCTTTTGAAGAATGGTGTTTTGTAGGGTTTAAATGCGGGACTTTTTGATATTTCAAACTTATTGGCCAATGGCTTGATCTTCTTCAGAATCAGAATCCGGCTGATGATTGTTTCTGCTTTGGTTGGTTTGATGTAAACGTCATCAATTTTTTTCTCAATGGCTTTTGCGATTGTTTCCTGATTTTTTTCATCGACAAGCAAAATGAACGGAATACTTTTTTTAGTGTCAAATTGTTCTATCCAAAAATCATAGAACCCAAATCCATTGCTGCCGGGAAGTGTTTTTTCGCAGATGACCGCATCGGGCATTCCATTTTCAGCTATCCACTTGCTTGCCGAAAACGGATTGTCAGCCGAACTGATTTCAGCCTGAATATTTTCGAATCCAACAGTTGAATTAAATTCAGGATCGGCACCGATGTGCAGAATTTTCAATTTGTTCTGAATGTTGGTTTCCACAAATACAAGTTATTATCGACGTAAAATTTTCTCGATGCGAATTAACAGCTCTTCAGGATTAAAGGGCTTGATCACATAGTCTTCGGCGCCAAGTTTTAGGCACTGAACCCGGTCGGCGCTGCTGTCTTTACTGCTTAATACTATAATCGGAATGTCTCTGAAGTAACCACTTTCTTTCATTCTCCTGATTAATTCAGCCCCATCCATATTGGGCATTTGTAAATCAGTAATTACCAAATCGGGCATGTTTCCCTGCTGAAGCCAGGTTAGAGCTTCCACACCATCTTCTCTTGTTTCAACAATGTATTGCTTGTTCAGAAACTGAACCAGCAGGTTGCTTATGGATGTTTTGTCATCTACGATCAGTATCTTCTTCATACTAACATATAATTAACGATCAAAATTTTTAAGTGACCGATTTCACAAAAATACCGATTTTATCTCTAATTACCGCCGGACGGTAATTCAATCGTAAATGAACTGCCTTTCCCTTGTTTGCTCTCAACAAATAAGCGTCCATGGTTACTTTTAACGAAGTTTTGGCATAAAATAAGCCCTAATCCGCTTCCGGATTCTTTATTGGTTCCATAGGTGGTCAGGTGTTGTTTTTCATCAAATATTTTCAACTGGTTTTCTGCCGAAATGCCGACGCCATTATCAGACACGATAATATTTACCATCTCGTTGGTCGATGTGGAACTTACCCTTACAATTCCTCCTTCGGGTGTGAATTTGATCGCATTTGACAATAGATTTCGAATGACTGTTTTTAGCATATTTAAATCGGCATGTACTACAATGTCATCTCCGATGGTTTGTTCGAAATGTACCTTTTTTTGAAAAAAACTACCCTTGTGTAATAAATAAACACTGTTAATTAACTCGCTGACTTTGATGTCTTCGGGCACAACTGCAAGATTTCCACTTTGTGATTTGGCCCATCCGAGCAGATTCTCCAACAGACCGAAAACTTCATCTGTCGTTTGTGCAAGCGTATCAATCGTAGCACGGAAATCTTCAATTTTATATTGCTTACCGAGATCGCTTTTCAGAAAGTCAAGTGTCATTTTAATGCTGCCAACAGGCGAGCGTAAATCATGTCCGATCACAGAGAACATTTTATCTTTAATCGAATTGAGGCCGATCAGGTGATTGGTAGTTTCCTGTAATTCGTCCCTGGTAAATTTTAATTCCAAATGTGTTTTTATCCGACTTGTTAATTCTTCTTTATTGAACGGTTTGGTAATATAATCTACACCTCCAACTTCAAAGCCTTTTACGATGTTGACCTTTTCGCTCATGGCGGTTAAAAAGATCACCGGTATGTTTTTGTTTTCAGGTTTTGATTTGATGATTTCGCAGGCTTCAAATCCATCCATTCCGGGCATCATTACGTCTAAAAGTACCAAATCAGGGCGAGCCCTTTCAACAAGATCAATTGCACTGTTGCCATTGACAGCGATGATGATTTTATATTTTAACTCGCGCAGAATTAAAGCAATAATTTGTACGTTCTTCGGATTATCATCTACGACAAGTACTGTCGGATTATTGTTTATAACATCTGCTTTCATAAATGTAAAATGCAAATTGAATCAACTGATTATTTTCCTGTTATCAACCTTAGCTTTAGTTTTTGCCAGTCAATTCCTGTCTTTCTTTTCAGTAGCAGTATGTGTCTGTAAAGGCGCAAAAGTAAGAAGAATCTCTTTTCAAAAGTTATATGTTTCCGGCAAAAGATTACATGTTTCACACATCTCGACGCACTATTCAACAAGTACGATATGATCCGATGAAGGTTTTAATCATATCCGTATTTGATTGAAATATATTACTATACCTTTGGTCTTTTATGTCACAACGAAGACACCGGTCGCCTGGAAGTTCTCACTAGAAAAAAGACACATGGACAAGGATATTGAATTGCTAAAAAGCAAGTTAGAGTATGAAAGATTGGCCAGAATACAGGCTGAGAAATTTCTTGAAGAGAAATCACTCGAACTATATCAATCAAATCAAAAGCTTGAGGAACTGAATCTGGATCTTGAAAATTTGATTCAGGAAAAAAAACAGAAGCTGGAAGCTGCCGAAAACGAATACAAGATATCTGACCTGAAACTGGCTCTGTTGGAATTGGAGAAAAGCGAGCGGCGTTACCGTGAATTGACAGAATTTCTGCCTGAATTGATATGCGAAATTGACAACGCCGGGAAATTGATTTACGTCAATCAATTCGCACTTGATAAATTTGGATATACCAATGAAGAAGTATGGAATGGTTCTTTCAATTTTCTGGATATTTTCGACCCGGCAGACCAGCCTCAGATTGTTGCCAATGTGAAAAATCTGCTTCAGAATGGAGGTCAACTTTCCAATGAATACAATGCTGTCAAAAAGAATGGTGAACATTTCCCTGTCATTGTTTATTCAGCGCCAATTTATAAACAGGACACAATTGCCGGAATTCGGGGCGTAATGGTCGATATCACCGACAGGAAAAATGATGAACTTGAAATCGCCAGAAATCTTCGTCAGCAGGAAATACTCTCAAACATCTCGCAGAACTATAATTCAACGCTGGATTTTGAGGAAAAAACATCTGAAGCCCTTCGAATCATTGGTGAACATACAAAGGTTAGCCGGGTATATATTTTTAAAGATAGTGATGACGGATTGTTAACCAGCAATACTTATGAGTGGTGTAATACTGGCATTGAACGGCAAATAGCCAAATTACAGGATATCCCGTACAGCCTGATTCCATCATGGAAACCGATATTGCTCGGGAAAGGAATTATTTATTCTGAGAATATTTCGGAGTTGCCGCAGGATCTAAGAGACATGCTTGAGCCACAGGGAATTAAGTCAATTATTGTTCTTCCTTTGTTTCTCGATGGTCGTTTTTTTGGATTCATAGGCATTGACGAATGCACAAAAAACAGGGAATGGTCAAAGTCAGAGATAGAACTATTGCGCACAATTTCCAATATCCTGTCAAATGCTTTCCTCCGAAACATTATTAACATTGAATTGATTAATAGTGTAAATGAAAATAAGGGTATCATCGATTCAATTCCCGATCAGATCATTCGAATTTCTGATTCCGGAAAAATATTGTCTTCATTTAAGCCCAAGGAAAAAGGCTTGTTTGGGAAATTTATCTTTGGCGAAAATGATCGCATCGATAATTTGCTGAATGAAGAACTCAGCGTTTCATTCATGTCGGCCATTAAAGAATGCCTTGCCGATGGCACCTTTAAATTTGATTTTACTTTCCTTAACTGGGAAAATCTGGAATATTATGAAGCCCGTCTGGTAAAGCTGAAGGAGAATGAGGTTTTGGTCATCATTCGCGATGTGACCGATTCGAAAGAAAAAGAAAAGGAACTGCAATTCGCCAAAGTTAAAGCTGAAGAGGCTTCGCGGTCGAAGTCTGAATTTCTTGCGAATATTTCTCACGAAATACGGACACCAATGAATGCCATTCTGGGTTTTAGCGAATGGCTTTTCGAAAATGTGGCCGATTCGCAACACAAAAGTTACCTGCATACAATTTTAACAAGCGGGCGCAATTTACTGGCTTTAATCAACGATATTCTCGATTTATCGAAGATTGAATCAGGAAAAATGAATATTGAATTGGAACCGATGCAATGCAATGTTGTAATTCAGGAAATCAGTCAGGTATTACAGCAAAAAATAGAAGCAAAAAATCTGGCATTTAACATCTACATCGATCCTTCGGTGCCAGAGTATATTTACATGGATGAAATCCGCTTCTATCAGATCTTGTTCAATATTGTTGGCAATGCAATTAAATTTACACCAAAAGGATATATTAATGTCTCGGTGTATGCCACCAAAACAATTTCAAACAATCTGATCAATCTGATTATTAATGTTGAAGATACCGGTATTGGAATTAAGGAGGATCAGCAAGAGAAAATTTTCACCGCCTTTACACAGCAAAGCGGACAAAGCAACAGGTACTATGAGGGAACCGGATTAGGTTTGGCCATTGTTTGCGGATTATTGAAGAAACTGAATGGTGAGATCAAGATTAAAAGTAAGGTTGGAAAAGGTTCAACTTTTACAATCACAATAAAAGACGTCAAGGTTGCCGAGATTACTGAAAAGACAATTACGGCAAACGAAAGTAAGTACAATCTCATTCTTGAACCCTGCACAATATTGATTGTTGATGACGTCGATTTTAACATTCAGGTATTGAAACGTATCATTGGTTTTGAAAATGTCACTTATCTGGAAGCAAAAAGTGGGGAACATGCACTTGAAATTCTCCATTCCGAAAATCCGGACATTATTTTTATGGATATCCGCATGCCCGGAATTAATGGATATGATGTGACAGAAATAATAAAGAACAACGAAAATCATAAAAAAATACCGGTAATTGCATTTACTGCTTCTACCATGAGTGATGAAAAGGATCGCATTGAGAATATTTTTGACTCATTTCTTCAGAAACCGGTATTTAAAAAGGATGTGATGAATGTTCTAAAGCGGTTTCTTCCGTATAAATACAAAATGCCTGAAAAGATCGAATCAGATGAAGTACACAAGGCAATATCGCCCGAGTGTTTGGCAAATTTGCCTGATGTAATTCAAACTCTTGAAAATGAATTTCTAACTGAATGGGATTCAATAAAAAATGACCTGATAATTTTTGATATTGAAGATTTCAACAGTCGGTTGTTAGAATATGCCTCAAATAATTCATGTGGGTTTTTAGACACCTATTGCCGGGAATTAAATCAGGGGTTACTGACTTTCGATATTGAATTGATAGAAAAGAAACTCTCTGAATTTCCGGGATTGATCTCAAAATTGAAATCATTGTAATAAAAAATCGGGACTGATTTGCAAAATTGGATTTTGCAGGTCGGCCGGTTTTGATATCGGTGCTGAACGTTCGGTTTCATCCCAATAAATACCACTGAGCGCTATACTTCCAGAGTTCTGATTTTTTCTTTCAGCATTATAAAATCCACCGGTTTGGTCAGGAAATCATCTGCGCCCAGTTCCATAGCCCGTTTGTAGTTTTCGGAATCTCCGTACGCTGTTATCATCATAAACACTGGTGGGGGAGTGCAAATTTTTTGTTTAATCCT
This sequence comes from Prolixibacteraceae bacterium, assembly GCA_019459485.1. Taxonomy (GTDB): domain Bacteria; phylum Bacteroidota; class Bacteroidia; order Bacteroidales; family Prolixibacteraceae; genus Aquipluma. The sequence goes on from JAIBEZ010000031.1 coordinate 59,541, forward strand.
GCCGAGTAATTCCAAACCGCTCATTCCCGGCATATTAATATCCGACAAAATTAATATCCCCTGGTGCTTGAATCTCTCCATGCATACCAGGGCTTCTTCGCCGGAGAAGGCAAAAGCAAATTCCATCACCTTATCCCTGATTTCTTTACGAAACCGTTGTTCAAACAATGTTTGAATGTCTCTTTCGTCGTCAACAACTAAGATTTTCATCTGAATGTTTTTTTATATATGAATATTCATAATTATTACCCAATGTCATAAAAGTCATTCGATTGTCATTTGGTAGTCACTAAGTTGCCAGGAATTGACAATCGAATGACAACTAATGACCACAATTGACTGACACAAAATGTAAAAATAGGTATGTAAACGGTCAATCATTATTTTTTATGCGCGAGAAGCGGAAGAACTATCGTGAATTTAGCGCCACCGCCCGGATTATTCTCTACTTTCAACTCTCCTCCATGTCCTTTGGTTACAATTTCGTAACTCATGCTCAGTCCCAGACCTGTTCCCTGTCCGGCTGGTTTTGTAGTGAAGAATGGCTGAAATATTTTATCCATTGCAGCCTGAGGTATTCCATTGCCATTGTCTTCGACCGTAATTTTCACGTGGTCTCCCATTTTTTTTGTAGAAACGATGACCGTGGGATTGTAATCCGGTTGTTTGTGTGGTGTTTGTTGTAGAGACAAGGCATGCCTTGTCTCTACCTGCACCGCATAAAATGCGTTTGTAATCAAATTCAGAATCACCCGGCCGATGTCCTGGGGAATGACATTGATTTTTCCAAGGGTTTCGTCAAAATCGGTTTTCATGGTTGCGTTGAACGATTTGTCTTTTGCCCTTAAACCGTGATAGGCCAAACGTAAATATTCATCTGCCAGGGCATTGATATCTGTCAATTCTTTTTTCCCAGTTGAAGAACGCGAATGTTGCAACATCCCTTTTACGATGGCTTCCGCACGTTTGCCGTGGTGATTTATTTTTTCGAGGTTTTGTTTTATATCATCTGCAATTTCAGCTGCCGACTGCAAACTTCCGGCTGCCAATTCGTCCTTCATTTCGTCGATTAATTCACTGTTTATTTCCGAAAAGTTATTCACAAAATTGAGAGGGTTTTGAATTTCGTGTGCAATACCGGCAGTAAGTTCACCCAGCGAAGCCATTTTCTCGGATTGGATAAGTTGTGCCTGGGTGGCGCGTAATTCGTCCAAAGTATGCTCTAATTCTTCTTTCTGATGCGTAAGTTCAGCTGTACGTTCGGCAACAAGGCCTTCAAGCTCAACCTTTCTGATGGCTATTGCCCGGTTAATCTCATCTTCTTTCTGTCGCTGTATCCGTTCCTTTTCGGCTGCCTTGTTCTGTCGGTGCTGGCTAAAGAGAATTGCTGCGAGCCAGATAACCGACAACATTAGGGCAGTGTCGAAATAAGGATTCATGCGATTATAAAAATCCTTTGCGATAAATGCTGTTAAATTGTTGATGAGCGCTACTACGACATACGGTACAAAAGCCATTAAAAACATACGCAAGGGACGCATTTCGTTTTGTCGCAAAGCAAAAAGAAGGCATGAAAACAGAAAGATATTCCAAATCCACTGGGTGCTAAATGAATTGGAAAGTGCAAACCCTGCAATAAACAGAAAAATCGAGAAAAACTTTGCATAACTAAACCACTTCACCCATTGTTGATGGTCGTTTATTTTTGAAAAGCGGATCAATCGTTGCGTAAGTAAAAGACTAAATATAAAAGGGAAAATAGATTGTTGCATGGTCTTTTATGTTTTCTTTTAAAATCACTGGTTTTCAAGAGCTTCTTCCTGTGTGTCGAAAATTTTGAATAAATTCGAAAATCCGGATATTCTGAAAATTTCATGAATGGCGGGTTGCATATTGCACAGATAAAGTTTTCCTTTTAATGGAATTACTTTTTTTTGTGTAACCAGAAATACCCTTAATCCTGAACTGCTGATGTAATCCATTCCGCTGCAATTAAAAATCAAATTTTTCTCTCCGTTGTCAAGTAGCTGGTTGACTTCAAGTTCTAGAGCAGAAGAGTGAACGGTATCGATTCTTCCTTTGATTTTTAGAACTGAAAAATTGCCAATTTTTTCTTTTTTAATATTCATATCAGATACTTTTATTTAATGTCAAAATGTTTTGATTTTTTTGCCTGGCATAATGCATTTCATCCATAATCTGCGATATCAGAAAAATTCCAAGTCCTCCAACAGGCCTATCCTCAGCAGGTAAATTAATATCGGGTTGTTCCTGTGCCAAAGGATTGAACGGGATGCCATCGTCTGTAATTTTGATGGTAAGAAGGCTGTTTTCAAGAGATATTGAAATTCCGATTTCGTGTTTGTCGTTGTCATTAAAAGCATAAAATATAATGTTGGAAACCGCTTCTTCAATCACCAGGTTGATATTCATGGCCAACGTCTGCGACAACTCCCATTTTTCTGCCAGATCTTCAATTTTCTCAGCCAATGCCGACAGTTCTTCAATCCGGTTTTCAATAACGAAATGCTTATTTTTACTGTTTCCCATTTTTAAAGAAACTTTTAAGGTTCTTAAATTGAGCCGATATTTGAAGCAGTTTCCGCAGCCAGTTGTAATAAAGGGCAATGTATAAAAATGTACTCATCAGCCATATTATTCCAACGTTAAAAACAAAGGTGTCAACAGCATATCCAAACAGGTTTTTTTCTGAAGCCATAAAATGTGCCCTGCCGTTTGTGAAATCCGGATCCTTATAAATCGGGGCTATTTTTTGCATATAGCCATCAGGTGTTTCGCGGTAAAATTCTTTTGTTTCAGAGTTGAGTACCAATACTTCAAGCGATTTGTTGTGAAATTTCATCTTCTGATTGTAGAGAAACTGATCGCCTTTTTCTTTGTTCAACTGGTTGATCAACTGGTCTTTTTCTGATTTGATTATGAGATATCGTTTATTGTGAAAGGACTTCAGTTGGTCAAGGTACGTTTTTGTAAGTTCTGCAATTTCGTTATTGAATTTGCCGGGTATCAGGCTCTCAGTAAACTGAAATTCGGGCAGAACTTTTTCAACATTCAATTTTTCGATTTCATTTTTTATGATATTTAGTTTCCGTGAAATGTCATCGGCAGGCTTGTTCAATCTTGTCCATCCGTCAACGAGGTCAATCTGGCCGATCAACTCAGTGGTAAGAATATCGGAACGAAAGCGGGCCTGTGCCATTTCTTTTTCCATATCGAAAAAACCGGCCATGTACCTGTTTTCTTTATACTGCTCAACCGCAAGCGCTTCAAAAGCCCAGCGGGAAGCCATGATTTCGCCTGTAAGCGGAACCGCATCTTTGCCGGCCTTTTTATTCTGTAAATCATCGAATTTTACAACGACTCCACAAAGCAATATTTGCGGTATCAATAGCAATGGAACCAAAATGTAGATGGTTACAACCGAATCGAATGCCGATGAAATATTTAGACCCAAAAGGTTAGAGAAAACCGCCACCGAAAAAAGAATGAGCCAGTATGCCATCGTCATATCATGAATTCCCAGGATGAGGTTTCCGATATAAACGAAGCTGAACGATTGAAATGCAGAAAGTAAAATCAGGAACAGGATTTTTGAATTTAAATAGCTGAACCTGCTGAGGTTGAGGAACGATTCGCGCTGCAATATTTTTCGGTCCTTGATAATTTCCTCGGCACTGACACTCATTCCCATGAACAGTAATACCACAACAGACATGAAAAGGTAGGAGATTAAACTTTTATTTTCGAAAAAGATATAGTTGTCTCCTTCCGAGAAACGGGTGAACGAGGCAACAATTACCGCCAGTACCGGGGCTTCGAGCAGGTTGATGAACAAGTATTGCCGGTCGGTGATTTTTATCCTTAAGTTCCGCTCGAAGAATATTTTGAACTGTTTCAGCAATCCTGGTTTTTTTGAATCCGTTGGAGGTAACAAGGTTGGCGGACCCTGAATTTCCTCTTTTTTCACCTTTGCATTTTTTCGGTACTGCTCGTACCAATACTCAGGCGGAAAACGGCGTTCAGGAAGAAAATTTCCTGAATTATCTATTTTTTTTGTTTCTACAATTTCGAGTACCTGTTCGGGATTTACATTTCCGCAAACCACGCATTCACAAATTTCGGCATTGACATGGTTAACCTCTCTTTTGAAATAGATGATGCCGTCGAGCGGATTACCTGTGTAAATAGGGCGCCCTCCCGAATCCATAATCCACAACTTGTCGAACAGCTTAAAAATGGCCGATGATGGCTGATGAATATTTACAATGATGAGTTTTCCTTTGCGGGCCTGCTGTTTTAGCAGAAGCACAACTTTTTCAGAGTCGGTGGATGATAATCCTGATGTAGGTTCATCCACAAAAAGAATGGCTGGTTCCCTGATCAGTTCAAGCGCCACATTCAGCCTTTTTCGCTGGCCCCCGCTGATAATCTTTTTTAACGGGCTGCCAACTTTTAAATCCTTGAACGACCAGAGCTCAAGTTCATGCAAAATCCTTTCAACTTTCTCCTCAATGGCCAAACGTGGAAGCTGATCGAAGCAAAGAGATGCATTAAAATACAGATTCTCCCAAACCGTCAGGTCTTCAAACAAAAGGTCATCCTGCGGTACATAACCAATTAACCCTTCAATCTCGTGCTTTCGTTCATATATGTCAACCTGATTGATTTTTACATTTCCGTGCTGTACGGGTATATTTCCATTCAGGATATTGAGCAACGTTGATTTTCCCACACCACTTCCACCCATGATGGCAATCAACTGTCCCGATTTTTCGGTGAATGAAAACCGGTGTAGCCCATTGTTGCTTTTATTGAATTTGAATTCAATTTCGTCGCCTGAAAAAACAAATGAAGGGCTTAGATCTTTGTCAATAAAGCCGGAAGCAATATCGGTATAGTAAACAGGTGGAATTCGCGGTCCCCTTATAATACTTCCTTCCCTGAAAGCGTAAAAACGTCCGGGAATTACAGGGTTTCCTTCAATGGTAAGGTATTCGTCACCATGATAAATGAAAATATAGTGACCGATTAATGAACAGCGTAAAAAAAGCAGCTCACCTTCTATTTTCTTTTCATAGATGTGCCTGTAGCTAATTTGTCCGGGTTGTTCATTGTTGTTGATAAGTAAAAAATCGGGGTTGTTAATCTGATCAGTGGAAGTGTAAAATATAAAGGCAATAAATTTATCAAACTCGGTTTTGCTGATTTCAAAGACATTTGCCAAAGTTTCAAAAAGCACTTCTGCTTTCGACTGATTTCCGCTTTTCACAAGCTCCAGAAACCGTAAAAAAACCATTATTTGTTCATCTTTTCTGAGCCAGCTCCTGATGTTTGTACTTATTTTATATGCCTCCTGAACCATGTCAACAGGAAATGCAGGTTCTCCGTCAACCCCATAAATGTCAAGCAGCTCTTCAAAGAGTTTCAGGTATTCATTGCCTTCAGAAATTCCAAAGTGCTGATGCAGGTAAACGGAAAAGTTTCGGACAGCATCTTCTTTTTTTGATTCACTTATGGCCGAGAACAATGCAAATAAATTGATAAGGGCATTTAATGTAATCTCGTTCATAAATGATATGTTAAAAATGAAATAAAAAATCCGGGAATACAGCAGGCTGATTCCCGGATCTTAAAAATTATTTTAATATATTTTTCCTGACTTTCTCCATCAAAGGGCCAATTTCTGCAAGCTCCTTTTCTGTAATTTTTTGATTTTCTTCAAAAATGGTGACAACAGGTTTAAATTGTTCGTAGTAAGGTTTTATATTTTCATCTCCCGACATCAGTTCAAGCAATGTAAATACCAGTTTTACCCTTTCGGTTTGTTTGCTCATGACATCGAGCATTTTTGTTTTATTTTTTGCCAGCAAAGTACTCTGGCTTAAAATATACAAAGCTTCCACGTTGGACCCGATAACGGATAGTGCATAAACATCGGGCTGATTGCCACTTGACATTTGCTGATGGAAGTGGTTGAGGTCCTGTGTAACAAGAAAATCAAGAGAGTCTTTGTTGCTGGTATTTGCTTTAATTCTCCCCAGATAGTTTTTTGTTGAAATAAGCTCATTCCTTAGTCCGAGCTTATCAATTAACTGCTCAGAAACCTGGCTTATTTCACCCGCTGCAGCTCCCATGTTATAAACGCTGGCATAGAGCAAATCGAATGAATACAGACCCAAACCAAAACTTTGATCGGATTTGGTCATTAGCTTTTCTGCCTGCTCAGCCGGAACTGTTAAATCAAAAATATAAGAAGCCCCAGCTTCATTCAGCAATGTGGCAACTTCCTTTTCGCTGGGCATTTTGCGAATTGTTTCAACAATTTGATCCTTGATTTTTACGGCATCAAAAACTTCAACTTCAACGGATGCCTCTTGTCCACTGGAGGTGGCACCTTTTTTTTCTTTTGTTTTAGTAGCGGAATTACATCCTGCAATCAGAATTAGCGCGATGCCAAAAAGTAGAACATGTTTTGTCAATAGATTTTTCATTTGCGGTAGTTTTTAAGATGATTATTTAATGTGCTTTTTATAGGAACATATTATTTAATTTACTTGAGAACAAATAGAAATAAAATTTGTTTTCAAATTATTATGGGTGTGAAAAGATGACTAAATTTATGAAATAAAAATTTAAAAAAATATATATGGGTCAATCTTTACAAACCGGAGTTAAAATTTTGGTTGTTGATGATGAATCAGATATGGAGCCGATGATCCGGCAGAAATTCCGCCGCCATATACGTGAAAAAACTTTTGATTTTGAATTTGCTTTCAACGGGATCGAAGCCCTCGAAAAGATCATTGAATTCCCTGAAATTGGCATTGTGCTCTCCGATATCAACATGCCCGGGATGGATGGCTTAACATTGCTTACAAAATTAAAGGAACTGAAGAACCCTGGCTTGAAAACTGTAATTGTATCAGCTTATGGCGATATGGACAATATCAGGACAGCCATGAACAGGGGCGCTTTTGATTTCATTACCAAACCTGTAAATTTTGACGATCTTGAGATAACCATCAATAAAACACTGGGCGAAATTTTGTTTGTTCGGCGCTGGCTGACCGATCATGATCAACTTGTTTCGATACAATACGACTTAAACATATCGCGTGAAATACAGCAGGCCATCCTTCCCAAAAAATTTCCTCCATTTCCCAACGAGCCAAATTTTGATATTTATGCTTCAATGCATGCCGCAAATGAGGTTGGAGGCGATTTTTACGACTTTTTTCTCATCGATCAGGACCGGCTTGGGTTTGTTATTGGCGACGTTTCGGGTAAAGGAATTTCGGCAGCTATTTTTATGGCTGTCAGTCGAACGCTTATTCGTGCAACCGGACTCAAAGGCGATTCGGTTAGCGAATGTATGCACTATGTAAATAATCTTCTGTGTACAGAAAGCGTTTCATCCATGTTTGTAACCGTATTTTACGGAATACTGAATACACAAACCGGCGAGGTTGAATATGTGAATGCCGGTCACAATCCTCCGTATATACTTTCTTCCGGCGGAATAAGCCAGGTTGAAATTACCAATGGATTGGCGTTGGGAGTCCTTGAAGATTTCAGTTTTAAATCAAAAACAATACAGTTGAAAAAGGGTGACCAGCTTTTACTTTATACCGATGGAGTTGTAGAAGCTTTTAACCTGAAAGAAATGGCTTATGGAGAAGAAAGATTCGAAAATTTTCTACATCGCAGCCTTAACCTTCCCGTTGAAACAATCATTAAAAAAACATTTGCAGATGTTGCTGATTTTGTGGGTAGTGCGCCTCAGTCGGATGATATAACACTTCTGGGAATCACTTTTAAAGGGTAGGTTCTATACAGGTAAAGCAACTGTAAATTCAGTTCCAACTCCTTCCTTTGTCTCCACACTCAATTCCCCGCCGTGTGCTTTTACAATATCGTATGCCAAGCTTAAGCCTAAACCGGTTCCCTGCCCGGTTGGTTTGGTGGTGAAGAAGGGCTGGAAGATTTTATCCAAAATTTGAGGTGGGATTCCGGGTCCGTTGTCTTTAACGGAAATTAAGGCCCCCCTGCCCCCCGAAGGGAGGTTCCAAGAAGAGGTTCTCACAGTGACAGTCGGATTGTAATCAGTCTGGGCATTCTTAATCCCCCCTGTGGGGGGTGGGGGGGCTATCGCATAAAACGCATTCGTTATCAAATTCAAAATTACCCGGCCAATATCCTGCGGAATGATGTTGATGTTTCCAATCGATTCATCAAAATCGGTTTTAAGGGTGGCATTAAAATTTATATCTTTTGCCCGCAGACCATGGTATGCCAGTTGTAAACATTCGTCGGCCAAAGCGTTGATATCGGTTGGTTCTTTCTGGCCTGAACTGGTTCGCGAATGTTGCAACATTCCTTTCACAATGGCATCGGCGCGTTTGCCGTGATGAAGGATTTTTCCAAGGTTTTGTTTTACATCATCTGCAATTTCAGTTACCTGTTGCCAGTTGCCAGCCACAATTTCATCCTTCATCTCGTCGAGCAACTCCGTGCTCACTTCCGAAAAGTTATTGACGAAGTTCAGCGGGTTCTGTATTTCGTGGGCAATACCGGCGGTAAGTTCGCCAAGCGAAGCCATTTTTTCTGACTGGATCAATTGAGCCTGAGTGGTTTTCAGTTCGGTGTAGGCTTTTTCGATTTCTTTGGTACGCTCCAATACTTTTCCCTCCAGGTTCTCATAAAGTATTGCATTTTGGATCGAGATTCCGATTTGGCCCGAAAGCATTTGTAAAAGTTCAATCCTGTTTTTGTTGAAAACACCTTTCAGAAGGCTGTTTTCAAGATACAGTAAACCATTGATCTTTCCAAGCGAACTGATTGGCAGACAGAGTATAGAAAGAATTTTATTTTCCTGAATATATGGATCAGCGCTAAACCGCTCTTCGGCGAGTGCATCATTTACCACCACACTTTCTTCGGTCCGCCAGCAATAATTCAATATAGAATTTGGCAAAATATTCATTTGATCCAGAGGAACTGAAGGGAAAATTTCGATGTCATCGGTACCGGTACGACCAACTGCTTCGATGCAAAGCTGGTTCCCTTTGTAAAGCAATAAACAGCCTCTTCCGGCTCCGGCGTTCTCGATGGTAATGTGCATTAATTTCTTCAGTAAATCGTCGTATTTTACCTGACTGGCAATGCTTTGCGAAGCCTTTAAAACACTTGCCAGATCGAGCGCTATTTTACTTGACCCTGAAGTAACAGTGAAGACTCCAAACTTTGAGTCTGATTCAGCACGAACGGATTTTACTTTTAATAATTCAGGATACGTATTTTCCAATTGTTTGCATTTTGCATGGGCCCCCCAGTTATTGTATGCTTCCCAGGCATCTTCGAGATAAATTTGGCTTTGTTTAGTCATTTGCCTTTTTGAACAAAGCAAAGCAGCTCTTTCATTTGCAATGGCTTCAACATATTTGAACCTGTTCTGTGCTGCCAGCTTTATCGCTTTTTCATAGAATTGCAAGGCTGTTTCGAACTTGTCGTTTAAAGCAAATAGTTCAGCTTGAAGTAAATAGTAATGTTGACTAAAATTTTCATGGCATCCTATAGTCCACATTTTCATGTCTTTAAGATGTTTATTGAAAACCTTTAGATACTTCTTTTTTTCATCCGGACTTAGATCCTCATAAATAGCAGAAATCGTAAGTGAAGTATAAAAAGCATGGGATGCTTCAAGCAAATCGCCTACAAAATTATCTGAATAGTCAAGCACAATCCGGCTTTCGTCAAGCGCTGCTTTATATTGACCGCTGAAGTATAAAAAGTAGAACTTGGCAGAATGAAAGAAAGCCAGTTTTGTCTTATTTCCTTCCTGATAGAGCCGCTCCAATGTTTCTGCACCATTGAAAGAATCATCGTCCCAATTGTTGCCGTTGGTTTGGCCATTCAATGCTTTTACCAACTGATGGAAGCACTGAAAAAAATCCAACCCGCCTTTCGCACTTTTAATCAATGTCAGATGATCTTCAGAACTTTCCAGTATTTCTCTCAGGTTTTCACCAGCAATAAACCTTGATCTTAAGTACAATGCAACAGTATAACTTGTAAATATTTGATCGCCGTTCAATACGCATGCTTTTATTGTTTCCAGAATGCTGTCATATCCCTTCCGTATCGGAATTCTCCAATGGTTGTGAAAACACAATACAGTGTAACTTAGCCGCCATTTTATGAGTGGGGAATGTGTCCGCTGATGCAGTTTCATTGTGATATCCCAAAGGTTAAATCCTCTTTTTTGCATTTTCAGGGCTGACAAAACCACTACCGAAAACCCTGAAAATCCCCAGCCACTCGCATCAGTAAAACCTTCTTTTATATACAATTTAACAATCCTGAAAATCACCAGCATCATTAAATTCTGATCCTGCTGATAGGCGCTTGTTGCCAGATCAATCAAAAATTTATTGAGAGCAATAATTTCTTCATCGGTACAATCTTTTAAGTTAAAAAGGCTTTCGGGGTTCCTGTATTTTGTTGAGAAAAGAAACAGATATTTTGCCAAAGTGAACAAAGCAGCAACCTGTATCGCATTTTTGCTCTTTGGAAAGCGAATGTTGTAAAGATTTGCTGCCTCAAGTCCCAAACGGAGTGATTCGTTGGAATTTCCAATTTTCAGGTACAGCGAAGAGTGGAGGTAATACACTTTCAGCTTTTCGAAATTGGTTCTGGAATAACTCAGTATTTCTTTAAAATACTGTTCTGCAACTGTCGGGTTGTCATTCAAATATTCGCATTCGCCAAGCTCTTTTAATGTATTGAATGTCAAATCGTAATTGTCGTTCCAACTGGTTGGGCCAAGCAACGTTTTTCCCATTTTCAGGAAATGAACGCCCAAATTATACGAAGTGGAATCTTTGGATTTTCTTCCGGCAATTAAACAGAGTTCAGTTATTCGTTTCTTTTCTTCTTCGTTTTCAATCAGGTGCGAACTAATTGCAAAGTGGTTTAACAATTCAAAAATGCTTTCCTGAAGTTGCAGTTCGTTCCTGTTTTGAAGAAGCAACCGGCCAATTCGCAGATGCATCGGTGCAAGTTCCGGGGAAGTAATTAAACTGTATGCAGCCTGCTGTACCTTATCGTGGGTGAAGGTGAATTGGGCGGTTTCGGCAGAAAATTGGTTCTCAATGCTGTAATTGGTGCCGATTGAACTTAGCGACAACGAACGGTATTTATTGTCGATTGAATTTAAATAACCTTCTTTGATAGCCGGTTTTAAGTCGTGGTAAACTTCCGACTGCGATTTTTCGGTAATATCAGCCAGGTCGGCCAGATTAAACGTATTGCCCAGCACCGATGCATATTTTAATACTTCCTGCGTATGATTTGGCAAGTTAATTAGTCCATCGGTCATTAGGTCAATCACATTGTCGGTATAACCCAAATCATCAATTTCTTTATGGTTCCATATCCAGTTTTTAACCGGATCATTTTTTACCAGCTTTTTATCGTAGAGCGATTTCAGAAAGTTGTGGATGAAAAATGGATTTCCTTTCGTTTTTGCATAAACATGCCCGCCAAGTTCATCTGCCTGAACTTCATTCATACCATAGGAATCGGCTGTTATCTGACAGGTAGTTTCCTCGCTTAAAGGTTTGATTTGTATTTCCTTAACCAATCCTTTCGATTCGTTGATCTGCTTTAAAGTGATTAATAACGGATGCCCTTTTTCAACTTCATTGTCGCGGTAGGCGCCAAGAATCAGTATGCTGTCCTGACGAGGATTCTCCAATATCCGTTTCACCAGATTTAGAGATGGCAAATCGGCCCATTGGAGGTCGTCCAAAAAAATTACCAGCGGACTTCCGGAGCTGCTAAATACATAAATAAAATCGAGCAGTACCATGTGAAACCGGGACTCCTGTTCGGCAGGCTGCAATTTTGGAACGGCCGGTTGTTTATCGATGATTTTGGAAAGCTGGGGGATAACTTCGGTAATAAGTCCGGCATTATCGCCCAAAACTGTTGTAATTCGCTGCTTCCATGCAAGTATTTTATCTTCAGGTTCCGCCAACAGGTTTTTTATAAATTCCTGAATGGCTTCAATAAAGGCATAGTAGGGAATATCTTTTTTAAATTGATCGAACTTGCCGCTGATAAATGTTCCGTGGTTTTGAATAATCGGGTATTTAATGTGCCTGATCAGCGCCGATTTCCCAACTCCCGAATAGCCCGCCACCAAAACAAGCATCGACTTTAATACGCTCAGATTCTTAAAGTAGTTCAACAATTCATTGATCTCATTTTCGCGGCCGTACAGTTTTTGATTTTGTTTGTAGTGCCCGGTAAGGTCGTACAATCCTGCCTTAAAGTTGATTAACGGCTCTTTTGAAATGAAGTGCTTTTTGATTGTCTCTAAATCTGCCTTTAAACCTGCCGCGCTGTGGTACCTGTCATCAGGGTTTTTCTCCATCAGTTTGGAAATAACCTGATCAAATCCACCGGGCAAATCAGGAATTATTGAGCTTAACGGAATCGGGTTTCGCGACAGGTGAAAATGAATGACCTCAAGCGGATCGACGGAATCGAACGGGACTTTTCCTGCAAGTAATTCGTACAGTAAAACGCCAAACGAATAAAAATCGCAGCTATGGGTTACCGAATAGGCCGTCCTGCCGGTTTGTTCCGGCGAAATATAGATCAAAGTTCCTTCGATTTGATCCACATTCAATATCTCATTTGTTTCAGAATTAAGACTGGTAGAAATGCCAAAATCCAGTAATTTCAGTTTGCCGTCACTGGTCAGCATGATGTTGCTCGAATTGATGTCCTTGTGAATGACACCCTTTTGATGCATATAGTGAAGGATGTCAGCAAGTTGAATAGCTAAATTAAGAACTTCGGCGATACCCGGCTTTTTATTGAAAATTTGTGTTCTTAAATTTGTGCCCTCAATGTATTCCTGAATGAGTGCAACCGTTTTGCCATCGTACGAAACCTCATAAACTTTTGGAATGCCAACATGGTCAAGATCTTTCAGGATATCGTACTCGTGACCCAACTTTGAAACCTTCAGTATATTTTCATTCAGAAACAATGATTGTTTTAAAACCACCTTCCGGCCATCAGAAATACGGTTGGCCAGTATTATTTCATTGCGCTCGTTCCTGAAGATCGACTTTATTGCCGTGTAACCTTTGTGGGTTTGTATTTCCGATGTGTTCATTCTAAACTTTTTTTGAGGATATCCGTAATTTTATCCAATGTTTTAAAAGTCATTAAATTGTCATTTGGTAGTCATTAAGTTGGCAGGAAATGACAACAGAATGACAATAAATGATAACAACTGACTGATGTTAAATGCCAAATAGGTATGATAACGGTCAATCATATTCCTTTTTTTAAGGAAAGCATACCATAGTACCACAACTTATTTTCAAGCGCCTCGAATTGTTTGATTGAACTGAAATGATTTCCGTGGTTTATCTTGTTGCGGAGACCAATTCTTTTCAGGAATTGACCGAAACTCCATAATTTGCTGGCCATTGAATGAAGGTGTTTGAGCGAAGGTTTGGTGTATTCGGTAATGTCTTCTATTTCAAATTCAGCAAACCCGCATTGTTCCGCATTTGTTTTGTGCTCTGAATATGCATCAATGTCGTTGATCGACCAGCCATCCAGCCAATCGTGCAGAAGCTTTTCGCCGTCAGGGTGCAAAGGCCTGTCATTTCTGAAATAGTCAGCGCAAATCAGTCGGCCACCGGGCTTTAGCAAGCGGTATGCTTCTTTGTAGAATTTTGATTTTTCCATTGCATGGCACATGCTTTCGCAAGCCCAAATCAAAGTAAACGACTCATCTGCAAAATTGGTGGCAGTGTAGTCCTGTTCAAAAAACATCAGCCTATCCTCGAGTTGACTTTTGCGAGCCGATTTTTGCGCTTTTCGAACCTGATGTGGCACCAGGGTTATCCCGGTCACCTGCACATTGTAATTTTCAGCAAGCCAAACAGAACTTCCGCCCTGACCGCAACCGGCATCAAGAATGATGTCACCATCTTTCACGCCTCCTTTTTGCGCCAATACTTTATTCAGGTTTAACAAAGCTTCGCCATGCGTTTTTACTTCTGGATCGTAATATCCAAAGTGCACCGACCTGTTATTTTTGTCGAACCAAAGCAAACGATAGTCCAGGCGTGTATTATCGTAATAACTAACAATTGATTTTCTGTATTCAGGATCCATGGATTTCGCTTTTTTATTTCAAAGACCAGTTTGCTTGCAGATTTTCAGGAATTCTGAACCCGGATTGTTTGCCTTTTCGGAAATGAAGCGATAGAACGGCAATCATAATTCCACCCAAGGCCGACATCGAATCCACGATCATTTCTTCATCCATTTTTTCAACGGGGTTGTTGGTTCCTTTGTGATGCAGAATATTGTGCAGGATGTCAACATGAATGTGAAACAGATGTTTTTTATCTTCAGAACGTCCTAAAATCTTCATAACCCAGTCTATTATCCTTTCAATGAATCCTTGTTTCGGTTTTATGATTTGATAATCAGTCTTTTTTTCTTGCAGTGTTTTGTGGTATTCTTTCATGTGCTTGTGAAAATGCCCCCGCAAAAGTTCTTCATGTTTTTCCTTTGCTTCATCGGTTTCATGCTTTTCAAAAACTTCAGGATATTCTGTTTCATAAGTTGGTCCCAACATGCGTTCAAAACAATCCGGGAATTGTTCATCAGCCAACATCCTTCTCATCATCAGCAACGTCAATCTCAATGGCAAATGAAAGTGGTGCAGGGTAACTACCAATGCTTTCGTTAATTGTATTCCGGCAACGGTTTTATCCTTGAATAAATGGGCGTAAACGCTGTGCTGCAATTTCCAGGCTTCGTTTACATCTTTACAAATCAGGTTTTCCTGAACACCCATAATCTTGCCAATGGTTTTCCAGGTGTGAAACCAGGCCTTTTGTTCTGGCGGACTAAGCGTGTCGCCCAACATGGTCATTCCTTTAAAAAACTCCAGTGAAAATACCTGATTGGTGGCCACCAAATCCTCCTGACTGATCGGTTTGCCCCAGTCTTCATTCCATGTTTCACCGTTCTTGTTATCCAGAATTACATGGCGCATCGAAGAATGCATGATCCGAACTTTCAGGGCGGTAAGAATTCCTCTTTTTTCGGGCTCCCACCAGTCTTTATCCATTACGTCAAATACAAATTGGGCAGTCTCAAAAATCCGGCGCTCAGGCTGCTCAATAAGAAGTTTGGTCATTTTCAGCACATTGGCAGGCTTTTCTGCCATATAGGTATAAGGTAATGCCCTAAAAAACAGAATAAAAACGAATTTCATTCCATTCTTTTTCCAGATTTCATGGGTTTGGTTAAAAAGCGCAATGTCTTCTGAGGAAAAAGAGAAGTTTAACTCACTTTGAATAAAATCGTGCATTGGTTCTGGGAGTTCTGACGAAATCACACTGTCATTCTTTGCCAGGTCAATTAAAATAGTGCGCAAATGATCCATTGATTTCGATTCAAATACAGTCTGTACGGCATCATCCGATGGCTTGTCCATCACTTGACGGAGCGATTCCAAATCGATTCCGTTCCAAACGAATTGTTTTGTAGTTTTTGCCATTTTGTTTATTTTTTTGAGTTGTAAAGTCAATTTAAACATTCTTTAAAAGGATAATAAATTCGGTGCCTTCTCCTTCCTTCGTCTTCACCTTCAATTCTCCGCCATGTGCTTTCACAATATCATAACTCATACTTAATCCCAGACCCGTTCCTTCTCCCGGTGGTTTGGTGGTAAAGAAGGGTTGGAAGATTTTATCAAGTACTTTCACCGGAATGCCCGTTCCATTGTCCCGAACAGAAATGTGAACCTCGTCGCCTGATTTTTTTGTACTCACCCAAACCGTTGGATTGCTGGCATGTGAATGGTTTTTAATCCTCCCTGTGGAGGGTGGGGGGGCTATCGCATACAATGCATTATTTATCAAATTCAGAATCACCCGGCCAATATCCTGGGGAATGATGTTGATATTTCCTATGGATTCATCAAAATCAGTTTTCAATGTTGCGTTGAACGCTTTGTCTTTTGCCCGAAGTCCGTGGTAAGCCAACCGTAAATATTCATCAGCCAGTGCATTGATATCGGTTGGTTCTTTCTGTCCTGAACTGATTCGCGAATGTTGCAGCATTCCTTTAACAATGGCATCGGCGCGTTTGCCGTGGTGGTTTATCTTTTGCTCATTTTCGGCAATATCATTGGCAATGACTTTTACTTCTTCCAGATTTCCTTTGTCAATTTCCTCTTTCATTTCCTGAATTAATTCAGAATTCACGTCCGAAAAATTATTGACAAAGTTTAACGGATTTTGAATTTCATGGGCAATACCGGCGGTAAGCTCGCCGAGCGAGGCCATTTTTTCGGATTGGATTAATTGAGCCTGTGTAGCTTTCAGCTCGGTGTATGCTTTTTGTATTTCCCTGGCCTGCTCCAGTTCACGGGTTCTGCTTCGTTCCCGTTCTTTCTGAATAACCCGATTACGCAAATAACGATTGGCTGCAAATACGATTAACGCGAATAAAATAAAGTACATGCCATAAGCCCAAAGGGTATTCCACCATGGAGGATTAATTATTATTCTCAGGGTTGCACCTTCTTCATTCCAAACGCCGTTGTTGTTGGCGGCTTTTACCCGAAATATATATTCGCCCGGAGGAAGCATCGGATAAGATGCTGTGCGCTGGGTGCCGGCTTCCCGCCATTCTTCATCATAGTTTTCCAGTTTAAATGCACTCTTGTTTTTTGATGGATTGGAGTAATGAATGGCCGCGAATTCAATTGAAATATTATTCTGATTGTGTGCCAGCTCAATTTCCTGAGTTTCATAAATTGCATTTTTCAATATTGACTTTTCGCCTGGAACAACCGACTTGTTATATAATTTCAGATCGGTCAAAAATACTTTTGGAGGCGTCGAATTTGTATTCACATCATTGGCATTGAAAATTGTTATGCCATTCGATCCACCGAAAATAAATTGTCCGCGTGAAGTTTTTAAATAAGCACCATCTGCAAACAATTGACTTTGAATGCCATCTGCAATCGAAAAATTGTTGAATTGACCAGTCCTTTTGTTAAAACGGCTCAGGCCTTCAAAAGTACTTAGCCATAAGTTATCGTTTTCTTCATCGCCTAAAATTCCCTGAACACTCATCGATGGCATTCCATCGTTTCGGGTAAAAGTTTTTATCTTTCGGGTTTCTACATCATATCTGCTAAGTCCGCCTTGCCAGGTGCCTACCCAGACTATTCCTTTAGCATCTTCATAAAGAGAGTTGATATCCTGTGTGATAAAAATATCACCGGTAGTTTTATCAAATCCATGTCTTTCTATTTTATCAGTCGCAAAATTGTACAGAAACAAACCGTTGTTGGTCAGAAGCCATAAACCATGCTTTTCACTTTCAAAACAGTGTGTAATTTCATTGCTGCTTGCATTTCCATCGGTAACCTTACTTAAATCATATCTTCTAAAAGCCTTGTCATCTTTGCCTTTTTTGAAAAGACCGCCAATTGTACAAAGCCATAAATTGTCCCTTTTATCTTTGTGAAACTGGTATATGAAAACAGAATCAGGCACCCCAATCAACGATGTCTTTTTCATCACATTCGTACCGGGTGAAAATTGATACAAACCTAAGACAGAGCTAACATAGAATTCTCCCGGACTGAATTCCATAAGTCCTGACACATAATCTAATGCCGAAAAATTGGTTTTTGAATAAGGCCAGGAACGTATAGTCCCGGTAAAAGGATCCAATTCATTTATTCCTGAAGCATATCCTTGTCCTGAAGTACCAATCCAAATATGGTTATCCTTGCTTTCATAAATAGTATTCGCCCAGCCCGGCGTTATTGTATTTTTATCGGTGGCACTGGAACTGTATGATTTCAGTAGAGCCCTTTCCTCATATTTAAACAACCCATTCGTGTAGGTTGCTATCCAAAGCGTTCCGAATGAATCAAATTTAAGTGCATTAATAGTAGTTTGTTCAAGTTGTTTGTTCGGTTCAACTTTAAAAACTTCAAATTTTTCTTTCTTTCTATCGAAATATTGCAATCCTTTGTTTGTACCAATCCAGATATTGTCATTTTTATCAAGTGCAATGGCAGAATAATGAAGTTCGTTGGTGTTTCGTGAACCTGACGTGAGGGATGAATAACTTATAAATTTCTCATTTTTAGGATCAATTTTATACAGTCGTGACTGCCATGTTGAAGCCCATATATGGCCATCGTTTCCAATTTTCAAGTCGGTGACATAATCGTTGCCTCCTGCAAATTCCTTTTCAATTGACCGAATTCTGCTAAGTTTTCTGTCAGCGCTGATTTTAAAAAATCCATTGATACTCAAAATCCAAATATTGCCCCGTTTATCAGCAATTACTCTAATTGTATTTTGAATTTCCAGACTATCAGGTGTAATAAATTTTTTAACCTGATCTTCGGTCTTGTCATAATACAGGAGTCCGGGTTTAATAGCATTGTATTGTGACCACACTCCTAAGTAAATTCGGTCTTTTTGATCTTCGCACATCGAAACTATCCCAATCTCAAAATTATTGAGATGGTCAACCAGGTGTTTAAAGGGATAATGCCTGAAGGTTTTGGTGGCCGGGTTATAAACATTCAGGTTTTCAGGAGAAGTTCCGGTCCAGATCCGGCCTTCCCTGTCTTCGTAGATCGACCACACAATCAGGCCATTAATAGAAGTTGAGTCGTTTGGATTATTGTAGAACCTTTTGAATTCATAGCCATCGTAACGGGCAAGGCCGTTGATGGTTCCGACCCACATATATCCAAATTTGTCGTGAAGCAGACTATTCACCTGGATTCCGGGCAGACCATCCTGTTCGGTATATTGGGTTAAATTACCAGGTTTTATTTGTGCAAATGAAGACGTGGCTGTTAATGCTGTAATTATTATCAATACAGCATAACAATGTTTAAAGGTTCGCCTGACTATTTTACGCATCTCTAAGAGTTAACTGTTTCTAATAGTACCCAACTCAGAACCTATCCGTTTTTCAATCTCTAAATTACCCTTTCAACCATGCCCTTTGGTAAGATCTGCGCGATTTTAATTTTTGGTTTTTATGCTAAAATTATAATATTTAGTCTCTATTTAAATACCTTAGCATCTTAATTTACGCAAACATTGGGCTGTCAATAAAGTTCATTTAAATCAATTAATTTTTTCCGTCAATCATTTAATAATCAAAAAAGTGGGCGCTGTTTTGTTCAATTTGTAATCATCTAAAAAATAATCGTTTTGTCATCGTCAAATGGCATTCTGATTTCTTCTTCAAAACAGGAACAAATTTGGTTATCCATGATCAATTGCAGTAAAAAAATGCAAGTACTTTCTTTAATTGTGGTCTTTAAAAAAGAGCCAATAAACATTTAGAATATGATACTTATCCTTCAGAATATAAAAGAACTCGTTCAGGTTGATCCCAAGAACCGGTTGTGGGTTGCCGGCAAATCGATGGCCGAAGTGGAAACAATAAAAAATGCATTTCTGATCATTCAGGACGAACTGATTAAAGATTTCGGATTGATGGAGAATTTTCATCAGTCGGAATACGAGTTGAATGATATAATCATGGAAATTGATTGTTCAGGCAAAATGGTTTTTCCGAGTTATTGCGATTCGCACACGCATTTGGTTTTTGCCGCCACCCGCGAACAGGAGTTTGTCGATCGTATCAAAGGCCTGACTTATGAGGAAATTGCGGCCAACGGTGGTGGAATCCTGAATTCAGCTAAACGCTTACAGAAAATGTCGGAGGATGATTTGTTTGTTCAGGCGATGGAGCGGTTGGATGAAATTATGTGGCTGGGGACTGGCGCCGTTGAGATTAAAAGCGGATACGGACTTACTACCGAGTCGGAACTGAAAATGTTGAGGGTGATTCGTCGAATGAAACAAAATTCTCCGTTGATGATAAAGTCCACCTTTCTGGCCCATGCTTTTCCTCTGGAATATCGCAGTAAACGGGCCGATTATGTGAATTTTCTTATCAACGAAACGATTCCGATTATTGCTTCGGAGGAGTTGGCCGATTATGTGGATGTTTTTTGCGACCGTGGCTTTTTTACTGTTGAGGAAACTGATCGGATTCTCATGGCCGGGATGAAACACGGCTTGCGGGGTAAAGTTCATGCCAACGAACTGGCAAACTCGGGCGGTGTGCAGGTGGGCGTGAAATACAACGCAATATCAGCCGATCATCTCGAATATGTTGAAGATGAGGAAATAGCGACATTGATGGACAGCGAAACAATGCCAACCGTTTTACCGGGCGCTTCATTTTTCCTGAACCTGAAACTGGCGCCTGTTCGCAAAATGATCGGTGCCGGGTTACCGGTGGCGCTGGCTTCTGATTTTAATCCGGGTTCATCACCATCAGGAAACATGAATTTTATCCAATCGCTTGGCTGCCTGAAATACGGCATGACTCCCGAGGAAACCATCCATGCTACTACCATCAACTCGGCTTATGCAATGGGAATCAGTGAAAGCTACGGCAGTATTGCCAAAGGAAAAGTAGCCAACCTGTTCATCACCAAGCAAATTTCGGGGTACGCCGTCATTCCGTATTTGTTCAGCTCCAACCTGATTGAAACGGTGATTTTAAACGGAGAAATACAATGAAAATATGAAACAATTAATCGAATGTGTTCCGAATTTTTCGGAAGGAAGAGATGAAAAAATAATCCGTCAGATTACCGATGCAATTCAGTCGGTTGACGGAATCAAATTACTGAATGTTGATCCGGGAAAGGATACCAACCGAACTGTCGTGACTTTTGTGGGTGAACCGGAACAGGTAATTGAAGCTGCGTTTCGGGGTGCAAAAATGGCTGCACAGCTTATCGACATGAGCAAACACAAAGGCGAACATCCGCGTTTTGGGGCAATGGATGTTTGTCCGTTGGTTCCGATTGCCAACATCACGATGGAAGAGACAGTGGTTTATGCGCGCAGACTCGCCAAAAGAGTAGGAGAGGAGCTCGGGATTTCAGTTTATTGTTACGAGTTTGCAGCATTCAGTAATGATCGCCAAAGTTTGGCGAACTGTCGTGCAGGCGAATACGAAGGCCTGAAGGAAAAACTTCAGAAACCCGAATGGAAATCCGATTTTGGACCGGTTGTGCTGAATGAACGATCGGGTGCAACAGCAATTGGAGCGCGCAATTTCCTGATTGCATATAATGTCAACCTGAATACCACTTCGGTTCGGCGAGCCAATTCAATCGCTTTCGATGTGCGTGAAGCCGGACGTGTTGTTCGCGAAGGCGATCCGGTAACCGGGAAAATTGTCAACGGCGAAAATGGAGAACCGCTGCGTATTCCCGGAACGCTGAAAAAAGTACGTGCCATTGGCTGGTTTATCAAAGAATACGGAGTTGCACAAATTTCCATGAACCTGACCGACATTACTGTAACCTCCATGCACGAGGCATTTGACGAGGTGGTTGAATGCGCCCGTGAACGTGGAATCCGGGTGACCGGCTCCGAATTGATTGGTGTAATTCCACTTCAGGCAATGCTCGATGCCGGTAAATATTTTCTCCGGAAACAGCACCGATCTGTCGGTATTCCGGAGGAGGAAATAATCAAAATCGCAGTTAAATCGCTTGGGTTGGACGAACTGTCGCCATTCGATCCGAAGAAACGAATCATTGAATATTTGATTGACGATCAGCCAAATAAACTGGTTGATCTGACTTTATCCGGATTTTCAAATGAAACTTTATCTGAATCACCTGCTCCGGGGGGTGGTTCAGTGGCGGCCTATGTGGGCGCATTGGGCGCTGCGTTGGGTTCGATGGTTGCCAACCTTTCGGCTCACAAACGTGGTTGGGACGATCGTTGGGAAGAATTCTCCGACTGGGCGGAAAAAGGCAAACAGTATCACGATCGTTTGCTGAAACTGGTGGATGAAGATACGGCAGCATTCAACGCGATTATGGATGCTTTCGGTTTGCCTAAAAATACCGATCAGGAGAAAAAACAGCGTTCTGCGGCCATTCAGGCAGCCACCAAACATGCCATCGAGGTTCCGTTTGAGGTGATGCAAACTGCATTTAAATCGCTCGAAGTGATTGAGGCAATGGCTACGATTGGCAATCCGAATTCCTTGTCGGATGCCGGAGTTGGAGCTTTGTGCGCCCGAACTGCCGTGTACGGAGCCTACCTCAATGTCAGGATCAATTCAGGAGAACTGGCCGACAAAACTTATGTGGCGGAAATGCTGACCAAAGCTGCAAATCTTCTTCAGGAAACACTGGCCAAAGAAGCCGAAATTCTGAATTTGGTTGAATCAAGAATATAGGTGCGAATATAGTGAGGGCTTCACTTAAAGTGAAACCCTCACTTTGTGCTACGATCTTTAATACGAAAATCTCATGATTGCAAAAACTCCTCCACCACCTTATTATGCAGTGATTTTCACTTCAGTTCGTACTGAAGGAGACAAAGGTTATTCCGAAATGTCTGACCGAATGGTTGAATTGGCCAGTCAGCAGGATGGTTTTCTTGGAGTAGAATCGGCCCGGAATGAAATTGGCATTACCGTTTCTTACTGGCGCGATCTGGAATCTATGCGAAAATGGCGCGAAAACATAGAACATTCTGTAGCCCGCGAAAAAGGTCGGGAAGAATGGTATCAATCCTTCAAAACACGCATCGCCAAAGTCGAACGGGATTATGGGTTTGACCGTTGATCCGCTGAGCAGTTTCATCGGGTTCTTGGTATTTTCCTGATTTCGATTTACACCTGTCATGGGCTTGGCTTAAGTTAAATCTGAAATGTTATCTGGCTCATTGAATAAATCCGTCATAATATTTTCAGGTTTCTCAATCTGAATAGAGTTGCCAAATCCGTCTGAATCTTTTGCACCCCACAAAGCCAGGGCAAATTTTACGTTGGCGGCTTTTGCTGCCTTGTAATCGTAGATTGTATCTCCAATGTAAATGGCCTGATCGGCGGAAATACCTGATATTTCAAGGAATTTTAAAATCGGATCGGGATTTGGTTTGTGGTTTATGGTGTCATCAGCACAAACATAAAAATCGAGGTATTTCATCAGGCCAAAAGGGATAAAATCGTCGCGCAATTCATTGCGTGTTTTCGAAGTAACAATGCCTGTTTTGATGCTTTTGTCCTTTAGTTCCTGCAGAATTATTTCGATCCCGTCAAATACGGTTACCTGGTTTTTGTAGTCATTCATGTATTCGTTCCAGCGACGGTTCACTTCCTGAATGTTCTTTATACCAATTTTTTCCAACGCTATGTGTCCCGGGATTCCCAGTATAAAGTCCAGATCAGCATGCGAATATTCTTTTTGAGTTTCCTCGGACAATACTTTCTGAAGCGATTTTTTTACTGATATTTCAGTGTCAATCAAAGTACCGTCAACATCAAAAATGATACATTGAAACATAGTTGGTCTTTTAGGTGGTTGGTTTTGTAATTTCTTTGGAAAAATTAACGTGAAATGGCAGTGTATATTGCCAGATGAAAAGGATTTTAGAAGGTTTTTTTCAGAATAGTCATTTATGTTTTATTTCCCATTTTGGATTTAAAACTTAGCTTTGCGCCAAAATAAAAAATACCGAAAATGAGTGTAGAAAAGGAAATTCAGGCAAGGAGTGGTTCTAAATGTGAATTTTGTGGAGCCGAGGGCGACCTGAAAGTTTACGAGGTTCCGCCATATTACAACGCAAAAGCCGATCAATGTGTGTTGGTTTGCGAAACATGCCTGGAACAGATTGAAAATCCGGAAAAGATAGATGCCAATCACTGGCGCTGCTTAAATGATAGCATGTGGAATCCGGTGACTGCCGTACAGGTAATGTCCTGGCGGATGCTTCACCGGTTAAGCGCTGAAGGTTGGTCGCACGATTTACTCGATATGCTTTATCTTGATGAAGATACGCTGAAGTGGGCGCAAGCAACCGGCGAAGGAATTCCGATAGATGATTTGGATGTAAAACATTTGGATAGCAACGGAGTTATTCTTCTGGGCGGTGATACCGTGGTGCTGATAAAAGACCTGGAAGTAAGAGGGGCTGGTTTTACTGCCAAACGCGGAACACCAGTTCGCGGAATCACTTTGGTTGCCGACAATCCCGAACAAATTGAGGGCAAAGTAAACGGCCAGCAACTTGTTCTTTTAACCAAGTTTGTAAAGAAATCGACTTAAATACGTATGAGTTAAAATGAGTCAGGGGTTCACTCAAAGCGAAGCCCTGACTTATTTTCATTTTGTTTGAGTCTGTCTTACATTAAGGGTAGAAGCTACAATTTGTGAATATAATCTGCACTTTCCTTAAATGTTTCTGGAGCCATTTCAACGAAATAGTTTTTTATACCGCATTTGTCGGCAGCGGCAAAAAGTTCTTTCCAGTCAACTATGCCCTGCCCCACAGGCATTTGTTTGTCGGTGGTTTTTGACCAATCGGCCAGATGGGCGGAGATGAACCGGCCCGGATATTTTTTGAAATAATCGGCCGCTTTGTATCCGATACTGATAACCGCCACCTGAAACTGCATTTTTACAAGATCTGGGTCGAATTGTTTCAGTAGTTCATCGTAAATCAGCTCGCCTTCAAGCTTTTCGAATTCCATGTGGTGGTTGTGAAAACCCATCTGGATTCCTGCTTTTTTTGTTTTTGCGCCAATTTCGTTCAATTCATCGGTCGCTTTTTTCCAGTCGCTCATGGTGGCATCTTTTGGCAGCCAGAAACTTGAGGCAATCATCTGTTTTTGTCCCGATTCGAGCGCGAAATCAATCCGTTCGCTCAGGTTGTCCCGAAGTTCGCCCATTCCGTAATGCGTACTTTCCAATATTAGGCCGGCATCTTCCACAATCTTTTTCATTTCTGATCCTTTCATGCTTACCAGTGGCCCAAATCCTGAACTTACGTATCCGGGAGGAGAGCACATTTCAACACTTTGATATCCTTGTCCGGCCATCATTTTTAAGGTGCCGGAAAAATCTTTTATCAACTGGTCTTTAACTGTCCAAACCTGAAAGCCAAGCGGTTTTTTGAGGGCTTTTGCACCAGTTGCTGCTTCAAGGTTCATCGGAAATTGTGAGGCAAGCAAAGTTGCCCCGATTCCCATTGCACTTTTACCGAAAAATTCTCTTCTGTTCATGGTTCGTGTTTCTTTATTGGTTAATTAATAAATGCGGCTGGCTGCTGGTTGCTGGCGACTGGCTGCTGGCTAATTGCTTCGAATGTATGTTTTCAATTTGCGGCGCATACAGAATCCTCGTTTCAAATTAGAAGGTTGGATGCGCCTTTTTTCTCCGTTACACATCAATTCCGGCTATAAATATTTCACTCCTCTGGAGCTTTTGCTGTGTGCCCAATTGCATATCGTTTCAGAATAATTATGAACGGATTACATTTTTGAATTTTCTCTCATCCTCTATTTCTGGCAACCGACTACTTGTAAAAGGCTTCGGATGATAGATTTCACATTGCGGCGCATACAACTTTTTCGTTTCAAAATAGAAGATTGGATGTGCCTTGTGTACGTGTTCCTCACAATCCCCGGGTTCCGTTTCACTGCACCCGGGGTTATTCATATTTAACTCTTTCAGAGTCTTTTGAGCGATCTTGCTAACTGAATATTTTATTGATTGCTGTCCACTGAGACGGTTTACTGAGACTGAGACTGACCACTGCGACTGACTGCGACTGTCCACTTTCCCCTGCTTTAAATTTCTTCAGGCGACCAGCCTTTTCGGTATTCGCGTGAAAGGTATTTGTTGGCATCTTCAACATTGGTGATTTTGTGGTTGGCTGCATCGTACTTCAGGAGCCGACCGGACCGCAGTGCAACTGCATATAAATTAACTGCTTCGGTAATATCGCCAGCTTCGGTGAAACTTCCGGGGCATTGTTTTCCGGTTTTTACAGCTTCCATAAATTGAATGAATCCCGAAGTTCTTTCCTTTTTCGGAAGTTCAGGAACAGTGCGACCTGCCATTCGTTTTTCAGGAATAAGCTGAGGATTGTTTACATGGAAACCGGCCAGAATTTTCCCTTTGTCGCCAACGAACATCATGCCTTCGGCGGGCAATTCCTTGTTGTCTTCATACAATTCTTCGGGAACGGGCGGACGCATTCCACCGTCGTACCAGATTAAATCGACTGCCGGGCGCGAGCCTTTGGCCGGATATTTAAACCTTACGGAACTGGCAAATGGAAACGAAAAATCATTTTTAACCTGAAAAGCTGTTGAATCGCGAATACCGCAAACGTGGCTGAAATTTGGTTCAATGATGGTTGGGTTTTCCAGTCCGAGCGCTTTGAAAACGGTCCACAAGCTGTAATGTCCCATGTCGGCCATCGAGCCTCCGCCGAAATCGTACCATCCCCTGAAAACCATGTTGGTGTAATACGGATGATAGGGGCGTTCTGCTTCCGGTCCCAGCCATAAATCCCAGTCCATTCCGTTTGGAACAGCTGGCGTGTCGGTTGGTAGGGTAGGGTATTGCGGCCAAACCGGGCGGTTCGACCAGTTGTGTACTTCCTTGAGGGTTCCGATGGCTCCTTCGTTGATCCAGCTCATCACCTGATTCATCGAGCCGTTCGAATCCCATGCAATTAAATGGGTAGTAACCTTCGATTTTCCGGCCATTTCAATTACTTTCCGGCCTTCGTCCAACCTGTTTGATATTGGTTTGTGGGTGGTAACACCGATCCCTCTTTTCATGGCAGCCATTGCAATGATACCGTGAAGGTGGTCGGGTGTCATTATTTTAACGGCATTCAGGTCCTTTTCTTTTTCGAACATTTCGCGGAAATCGGCATATGCCCGGCAATTGCCTAACTTTTGATCGCCGCGAAATTTGGAATAATAGGTATCAACTATTTCCTTGCCGTTGTCAAGCCCTCCGGGGATGGTATTGTCGCCACCCGATTTCCAGTCCGGATTCTGAAGTGTTGAACGGATTTCGTCGCGAAGTCCGTTTTTGCCCCAATCGAAATATCCGGTTGCATATTTTTGCGGATCGCAAACGGCTACGATTTGTAATTCAGGAATAGATAAAAGCGGAAGTAATTCGCGAAGGCCTTGCGTGCCGGCGCCAATGTATGCCAAAGTGATTTTGTCGCTGGGAGCAACAAAGCCGGTTCCGCCGAGTACGTGCCTTGGTACGATTGTCAAAGCCATCGCGGAAGTTGCAATTCCACCGATAAATTTGCGGCGGGTGAGTTGATTTTTTTCGGAAGATACTTCTGAAGTTGGGCATGGATTGCCCGAAGGAGTTGAGTTTTGTTTCATCATTTCAGGAAAAGTTAGATTGGTTGATTATCAGAAAAAGTTACGGGAAAAGATACTGAATTTTTCTTAGATTTGAGATTAATCCGAAAAGTCATCCGATGAATATATCTTTTTATTATATTTCAGCTATTTGTAATCTACAAAGTATCTAATTATGCCTTCATCCGGAATGTCATCCGATGAATGTTTTAAAAAGAGCCTGAATAATTAGAAACAGATGATCAGCTATTTACGCCTTCATCGGATGACTATGATAGACTATTAACCAATAAATCAAAATCAAAAATGATGGAAAAAAATCTTTCACGTCGTATTTTTCTGCAAAGAAGTATCGTTGCCGGAATCGGACTTTCAATGATAGATCCGTTTACAGCGCTTGCAAGCTCAAAAAAATCTGGAATGAAACTGGGTTTGGTTACCTACCAGTGGGGCAAAGACTGGGACTTACCGACACTGATTGCCAATTGTGAAAAAACCGGATTTCTGGGTGTTGAATTGCGCACCGAACATGCCCACAAAGTGGAGTCGAATCTTTCGGCCATTCAACGTTCCGAAGTAAAAAAGCGGTTTGCGGACAGTCCGGTTACCTGTTTGGGTTACGGGGCTAATTTTGAATACCATAGTCCCGATAAGGTAGCACTTCGGAAAAATATTGATCAGACCAAGGAGTACATCCAGCTTTGCAAGGACATTGGTGCGACCGGTATTAAGGTAAAGCCAAATGGTTTGCCTGCTGAAGTTGCCAAGGAAAAAACGATTTCGCAGATTGCGGCTTCGCTGAACGAAGTTGGTAAGTTTGCCAGTAATCTGGGGCAGCTGGTGAGGGTTGAAGTGCACGGAAACCTGTCGCAGGAGATACCAAACATGAAAGCTATTTTTGAGCAGGTGACCGAAAAGAGCGTGAAAATGTGCTGGAACTGTAACGACGAGGATTTGTTGCCACCCGGATTGGAACCAAATTTTAATTCAGTAAAAAAATGGT
This sequence comes from Prolixibacteraceae bacterium, assembly GCA_019459485.1. Taxonomy (GTDB): domain Bacteria; phylum Bacteroidota; class Bacteroidia; order Bacteroidales; family Prolixibacteraceae; genus Aquipluma. The sequence goes on from JAIBEZ010000031.1 coordinate 87,892, forward strand.
TTGGCGATACTGTTCATGTGCGTGAATTGAATGTGGGCAACTATCCTTATCAGCAGCTGATGGATCTGTTTACCGGGATCAAATACGATGGCTGGATTTTGCTCGAAGCCCGCACTGAACCTGCTGACAAAATTGCTGCCATGAACGAACAGATGATGGTTTTTAACGAAATGATTGCCAAAGCAAAAAAGGGCTGAAAAAATTGGTTTTACCTCAGATTACTTAGATGAACACAAAATAAAAAAATCCCGTCGTAACGGGATTTTTTTTATACTTTCGGTATGTTCAGTAACAATACCTGTTTTGCTTGTCCGATTCTTATTTGAATGACAGACCAACCGTTGAAACGCCGGTTGACAAATCAAGGAATAATCCTACATGGCTGCTGAGGTGGTATTCTGCCCCTAAATGCAAGTCAAGAAATAAAGGATTTGCAGTCCGGTAACCGGGATACGTATTGTATCCATTATCCCATCTGGTGTTTACGACAGTAAATCCCAATGAACCTGCGATATAAAAATCCCAGTTAGAATTTGCATTCAGTGCCTGATCCAGATAGTACGATCCTTTAACACCCAATGGCATAACTGTTTCACGATAATAGTATTTATCATTTCTGTATGATAAGAAAGTGATAAAGGGAGCCAATGTAAAGTTTCTGGCTACATCAAATTCATAGTTGAGGTTAAAAACCGGCAACGAACGCCCTACATAATTGTAATAACCGTAATAACCGCCAATACCCAAACCTGCGTTAAAGGTACCACCGTAGCTTTCGCCACCGGTTGTGCGGTTTTGAGCTGATAAATTTGTCCCAAAAATCATCAGAAGAGACAGCAATGTAAATGTTAAAATCCTTGTTTTCATTGTTTTTATTTTAGAGTTTGGTAATAAAATTCAATTCGATAATTATTTATTTTTATGGATATCCGTAATATTACCCAATGTCTTAAAAGTCATTCAATTGTCATTTGGTAGTCATTAAGTTGCCTGTAAACTACAACAGAATGACAATAAATGAACTGTGTTAAAATCCAAATTTAAATTGCAAAATCTTTCGCATATAGTTCAGATTTTGAAGTTAGAGCAAAAGCTTGTTTGACTAGCTTGTTAGCTACCGCAATTAAAGCCAGTTTTTTTGCTTTGCCTTT
>JAIBEZ010000085.1 GCA_019459485.1 Prolixibacteraceae bacterium
GGAGACAGAACGGGTGGATATTAACAAATAAGTAGATGTATAATGAAGATATTTTCGATCGATAAGCTGCTTTCACTGATATTTGGGGTAATCGTGTTCCTGTTTTTTGCTTTTATCTACCCCTTCCATTTGAACTATCAGGAGCAGTATCAAATGTTCCTGTTCACTGCCGACTACTTTTTTCAGCTGATGGAAAAACCGGGTGGGTTTAGCGATTATATGGGGAATTTCTTCACCCAGTTTTTCTTTTATTCCTGGGTGGGGGCCATTGTCATTGCATCCATGCTGACGCTCCTGCAGCGGGCGGTTTGGTCTGTTTCGCGCCGGTTGGGTGCGAATCCGTTGTTCGTACCTATCACGTTTATTCCGTCATTGCTCTATTGGGGACTGCTCTGCGACGAGAATTACCTGCTTGGAGGTGTTGCGGCCATCCTGCTTGTGGCCGCCTGGATTCGTGCCTATACCCTATTCGATTCCATTCCGCTTCGAATTTCATTTTTACTGATTTCAATTCCGGTGCTGTATTGGCTTGCCGGAGGCGCTTTTTTGCTGCTTCCGCTGTTTGCAATTTCGAGCGAAATAACCGCACGGAAAATAAAAAACCTGCATCTGGCCTTACTGGCTTTTGCCTGTATCCTGCTCTCCCTGACTTTTCCGATTCTAAGCAAAACATATTTCCTTCAATATCCGATGCAGCAGGTTTGGGTCGGAACCAATTATTACCGCTTCCCCGTAAATATTCCTTTGGCTGTTGGTGCAATCGGGCTCCTGATTGTTTTCATTCCCTTTGCACTTCGTTTTCTGTCAGCTCGTGTTCAGACAAAAAGAACCACATTCATTCTCAGTATTCAACTGTTTTTGCTGATTGTTGGAGGATCGGTATTTATCAGCCAGTCGGTTGATATGGAAAAGGAAGAAGTGATGGCATACGATTTTAACATCCGGATGCGAAAATGGGACCGGGTAATTAAGCTTGCCGATCAGAAATCACCTTCGGGACCGCTTTCGGTAACCTGTTTAAATCTGGCACTGGCAAAGCAGGGACTGCTTTCCGACCGGATGCTTCATTATTACCAGAATGGTGTGGCTGGCCTGCTCCCCGATTTTACCCGCGATTTTACCATACCCATGATTGCAGGCGAGGTTTATTATCATCTGGGATTTGTAAATACGGCGCAACGCTATGCTTTTGAAGCCATGGAGGCTTTGCCCGACTACCAGAAAAGTGTTCGCTCGGTGAAACGTTTGGCGGAAACCAACCTGATCAATGGCAATTATGCTGTTGCAGGGAAATATTTACACCTGCTGCAACAAACGTTTTATTACCGGGGCTGGGCAAAACAAGCCCTTCAAACCATGAAAGACGAAAAACTGATCGAACAGCATTCTGAATGGGGTTGGTTGCGTCAATGCCGCACAAAGGAAGATTTTCTTTTTAGTGAAGCTGAGAAAGATATGATGCTTGGACTTTTATTCATGCAAAACAAAACAAACCGGATGGCTTATGAATATCTGATGGCTTACACATTGCTGTCGAAAGACCTGGAGCATTTCCGGCAATATTTACCCTTGGGCGAATCGTTAAATTACAAGTCCATCCCTGTCAGTTATCAGGAAGCCTTGATCTATATTTGGGGTATGTCCAATACCGACCCAACACAGGAAATTCCATACCCGCTAAACCCTGCGATCAAACAGCGCTTTCAGGCTTTCCGAGCAATATCCGGACGGGCGTCAGATCCGGAACCCAGTCTGCGTGCTGAGTTCTCTGATTCTTACTGGTACTATCATCAATTCAGAAATAATTAAAAAACAATGAATAGAATCTTAATCATACTATTCCTCTTCGCGACACTCACGGCCTGCAACGAACGGGTGGTGCCTTCAGAAATACGGAATGAAAAACCAGATATTTTTCCTGATTATACAGAAGTGACCATTCCTGAGAACATTGCTCCGCTGAATTTTAAAGCAAACGACGAATATTCAGCCATTGATGCTGTCATTGAAGGACGAAACAAAGAAGTGATCCACGTTCAGGATAAAAAATACATTTCCATTCCGATCGGCAAATGGGCGCAAATGCTCAGCAGCTCCAAAGGTGACAGCCTTCGGATAACGGTTTCGATTGAGCAGCAAGGCAAATGGATACAGTTTGCCCCCTTTTCAGTGCATGTGAGCGAAACTCCTATCGACTACGGTTTGGTTTACCGCCTGATTGCTCCCGGCTACGAAGTTTACAGCAAAATGGGCATTTATCAGCGAAACCTTTCTAATTTCGACCAGTCGCCGATTATAGAAAACACGCTCATTCCCGGAAGTTGCGTCAACTGTCATTCATTCAGGCAGTCCGATCCAAGGGAAATGAGCCTTCACATCAGGGGCAAACTGGGCGGAACGGTTTTAATGACCGGCGGCAAGATAAACCTGTTGAATACCAAAACCGAAAAAACAATTTCAAACTTTGTTTATCCCTACTGGCATCCTTCGGGAAACTACATCGCATACTCGGTCAACAATACAAACCAGGGATTTCATGCAACCAAAGAAAAAAGGGTTGAGGTGGTGGATGGCGCCTCCGATGTGGTTGTTTATGATATTAAAAACAACCGGGCCATCAGCAATGAGCTTTTGATGCAGGACAATATGTTCGAAACATTCCCTTCTTTTTCACCTGATGGAAAAACGCTTTACTTTTGCAGTTCCGCCTCCCGAAAAATGCCGGAGGAATACAACCAGGTCAGATACAACCTTTGCAGCATTTCTTTTAATCCTGAAAATGGAACTTTTGGCGACCGGATTGATACACTTTTTCATGCAGCTGCACTGAATAAAAGTGTCACTTTTCCGCGTCCTTCTCCTGATGGCCGGTTCATCATGTTTACGCTCATCGATTACGGGAATTTTTCCATCTGGCACAAGGAAGCCGATTTGTATTTATTTGATGTTCAAACCGGAAACAGCCGTCCGATGGTTGAAGTGAACAGCCAGGATACCGAAAGTTATCATTCGTGGGCAACCAATTCGCGCTGGTTTGTATTTAGCAGCCGCCGCATCGACGGCCTTTATACCCGTCCTTTCATGGCTTACATCGGCGAAAACGGAATCGCCCGAAAACCCTTTCTGTTGCCGCAGGAAAATCCGGATTTTTACCTTAACATGATGCAATCGTTCAACATTCCTGAATTTATAACCGGGAAAGTGGAGATCGATCCGAATGACATTGAGAAAATCGTTTTGGAAAACAATGGCAAACAGGTTGAAAACCTGAATTTGCAATAAGTTAACTTGAAAAATACCGGTAGGTTTGAAAAAATTATTTGAAATGGGAGCAGCGGAAGTTAAAGAGAGACAAGCAATTGTGATTAAACCTCAATATCGTATTTTCACACCCGGTTGTGGGGAAAGTTTTGACGCGCAGTGGACGTGCTGTTTTGCCAGTTTCCAACAGTTTTTATCCGGACATACCAACCAAAAAGCATTTATTGTACGCGTGTTTGTCTCTGCTGAAAATGCGCCTGAATTTCTTCAGCGCTCAGCTCAAATTAAACAATCATTCTCCGGAACCGGAATTCCCGTAAGCATCCTGTCCGAATCGCCTGAAAAGCCCAGCAAGGTTATGATTGAAGCCGGATTTGCCGACGCTTCCTGCGTACAGGTGGAATATGGTCAGGTTGAATTCGTTCACTACTGCAAACTCTCCGGTTCAGGCCATTCTGAATTTTGGTTTGCAGGTATTGAAGGCAGTGCAATCGAAAATACAATTTCGGAATCTGCCGAAAGCGCTTTCAGACAAATGCTGGCCGCCTTTCATCATTTGGGATTAAGTTTTGATCAGATCGTAAGGCAATGGAATTATGTGGAACAAATCTTCGGATTTGAAGAAACAGAACTTCAGCTGCGGCAAAATTACCAACTCTTTAACGAAGTTCGGGGCGATTATTATTACAGGTACCTCACTGCACCTGATTTTCCGGCAGCAACCGGAATTGGAGTGGCACATCATGGGGTAAGCATTGAATGCTTGGCAGTTACCGGCGATGAGAACCTGAAAATTATTTCCCTCAGCAATCCGGACCAACTGGATTCCTACGAATACGGACAAGCTGTATTAAAAGGTGAACCACAGAAACACCAGACCAACAATCAGCCTCCGCAGTTTGAGCGGGCAAAACTGATGATCAGCGAAAATCAGTCCCGGGTTTTTATCTCCGGAACGGCTTCCATTGCCGGTCAGGAAACCATTGGTTTGAACGATGTTGAAAAACAAACCCGAATTACGATTGAGCATATTGAGCTACTCACCGGTCGAAAAAACCTGAAATTGCATTACCCTGAACTCACCATCGTTCCCGATCAATATGCCTATGTGCGCATTTATGTGAGAAATGAAGCAGATATTCCAGCCGTAAAAACAATTTGTCTGGATCATTTTGGAGAAGTACCCATGAGTTTTGTTCGGGCCGACATTTGCCGCGAAGATCTGCTGGTAGAAATTGAAGCTGAGAAGATTGGTTACGACAAAAGTGTTTGAAAAACTATTTAGCTTATCAGATTGTTTGAAAATATAAAAATGCAAACAATGGAAAACTTAAACTTCACGCGCCGGAAATTTATCAAAGGAACAGGTTTATTGCTAGCTGGAACGGGATTGTTGCCATCGTGCAATATTTTCCGGATGTCCGGATCAAGTTCGGCATACGATGCCAAAGGTTTGCCAACAGCAATGCTCGGCAAAACAGGTGTGCGTATTCCACGCATTGCCATCGGTCTTGGCAGTCGCTTTTGTACCATCGAAAGTGCCGAAGAAGCATTCAATCTCCTGAATTATGCTTTGGACAACGGACTGTATTACTGGGACACTGCCTGGGCTTACGACAACAAAAAGCTGGGCTTTACCAGTGAAGAACGATTGGGTGAAGTGCTCAAAACCCGACGCAACGAAATCTTCATTTCCACAAAAGTAACCAGTCGCGACCCGGATGAAGCCATGCGACAAATAGAGGCCAGCCTGAAACGTCTGCAAACCGACCATGTGGATATGCTTAAAATTCATGATATACAATCAGCCGACATGGCCAACCTTAGCAAAAAAGGCAGTCTGATTGATGTTATCAGTAGATTAAAAGAACAGGGAGTCACCCGTTTTATCGGATATTCCGGTCATACCGAAGCAGAAGCAATGAAATTTATGGCCGAAAAAGGCATTTTCGATAGTATGCTAATGGCCATGAACCATTACAACAAAGCAACCAATCCACAAGACAGACAGGAATTGGCAATACCTGCAGCAAAAACCAACGGTATGGGTGTAATGCTGATGAAAGTAATCCGTCCGCGGGAAACCATCAAAGAACTTGACCCTAAAGATTTGGTCCGCTATGCCTTGTCGCTGAAAGGCTCCGATGGCATTGTGCTTGGAATGGACAGCCTGGAGGTGGTCAAATCGAATCTTGAAATACTTCGCAATTTCAAGCCTATGGAAGAATCCAAAATGAAGGAAATAGCCATGCAACTCACTCCATTTTACAACCACGAAAACCTTCCCTGGATGAAGTCCGGTTATTGCGACGGAAACTGGGCGTAAGCAATTCACTTCAGCTTCATTTTAAGTTAAGTGGGCGACAATAGAAACGAAAGAAAATATCAAAATTAAATTACCTTTATTTGTTCTTTCAATTTATTGAACCCTATAATGCAGTATAAAGAGGATAAAGAATATGTTGAATACTTAAAAAGGGATGATTTTTTCGCCTTTGATGCTTTGTTTCATAAATATTCCGAAAGTCTTTATGCTTTTGCGTTGAGCATTGCACGCGAAACTTTTGCAGCAGAAGAAATCACCCAGCTTGTTTTCCTGAAAGTATGGGAAAAAAGGGCTCAAATCAACGAACACCTCTCCTTTAAATCTTTTTTATTTTCTGTAACCTACAACGAAACTATTTCATGGATTCGGAAGGAAAGATCACAAAAAAGGCGAATTGGTGAATTTCTGCATTCAACTTCCTTTTCAAGTAATGAAACTGAATATTCAATTGAATTTCGAAATATTGAAGTATTGGCCAATCAATTGATCGCAGAATTACCGGAAAAACGCAAAGAAATTTTCATACTAAGCCGCGAACAGGGATTTTCGAACAAAGAAATCGCCGAAAGATTAGGAATTTCGGTCAAAACCGTTGAAAATCAAATGACTTCAGCCTTGAAATTTCTCCGTGAAAAACTGGGCAAAAACGACATACTTGGATTATTATTCTACTTTTTAATGCTGTAACGGCATTCTGGATTCCCGAATTTCATTTCGTATAAAAATTATTTCAACCTTCTCGATAGGGGCTAATTGTATTTGAATTCGTAGTATAGTAAAAAGCAAGAAATAGCTCTTTATGAAACGAACATGCCGCTGAATTGATTTCAATGGAGGCGGCGCAAAAAGGAATGAAAATTAATGTTCGAAGTGGATGCTCTCTGGCATGTGAGTTCCATCCTAACGCTCAAATAATCAACAAATTAATATCGATATTTTCGGATGAATTACTCGGAACTACTAAAAAAGTACCTTGAAGGAAAAACCAGTGAAGCCGAATCGGAGATGGTTCGTATCTGGTTAAAAGATAAAGCAAACAATGTTGAATCAAGGAAAATACTTGGCGAAATATGGACAAACTCAAGCATCCATTTAACCGGAACAAAACCCGATTTTGATAAATTGCTTCATCAGGTACATCACCGGATCAACAGCGAAAATAGCCATTTACAGGTACAAAAGCCAAATCCACGCTCCGGAGTTTCCCGCGTTTACACTGTTTTTTCCAGAATTGCAGCCATACTAATTCTACCAATACTGTTACTTTCACTTTATCTTTATTACAATCCCATACAAATTGGAAATGAACTGGCTATCGTTTCTTTGCGCGAAATCTACACAAAACCCGGAACGCGCATAAAAATTGAATTGCCTGACGGAACGCTGGTTTGGTTAAATGACGGAACTACCATTCGTTATCCGGAGAAGTTTACCGGTACAAACCGGGAAGTTTATATGGATGGAGAAGCTTATTTTGAAGTGAAATCTGATTTGCAAAACCCTTTTATAGTTAACAATCCGATGATGACTACCGTTGTAACCGGTACTCATTTTAACCTGAATGCTTATGTGGCCGACAAGTACTTTGAAGCAACCCTGCTTCAGGGAAAAGTTAACCTGAAAAGAAACCATCAAACAGTTGAATTAGAACCCGGAGACCAGGTTCAGTTTGATACGCAATACGAAAAGATAGTTCACAAAAATATTGCAACTGAAAATGCCACCGCATGGATAGACGGAAAATTGATCTTTACAGACGAAAAATTGGGAATCGCAATAAAAAAACTCGGGCGTTGGTACAATGTTGAAATAATTTTAACAGATCCGGCGCTTAACGACTACCTGTTAACAGGAACTTTCAGGGATGAAAAGTTAGATCAAACGCTGAGGATGATCTCACTGGCTCTGCCTGTAAATTTTGAATTTAAGAAAGAAAACAACCCATCAAAAATACAACGCACGATATTTATGAAGAAGAAATAAAAAAAGGCCACCAGGAATTTCGCAGGTTCACTGGCGGCCCATATTTAATATTAATACTTAACGCTTTAAAACTATGGAAAAAAAGTTAAAAATGATCATTCCGTGGAGGTTTTCCCCAGGAATGAAAAAAACCTTGTTGTACATGAAACTAACTACTGTAATTCTGTTGACGGTGGTCCTGCAAAGTTTAGCAGGAACTTCCTATTCGCAAACGACAACTTTGTCGATTAGTTTGAAAAATGCATCTGTTCAAACAGTAATGCAACAAATTGAAGACCAGTCGGATTTCTATTTTCTGTACAGCAGAACCGTCATTGATGTTGATCGGACTGTTGACATACAAGTAAAGAACGCAAAAATTACGGATGTTCTGAATGCACTCTTCAAAGACACCGATGTCGCCTCTAAAGTTGACGGACGGCAAATCGTATTGTCAAAGAAGTCGGATGCATCGGTTTCAGTAAATCAACAACAAAAATCTGTTTCCGGTAAAGTTACTGATTCTGCGGGTGAGTCGTTTCCGGGAGTTTCTGTTGTTTTGAAAGGAACAACCAACGGAACCATCACGGATATCAATGGAAGTTATTCACTTGCAAATGTTCCTGATAATTCAACTTTACAGTTCTCATTTGTAGGGATGAAGATGCAGGAGATTGGGGTTGGAAATAAGACAACGATTAATGTTACGCTTGAGGAAGAAACCATTGGAATTGAAGAAGTGGTGGCTATTGGGTATGGTGTTCAACGGAGAGAAGCTGTGACAGGTTCTGTTGCGTCAATAACCGGAGAATCCTTGCGCGACATCCCATCGTCTAATTTCTCACAAGCCCTGCAAGGACGATTGCCTGGTGTGGAGTTCTCGCAAACCTCAACCCGCCCTGGTTCGACCATGCAAATCCGTATTCGCGGTACGCGTTCGCTGACTGCCAGCAACGATCCGCTGGTAGTGCTCGACGGTATCCCCTTTAGCGGGTCTATCAGCGAAATTAACAACAATGACATCAAGAGTATGGATATCCTGAAGGATGCTTCGGCAACTGCCATATACGGTTCACGTGGAGCCAACGGTGTCATTATTATTACTACCAACAAAGGGCAAAAAGGACAAAAGGCAAAAATAACATACAATGGACGGCAAAGTGAAAACCAGATTTTTGCTAAATTTCCTATGATGAACGGGCCGGAATTTGTTGCTCTGCGTGCAGCAAGAGGTCAATTCTCAAACGCGCTGGATGAATCCGACGATGTAAATACCGACTGGCAGGACCTATTTTTCAGAAACGGTTATCAGGCCAGCCACGACATTGGTCTTTCGGGTGGCACTGCCACTGGCAACTACAGCTTCAGCGTTGGCTACCTTCAGGATCAGGGAGTAATACCAACGAACAAATTCACCCGCTATACTATGCGCAGTTCGGTTGATCAGGAAGTAGGTAAATTATTCCGTTTCGGCTTCAATTCAAACAATAACTATAACTTCACCGAAGGTAACCAGATAGGATTGTACGGTATTTTGAGCATGTCGCCTATTGCCAACCCTTATAAAGAAGACGGTACGTTAAAAAGAACTATAAAGATGCCGTTGGATGAGCAGTTTACCATTACGAGAGATGTTGTTGAAGGATTAGAAGATGAATGGTTAAGCAATAACAGGGGATTTGCAACCTACAACTCCATATATGGAGAAGCAAAAATCCCGGGTATTGAAGGCTTGAAGTATCGTGCCACATTCGGTCTGGATTTTATGCAGTCGAACGACGGTGAATACACCGCTGAAGGTGTAAACAGTAGCAATCCAGCTACGGAATCGACTGCTGTTATACGCAATTCGCACAGGTATCACTGGAACATTCAAAACCTCCTTTCCTTCGATCGGATTTTTGCCGATAAACATCGGGTGAATGCAGTTGCGCTTTACGAAGCCGACCAAAGCACTTTCTTTAACTCGGGCACAAATGCAAAAGGTATTCCTTCAAAGGATTTACAATATTACAGTCTGAGCCAGTCTCTTGGTGAAGTTACTGCCACCAATCTCGATGACGGCGGCTATGTCCAATCCGGCTTAATTTCGTATATGGGACGCGTAATGTACGAATTCGACGACAAGTATATGCTTAGTGCAACTATCCGTACTGATGCCTCCTCAAGACTGGCAGAAGGATATAAATGGCATACCTATCCAGCTGTATCAGCCGGATGGAATATAAAGAACGAGTCTTTTATGCAAGGTGTCACTTTGATTGACAGATTGAAAATCCGCGCAGGTTACGGGCAAACTTCCAACCAGGCTGTTGGCGCTTACAAAACCTTTGGTCGTTTAAGTTCCAGAAATTATAACTTTGGAGATGCTACTTATGCCACCGGGTACTATGTGACCGAACTGCCAAACCAAGCATTAGGATGGGAATACTCTGAAACATTTAACTATGGTTTGGACTTCGCTTTACTGAAAAACCGACTTTCAGGTACTATTGAATATTATATTACAAATACCAAAGATCTCCTGTTGAACCTTGGTTTGCCCCGTACATCCGGAGTAAGCAGCTACACAGCTAATATCGGGGAAACTCAAAACAAAGGGTTGGAGTTTTCGCTCAACGGTGTTATTCTTGACGATGTAAACGGATGGACATGGGACGCCGGAATTAACCTGTATTCAAACAAAAACGAGCTGGTCGCACTTGCATCCGGACAGACAAGAGACGAAGGCAACGCCTGGTTCGTTGGATATAGCATCAATTCGATTTATGACTATGAAAGAGTAGGCTTGTGGCAACAAGAAGATCCTCATCTGAGTATTCTGGAACCGGGTGGTAATGTAGGTATGATCAAGGTAAAATATACTGGAGAATTTAACGCCGATGGCACACCTAAAAGACAAATCGGACCCGATGACAGGCAAATTCTGGAAGTCGATCCCGATTTTATGGGAGGGTTCAACACCCGCGTGGCTTATAAAGGATTTGATCTGAGCCTTATCGGAAGCTTCCAAAGCGGCGGTATCCTTGTCAGCACACTTAACGGTCCGAGCAGCTACCTCAATTTGATGACCGGACGCAGGGGCCAAATTAAGGTGGACTACTGGACACCGGAGAACACCGGAGCCAAGTATCCAGCACCGAAAGGTGTATTAAGCGGCGACAATCCAAAATATCTCAGCACGATGGGGTATTTCGATGGTTCATACCTGAAGGTGCGCAACATATCACTTGGATATAATTTTAGCCAATCTTTGCTTAAAAACTCTGGCGTTAATATGCGTATGTACGTCACGGTACAAAACCCGTTTGTGATGTTCTCAGACTTCAACAAGGAAATGGGATTGGATCCTGAAACCAACTCGCGCGGCGACCAGAATGTTGCAACCGGCGGCTACAATAATCGTATATTGACAGTAGGTTTCAACTCGCCTTCAACCCGGAACTACGTAATTGGAGTTAATTTGACATTTTAAAAAAGGATAACTATGAAACACATGAATATAAAAAACACAATAGGAACAGCCTTGTTGACAGTGTTCCTGATAGGATGTTCTGATATCTTGGAGGAACAGCCACGCAGTATTTTAGAACCCGGTTTTTTCAAATCCGAACAGGGTGTGAATGGCGGTCTGACAGCGCTTTATGCACACCTGCGCTTCATATACGGGAATGCCTACTACTATAATTCGGGTGTAACCGGCACTGACGAAGCGACATACGCCCAGAGTGCGGATGGAAACTTTAAGGTGATGGATGTTAGCGGACAGGGAAATATTACCTCTACTGACAATGGGGGTACCGGTACTTTATGGGACAATGCATTTCCCGCTATCAATACCGCCAGTGGAATTATTGAAAATGCTACGGAGGTTGGGCTCAGTGAATCCCTGATTGCAGAAGCCAGGTTTTTCCGTGCATTCGACTATTTTATGCTGGTACAAACGTATGGCGGTGTGCCATTGGACATGGGTGCCGGTGAATTGAAGTTCAACACGTCTCCGGCCAGAACATCCGTACGCAACACCGTACCCGAGGTTTATACCAAAGCCATATTCCCCGACCTGCTGAAAGCGGTTAACGATTTACCGGAAACAAGCAGATTAACGGGTACTGTAACCAAAAATGTGGCACGCCTGTTTTTGGCCAAAGCCTATCTGACTTATGCATGGTGGCTGCAGAATCCAAATAACATTCCTACTTATCCTGCGGTTGACCGTACCGACCCTGATGGAAAAAATGCCCAGTGGTATTTCCAGCAGGCTTATGACATTGCTACTACTGCCATTGACGCTCCGGGTTCTTACGGTTTAATGCCAACATTTTATGAATTGCACGTGGGAGGAAACGAGCGCAACAAAGAAATGATGTTGTACGCCGATCATACACAAACAAGCGAAAAATATAACGGAGCAAGCCTGACGTATGGTAACGGCGGCAATGCTGATAATTTTGCTTCATGGATGATGACATGGAACTACACAGAAATCAGGAGTTACAAAACTGCCGACCTGTCTGGTTCAGCAGTAAGTACTGTCCTGCGTGATGCAGTTCAGGATCTGGGTCGTCCATGGACACGTATGTGCCCACCAGCCAACATATTCGAAACCACTTTTGCCAACAAAACAGAGGATTCCCGGTTCGATGCTTCATTTGTAACTGTGTATCGTGGTAACTGGCCTAAGAATAAAGATCTTACAGAATTTTATTATGGCGCAAATGGTCTGAAAGTTTATCCGGGAGATGCGATCCTGTCTTTCGTACCTGATGAATTAGGGATACCAATTACATATACTACCGGTGCAGGTAAAAGTAACGTCGGTGGAGGAACTTCACCCGGAAGAGCTGATTTTGTAATAGCACTGAGTGGCACCAGCCGTGTAGTATATCCCGGAACGTGGAAAATGAGCACTTACAGAACCGACAATGCTGCTGGCTTGGGACAACCCAATGCTTCAATTACCCGTCCGTTTAATATTGCCAAATTCTCTGAATTCTATTTCATTGCTGCCGAAGCTGCGGTGAAGGGCGCAACTGTGAAATCAGGAAAAAGTGCGAGAGAATTAATCAATGTTATAAGGGCACGCGCAGGCAAGTGGAAATTCGACCGGTTTAACAATGTTGCAAAAAGTGTTGACAATAGCGCTGCAATGATTGCTGCCACACCTGAAACTATCGATATCAACTATATTCTGGCTGAAAGCTCGCGTGAATATTATGCGGAAGGTTTTCGCTGGTTCGATTTGGTCCGCACTCAAAAATGGGCAGAAGTCGCCGGTAGCTATAAAATAGCTTCAAGTAATAAAGGAGATCATAATGCGGTAACCGTTACGCGCAACATCCAACCATACCTCTATCTGCGCCCCATCCCACAAAGCCAGCTTGATGGTATGCAAATGACCGTTGAAGAGAAAAAGGCTTATCAAAACCCCGGATACTAATAATCAACACATTATTAGTCTGGAAAATATCTTATTGTAAAAGAGGCTGTCTCAAAAGAGTTCAGCCTCTTTTTACTAATGATTGATGTTTTTCCTATAATTCACTCCTCGTTCCATGCCATTATTTACTAAATTGTTCCCATTATTTTTCCAACTAAAACCAAATTAAAACCTGATTGCAATGATACGTCTGACTCTAAAATTTCTTTCGCTGTGTTTTCTATCATTTGTTTTCACATTCGTCAGCCTGGCACAAAAACAACAACCAAAACCCGGTATAATTACATTCTCAAAAGAAAAGCAGGCTATGGAAATAGTGGCCAATGGCAATGCTGTTCCAATTGTGATTGGTGCCGGTGAATTCCCCGGAGTTATTCGAATTGCCAGACTTTTTCAGGAAGATATTTTTCAGGTTACTTCTCTAAAACCTGAATTGGTGATCGGCGAATTGCCAAAATCAGAAACTATTATCATTGCCGGAACCATTGGCAAAAGCAAGCTGATCGACCAACTGATTGCCTCCGGAAAACTCAATATTTCAGATTTAGAAGGAAAGTGGGAAACTTCACTCATTCAGGTAATAAAAAAACCTTTCCCCGGAATTAAACAAGCGCTGGTTATTGCCGGAAGCGACAAGCGGGGAACCATCTTCGGAATGTTCGATTTGTCGCGCCAGATGGGCGTTTCGCCCTGGCATTTCTGGACAGATGTTCCCGCGAAAAAACACTCAGAATTGTATGTCAGGGAAGGCCGTTACATTTCAGGAGAACCCAAAGTAAAATACCGCGGCATCTTTCTGAACGACGAAGAACCCGCCCTCGGACGCTGGGCTGTGAAAAATTATGGTGGGTTCAACCATCAGTTCTACGAGAAAGTATTTGAGCTGATACTTCGCCTGAAAGGAAATTACCTCTGGCCGGCCATGTGGTGGGCCAGTTTCAACACCGACGATCCAATAAATCCCGAATTGGCCGAAGAAATGGGCGTTGTGATGAGCACCACCCACCACGAACCAATGATGCGCGCCCATGCCGAATGGAAAGTTAAAAAGGGTGAAGCCTGGAATTACGAAACCAACAAAGATTCTCTTCAGAAATTCTGGAAGCAAGGAATTGAGCGCATGAAAAACCATGAAAGCATTGTCTCAATGGGAATGCGCGGTGACGGCGACATGGCCATGACTGCCGAAACAAATATTGCTTTGCTTGAAAAAATTGTGGCCGATCAGCGTACGATTATCGAAAAAGTAACCGGTAAGCCAGCTTCGGAAACCCCGCAATTGTGGGCGCTTTACAAAGAAGTTCAGGATTATTACGACAATGGAATGCGCGTTCCTGACGATGTGACTTTGCTACTTTGCGATGACAACTGGGGAAACATCCGCAAATTGCCCCGCCCGGACGATAAAGCGCGAGTCGGTGGTTATGGAATTTATTACCATTTCGATTATGTGGGCGGACCACGCAACTACAAGTGGCTGAATACAAGCCCGCTGCCAGCCGTTTGGGAACAGATGCACAACGCTTACGAACATGGCGTTGACCGAATTTGGCTTGTGAACGTGGGCGACCTGAAACCGATGGAATTACCCATTTCGTTTTTTCTGGATTATGCTTTTAATCCTGATGAGTGGCCAAAAGAACGGCTTCCGGAGTACACCAGAAGCTGGGCTGCCGAACAATTTGGCAGTGAACATGCACCTGAAATTGCCCGGATGCTCGATTTATACACCAAATACAATGGCCGCCGGAAACCCGAATTACTTTCTCCGGAAACCTACAGCCTGACCAATTTCAGGGAATTTGAACGTATTGTTGAGGATTACAACAAACTGGCTGAAGAAGCGACATGGCTCAACGAAAAGATACCCGTTCAGGCAAAAGATGCTTTTTACCAATTGGTTTTGCACCCGGTAACGGCTTGCGCCAACCTAAATGAATTGTATCTGGCAGTGGCAAAAAACCGACAGGCTGCTGCACAAGGGCGGGCTACCGCCAACGACTGGGCCGAAAAAGCACGACAATTGTATCAAAAAGACGCAGACATTACCGATTATTATCATACCAAACTGGCCAACGGTAAATGGGACCTCATGATGGCTCAAACGCACATTGGTTACACTTACTGGCAGCAACCCGAGAAAAATTCGATGCCTGAAGTGAAAGAAATAAGTTTGCCGGAGAATGCTGAAATGGGCGTTTCTATTGAAGGTTCGGGCGAATTTATTACTGAAGGAACATTTCCGGTGACCTTGCCGGAATTGGATGCTGTTTCGAAACTACCTGTTTACATTGATCTTTTCAACCGAGGGAAACAACCTTTCGACTTTCAGATTTCATCCAGCCAACCCTGGTTAAAGGCAGAACCGTCTTCAGGAAAAGTAGAGAAAGAACTGCGGATTTGGCTTTCTGCTGACTGGAGCAAAGTTCCGGCTGGCAAACACGAAGTTGTTGTGACCATCAAGCAATCCGGAGGAAAAGAAGTTTTGGTGAAAGTGCCGGTTTTCAATCCTGAATTAAATTCGTTCACAGGGTTTGTCGAAAGCAACGGGTTTGTCTCCATCGAGGCCGAACATTTTTCACGAAATATTCCTGCAAACGATGTCAGATGGGAAGTGATTCCTGATTTAGGAAGAACACTGTCGGGCATGAAACCCTTTCCGGTAACAGCCAAACCGCAGGTTCCGGGGAAAGGCAGTGCATGTCTGGAATACGACATTTACCTCCATCAGGCCGGAAAAGTGGATGTAAACCTCTACCTCTCTCCCACCCTCAATTATTTCAACGATGGTGGAACTGAAGTGGCCGTTTCGTTTGACGACGAAGCTCCGGTTATCCTGAACATGAATAAGAACAATCAGGAAAGAATATGGGAAGGCTGGGTAAGCAACAACATCAATCAGGTAGTTTCAGAACATCAGCTTATTAAACCAGGCAAGCACACCCTCAAAATCTGGATGGTCGATCCGGGTGTTGTACTTCAAAAAATAGTGGTTCGAACCCGCGATAAAAAAGCGACCTATTTGGGCGAACCCGAAAGTACCACCCTGAAAAGTTCAGCAAAAGAATAGTCTGCCAGATATTTTGGACAACTTCTTTCAAGTATTTTGGATGAAGTTATCCAGATATTCTGAAAGAAGTTAACTGATTACCCTTCCCGATATTGTGTTGGCGTTTTCCCTGTAATCTTTTTAAAGGCCAGATTAAAAGCGCCTTTGGTACTAAAGCCCGATTCGTACATGACCTCAAAAATGGGTTTTTCCTTGTTTTCAAGCAATAATCTACAGGCATATTCAATTCTGAGTGAATTGATATAATCGTTCAAATTCCGTTGTTGAATGGTGTTAATAGCCTGAGAAATATTCCGCTCTTTTTCATTCAGTGCTGTGGCAATTTGCTGAAGATTCAATTCAGGTTCAAGGAACATTTTCTTTCCGGCTATCAGTTCTTCTATTCGTTTCATCAACAGTTGCATGTCGTTATTGGGCAGTTGCACCAGTTTGGGTTTTACTTCAACAATGAAGCGTTTGTTGGTAATTGTATGGTAGAAAATGGCAAAGAAAAACAGGAAGAAATAGGAAATACTGACCAGATTGATCACTGAAGCTGCAGGGCTTTTCACCAAAACGGATACAGTGATGGCAATTCCAATGAGACATGCAAGCGCATAACCATACACAATAAACCGTAACCATCGGATATCGACTCCCAATAAAGATCCAATCGGGTATTGAAGATTTCTGTTCTTTTCAATACGAATCAAGGACCTGATCATCAGAAAATTATAAAATAAATATTGCGCTTTTACTGTTAAATCAACAGCAAAGGCCGTATTATTAAGAAAAGTACCCGATTGATATAAATTTTCCCAGATGTAATGATTTCCTTTTACCATCCAAATCATCAGGAAGAAAATCAGGAAAGCCAGGAATGGGATCAAATGAATCAGGTGTTTTCTATTCAGTTTAAAGTCAGAAGAAAAACAGTATCGAACGTAAAAATAAAACAGAGGAGCCCACAAACAATACAGCGGTTTATAGATGAAATGCAAAACCGGAAATTGGTCGAAAAAACTATACCCGCCCGAAAGTGTCAGACTGTTCAATCCATTGGTCAGTACTTCAACCGAGGCGTAAATTGCCAGCATCAGACTTGGTGGGTGCTTTCGTCCCTTGTGAAACAACAGTAGGGTTAGCACCAGCATGGTGTACATGATCAGCAGATGAACGGTCTTCTCCATAATTCACAAACAGGTTAAAAGGGTAAAAGTAGCAAATTTCAAATGCTACTGAGAACACTATTTATAACACAAATCGGTCTAAAATCATGTTTCTGTACCTTCATACTAAATATTGGTGCTATTTTTATCCGTTGAACTGATTAAGTCTAATTATTTAACCCACCATGAAAATGAAACGGATGTTAATAGCTGAAAAGAAACTGCTTTCGAAAAATGCAAATAACATCGTTAATTTTCTTTTTGCTTTTCTTCTTCTCATTTCCATTTCCTCTTTTGCCCAGATAAAACTACCAAAACTGGTGAGCGACGGAATGATTCTTCAGCGCGAAACTCCGGTGAAGATTTGGGGCTGGGCAAGTGCAGGAGAAAATATAAAACTCAGTTTCAACAATCAGTCGTTCGAAACCGTAACTTCAGCAGAAGGAAATTGGCTGATTACCCTTCCGGCACAAAAAGCTGGCGGACCATTCGAAATAAAAATTACCGGCAGCAACCAAATTATCCTGAAGGACATTCTCTTTGGCGATGTTTGGCTGTGTTCAGGCCAGTCGAACATGGAAACGACCATGAGCCGGGTGTCTCCTCTTTACGAAAAGGAGATCGAAAACTGCACGAATCCCAACATCCGGCTATTTCAGGTTCCGGTGCGCTGGAATTATAACGAACCGCAAGAAGACATTCATGGCGGAAAATGGGAATCAACCAACCCGCAAAGCATATTAAAATACACGGCTGTGGGCTATTTCTTTGCCCGCGAACTCAATGCAAAATACAACATTCCGATTGGGATTATCCAATGTGCCGCCGGTGGCTCATCTGCCGAAAGCTGGATCAGCGAAGAGTCGTTGAAAGCCTTCCCCGAACAGTACAAAATTGCCAAACAGCTATCCGACACCACTTACATGCAAAATCTACTCTCTTCGGAAAAAGAGGGTCAATGGAAGTGGTTTGATGAGTTGGGGAAAAGCGATCTGGGAAGAAAGGGAATGCTCTGGTTAATTCCGCAACTTGACGATTCATCCTGGCCAACTTTGCAAATACCATCATCGTTTAGGGAAGCAGGCATGGATTTTAAAAGTGGCGCCGTCTGGTTTCGTAAGGAAATCGAACTGCCCGAAAGTTGTTCAGGAAAACAAGCCCTTCTTGAGCTTGGAACAATCGTTGACAGCGATTCAGTTTTTATAAACGGGAAATTTGTAGGCACAACTGGCTACCAATATCCACCACGACGCTACAATGTTGCTTCCGGCATTTTGAAAGCTGGCAAGAACAACATCACTGTGCGCGTAGTCAGCCAATCGGGTAACGGAGCTTTTATCAAGGAAAAACCTTACCAATTGACAGTTGAAGGACAAACCTTCGACCTGAAAGGAACCTGGAAATACAACATCGGAGCGAAATGTGGCCCCGGCCCAACGTCCACCTTTTTCCCCGGAAAGCCTCTTGGTTTGTACAATGCCATGCTATCGCCCATCGTGAACTACACCCTGAAGGGGATGGTTTGGTACCAGGGCGAATCGAACGCTGAACGCGCCCACGAATACAAAACTGTTCTTTCCACCCTGATTGGCGAATGGCGCACACTCTGGGGACAAGGGAACCTTCCGTTCCTTTTTGTTCAGCTTCCCGACTTTATGGAACCTAAAAATGAACCTTCAGAAGGTGGTTGGGCAACGCTTCGTTATCAGCAACTGAAAACACTTTCAGTACCCAATACTGCGATGGCAGTTACCATTGGATTGGGCGAAAAGAACGACATTCACCCACTTCGTAAAAAAGAAGTTGGACAGCGCCTCGCACTGGCTGCTCAAAAGTTGGCTTACGGCGATAAAAAAGTGGTAGCTTCGGGACCAATTTATCAATCAATGAAAGTGAAAGTCAACAAAATAGAACTTGATTTTTCTGATTGCGGAAGCGGATTGATTACCAACGATGGTAAGGAGCTGAAACATTTTGCCATTGCCGGAGCCGACAAAAAGTTTGTGTGGGCAAAAACAGAAATCAAAGGGAACAAAATAGTTGTATGGAACGAAGCGGTTTCAAAACCAGTGGTTGTTCGTTATGCCTGGGCCGATAATCCGGCAGGCGCCAACCTTTACAACAAAGAAGGATTGCCCGCTTCGCCGTTTACCACTGAACCTTAATTAACTGAATATTGCCGAAAATGAAAAACAAGAATATATTTTTCCTGATAAGCATAGTCAACCTTTTTGCGGTGACAACTTCATTTGCTCAATCAGGAAAATCTGAACGGGAGCGCATTTCCATCAACGAAGGCTGGAGTTTTCACAAATACGAATCGGTAGCAAAAGCTGATGAACTGATTTACGATGTTCGCCCCGAAATTACCGACAATACTGACAACAAGGTCGCCGATGCAAAACCTACCGAAGCTGTTGAAGTAGAAGCTAAACAGGAAGTACTTAAACCCTGGATTCTTCCGTCTGGGAATGATTTTATCAAAGATCCGGCAAAAAGACATGCTCGTCCTGAAGGAAATCCCGGCGGTGATTTCCCTTTTGTACAGAATAATTTCGATGATCGTTCATGGGAAAAGGTAAATCTGCCGCACGACTGGGCGATCAAAGGACCTTTTCAGAAAGGATGGAATTCGGAAGTTGGCGGAGGAATGGGCCGGTTACCCGCTAACGGAGTGGCCTGGTACAGGAAAAAACTCGATATCCCGGCTTCGGATGCAAGTAAATCCATCTTTCTCGATATTGACGGCGCCATGTCGTATGCCATTGTTTGGCTGAACGGACATTTGATAGGCGGCTGGCCATACGGCTACAATTCATTTCGGTTGGACTTGACTCCGTTCATTAAATTTGGCAGTGAAAACCAACTGGCCATCCGCATCGACAATCCCAACCATTCTGCACGTTGGTATCCCGGTGCAGGACTTTACCGCAATGTTTGGCTGACCAAAACCAACCCGATCCATGTCGGACAATGGGGAACTTACGTGACCACAAAAGATATTTCAAAGGAATCTGCTACAATCAATCTGACTATCAATCTCGATAACGATTCAAAAACGGATGAAACAGTTGAGGTTTCAACTTCTATTTTTGCGTTGGATGCAAAAGGAAACAAAACCGGAAAAGCGGTTGCCAGCTTTTCAACACTGAAATCAAAAGTTGTTGCCGAAGGAAGCGCCAAGCTTGAAAACTCGGTAACGATCAAAAAACCCAAACTTTGGGGGCCGCCACCAACTCAGCAACCGAATCTTTACTTAGCCGAAACTACTTTGTCAGAAAACGGCAAAATTATCGACACCTACGAAACACGGTTTGGAATCAGGTCAGTAGAATTTAATCCCGATAAAGGAATATTTGTCAACGGTGAACACATTAAAATACAAGGGGTCAACCAACACCATGATCTGGGCGCTTTGGGTTCTGCATTCAATACCCGTGCAGCCGAACGCCAGTTGGAGATCTTACGAGAAATGGGCTGCAATGCCATCCGTATGGCTCACAATCCGCCAGCGCCTGAGCTGCTCGAATTAACCGACAGAATGGGTTTTCTGGTAATCGACGAGATTTTTGATTCATGGGAGCGGAAAAAGACGCCGCACGATTTCCACCTGATTTTTCCCGACTGGTCGGAAGCCGATACGCGCGCTTTTATTCGTCGCGACAGGAATTGTCCTTCAGTAATGATGTGGAGTTTTGGAAATGAAGTGGGCGAACAATACACCGACAAAGAAGGCGCTGCCGTAGCCAAACGGTTATCCGATTTTGTGAAGGAAGAAGACCCAACTCGGCCAACCACCCTTGCCATGAATTTTGCAAAACCGGACATGCCTTTACCTCAGGTTCCCGACGTAATCGGATTGAATTATCAGGGTGAAGGAATTCGTCAGGATCCTGAATTTGAAGGAACTGATCGTATCCGCACTGTTCCGCAATACGAAGCTTTTCATACGAAATTCCCAAATAAAGTAATTTATAGCGCTGAAACTGCATCTGCTTTCAGTAGTCGTGGCATCTATCTGTTCCCGGTAACAAAAGCAAATAGTTCTCCGGTGCGCGATGGCCGTGGTGGCGACTCAAAGATTTGTCAGGTTAGCTCGTACGAACTCCATGCAGTTGACTTTGGATCTTCTGCTGATAAAGTTTTTGGTTCACTCGACCGGCATCCTTTTGTAGCTGGCGAGTTTGTTTGGAACGGATTTGATTACATCGGCGAACCCACTCCTTATTATGAAGCACGAAGCTCCTATTCGGGAATGATCGATCTGGCAGGTTTCAAAAAAGACCGGTTTTATCTTTATCAATCGCGCTGGCGTCCTGAACTGCCCATGGCTCATATTCTTCCACACTGGAATTGGCCGGAACGCGTTGGAGAAGTCACTCCGGTGCATGTATTTACTTCGGGCGACGGAGCTGAATTATTCCTGAATGGCAAATCATTGGGGAAAAAGAAAAAAGGAGCATACGAATACCGTTTGCGTTGGGACAATGTAAAATACGAACCGGGTGAACTGAAGGTAATCGCTTATAAAAACGGTAAAAAGTGGTCTGAAGAAATTGTGAAAACTACCGGAGAAGCATCGCAACTTCAGGCCACAGCCGACCGTAGCCAAATTGTTGCTGACGGAAAAGATTTGGCCTTCATCACTATACAAATAACCGATAAAGATGGATTGATGGTACCGCGATCAAACAACCGAATTGAATTCAGTATTGAAGGTCCGGGCGAAATTGTGGCCACTGATAATGGCGATTCGTATAATCTGGAATCCTTCGCGTCACACCAACGTGAAGCATTTAACGGATTGGCACTGGTAATTGTAAGGGCAAAATCCGGAGAAAAAGGGACAATAACCGTTAAGGCGAAAACATCAGGATTGAAAGAAGCGCAGATTAAAGTTCAAAGTAGATAAATGGAGAAATTGAAAATCAGGCCAATATAGAAGCAAATCTGGAATTCTTAATTTCAAATCCACTAAACTGAAAAAGGTGCAGCGCACCGTAATATTTTTAATAATGGCTAACACATACACACAATGTTATTTTCAGCTCGTATTTGCTGTTAAAAACAGGGATGCCCTGATAAAAAATTTAATTCAAGGATGAATATGTATTCGAATTTTTCGATGATGTGCGGTGGGAATAAATATTTCGGTGCGCTGCACCTTTCCCCGCTTTCAATCGGCTTTTTGCTACAAATATTTGGCGGCTCTGCCGCTACCTACCAGAAATGAAGGGTATTGCAGAAGAGATTTTAAACTGAACCAATAACAATAGCTTAATGAAAACAAAAGTGAGAATAAAAATAATTTCTTTGCTGCTTCTGTCAAGTACATTTCTGACAGTCAATTCTTTTGCTCAGAAAATTCCACTTGTTTATAAAGTTGAGAACACTGGGGCGAAATTTCCGAAACCGGTTTTACCCACGATAGATCAACTTCCAGTCATTGAGCCCCTGACCGATCCGTTCACATGGTCTGATGGAAAGGGGCGATCAACCAAATTCAAAAACTGGAGTCGCCGCCGTGCCGAGATTGGCGCTGAAATACAGCATTACGAGATCGGCAAAAAGCCTAATCGTCCGGATACCATAACTGCCAGCTATTCCGGAGACACACTCAAGGTGCATATTACCGAGAACGGGAAAACGCTCACACTGACTTCACGAATTACTCTTCCTGAAGGGAAAGGTCCATTCCCGGCAGTGATCGGGATTGGTCGTGGTTCGGGCAGTTTGCCGGCAGAAATATTTGCCAGCCGCGGCATCGCGCAAATCCCTTTTAATTTCACACAGGTAATGGCTCATAACCAGAAACGGGGAAATGAACCGATCAATCAGCTTTATCCTGAGCTCGTTTCAATGGGAGCTTACTCCGCCTGGTCGTGGGGAGTAAGCCGACTGATTGATGGCCTGGAGCTGGTTTCGAAAGAACTTCCCATCGATTTAAAAAATCTGGCGGTAACCGGTTGCTCTTTCGCCGGAAAAATGGCGCTTTTTGCAGCAGCATTCGATGAACGAATCGCGCTGACAATTGCCCAGGAATCCGGTGGCGGTGGGGCTGCTGCCTGGCGCGTTTCACAGTCGTTGCCTGTTAAAGTGGAAACGCTGGGCGCTACCAGTCATGTCTGGTTTATGGAAAGCATGTTTCAATTTGCAGATAAGAATGTTGCGAAACTGCCGTACGATCATCACGAATTAATGGCTATGATAGCGCCCCGTGCATTATTGGTCCTTGGAAACCCTGACTTTGAGTGGCTTGCCGATGAATCGGGCTATGTATCCTGTCGGGCGGCACACGAAGTCTGGAAAACTTTTGGCATACCCGATCGCTTTGGTTTTTCGATTGTGGCCGGGCATGGACACTGTCAACTCCCCAAAAGTCAATATCCGGAAGTGGAAGCTTTTGTGGAAAAGTTCCTTCTTGGAAATACATCCGCAAATACAAACGTCACGATCAGTCCCTATCCACAAGTTGACTATTCCCGTTGGTTTGATTGGTGGGGAAAGGGAAAACCAGCGTTCAAGAAAAATTAATGAGTATTCGATTGTGTACCGAAGATATCCTTTGCCGTCAGCTTCAGCTGACGGATCAAATGTTGAGCGAAGCTAATGGCTTTAGCCACAGCCTTTAGGGCTAAAACCCAGATCTCGCATCTTCATTTTACCCGTTGACTGAAGTCAACGGCAAAGGATATCGCCTCAACATTAAACTGTTTAGGTAAATAAACGGATATTCAAAAAAAAATAACTGATAAGAGCTTACAATTAAAGTGGTATGAAAAAGCAAAAAAAATATACAAGTTTATTGATCGGATTGATCCTGTTGGGCATGAATGCTTTTTCACAAGATCCTGATTTTCACATTTATCTGTGTTTTGGTCAGTCGAACATGGAGGGAGCAGGTGCAATTGAAACGGTTGACAAGACCGTTGACAGTCGTTTCAAAGTTATGGAAGCTGTTGACTGTTCAAATCTGGGAAGAA
Source organism: Prolixibacteraceae bacterium (assembly GCA_019459485.1). GTDB lineage: Bacteria > Bacteroidota > Bacteroidia > Bacteroidales > Prolixibacteraceae > Aquipluma. The sequence continues at coordinate 24,191 of JAIBEZ010000085.1, forward strand.
CAAAAGGGAAATGGTACACCGCCGTTCCGCCTTTAACCCGATGCGGGACAGGTCTCTCACCTGTCGATTATTTTGGCAGAACGATGATTGCAAACCTTCCAACCAACGTTAAAGTCGGAGTAATCAATGTTTCTGTGGGCGGTTGCAAAATCGAACTGTTCGATAAAATCAATTATACGACATATGTTTCATCAATCACAGAAACATGGCTGAAAAATATTATTGCCGAATACAATGGAAACCCTTACGGGCGTTTGGTTGAGATGGCTAAACTTGCCCAGAAAGACGGAGTAATTAAGGGCATTCTGTTGCATCAGGGCGAATCAAATACGGGCGACAGCCAATGGCCTGCAAAAGTCAAGGGAGTTTACAACAACCTGATAACCGATCTGGGGCTTGACCCCACCAAAGTGCCGCTGCTTGCCGGTGAAGTCGTACATGCCGATCAGGGTGGCATTTGTGCAAGCATGAATTCGATCATCGCAAAATTACCCCAAACACTTCCCAATTCTTATGTCATTTCTTCGAGCAAGTGCACCGATCAGGCCGACAATCTGCATTTCAATTCGGCAGGTTACAGAAAATTTGGAACGCGTTATGCAATTAAAATGCTTTCATTGATGGGCTATGATGTAGAGGAACCTATTGATCCGATAATTCCGGTCACTCCTCCTGATCCAAAGGGAACCGAGTCGTTTTGGTTTGAAGCTGAACGTTTTGTAACGCCAACTGCCGGTACAAATTTCAATATTGTAAAAGATGCCTTGGCTTCAAATGAAAAATCCATAACCGTTCAGGCTGGTGTACAAGCTCTTACAACAGCTCCTTCCGTTAGTGAAGGAATAATCACAATCTCTTTTACAGCATCTAAGGATACCACCTACAATCTGTTTCTGCGCTTAAATTGTCCATCGACCGATGACGATTCATTTTGGATGAAATTAGACAATGGTGCGTTTGTCGCATGTAACGGTTTAACCACAAGCGGATGGGCATGGTTAAAAATAACCAGTTTTGTTCTGAAAAAAGGTCAGCATAAAATCACTATTGGCTATCGCGAGGATGGGGCGATGCTTGATAAAATATGTATTTCAAGTTATGGGACTATTCCCACTGGAATTGGTGAGAAAGATGATTTAGCGGTTGGGTTGAATTCGATAAGTACAATGGATGGTTATACATTGGAACAAAACTTTCCAAACCCGTTTAATGGGAAAACCAACATTTCATTTGAGATTCCAAACAACACCTTTGTTTCGCTGAAAGTCTATAATTTGCTTGGAACTGAAATTGGAGAAATAGCTGGAAAAGAATACACTTCAGGAAAACATACGGCAGAATTTGATTCTAAAAACCTTGCCGAAGGAATTTATATTTACACGATTAAGGCCGGTAAGTTTTCGGCTAGTCAAAAGATGATTTTACAAGGCGAATAGAAAATATTAGTGCTTATTATGAAAATAAAATATCTATTCATACTGGCGATGTGCTGGATTTCAAATCTTGAAACAGCAAGTGTTTCGGCACAAACAGTAACAGTCGATTTGTCGAGTGAATTCCAAATCATTAGAGGGTTTGGAGGGATGAACCACACCACCTGGATTAAAGACTTAAATGAAGACAACAGGGAAAAAGCTTTTGGGAACGATCCGGGTGAGATGGGTTTAAGTATTCTTCGGATGCATGTTAACCCAAACGCTGCACAGTTCAATCTTGAAGTACCGACAGCTTTACATGCCATTAAAAAAGGCGCTGTTGTTTTTGCCACTCCATGGAATGCACCTGAAGCATTAACTGTTAAAGTTTCTGATATAACCAAGGTTGACCCGGCAAAATATGACGCATACGCTGCACATTTGAATGCATTTGACACGTATATGTCGAATAACGGCGCGCCATTGTACGCTATTTCAGTGCAAAATGAACCCGATTGGGGTGAATGGACCCGATGGACTTCGGCAGAAATGCTCGACTTTTTGAAAAATCATGCGCATAACCTGAATAACCCCCGCGTGATGGCGCCTGAGTCTTTTCAATTCAGACGTGCCTTTTCCGATCCGCTTTTAAACGATGCCAAGGCAGCAGCCAACTTTGAAATTGTGGGTGGTCATATTTACGGTGGAGGATTGGCTGATTATCCGCTTGCACGGCAGAAAGGGAAAGAGGTATGGATGACAGAACACTTACTGGGCAGTGGTGACGGACTCGTTAACAACTGGGATTTGGCGCTTACTGTGGGAAAAGAAATAAACGACTGCATGAAGGCCAATTTCAACGCCTATGTTTGGTGGTACATTCGCCGGTCGTATGGTTTGATTACCGATGACGGAAATATTACGGATAAAGGATATGTTATTTCACAGTTCTCAAAATTTATACGTCCCGGCGCTGTTCGGGTTGATGCAACAATTACTTCTTCATCACTTTTAGATGTCACAGCCTATAAAACTGACACATCCTTTGTTATGGTTGTGGTTAACAGAAACAGCACGGGTAAAAGTTTGAATTTCAATATTAAAAATGGAACTGTTGATAAGCTCACTCAATTCACTACTTCTGCAACTAAAAAAGGGGTGAACGATGGTGATTTAACTGTTTCGGGAGGTTTGTTCACTGCAACGGTTGACGCCAAAAGTGTTACCACATTCACCACTTATTCTGCTAATGGTGGTAAAACGGGAAATGTAAAACCAACTGCTTTTGCCGGCGATGATTTAATCATTAACGATACAGGAACCGGTTCCAATGTAATTAAACTGGATGGTTCTTTAAGCGAGGATAGCGATGGTGAAATTGTGAATTATTCCTGGTCGTTAAACGAACAACAGATTGCCTGGGAACCAAACGCTGAATCAACAATTTCCATTGGCGAATATAATTATGTATTAACCGTAACCGATAACGATGGCGCAACGGCTACCGATACCTTGCATGTAAAATTTAAAAGTCTGAATAATACTGAGATTTGGCTTGAGGCCGAATGTGCAACGATTGGTGCAAATTGGGATACCAACACCGATGCAGGAGCTTCAAATGGAAGCTATGTAATGGCTAAGCCGGGCATTCAAAGCCTGACAACAGCGGCTGGTAGCGAAGGTACACTGGTACTTCCTTTTTCAGTTGATACAACCGGAAACTATAACTTACATGCCCGATTGAATTGCCCAACGAGTGATGACGACTCATTCTGGATAAAATTGGATAACGGATCGTTTACTACATTTAACGGATTGGTTACCAATGGCTGGGCCTGGTTGAAATTAACCAGTTTCTGGCTCACAAAGGGACAGCATAAACTTACAATTACCTATCGCGAGGATGGTGCAAAGCTTGACAAGATTTTGATAGCGAATACCGGACTTATACCAACCGCTTTTGGCGGAGCGGCTGATAATTGCGAATTAAATACGGGAAATATCAAGTCATTGTATGATAATGAGGGAATCTTCACAGTTTATCCAAACCCATCATCAGGCCAGGTAAATATTTCATGGGACAAGAAATTTAATTCATTAAAAGTTTACAATCTTCAGGGACAATCGCTGCTTGTTAAGCAGTACCCGGCTGAGATTGAAAAAACGGACGAAGTGTTTGATTTTGGCCAAGGAATATATTTTATTATGCTTCAAAACAAAAATTCATCGGCTGTTAAAAAGATTGTTATTAATTGATTGTGAGAAAAATATTATGCAGAAAATTTCATTCATACTATTTATTTTGGCGTTGGTTCTGAACGTAAACGGCCAGTCACCTTCGTTCAAAACCTACATGAATCCGGTTATTCCGGGCGATCATCCCGATTGTACAATTACCAAAGTGGGGAAAGATTATTACACAACTGGTTCGTCTTTCAATGTAACCCCGGTGATTTATCATTCAACCAACCTCGTTCACTGGGAAGCCATTGCACAGCCGGTAAGTGCATCGTGGTCTGGCTTCGGGGATAACCCGGGTGGTGGTTGCTGGGGCGGGCACGTGGTTTATTACAACGGCAAATGGTGGAATTACTTTTCGAGGGCAAACACCATGCATTTTGTAAAAGCCGACAAGCCAGAAGGTCCTTGGAGCGCTCCGACCAGGGTGAACAACCCATCGACGCTTCCTTACGGATTGGGATACGACAATTCGATATTTATCGACGACAACAACAAATGGTATTTGGTGGTAAAAAATGGCCAGCCCAATGGCGGCATTGTTGAACTGGGAAGTAACGGTCAGCCAACTGGTGTTGTTTACGATTTAAAATGGTTGAATCCAAGTCCTGCCCTGCCCTACAGTTGGGCTGAAGGGCCTGTGATGTGGAAATACAATGGTTACTATTACTATTCGTTTGCACGCGACTTATCCGGAGGGCAAAAGTCGATGCGTAGCAAAACGCTGACTGCCGATCAATCAGCATGGCAAATGATGGGTGATTTTTTCAATGAGAGCGATCCGCTAAAATCGGGTTCCCTGTTTTCTGCGCCAAACCACGCTTCCCCGGCGGTGTTGGTTGACGACAGCACTTCGTGGGTGATACATCCGGTTTATGCCAAAGGCGAGTGGAGAGGCCAGGGACGACAGGGTTTGCTGAACCAGGTTCGTTACAATTCAAGTGGCCGCCCGATTGCCGACTACCCTGTCAACAAATCGTTTACAGCGCCCAAACTGCCAAGCAGCGGAATCCCGTGGATGGTTCCAAAATCCGATGAATTTTCAACGACCAAACTTCATCCTGAATGGTCTTCACTGGGCTACACAGCGTCCGGTAAAAACTCGCTAGCCCAACGCCCCGGCTGGTTGTGGTTATCGCCCAAAAGTACAACCAAAGGAAATACGGTAACCAAGTACGATGGCGAACACAATTATTCGCTCATTACGCGGCTCGATTTTGCGGCCAAATCCAACAATGATCAGGCTGGATTGAGATTATTACGGGGCGACGAAACCAAGTTTGTTAAACTCGTCAGTTCGCTAAATACTGAAGGGAAAAAGGTGGTAGTTTTTAGTTTTGAAAGCACCAGCTACGCAGCCGAAAACACTCTTGGCGATACGCTTTGGCTTAAAATGGTAAGGATAAACCATAAAATAACCGGATTCTTTAGTGGCAATGGTGACGACTGGACACAAGTGGGACAAGCATTGGACGTATCGGTGATTGATTCTTATTCCGATTTTACATCGTTCACCGGAACGCTTCAGGGTTTGTATGTACAGGGAGCAACCAGCGCTTACTTTGACCTTTACATTTACCGCGATGCCTATACACCTATTCTGGCCGAATGTCCGGCAAACCAGTTTGGTACGACAAAAAGTTTACCCAGCCAGGGCATCAGTGTGCTCGACAATATCCACAACAACGATTGGGCATTGTATGCGGGAGTCGAATTTGGCAACAACGATTACAAAGTTGAACCCGATTCAGTAGAATTTACCGCATCAGGCATCACTTCCGGCGGCATGATTGAGGTTTGGCTCGATTCTATTGATACCGGAACTAAAGTAGCTGAATGTGCCATTGGCAATACCGGAAGTTGGAGCACATTTAAAAAGTTTAAAGCGCCGGTAACAACGGTTTCAGGTAACCACGATGTATATCTGAAATTTGTCGGATCGGGAACCGCCAAACTTTTTCAGCTTAAATGGATGAATTTCAGCAAAAAATCGGCACCAACATCTGCTTCAAAAGGAATAGAAAAACCGGGCAAACTTTCAATTTATCCCAATCCGGCAAAAGACCGGATTTCAATTTATTCCGGATTTCCGTTTAGTACCGTTGAAATATTCAGCATGAATGGGAAAATGGTTTTTCAGGAAAGAAATGAAGCGACCCAAAGTTCAGTACTGAAATTAAATCTGGACGGCGGAATGTATGTTTTAAAAGTTAGCAGCGAAAAGGATGTCGCCTCTTCAAAGCTTTTGATTGAATTATAACCAAATAAAAATAAACAGATGAATTACAAAAATTTACTTCTAGCATTCTGCATGTTCGCCAGTTCTGCAGTATATGCGCAGCCCATCGCCGACGGAAATACGAAATTCCTTGGCAGCGCATATAGTAGTTCACAGTCAACTAATTTCAGAAACTACTGGAACCAAATTACTCCTGAAAATGGTGGAAAATGGGGAAGCGTGGAAAGAACCAGAGACGTAATGAACTGGGGGGAAATGGAAACGAGCTACAAATTGGCTAAGCAATATGGCATACTTTTTAAAGCGCACACCCTGATTTGGGGCGCACAACAACCTTCGTGGATCGGTGGATTAGATACAGCTTCCCAGCGTAAAGAAATAGAACAATGGTTTTCGCTGACGGCTGCTAAGTATCCTGACATGGAATATATCGACGTGGTAAACGAGCCACTTCACAATGCACCCAATGGAATGCTTCCGTGGGGAGCCACTGTGAAAAATGTTGATTATGCAAAAGCTCTGGGTGGAGCCGGAAAAACCGGATGGGATTGGGTTGTAACTTCTTTCCGCATGGCCCGCAAATATTTCCCGAAATCGAAATTAATTCTGAATGAATACAGTGTGATCAACAGCTCAACAGAAACGGAGAAATATATTAATTTAATTAAAATTCTTCAGGCAGATGGTTTGATTGATGGCATTGGCGAACAGGCACATGCTTTTACAACAGCCGGTACACCTGCAACGACCTTAAAAACGAACCTCGATGCACTGGGAGCAACCGGAGTACCCATCTATTTAACCGAAATGGATATTGACGGAGCGACGGATCTTATACAACTAAAAGAAATGCAGCGCGTTTTCCCAATTTTCTGGGAACACCCTTCCGTTAAGGGAATAACCTTTTGGGGCTTCAGAACGGGCCTGTGGCGTAACAACGAGAAAGCATACCTGATCAACTCAAATAACACTGAACGGCCAGCAATGAAGTGGTTGAAAGCTTATGTGAACGATACACTTACAATGACCGAATCAATTGCTCTTTCTTTTGACAATGACAGTACCTCAACTATTCTCAAAGGTGCTTCTGTTAATATGATTGCAACTGTACTGCCTTCAAATACAACCATTCCCAATATTACATGGAGTACGTATCCTACCTATCGGGCTTCAATTGATTCCAACGGAAAACTAACTGCTTTGGGTAACGGAACTGTTACAGTTACGGCTACAGCCTGGGACGGTTCGGGAATTAAAGGCACAAAGGTTATTACTATTACAGATCCACCCACAGGTTTATCCGATAAATTAAATGCAGGTTTTATAAAGGTGTATCCAAATCCTGCGGTGAATGGCAATTTCACAATCGCTGGAATTGAAAGTGTTAAACAAATTGAGTTAATTAATCTGCTTGGAGAAAAAGTGGTTACTCTCAATAATTTAAACCAATCGTCACTAAATATACAGGTAAATGTTCCTGAAGGAATTTATTTCCTGAAGCTATTCGACGGACATCAGTCAGTTAGTAAAAAAATTGTAATTAAATAAGCAACCATGTATCAGAATTTTTTAAAACATATCAGGTTGACCGCACTGATAATTGCGATCGGTTTTTCAGTATTTTCAGCAAACGCACAAAAAGGGCTGAAAGATGTTTTTCAGGGGAAATTCTATCTCGGAACTGCCATGAACAATGGTCAGATTAACGGACGTGACACTGCTTCTGTCCGGATCATCAAACAGCATTTCAACTCCATCACTGCTGAAAACATCATGAAAAGCGCACTGATACAGCCAACAGAAGGAAAGTTTAACTTCGAACTGGCCGACCAGTTTGTTGAATTCGGGTTACAAAATCAAATGTTTATTGTAGGCCATTGTTTGGTGTGGCACTCACAGACACCAAGGTGGTTTTTTGTTGACAGCGATGGCAAAGATGTTTCGCGCGATGTCCTCATCAGCCGCATGAAAAATCATATTGAAACAGTTGTTGGCCGCTACAAAGGCAAGGTAAAAGGCTGGGATGTTGTGAACGAAGCAATTGAAGACAACGGTTCCTGGCGCGAGAGCAAATTCTACAAGATTATTGGTCCCGAATTCGTAAAACTGGCTTTTCAATTTGCCCGCGAAACCGATCCGGATGCTGAGCTCTACTACAACGATTATTCAATGGCGTTGCCAGGAAGACGAGAAGGCGTGGTTAAAATGGTAAAAGACCTTCAGAAAGACGGAATCCGCGTGGACGGAATCGGAATGCAGGGCCATTTAAGCATGGACTTTCCTAAAACAGAAGAATTCGAAAAAAGCATCCTGACTTTTGCCGGTTTGGGAGCACAGGTACACATTACTGAAATGGATATTTCGGCGCTGCCCAGCCCTAAAAACCAGCAGGGAGCCGATGTCGATTCTCGGGTTGAATACAAAGCCGAGTTAAATCCTTACACAAATGGATTGACCGAAGAGGCTGAAAAAGCACACGCAAAACGTTATCAGGAAATGTTCGATCTGTTCCTGAAACATCAGGACAAAATTGACCGGGTAACATTGTGGGGTGTTAGCGACCGCCAGTCGTGGAAAAACAATTTCCCGGTTCCGGGACGGACGGATTATCCGCTGCTTTTCGATCGTAACAATCGGCCCAAAAGTTTTGCAAAAAGCCTGCTCGCCGGAGCGGAAACAAGTATGCTCAAAAGCGGCAGTAACTATCTCATGAAAGACCTATACATTGCTGATCCTTCGGCGCACGTTTTCAAGGGCAAAATATACGTTTATCCGTCGCACGACATTGAGACAGGAACTCGGGGTCATGGCGACGGCGACCAATTCGATATGCGCGATTACCGAATATTTTCGATGGACAATGTTGAGGGCCCGGTTACTGATCACGGCGTAGCACTCGATTTAAAAGACATTCCCTGGGCGGGTCGCCAGTTGTGGGCGCCAGATGTGGCTTTCAAAAAAGGGACTTACTACCTTTATTTTCCGGCAAAGGACCAGACCGATATTTTCCGCATGGGTGTTGCCACCAGCAAAAAACCTGAAGGCCCGTTTAAGGCTGAATCCAACCCGATAAAAGGAAGTTACAGCATCGATCCGGCTGTTTTTCAGGATAAAAACGGAGCACACTACATGTATTTCGGCGGACTCAGGGGCGGCCAGTTGCAACGTTACCGCAACAACAAAGCCATCGAGTCGGGCATTCATCCAAAAGCTGATGAACCTGCCTTGACTGCAAAAATCGCAAAACTGACCGACAATATGCTCGAATTTGCTGAAGAACCAAAGGATGTGGTTGTTCTTGATAAAGCAGGACAGCCCCTCAAAGAAGGCGACCGCAACCGCCGCTTTTTTGAAGCTGCCTGGGTTCACAACTACAACGGCAAATACTATTTCTCCTACTCAACAGGCGACACGCACAATATTTGCTATGCCATTGGCGATAATCCTTACGGGCCATTCACTTATGAAGGTGTAATTCTCACTCCGGTTGTGGGTTGGACCACCCACCATTCCATCGTTGAATTCAAGGGAAAATGGTACCTGTTTCACCACGACAGCAAACCTTCAGGAGGAAAAACCCACCTGCGCAGTGTGAAAGTAACCGAATTGAAATACAATACCGACGGAACCATCCAAACCATTGACGGTGAAGGGAAATAACTGAATATCGGGAGTTCGGCCTAAGCTTTAATTTTGCTCTTTGTTTGAATATTTCCTTTTCAGCCAAAAATATACCGGAATTCCTGAAAGGATAAGAATCAACCCTAAGGCAGCTTCGCGTGGTCGTGCAATAACCGTATTAAAAATCAGTCCGATACAAAAGAGTATAAAAATAGCCGGAACATACGGGTAACCCCACACTTTGTAGGGACGGTGCGCATCGGGCATTTTGCGGCGCAGGATAAATACGCCCAGCGTGGTAGCGCCGTAAAAGATAAAAACGGCAAAAATCACCATGTCGGTCAACTGATCGAATGTACCCGACAGCACCAGCACCGAAGCCCATACCCCCTGCCACAAAAGCGAGTTGGAGGGCACATTAAATTTGTTCAGCTTTTTGATTCCCGAAAAGAAAAGTCCATTGCGGGCCATCGCATAATATGGACGCGAACCCGTAAGAATACTGGCATTGGTGCACCCCAGTGTGGTCAGCAAAATCAGCAGCGAAATGAACAAAACACCTCCGGTTCCCCAGAAACTTCGTACAGCCTCAACCGCAGCGATCTGATTGCCCGCTTCGTGAACCTGAACCAATTGAGGGATGGACAAAAGCGAGAGATACGTCACATTCACCAGCAGATAAACGGCGATTACCACAAAAACGCCTATCACAATTCCTTTCGGAATATTTCGGGTAGCATCTTTGATCTCTCCGCCTATAAATCCAACAGAAACCCATCCCTGATAAGCCCAGAAAGCTGCAAGCATCGCTGTAAAAAAGGAAGAAAACGTAACTGTTCCGCTGATAAGATCCCGGCGATCCATAAAATTGGCAGGTGTGGCAACCGAGCTGCCAAGTCCAAAAACAATAATCAAAAGCAGGCCTGCGCATACCATTAAGAGTATGGCTTTGCTCACCCCTGCCCCACTCTTTAATCCTGAAATATTTAGAATTGTTAATATCAGGATCAGCAGTATGGCAACGAGCTTAACGCCAAAATCCTGAAAAGGGAAGAAAACGCCTCCTATCGATAGATGTTGCAGCGATGAAAAAACTTCTGGAATGGGAATGATACTGTTCAGCGACTGGGCAAAAACATAAGCCAGAGAGGAAATAGTGGCAGTTTGAATGATCGTAAACAGCGACCAGCCATATAAAAAAGCAAAAAATCGGTTGTAAATTTTTTTCAGATAAACATATTCGCCTCCTGTATCGGCCAGTAATCCGGCAACTTCGGCATTGCTCAGGGCGCCAAAAAGTGTGATAATTCCTCCGACAATCCATGCCGCAAGTATCCACGACGAAGACTGAAGTTCAGCAGCCATCGGAGCAATTTTCTTGTACACTCCTGAACCAATGATATTTGCGACTACAAATATGATGACATATCCCAACCCGAGCGTCTTTACCAGATTTCGTTGATTACCCATATAGTTTTGAAAATGAATAAGGATTCGAAATTAAGAAATTAGTTAGATTCTGGAGGACTATTTACATTGCCGCGAATTTAAAATGTGGGCAGCCATGCGAGTTGGAAATTCCGTAGCTGCTCACATTTATTTTTTACTAAAACTTTGTGCAACTTTGTGTTTTCAAGCCTTCGGGGCAAAATCTGTAAAATCTAAAAAAATGCAAAAAACAATAATTTTTACTTTCTCAGTTTTCCTTCTCCTGATTTTCATCCAGCAGTCAACAGCGCAAACCTCCGGTTCAGGAGAACAAAATAATTTCGTGAAAAATGGCGTTGTGGCCCACCGTGGCGCCTGGAAAAAAGACGGATTACCTCAGAACTCAATCGCTTCGTTAAAAAAGGCTATTAGCCTGGAAGTTGCCGGATCGGAGTTCGACGTGCAACTAACCGCCGACGGAGTTTTGGTGCTTAACCACGACCCGGTTTATGAAGGGCTGCACATCGAAAAAACAAAATATTCAGGTCTGAAAAAATATCGGTTAAAAAACGGGGAAGTTCTTCCAACCCTCGAGAAGTACCTGAAAATTGGAATGAAACAGCAAACAACCCGCCTGATTCTGGAATTAAAACCATCGCAAGTCAGCAAGGAACGATCGCTGCTTCTGGCTCAAAAAGCTGTTGCGAAAGTAAATAAAATGCGTGCGCAACCCTGGATAACCTACATCAGTTTCGACTATGATATTCTGAAAGAAATAGTTCGTTTAGACCCATCGGCAAAGACAATGTACCTCAACGGAAATGTGTCACCAAGTCAGCTAAAAGCGGATGGAATAACTGGTGCGGATTATCACTTCAATGTTTTCAAAAAAGACGACAATTGGATGGACGATGCCCGAAAATCCGGAATTGAAACAAATGTTTGGACTGTAAACGATCCTTTGCTGATGGATTATTTTCTGGCCCGTGACATCGATTATATTACTACCGACGAACCCGAACTCCTGCTGAAAAAAGTAGCTGAGAAGGAACAAAACCAGGGATGGAAACTGGTTTGGGTGGATGAATTTAACACCGCCGGCCTGCCTGATTCGACCAAATGGAACTACGACACCCGCGGAAATACCTACGGTTGGGGAAACAACGAAGCGCAATGGTACAACGTAGCCAATCTGCAAAATACGCAGCTTAGCGATGGTACCCTAAAAATCGTTGCCCGTCAGGAACCAACTTCAGGCAAGGAATATTCCTCCGGAAGGATCACCACCAAAAGCAAAGGCGACTGGAAATACGGCAAGATTGAAGTCAGGGCAAAACTGCCTTCAGGAAAAGGTACATGGCCAGCCATCTGGATGCTGTCGTCGGACAATACTTATGGAGGATGGCCTAAAAGCGGTGAAATAGACATTATGGAACATGTTGGGTACGATCCGGATTCTGTACATTCGACGGTTCACACCCAAAAATACAATCATACAAAGGGCACCCAGGTTGGGAAAGCAATAGCTGTGAAAACCGCCACCACCCAATTCCATGTTTATACCACCGAGTGGGACGAAAATGAAATCAGAAGTTATGTGGATGGTACGCTCTATTTTTCCTTCCGGAAAGAGGACAGCGGAGTCGATGCCTGGCCTTTCGACCAACCATTTCATTTAATCCTGAACCTTGCAATTGGCGGCGGTTGGGGCGGAAAGCACGGCATTGATGACAGCAAATTTCCACACACGTTTGAAGTTGATTACGTGCGGGTATTTAAACGTTAAACCACCTGAAAGTCAGGATCACTTGACGAATTTAATAGCTTCAATTATTTAGTTATTTGTAACCTTGTTGAATATGAACCGAAATCATAAGTATCAACTTTGGCCAGCTGTCATCTTTCTTTTTCTGATCGCAAGTCTTCCTTTGGCAGCAATCGCGCAACAAAAACTTCCAACGAAATTAAAGAACAGCCTGAATGCATACTCTTTCAATGGTCCGCTGATGAAAGGCGAAATGAATCTGGACAATTTATTGGAGTATTGCGCTGCCAATCAGTTCGATGCGGTCGATATTACCGCCTATTATTTCCCGGGTTATCCTGAAGTTCCTTCGGATGAATATTTGTACCACATCAAACAAAAGGCATTTTTGCTCGGTCTTGAAATCAGCGGAACCGGTGTGCGAAATGACTTTACCGATCCTGATCCGGCCAAACGAAAAGCGAGTATTGAGTTGGTTAAAAAATGGATCATCGCTTCCGAAAAACTTGGAATTCCGGTCATTCGCGTATTCTCAGGAGTTGCAGACACCAAAGATATTCCGCGTGAAAAGGTTGTAGATTATTTGGTGAAAGACCTGAAAGAATGTGCTGAATTTGGCAAAGCGCATGGGGTTATAGTGGGAATACAAAACCACCACGATTTTATCAAAACTGCCGACGAGACGATCGAAATCATCAAACGCGTCAACTCCGATTGGTTCGGATTAATTCTGGATATTGGCAGCTTTCGCACCGATCCGTACAGGGAAATAGAAAAGACAATTCCATACGCGGTTAGCTGGCAGTTGAAAGAAAACTTATACGTGGATGGAGTGGAGCAAAAAACTGACCTGAACAAACTGATGAAGATTATTCAGCAATCCGGTTATCGTGGATATATTCCATTGGAAACGCTGGGTGCAGGCGACCCAAAAGTGAAAGTTCTAAAGTTTCTGGAAGAGATCAGGGAAGCCATGCAAAAGATTGGCGGATTAAACTAATTGACTGGAAATTTGTCCTATCATTTAAAATCTCAATTTTTACTAAAATCTGAAGAATATGAAAACAAGAAAAATGATTGGACCAATTTTTTGTCTGCTTGTTCTGACTGTGATTATTCCGAAACGGGCAACAGCGCAGGCTTTAAAGGAAAATCCTGTACTCGATGCAAAAGTGAAAAAATTTCTTTCTGACAATTCCGGGCAATGGCAGGATATGAATGTCCCGACAAAAGACGCGCAGTTACTTTACGACCTCGTTATTAAGGGAAAATACACAAGTGCTCTTGAGATTGGAACTTCAACCGGTCTTTCATGAATTTATATTGCGTGGGCGCTCAGCAAAACCGGAGGAAAACTGATTACAATTGACATTGATGAAGACAGGCACAAGATTGCACTCCGGAATTTTAAGGAAGCCGGTCTTTCAGAATACATTGACGCCCGGCTTGCCGATGCCCATTCGCTTGTTAAGGAACTCAAAGGGCCGTTTGATTTTGTATTCAGCGATGCAGATAAAAACTGGTATAAAAATTATTTTATCGACGTCGACCCCAAACTAAAAGTCGGCGGTTGTTTCACCACTCACAATATTTCTGAAACAAGGCGCATGGGAGAGGGCAATTACCTGGAATACATCAGAAGCCTGAAAAACTATGAGACCTCTTTAAATTCTGAAGGTAACGGTTTACTTATAAGCTATAAAAGGGCAGAAAAATAACAGGCTTCGTCATGGCTGAAGATAATCTCCAACGTAAACTGGGGCTCTTTCCTGCTACGAATATAGTTGTTGCCAATATGATTGGCGCCGGGATTTTTACCACCTCCGGTCTTTTAATGGCAGGGCTGAACAATCCGCTGTTAATGCTGGCATTGTGGGTCGTTGGAGGAGTTATCGCACTTTGCGGTGCACTTTGCTACGGAGAACTTGGCGCCGCAATGCCGGGTGCCGGAGGCGAGTATCTTTTCCTGTCGAAACTCTATCATCCGCTGTTTGGGTTTCTGAGCGGATGGGTTTCGTTCGTGGTCGGTTTTTCGGCTCCGATTGCAGCTTCGGCCATGGGTTTCAGCGAATATTTCTGCCGGGCAATACCTTCAATTCCCGACTGGTTCGAGCGTGCAGGAATCATGAATCAGGATGTCACCCGAACATTTCTTTCAGTAAGCGTTATCCTGATATTTACCTTTATTCATTACCGCGGAATAAAAACAGGCGCACTCATTCAAAATATCCTCACACTGCTTAAAGTGGCGCTAATTGTTTTCCTTTTGCTGGCAGGATTTCTTTCAGGAAAAGGCGATATCAACAATTTCAGCACAGGCGGTGGGGTCGATTCAGGATTTGGCGGTTGGAAAACCATCGGACTTTCGCTGATGTGGATCATGTTTGCATACAGTGGCTGGAATGCATCTACTTATCTCGGCGCCGAAATAAAAAACCCGTCAAAAATACTGCCCCGGTCGCTCATAGCCGGAACCGGAATTGTAATGCTTTTGTATCTTGGCCTGAATGTATTGTACATATACAGCATAAATCCGGATGATATGAAAGGGGTCATTTCGATCGGTGGACTCGCAATGGGAAATCTGTTCGGAAACTCAGCCGACACACTCTTTTCTTTGCTGATAGCTTTTGCACTTTTCTCATCGCTCAGTGCGTTTATAATTATTGGCCCAAGAGTCTATTATTCCATGGCAAAAGACGGACTGTTTTTCAAATCGGTTGCCAGCATCCATCCAAAATTTCAGGTTCCTTCCAATTCAATTGTCCTGCAAGCTGTCATTGCAATCATCCTTACCCTATCCGGCACATTCGAACAAATCCTGACCTATATGGGATTCGCATTGGGTATATTTCCCATACTGACTGTAATTGGCGTTTTCAAATTAAGAAAAGAACAGCCAGCGGCAATTAGAATGGCAGGATTTCCTTTTACTCAGATAATTTATGTTGCAACCGGAGTCGGCATCCTTGTTCTGGCTTATCTTGAAAGGCCTGTTGAATCATCAATAGCTTTACTGACAGTTATTACAGGAATTCCGGCTTATTATATATTTAAAAGAACAACAAAACGTTACAAAACTTAATATGATTGACCATTTATACACGTAATTTGGCATTTTTTGTCAGTCATTTTTTGTCATTTGGTAGTCATTCGGTAGTCATTTCCTGGCAACTTAATGACTACCAAATGACAATTGAATGACTTTTATGACATTGTGTAATATTACGGATATTCATCCAGAAGTGTTTTTCTTTGCACTCAGAATGATACCCCGGAAACTGTTAAAGAAACCTTAAAGTTTAGTTAAGCATTAAACCTTCTATCTTCAAGTCCATCCAAAGAGAAAATTAAGTTAAGTTTCAGAAAACAGATTTTAAAAATTAGAAATCATGAAAACAAAAATTTTAATGCTCGTAGTATTGTTGAGTATGTCGGTTGTATTGGTTGCCCAACCTGCCGATAGAAATTCAAAAAAATCATTTCGCGGTCAAAACCCTGAAATGCGCATGAACGAAGGACAAAGAGGCGCTGGAAACGGATTGAACCTGACCGATGCCCAGAAAGAAGCGTTTAAACAAAGTATGCTGGCAACACAAAAACAGGTTCAGCCAATCCGCAACGAACTTGGTGAAGCCATGGCCCGTCAGAAAACACTGACAACTGCAGAAAAACCAGATTTGGGCGCAATCAACAAAAACATCGAAAAGATTGGCGCGTTAAAAATTGAAATTGCTAAAATTCAGGCAAAACACCGTTTGGAAATGCGTGCAGAGCTAACCGACGAACAACGACTGAAATTTGATGAACGCAAGGGAAAAATGATGCAGGACAGAGGTTCGAAAGGAATGAAACATCGTATGAGAATGCAGGGATAATAATTGAACCAAAATAAGGGAGGTCCCTTTACAGAACCTCCCTTTCAAATAACCCTTAAAATTAACCCCTAAAAAAAAGTGCTTTTACAATGAGTGAAGCCATCTTCGGATTTTCCTTCAGGCGGCGGGTCGAATAACCAAACCAGTCTTTTCCGAAGGGGACATAAACACGCATTTTATGTCCTTGTTTCACAATACTGCTTCTGAGTTCGGGAGTGACACCGTACAGCATCTGGAACTCATATTTTGTTTTGTCAATTTTCCTTTCCTTGATTATCTCAAGCGCTTTTTCAACCAGCTGTTTGTCGTGAGTGGCAATTCCAACATACATATTGTGGTCGAGCATATAATTCAGGTCGTCAATGTAATGTTCCTGAACTTCTTCAAACGACTTAAAAGCAATTTGTTTTGGCTCAACATAAATTCCTTTGCAAAGCCTGAAATTGAGCGGATCTCCATTTACATGAATATTACTCATATCCAGTAAATCATTTTTGGTCCGACGCAGATAAGCCTGCAAAACCAAGCCAACATTGGCCGGATATTTTTGTTGAAGATTGCGGTATAGCTCAAGTTCAATATCAACGCATTGCGAATCTTCCATGTCGATGCGAATAAAGCTTTTCTTGTCAGCAGCGATTTTAACCACCTCTTCAATTTTGGCCAGGCAAACCTCTTTGTCAATCAACAATCCAAACATGGTAGGTTTTACCGAAAAATTACCCACAATTCCTTCTGAAGTGAACCGATCGATGATTTCGATGTATTTCCTTTTATTCTCTTCCGCCTGTTCTATGGTTTTGATGAATTCTCCAAGTAAATCAACGGTAACTTCAATTCCTTGTTGATTCAACTGTCGACAAGCCTTTATCCCGTCTTCAATTGTTTCCCCGGCAATATAGCGTTTGGAAAAAATCCAGATCAGCTTTTGGGGCATATATGGCAGCGCGTTAGCAAGTAATTGATTTAACATGATGTATTGGTTTCAATTCAAATTTTATGAAGTAAAATAATTCACATTTAAGCTTGAATTCAATGATGTTTATCAAGGTGAACTTATGATTTTACGCAGCTTTTTATTTGTTATTTCTCCTGATAAAGTAATCGGACGTGGTGGGGAAAAATAATCCAGATAAAAGGTGTTTACTGACAATTAATTTTTATTTTTGGGCAAAATTTATTGATTCTACGTATATGAAGAATACATCATTGGTACTTATTAGTATTTTGTTTATTGCAGTTGCAGGTATCTATATACTGCATTTTAGTGGAAATAAATTGAATAATTCAGGGAAAGATGGAACTAATGATGGCGATGCTTCTTCCGAATTAAAGATTGCATACATCAAAGTTGACTCATTGGTTGTTAACTACGATTTTGCACAGGAAATGCATGATGGTTTCACCAAACAACAGGAAGCTTTTTCGAAAGAATACAGTGATAAACGCAGTCGTTTTGAATCTCAAGCTGCCTCTTTTCAGGAAAAAGTTCAGCGTGGTGGTTTCCTTACACAGGAAAGAGCAATGCAGGAACGTGACCGGTTAATGGGCGAAGAACAGCAAATAACCAAACTCGATCAGGAATTGTCAACCAAACTTTCTCAGATACAAGCTGATAACAACAAACAATTACTGGATAGCTTAATGAACTACTTGAAGATCTACAACAAGGATAAAAAATACAGCTATATTTTTAATGCCGGCGAGGTGCTGATTGGCGACGATTCGCACAATATCACCAAAGAAGTTTTGGTAAATATGAATGCCAGATATTCTAAAGCAAAAGGAAAAACAAAGTAGCAGATTGAAAAAATATTAAGAAAAAATCCGAATGACCTTCGGATTTTTTTGTTTTGTATGGATTAATACTGAAAAATTAAACCAATGTTTGCTGACCGGTACATTCAAAATAACATCGTTTATCCGTCCTTCATCAAAGAAGAAGCCTCTCCTTCCCTCTCGATGGTTTTAATGATTCCGTGTCTGAACGAACCTGAAATAATCAGAACCCTTGAATCGGTTTGGGCTTGCGAGCCTGTTGATTCGCTTTGTGAAGTGCTGGTCGTAATCAACGATTCGGAAAGCAGTCCGGAGCAGGTAAAAGCAATCAACCGCGAAACATTTAATCAATTATTGGACTGGAAGCAGACAAACGACCGCAACAATCTGGTTCTGCATCCGTTTTACGTTCCTTCAGTACAGGCGAAATTTGCAGGTGCCGGCATGGCACGAAAAATTGGTATGGACGAGGCGACCCGACGTTTTAACGCGACCAGCAAACCCGAAGGCGTGATCGTTTCCCTTGATTCCGATTGTCTGGTTTCGTCCAATTATCTAAAACGGATTGAAACAGTTTTTTTGGAGAACAAATCGTGTTTTGCAGCTACCATTAATTTCAGACACCGTTTTGAAGAGATGGACGACCCCAGGCAGGAAGCTGGAATTAGAATGTATGAGGATTACCTCCACTACTACAAACAAGCACTGGATTTCGCCGGATTTCCGAATTCAATTTATACCATCGGATCGGCTTTTGCAGTCAGGGCTGGCGCATACGTGAAACAAGGCGGCATGAACCGGCGGCAGGCTGGCGAAGACTTTTACTTTTTGCACAAGCTTACCAAATTGGGTCAACTGACTGAAATTACAGATGCATTTGTTTATCCCTCCGGACGTGTTTCCGATAGGGTTCCATTCGGAACCGGAGCAGCGATGACCAAATGGATGAACTTTACAGAGGATTTGGCACTCACCTATCGTTTTGATGCTTTCCTTGACCTGAAGAAATTGTTTGATTGTGTTGAGTTTCTTTTTAAGTGCAGCTCAAAGCATTATGCTGAGATTCTAACTTCCTTGCCAACAACAGTTCAGGAATATTTAAACGACATTTCGTTTGAGGAAAAACTGGCAGAAATTAACCGTAACAGTGCTACTCCTGAATCCTTCAGGAAAAGGTTTTTTCAGGTTTTTGATGCCTTCCAAGTGCTGAAATTCCTGAACATGGTTCATGAAAGACACTATCAACAGCAAAATTTACCGGAAGCAATCAGGCAACTTCATAAAAAAATAAGGAACATCGAATAAGAAATAAGAAACAGCAAAATACTTGTTTCTCATTTCTTATTTCTTGTTCCTTATTCGATATTTGGCTTCCGATATATGATCGTCGCTTATCTCATTCCGTTTGATAACAGGTAATAAAGATCATTCCATTTCAATTCTTTCTTGAAATCAGAAATATTTGTGTCTTTGTTGATCTGAACCAATTCTATTCCAGCCATATCACAGAAGTCTTCAATATATTCAGCGGTAACTGCCTGACTAAATGCGTTGTGATGAGCGCCTCCTGCATAAATCCATGCGGCAGCTCCAACTTTCAGATTTGGCATCGGAGTCCACAATGCGCTGGCAACCGGCAATTTCTCGAGTTTGGCTTCCGGCGCAACACATTCAACATCGTGCACAACCATACGGAAACGGGTTCCCATGTCAATAAGACTGGTGCAAGTTGCAGGGCCGGTCATTGTATTAAATACCAAACGGGCAGGAGCTTCCTTGCCACCAATTCCCAATGGATGAACTTCAATCTTAGCTTTTCCATCGGCAATACTCGGACAAATTTCGAGCATGTGAGATCCCAATGCTTTGTATCCTGTTGTTGGATCGAGGTGATAAGTATAATCTTCCATGAACGAGCAACCGCCTTTTAAGCCGGCACCCATTACTTTTACTGCGCGGACGAGCGCTGCATGTTTCCAGTCACCTTCGGCACCAAAACCGTAACCGGCAGCCATTAAACGCTGAGAAGCCAATCCTGGAAGTTGCTTTAATCCGTGCAGATCTTCGAATGTGGTGGTGAAAGCTTTAAATCCGCCAGCTACCAAAAACGATTTAATACCTGCTTCTATACGAGCCTGATAACGAACGCTGTCGTGATATTTGCCACCCACTTTGGCCTCTTTGTCAAATTCGTAGGTTTCGTTGTACTCCTGAACCAGTTTATCGATTTCAGTTTCGCTCACGCCATCTACAATTTTTACAATATCGCCTACTGGCCATGTATTAACCGAAAGACCAAGTTTTATCTGAGCTTCCACCTTGTCGCCTTCGGTAACTGCAACTTCGCGCATGTTGTCGCCAAAACGGGCAAGCTTAGCACCTTGCATATCGTACCAGGCAGCAGCAGCGCGACTCCAAACGCCAATACGTTCCTGAACATCGTCTTCTTTCCAATATCCAACCACCACTTTACGGGCCTTTCGAAGACGGGTTAAAATGAAACCATGTTCGCGGTCACCATGTGCCGACTGGTTCAGGTTCATAAAATCCATGTCGATTTCTGCCCACGGAAGGTCGCGGTTGTATTGGGTATGAAGTTGAAGCATAGGCTTGTTTAATAATTTCAGTCCGTTAATCCACATTTTTGATGGTGAAAAGGTATGGCACCAGGTAACTACCCCGATACACTGTTTGGACGAATTGGCCTCAATGCAAACATTGGTAATTTCGTCCGGACTTTTCATGACCGATTTAAATACGATACTTACCGGTATTTTAGCCGAGCTATTAAAAAAAGCTCCAATTTCCTTTGAATTTTTTTCTACCTGTTTCAGAACTTCAGGTCCATAAAGATTTTGGCTACCTGTTATAAACCAAACTTCTAATTCTTTTAAGTTTATCATGATTAAATTTTTAAGATGTTTCTAAATTGATGTGGTAAAAATAGGGAATAAATAATAAACGTAATTATAACACTTATGAAAATATTTCATGTTCGGGTTGTTGTTGAACATGTTTTTTTAATGAACCTAATCTGTCTTCAGTATTTTTAGTTTCCTTTTTTGAGGCTGAACACAAAAAGTTGGCAGTGGTCAGTCGCAGTTGGCAGTAACCCTTACTGAATACTGAGACTGAATTCTGCGACTGAACACAGCGACTGAACACTATTAGCTCTCCAATTTCTTCGCTGTTTCCTGAATTGTTTCCCATGCCAGCCTCACATGTTCCTCTTTGGTATTGGTCTGGCCGATACACATCCGAAGTACATATTGTCCATTCACAACGGTATGGGTAAAGTACATTTTTCCACTTTCGTTGATTGTTTCCAGCAGTTTTCGGCTAAAATCATTTCCGTTTTTGTGGGCAAAACATACGAGGTTCAAGGGAGCCGGAGCCACCAGATCGAAATCGTCTGAAGCGTTTACCCATTGGGCAAATTCCTGCGCAATCCTTACATGCTCGCTGATATGATATCTCAATCCGTTCACACCATAATGTCTGATCACAAACCAAAGTTTCAATGAACGAAACCTGCGCCCGAGTTGGATATGCCAGTCGCGGTAATCAATCACGGCCCCACTTTCAGTAGCCTGATTTTTTAGGTATTCAGGCAGAATACTCAGGGTTTTAATTAATACAGAACGATCGGCCACATAAAAACAATTGCAGTCGAAATTGGTGAACATCCATTTGTGCGGATTAAACGAAAAACTGTCGGCCAGCTCAATTCCGTTCAAAAAATGTCTGTATTCAGGGCAGATTGCCGCAGTGCCCGACATGGCAGCATCAATGTGCAACCAAAGTTCGTACTTCCGGCAAATCCGTCCGATTTCAGTCAGCGGATCCATTGCATTGGTAGATGTGGTTCCAACAGTAGCACATACAAAAAACGGACTCAAGCCTGCTTTCAGGTCAGCCTGAATGGCAATCTCCAGCAAATCCGGGCGCATTGCCAGATTTTCGTCCACTCCAATGAGGCGAAGATTGTTCTTCCCGATCCCGGCAATTTTGATGGCTTTTTCGAGCGACGAATGAGTTTGACTGGAAACATAGGCGATCAGTTTTCCGGAATTTCCGGAGTCGTTGGTTTTATAATTGTTTTTTTTCTCCCGCGCAGCAAGTATTGCACTCAAAGCAGCACTAGACGCTGTATCCTGAATGACCGCTCCGCCTGTTGAAGTTGATTTAAACTGATCAGGAAGTTGGAGCATACCGGCCAGCCAATCCAAAACCCGCGTTTCTAATTCAGTACAGGAAGGGCTGGTTGCCCAAATCATTCCCTGAACACCCAGTCCGGAGGAAAGCAGATCGCCCAAAACTGATGGCCCAGATGAATTTGATGGAAAGTATGCAAAGAAGTTGGGCGATTGCCAGTGTGTAATGCCAGGCATGATGATAGAATTGACATCCGACATGATCTGATCCATCGACTCACTCTCTTTTGGTGCGTTTGTTGGCAACTGGCCAATGATTTCGCCCGGTTTCACTTGCGACAGAACCGGATATTTTTCAACATTTTCATAATAGTCGGCAATCCAGTCAATCATCTGTTTGCCTTGTTTCCTGAACTCTTCAGGAGACATGTGGTAGTTTTTAGTATTTTCCATTTGTAATTTATCGAATTGAAAAGTTGGTCAAAGTTCTGGTTGGGGTAATGTCTGATACCGAAAATGTTTTAATAATGGCTCTGGTTGGTCCGGTTTTCATCCAGTCAATAAAGACACTGAGATTATTTGGCTCTCCGGTTGCTTCAATCTCAACTTTTCCATCAGGTGTGTTTTTAACCCAGCCAGACAGATTTAGTTCTGTTGCTTTGAGCAAGGCAAAATACCGGAATCCAACTCCCTGAACCCTGCCATCAATGATAATATAAATAGATTTCACTTCGTTATTTCGAAGTTGGATGCTTCATTTTTATTGAAGGCGGCTACTGTTTCGGGCTGAATCAATGCCCAAATGGAATAAATGCCGATTGCAGTTCCAAAAGGGAAACTGAATATTTCTATTACCGAAAGAATTAGGGTCAGAATACGTGCCCATTCTTTTCTTTTGTAAAGTCCCAACCCGGCGATAATTCCCGGAACTGAAATGACAATAAATACAATTGCAATAATATCAGCAATTAGCGAAAGAATTGTTGCTCCATTTGGCTCGTCAACAAATCCACCTACTAATTTTAGGACTGTAAAAATCAGGAAAGCAATAAGTAAATTAAAAATACTTAGGCCAATTTGAAGAGCTGCGACTACATTAATGTGTTTTTCCATAATTAGATTTGTTTTTTTTAGGAGATCTAAAAATACATATTATCTGGCAGTCTATCAATTTAATTTTTCGTCTTCCATTCGGTGTTAATATTGCTTAATACCTGAAACAAATCAGATTGTAATTGTTCCTACTATCATAAAGCGACTAATTTTGGGGATTAAATTTTAACTTTGCACTGCAAAAATAAAGGGAAGGGTAATCGTTATGGATGTTTTAAAATTAATAATACTGGTGATAGTGCTGATGGCTTTTGTTGTTGCCGCACTGGCAACAAAGATATTGTTAAAAAAAGGAGGAGAATTTCCGAATACCCATATTGGAGGGAACAAATATTTGAAATCTAAGGGGATCAGTTGTGCTCAAACTGAGGATAAAATTGAACAGGCCAAAGCCAGGAAGGAATTGCGGTTTAAAAAAATATTTTTAGATGAATCTGACACAATTGGTAGTTGTTAACTTCGTATAATGTCATCAAATCTATTTCATTTTTAAAAATCTATTCGGTTGTTGAATTAGCAGGATGAAAAAAATTAAAATATATTGGAATAACCTTCAGGTATTAATCTATGGTAAATCGGCAATTCGTTTTGAAGATAGGTTATTATTACTTTCAACGCTCTCTATCTTTGCAATACTTGCTGTAAGTACGATCTTCAACGTTGTTTTGAACCTTAAGAACTCTATCATAATTGTTTCATTTACAGGATCATTAACTTTTTTGGGACTGTACCTTTACGGACGACTTGTGCGCATAGGTAATTTTATCTTTCTGATTACAAGTATTATTATCTTAGTTTTTACTGACGCAATATGGTTTGTAAACTATGGTTCAAGCGGCCCTATCATGCCGGTTTTTGTAGTGTTTTTTTCTTTCCTGATTCTGGTATTCGATCGAAAATATTTTCTATTGATTTCTGCGGTAATGTTTCTAAATATTTTGGGACTTTATTTGTATGAATCCCGCTTCCATGAAACAATTGGATCTTATCCTGATTTGACTACAAAATTACAGGACAATTACATCGGCTTGGTTTTCAGCTTTTTGGTTATTTTTTCCTTCATGGCAGCTATAAAAAAGAACTATATTCATGAGTGGGAGCGGGCAAAAAAGTCGGATCTGTTAAAGTCGGCATTTGTCGCCAATATGTCACACGAAATACGGACACCTTTAAATGCCATTGCGGGTTTCTCTTCGTTAATGTCCGATCCGGATATTTCTGACGACGACAAGAAAATGTTTGAAGATCAAATACAAAGCAACAGCGATTACCTTTTAAGTCTGATTGAAGATATTATTGATGTTTCAAAGATCGAATCCAACCAACTTACCGTTAATATACAGGAAGTTGATATCGTCCCCTTAGTCAGGCAAATTACCCAGTCGTTTCAGTTAGCAGTTCCAACCGGCAAGAAAGTTCAGATCCTGACTAATCTGACCATGTCAGCCCTTGTTGTACAGGTTGATCCTGTCAGACTGGAACAAATACTCCGGAATTTGTTGTCGAATGCAGTGAAATTTACTGAGGAAGGGTCTATTGAAGTTGACTGTAAGAAAAACAAAGATTTCTATACTTTTTCAGTGATAGATACCGGTATTGGAATTAGAGCCGAAAATCAGCAAATGATTTTCGACCGTTTTATGAAAATTGACAATAACCTACAACATCTTCACCGTGGAACCGGAATCGGATTGTTTCTTTCTAAGCAATTGGTTGAAATTTTTGGTGGTAAAATATGGGTTGAATCTGAGCCGGGAAAGGGATCATCCTTTTATTTTACAATCCCGGTATAAGCTATTTTAACTGAAGTAATTCCTTTGTATCTGAGTTCCGTTTAATAAAAAGGATTGAAATTTCATTAAAAATATTTGCCTGATCGAGATTGCAGCAATGTCCGCTGTTTTTTATTATTTCGAGTTTTGCATTTACCTGCCTTTTTACCAAATCTGTTACCATCGGTAAAAACATGTGGTCGCCATCGCCCATCAGGTACAAAACAGGTGCAGAAGGTTCCCTGCGAATAAATTCATTCAGATTGGTTTTTATTTCCCTCGACATTTTCATCCACCTGCCGAATTCCTTCTCGCCAAGCTTTATAGCTTCCTTAATAAAAATATTCCTTGAATCGCGGTGTCGGCGGAGTGGCATCAGAATTCGTGCATTGAGCCGGTAAAGCCACATATACGGCAAAACAGAATTCAGGATTTTGGCCATGCTGATCAACACTTTGAGTGTTTTGTTGAACTGAATGATAGCCCCGCCAAGAATAATCGACTCGGCTCTGCCCGGAGCAAGCTTGTCGATGGCCCGAATAACAATACAACCAAGCGAAATACCAACCAAATGTGCTTTATGGATTTGGAGGTGATCCATAATTTGAATCACATCGAGCGCTATTTCATCGAATGAATAATCGGCATCAAGCGAAGGGTTTTCCTGTTTCGATTTACCATGACCGCGCAAATCAACCAAAAGTACATTAAAGTGTTTTTTGAAGTCTTTTAGTTGACGAAACCACACACCATTGCTGCCTCCCGCGCCATGCACGAAAACAACCCATGTTTTTGATTTTGGATGTATAAATTTGCGGTGGTAAATCATTTTAACATTTTAGCCTCCGAAATCATCGAACAATACATTTTCATCTGGTACGCCCAGATCGTAAAGCATCTTGTTAAGCGCGCTGTTCATCATCGGAGGGCCACAGAGATAATAGTTAATCTCTTCTGGTTCTTCATGTTTACTTAGGTAATTATCGTAAATAACCTGATGTATAAACCCCTTGTATCCAGTCCAGTTATCTTCAGGCATTGGATCAGAAAGTGCAAGATGGAAAGAGAAATTTGGAAATCTGTTTTGAATGTCCATAAACTGCTCATAGTAGAATACTTCTCTCCACGAACGCGCACCATACCAGAAAGTGACTTTCTTTTTCGTTTCTTTTACAGTGTGAAACAAGTGAAATAAATGTGAGCGCATTGGAGCCATACCGGCGCCACCACCAATAAACATCATTTCGTTATCGTTATTCTGAAGGAAGAATTCACCATAAGGACCTGAAACCATCACTTTATCACCGGGTTTGCGCGAGAAGATAAACGAAGAACAGATTCCGGGATTGACTTTCTGGAAGCCTCCGTTTACACGGTCAAAAGGTGGGGTTGCAATTCGAATGTTCAGCATCACAATATTCCCTTCTGCCGGGTGATTGGCCATAGAATATGCACGGAAAGTCGGTTCCGGATTTTTCATCTCAAGCTTAAACATTCCGAACTTTTCCCATTCCGGAAGGTATTCGGCTCCAATAACCATATCCTTAAATTGAACATCAATCTTCGGAACGTCAATCTGAATGTATCCGCCCGATTTGAAATCGAGTATTTCGCCTTCAGGAAGCCTAACTACAAATTCTTTAATATAGGTAGCAACATTGTTGTTTGAAACAACGGTGCATTCCCATTTCTTTACACCTAATATTTCCTGATGGATGTGCAGATTAATATCTTCTTTCACTTTCACCTGGCAAGCTAACCGCCAATGCTCCTGTTGTTCCTTTCGGGTAAAGAACCCGGTTTCAGTCGGAAGGATTGACCCGGCGCCTGATTCAATCTGGCAACGGCACATTCCGCAGGTTCCACCACCACCACAAGCCGATGGCAACAATACTTTGTTATTTCCGAGTGTCGTTAAAAGAGTATTCCCCGGTTCTGTTTCAATAACTTTAAATCCGTCATTGATACTGACTTTAACAAGCCCTTTGGGAGTAAGTTTTGTCTTAACGTACAAAAGCATTCCGACCATCAGAATTATTGCCAAAAGGAAAATGACTACACTGGCCAGTACAACTGTCGTTTGAGAAGCTAAAAATATCATCGTTTCGATTGTTTTTTTAAAGTTTGATTCCCATGAACCCCATAAATGCCAGGCCCATCAAGCCGGTAATGATGAACGTGATGCCCAGGCCTCTTAAAGGCGCAGGTATCTGTGAATATTGTATTTTTTCACGAATTGCTGCAATACTGATTATTGCAAGAAACCATCCAAATCCAGACCCAAATCCGTAAACGGTAGCCTCGCCCAAAGTGTCGAAAGCTTTTTGTTGCATAAACAAAGATCCCCCCAGGATAGCACAGTTCACAGCAATCAACGGCAGGAAAATACCAAGTTGAGTGTAAAGAACCGGTGCGAATTTTTCGACAACCATCTCAACCAACTGAACCATTGAGGCGATTACCGCGATGAACATGATGAAGCTTAAAAAGCTCAGGTCAACAGTTTCAAATCCGGGACCCATCCATGCCAGGGCGCCATCCATGAGCAAATATTTCTCAAGCAAATAATTCACCGGCAGGGTAATAACCTGAACAAAAATAACTGCCAACCCGAGGCCGGTTGCCGTTTTTACTGATTTCGATACAGCCAGAAAAGAACACATGCCCAGAAAATAGGCAAAAACCATGTTCTCCATAAATACTGACTTAACGAACAGATTTAATAAATTCTCCATATCGTTTTAATTTTTATTCAGTTATTTTTCCTGAAGTTTACTATTTCTGCTGCGCTGTATCCAAATGATTACACCTACAGTAATCAATGCCATTGGTGGAAGAATCATCATCCCGTTATTGGAATAAAAACCACCGTTGGCGATGTACCAGCTTTCAGGAATGACACGAAAGCCCCAAAGTGTTCCTGAACCAAGCAGTTCACGAAAAAAAGCAATAATAATAAGGATTAATCCATAACCTGCGCCATTTCCAATACCATCAAGAAATGAAGGCCAGGGTTTGTTCGCTAAAGCAAATGCTTCGAGTCGGCCCATCAGGATACAATTGGTGATAATCAATCCGACAAAAACCGAAAGTTGTTTACTAACGTCGTAAACAAATGCTTTCAGAAATTGGTCAACAATAATTACCAACGCGGCAATTACTACCAACTGAACAATGATTCGGATACGGTTTGGAATCGTATTCCGAAGCAATGAAATAATTACGTTACCAAAAGCAACCACTACTGTTACCGAAAGCGCCATTACAAATGCCGGTTTTAACTGGGCGGTAACAGCCAGAGCAGAGCAGATACCAAGTACCTGAACCGTAATGGGATTGTTGCTGCCGATGGGGCCGGACAACAGACTTATATTTTTCCTTGAAAATAATGCTTCGCTCATCTTCTATTGTTTTTTCTTGGTGAAAAATGCTTTATAGGAAGTGAAATCATTCAGTAACATCGTCTGAAGTCCTTTACTGGTAATGGTTCCTCCTGAAATGCCATCAACTTTGTGCTCTGCCGGAGCAGTTTCACTTGATTTTGCGACAATGATTGAAACTAATTTTCCAGTCTCGTCAAAAATCTTTTTCCCTTTAAATGGTTCCTGAAAGGCCTTGGTATTGATTTCAGCACCCAGGCCTGGTGTTTCACTGGCATGAGCAAAGTTAGCTCCATATAAGGTATTCATATCATCGTTTACAGAAACGTAGCCCCAGATTGGACCCCATAAACCAGCTCCATATACAGGCAGAATGTACTTTGTTCCTTCCTCTGTTTTGCATTCGTAAACAGGTAGTCTCCGGTCGGCTTCCGGCTTGGCTCTTTCCGATTTCAAATCTATGTCAAATGCCAGGCCTTCAATTTTTTCGCCTGAAAAATCTACAATGTAGGATTGTAAAATCCTTTCAGCATAAATTGATTCGGCATCTGCAAACGTACTGGCAATTCCTACCGAAGCAAGAATATTCTGTTTCTTTTCAATGTCGATGTTTTTTTGCTGGGCTGGCTTTAGCTTTAGTGCTGTTATGGCAAGGATTGCTGCAACAAGGATGACCATTGCTGAGGCATATATAAATGTATATTTATTCCCGTTCGTATCCATGTTTCTGAATTTTATCGTTTAGGCTTTAACTTTGATTCGTTTCAACCGCTTTTTGATGCTTCCTTCCACAACATAGTGGTCAACAAGAGGCGCAAAGGTATTCATAAGCAAAATAGCAAGCATCATTCCTTCAGGATAGGCAGGGTTTACCACCCGTATTAAAATAGCCAGAATTCCGATCAGAAAACCATAAATCCATTTGCCTCTCTCTGTTTGAGTTCCCGATACCGGATCGGTTGCCATAAACACAGCGCCAAACGCAAAACCTCCGATGATGAAATGTTCCCAAAAAGGAAGTGCCATGTATGCATTATCACCTGCAAAGTAATTCAGTATCAATCCCATTACAGCTCCTCCGGCAAAGGTTGAAACAATTATCTTCCAGCTACCGATTCCTGTTATTACCAAAATTGCAGCACCAATCAAAATTGCAAGTGTGGAAGTTTCTCCAATTGAGCCGGGAATTAATCCGATAAACGAATTCCAGACATCAATGTTCGGTTGCCCTGCGGCGGCTTCAGCCATTGGGGTTGCTCCCGAAAAGCCGTCGATGGCCTGTTTGCCACCAAGACTTACCCAGACCGATTCGCCCGACATTTGGCTTGGATAAGCAAAGAAGACAAATGCCCTTGCTACCAGGGCTGGATTCCAAATGTTCATTCCGGTTCCACCAAAGACTTCTTTTACAAAGACAACTGAAAAAGCAGTGGCAATTGCGGTCATCCATAGTGGCGTATTTATAGGCATTATCATTGGTATCAACATTCCTGATACCAAAAATCCTTCCTGAATTTCATGACCACGGAGCTGCGCAAATACAAACTCAATGCCCAATCCAACAATGTAGGAAACCATAATCACCGGTAAAACCCGAAGGAATCCGTAAAGGAATATGTCCCAAAAACCAACACCCGACAATTCGCCAACAGCGGCGAAATGCTGATAACCGGTATTGTACATACCCATCAGAAGCGCGGGTAACAAGGCAAAAACAACCAATCCCATGGTGCGTTTCAAATCAATGAAGTCGTGTATGTGCGACCCGCTGTTTGAGGTGTGTTTTGGTACGAAAAACAAAGTAAACACACCATCATGAACCGAATGAAGCCAATGATATTTAGCTCCTTTCTGAACGTGTGGTTTGGTATCTTCGAAGAATTTTTGTATAAATTTCATCTGTAGCTTTTTTTCAACTAAACGGTTAACCCAATTCTTTCATCATCAGGTCTAATCCCTGACGAACAATGTCCTGAACTTTTATCTTTGAAGTGCAGGCATATTCGCACAAAGCAAGGTCTTCTTCAACAATCTCGTAAATTCCGAGTTCCTCCATTTTGTCAATATCATTGGCCAGAATAGCTTTCAGAAGGTAAACCGGAAGGATGTCCATCGGCAAATATTTCTCATATTGCCCTGAAAGGACGAATGCCCGTTCGCCGCCATGCAAATTGGCATCCAGCGTGTATGATTTTTTGGGGAATAATTTCGAAAAGAAGGCTTTACTTGCTGTAAATTTATTGAATCCGGGATCTGCCCAACCCATAAATTCATAGTTATCGCCTTCAGGAATTACAGTCAATTGGTGGTCGAAGAAGCCGAGATAATCATCTTGCTCAACTTTTGTTCCGGTTAAGACATTACCGCTGATAATGCGTTCCTTAACTTCCTTTTTTGTATTGTTGACCAAAACATTTTCGAGACAACCTCCAAGTATGGTTGGATAATATTTTGGAGTATTCACTTCGGAACCAGTCAGCGCGACTATCTTCCTCATATCAATTTTGCCGGTTTCAAACAAACGTCCGATGAAAAGCACATCCAACAAATTGATGGTCCAAACGATTTCGTTTTTGTTGATAGGCGATACCTGATGAATCTGAATTCCAACAACTCCAGCCGGATGCGGTCCTGAAAAAATATTGGTTTCCACATTCTTTAACTGTCCGAAAAATCCTGCATCTCCATCACGAAGTCCAAGAAAAACTTTTCCGTCGGTTAATTTCGCCAGGGCATTGATCCCTGATTGCAACATTTTCTCCTGTCCTTTCAAAATGAAAGAATAATCGGGTGCCAATGGTGCGCTATCGAAACATGATATGAAAATATGTTTTGGTACATCGGCAGGTTTGGCCAGTATTCCGTATGGACGTTGTTTCAGAAAAGGCCACAATCCGCTTTGCAGTAAATGCGTTTTTACCTGCTCGCGTGAAAGTACTGAAGGATCGGCCTTGGTAAATGCAAGACTTTCCATCTTTCCATCTGATTCAACAACAATTTCCAGAATTTTCCGACGTTCGCCGCGGTTAACAGCCTTTACGGTGCCGCTTACCGGCGATGAAAAGAGGATCTCAGGATGATATTTGTCGAAAAACAAAGCATCGCCGGCTTTAACCTGCATGTCCGCTTTCACTTTTAGCTTTGGGGTCAATCCCGGGAAATCGGTGGGTTTGAGGGCAACAGTCCTGATCTGCGAAACCGATCCTAAAACTGTTTCAGCACCACCTTTTAACCGGATATCCAGTCCGCGTTTTAATTTGAAATGCTTTGACATTGTATTCCCTAATTATTAAGTGATTTTTAGGTTGGCAAAAGTAAAAAATTAAAATTCTTTTCCCAATCTTTGTTGGTGAAACTTATAGTAATTGAAATATTTATATACTTGAAACCGTTATCTGGATGGATGGTTTTTATCAGTTATTTGATATATATCAACTTTCAGGTTAAAACGGTTAAAAAAATATCGAAAATGGTCAGAAAAACAGTGCTTTTAGCTTCAATTTTAAGTATTATTTTAACGTTAAATTCAGGAGCTGCCATAAAGTCTGAAAAATATTATTACCAAAATGCGGTGTACAGAGATGGGATAAAATCGGTTCAACTTTACAGAGATGGAAACGAACTTTCGAACCCGGTAATTGAGCTTGGAAGTGATGTGAAACTTGTGCTTAAATTTGATGATATTACCGAAGATGTCAGCCAGTATTCCTATACCATTATACATTGCGATGCGAACTGGAACGAATCCTTCATTCAGCAAGCCGAGTATATTTCAGGGTTTCCTGATAACCCTGTGAACGATTATGCCATGAGCTTCAATACCACCGTAAAATTTGTAAATTATCAGTTGCGAATTCCGAATGAAGAATGTACACCAAAATATTCGGGCAATTATGCGTTGGTGATTTTTGCTGAAAACAACCGTGAAGACCTGGTTTTAATTCAACGGTTCTTTGTGGTCGAGCCACTTGTCAGGATTGAAGGTTTGGTTAAAAAAGCGACTTTCGATCCGTTTAACGGAGATAATCAGGAAGTAGATTTCAAGATTTATCATGACCGGTTGAAACTGTTAAATCCGCGCGAAGACATTCAGGTAGTTTTGATGCAAAACAGGCGGTGGGACAATGCGATACTGAATTTGAAACCAAATTATATCCGCGACAATATTCTTGACTATGATTACAATAAAGAGAATGTATTTCCGGGAGGCAATGAATTCAGGTATTTCGATATCCGTACAACAAAATACAAAGGTGAGAATGTTCAGGACATAAAGTTTTTCAGGCCGGTTTACCATGTCACCTTACTTCCGGATGCAATCAGAAGCAACAAGAAATACTTTTCGTACCAAGAAATGAATGGCAATTTTGTGATTGAAAGTCAGGATAGGGTTACTGATTTTGATACAGAATGCGACTACGTTTTTGTTCATTTCCAGTTGCCGATGGAAAGCCGTCTGGTTGGCGGATCGGTCAATGTATTTGGAGCAATGACTGGGTGGAATGCCAATAAAACAAACGAAATGCAATGGAATTTTGTAACTGCAGGTTATGAACTTACAATGATGTTAAAACAAGGATATTATAACTATCAATACGTATATGTTCCTGAAGGATCAAAAAAAGCGGATTCTGTAAATCTGGAAGGAACCTTCTTTGTTACCGAAAATGAATACCAGATTTTTGCCTACTATCACGACCTTGCAAGCCGCTACGATCGTCTGGTGGGATTTACAACATTAAATTCTCTGGTTAAATAACTTCGGAAAGATTGGACGATTGAAATGGGACTTTGAAGTAAATTTTGATACTGAAAACCCAATCCTCAATTCTGAACACTGAGACTGAACACTGAGACTGAACACTTCCCCCGCTACCGAACTATCTTCAGCGTACTTTCTTCCCTGTCGTATGGCAGATCGAATGAAAAAACAGAACCTTTGCCCAATTTGGAGTTTACATTTAAGCTCCCTCCAAGTAAACGAACGTAATGTTGCGAAATTGACAATCCAAGACCAGTTCCTTCGTAGTCGCGGGATGTGCGGTTATCAAGCTGATGAAACCGTTCAAAAATACGGTCCTGATCTCTTTCCGCAATTCCAATTCCGGTATCTTTTACAAAGAATTGAATTTGGGTTGATTCGATAATTCTGTATCCGAATTCAACCTCTCCCCTTTCGGTAAATTTTATTCCATTATCGATGAGTTTCTGGATAATTGCCTGAAGGAGAACAGGATCGGTTACAAATGCAAATTTCGGATTAGAGTTTTCACATGACAATTTAATCCTGATATCTTTTTTGTCTTCCACTTCATAGCTGAACTCCCGGTAAAGAGAAACCATCATATCATTTACCCGGCACAATGATTTTTTCACTACCAACGTATTGCTTTCAATTTTAGAAAGGCTGATCATGTCGTTTATCAGATCCAGCAAAAGCTTTCCGTTAGTGATAATAATTTCAACAAATTTGGCCTTTTCATGATCGTCGAAATCCGAAGAACCTACCATTTTGGAGAACCCTATAATTGCATTCATCGGGGTCCGTATTTCGTGAGAAATATTTGCAAGGAAGGCAGTTTTTAGCCGGTCGGATTCTTCTGCCCTGTTTTTTGCTTCTTCAAGATTTATCTCGGCTATTTTTCTTTTTGTAATATCACGGGCAAGCGAAATTACCGAATGGTCGTTCAGCCTGGCAATACGCATTTCGAACATGGCCGATGCAGCCTCAATTTCCAGAGCATATTCAATCGTTTCAATGCTATCAAGCTCAATACATTGCTGAATACATTGAAAAATCTTGCTTGACATTTTTTCAGAAAACCCAACTTCAAAGATTGAATTCCCAATGATATCTTCAGGCTTTATTTTTAATGCCTCGGATGCTTTAAATACAAAATCTACATATATGCCATCTTTGTCAATAATAAAAAACATATCAGGAATTGCTTCCAGCAGAACCTGAAACCGTTGTTTGCTTTCGTTTAGGTCAATAATCATCTTTTGTTTGGCACTAACATCAATGAACAGACTCACAATCTGGTCATTGGTCAGCTTAAATGTTTCGACTTCATAATACCGGTCAAGATGGTCGATATAAAAAGAAAAATGCTTCTTTTTATAATTGAGATATTGTTTGTTCCAGTCGAAAGCTCCCCTGAAAATTTTGGGGAACACATCATCAGCCTTTTGATCTTTAATTTCGCGCGAAGTAATTTTAAACAACCGTTCAAAAGCGGGATTGGTTTTCCTGACGACCAAATGAGTAGGAGTTCCGAATTCGTCTTTGTCAACCTCAAGAAGCAAAAAACCCTGCGACAAAGACCGCACTGTTTGATTAATAAGACTTTCAGTTTTTTCATTTTGTGCCTTGAGCTCATTCAAAACAGATTGAAAATTCCAGGCAATCAATAAAGCGATAATGTAAAAAGCGGTTAAAACTATAAACGGATTTATATAGCCGGATCCTACATCCCATTTAAAAACGAACAATAAATCTGTCAGCCCGGCCAAATAGGTATGAAAAAGCAAAGTCAAAAAAGAAAGCAGGTAAAAAAGTGAAATGCTTTTTTTGTCGTTGCCAAAAATCAGGAAGAAAAGAAGGAATGGGGTTAATGACCACAAAGTATATGGAACGGAAAGATGATTCGGAAAAATTGAATAGCT
Source organism: Prolixibacteraceae bacterium (assembly GCA_019459485.1). GTDB lineage: Bacteria > Bacteroidota > Bacteroidia > Bacteroidales > Prolixibacteraceae > Aquipluma. Next base: position 59,639 of record JAIBEZ010000085.1, read on the forward strand.
TTTTGCAATGAAGAAAAAGTAGGATGCAAACGGGATCATGTAAAAAACATTGACTGCCCAGCTGACTCTTATAGTACGCAGTCCGTATAAAGCAAGACCAAAAATAATCAGTACTGATACATCTCCGGGTAAACATTTGTAGGCAGAAAATCCAATTAAATCCCTAATAAACATTATTAGTCCGGATAAAATACCCAGAATAATAAACACGTGAATACCAATTATTTTCAGGATGTCGTTTTTGGTTTCAACATGAAAATGGCCGGCAATAGAGTTTGATATAAATTTTAGCATGAAATAGCGATCACCATTCAGATTTATTGAGGCAATAAATATAGTAAAATTTAATTTCCAAACACGTTTGAGCGCATTTTCCTGATTTTTTAAAGGTGATTTTTATTAGGAATTAAAATAGCTAAAACCCATAATTTTGAAAAATCGAATTTCAAGTATTCAAAATAATAAATAAAGCTATGTCGAAAGGATTTTTCAATATTCCGGTTGCAAAAAACGAACCCATTAAAAGTTATGCACCAGGGTCGCCCGAGAGAGTAGAATTAAAGGAAATGCTGAACGATTTGCGTTCAAAAGAGCTCGAATTACCTATGATCATTGGAGGTAAAGAAGTTACGACCGATCGCCGTATCCGGATTTCACCTCCCCACGAGATTAAACATACGCTCGGATATTATTATCAGGGCGATGCCTCTCATGTTCAAATGGCCATTGATGCTGCAATGATGGCCCGTGCAAAATGGAATTCAATGGCATGGCATCATCGTGCCGCTATTTTCCTGAAAGCTGCCGATCTTCTGGCAGGTCCGTACCGGGCAAAAATTAATGCAGCCACCATGCTCGGGCAATCAAAAAATGCGTATCAGGCCGAAATTGATGCAGCTTGCGAAATGGCTGATTTCTTCAGATTTGGTGTGAAATGCATGACCGACATATATAAAATGCAACCAGAATCGGCTCCGGGGATCTGGAATTACAATGAATTCAGGTCGCTTGAAGGCTTTGTTTTTGCATTGACACCTTTTAATTTCACTTCGATTGCGGGAAATCTGCCCGCTGCCCCGGCGATGATGGGAAATGTGGTGGTTTGGAAACCTTCAAAAACTGCTGTTTATTCTGCTGCTGTTATCATGGAAGTTTTTCAGGAAGCCGGGTTGCCCGATGGCGTAATTAATTTAGTGTATGTCGGAGGTCCTGCTGCTGCCGATGTGGTGCTTCAGTCGCCCGATTTTGGAGGAATCCATTTTACAGGATCAACCGGCGTTTTTCAAAGTATCTGGAAAACAATTGGTGAAAATATATACAAGTACAAAACCTATCCGCGAATTGTAGGCGAAACCGGAGGAAAAGATTTCATTTTTGCCGATCCGACTGCCGATCCTCAAGCCGTGGCTATTTCAATGGTCCGTGGTGCTTTCGAATATCAGGGTCAGAAATGTTCTGCTGCATCGAGAGCCTATGTTCCCCGCAGTATTTGGGACGATGTTTGCACGCGGTTAGGAAATGAACTGGCTACTGTTAAAATGGGGCCTCCTGAAGATTTTACAAATTTTGTAAATGCGGTGATCGATGAATCTTCGTTCGATAAACTTGCTGGTTTTATTGAAGCTGCCCGCAAAGATGCTGATGCAGAAATTTTATTTGGCGGAAAATGCGACAAATCAGTAGGCTATTTCATCGAACCAACGGTTATTCTGGCAAAAAAAGCAGATTACACCACGATGGTTGAAGAACTTTTTGGGCCGGTGCTCACCATTTTTGTTTACGAAGACGAGGAAATGGAAAAAACAATTGACATTCTGGACCGCACTTCTATTTATGCATTGACCGGCGCCATTTTTTCTCAGGACAGATACAGTATTGAACACCTCACCAAACGGCTCGAAAATGCTGCGGGTAACTTTTACATCAATGATAAACCTACGGGCGCAGTAGTTGGTCAGCAACCTTTCGGAGGAGGCCGTGGTTCAGGTACGAACGACAAAGCGGGTTCGGTGTTTAATTTCCTTCGCTGGACTTCCATCCGCACAATTAAAGAAAATTTCGTTCTGCAGAAAAACTATATGTATCCAAGCTTTTTGCCTGATCAGGAATAAAAAATAAAAAGAGCATAAATTTAAAGAGGTGAATATTTTTCACCTCTTTTTATTTCAATCAAAATAGTCTATTTTTGTTTCAAATCAATCGATATGAAAGCCAAAGAATTGTCCATAGTAATACTGAAAAACGTTGCGAACAAATACCTGATAGCTTTCGCTGTATTTGTTGTTTGGGTCATGTTCTTTGATGAAAATAATTTAACAAAACACCGCCAAAACCTGGGCGAATTGGCCCAACTTCAAGCACAGGTTGATTTCTACAAGCAAAAGATTGAGGCCGACAAACGAAAATTATATGAGCTTCAAACCAACGATGAGAACCTGGAAAAATTTGCCCGCGAGCAATTTTTAATGAAAAAAGCGAATGAGGATATTTTCTTAATTGTTGAAGAAAACTAGATTCTAAGACATAATTGTCCTTTTTTTTGCCTTTCCCGTCGCTAACATAGCCAGTTCAGGCTTTGAAATTCACAGCTAAAAGTTATTCAAGTCCCTAACATTAAGTATTTTGTATGTTTTTTCAAAAAAGCGAATTATTTTTTTTGAAAAAAGTTTGAGATTTACTATATTTTCCGAATAATAAGTTCGACCTATGAAACTAGATATGAACATATTCCGGATAGAAACAAATCACATTGCTCCAAAAATGGGGCACGTACTGATTGCAGAACCTTTTTTGGCAGGAAGCTATTTTAACCGATCAATTATTATTCTGGCTTCCTACAGCGAAAAAGGCGCTGTTGGTTTTATCCTGAATAAAAAAGTAGATTATCCGGTTGAAGATTTGTTTGTTGATTTCCCGGACTTTGATTCAGAAATTCACATTGGCGGTCCTGTTGGAACCGATTCAATTTATTTCATACATACTCTTGGCGATTTGATTCCGGGAAGCCTTCACATAAAAGAAGATCTATACTGGGGTGGCGATTTTGAGGCATTAAAACGTCAGATCAAATTGGGTTTGGTTCACTCAAACCAGGTTCGTTTCTTCCTGGGATATTCAGGATGGGATCCCGGCCAGCTTGAAGAGGAAATCAAGGAAAATTCATGGTTGGTGACAGATCTTGCACAAGCTGACCTTATGAGCATCGAAGAAAATAACTTGTGGGTTGAATCAGTCCGGTCGGTTGGCGGAAAATATTCAATGTGGGAAAATTTCCCTGAAAACCCATCGCTTAACTAAGCAAACTCCTGACGAACAAATCATTGATTTTTCTGATCGTATTGTTGAAATAGCGCTTGCCTTCAAAACCAACCACCCAGCGAATTCCATCAATAGCACTCACCAGAAAAATTTCATCTGCGTCCTTCATGTCCTGATCAGTTATTCCATCCTTTTCACTGTAATTCAACTGCAGCTTATTAAATAAATTAAGCATCAGTGGTTTGGAAATATCCGCATAAGCTCCATGATAAATGGATGTCCCTTTTATCCTGCTTCCTTTTATAAGGTAAATATTTGATCCAACGGCTTCAATGATTTGATCGTCGGTATTCAATAGCAAAAACTCATCGGAAGCAACATCTTTTGGATAATTTTCCGCAATTCGCCAGTTAATTTCCGATCCTAAAGAAGTATTTGAAAGTGACGAAACCGATTTTCTGATCGTATCAAAAACAGCTACGTACAAACCTTTGTCATTCAGTACATAACCAATATTTTCGTTTTTGGCGCTTTGGATGGAATACTGAATTTTCTGTTCTGAAATCCGGAATCTAAGAGAAAGTACTGCACCTAAAAAATGTTTGTTTTTGGTGAGTGTGCGTTCCATCTGCCGTTTCAATTCTGCACCGTCGTTTTCTGTCAATTCAGGAAACGTTTGATTGAAAATCATCAGCTTCTGTTTGATCATTTCAAGTGTTTCCCTGAAAAATGGAAAAGCAGACCGAACCGCGCGAATTCTTTCCGAAAACAAAAACCCATCCGATTCCCTCAATGAAATCCGGTATTCGGCCATCGGCACAAACGATCCGTTTACCAATATGTAATTTCCCTCGTTCATTGAATCAACTCTAAAATATATGGTAACATATTTTGGTTTGCCGTGATTTTGATTCCCCGGATTCCGGCTCCGGCAGCGGCTTGCATGTCCGGGTCGCTATCGCCGACCATTACCGATTCCGATGGATTGAGGTCATATTTTGCGATAAGCTTTTCAATCATCAGCGGTTCCGGTTTCCGGCACAAACATTTTTCATTATCACTGTGATGCGGGCAAAAAAGAATATCAGTAATGGTAATATTGTTTTTCCTGAATGTTTGAATCAATTCATCGTGCAATTTCAGGATATCTTCTTTTGAATACAATCCCCGCGAAATACCGCCCTGATTGCTGACAATAAACAACAGAAATCCATTCTCCTGCAACAGTTGAAGGTTTTTGAATACTCCGTCAACAAATTTCATTTGATCGGATTTCCAAATGTAATAATGCTGTTGGTTGTCAATCAAAACACCGTCACGATCAAGAAAGATAGCTTTGTCCATTTTTACATTATCCTGAAAAGTTTATCGATAAAAACTTCGAACAGTCTGGGATTGAGTAAAACAGGAAAAACAAAACCGTAAAATGCACCAAGAAAATGGGCGTCGTGAGCAACATTGTCGGTCTGTTTTTTACTCATCTGGTAAGAATAAATCAGGTACAAAACGGCAAAAACAATTCCGGGGATCGGTAAAATTCCGAAGAAATAAATCATGTTCCACGGATCGAAGAATATGGAAGCAAAAAGTACCGCAGCAACGGCTCCGGATGCTCCTACCGCATTGTAATAGTAATCGTTGCGATATTTGTAAAGCGCATAAAGATTTGAAAACAGGATTCCTCCGACATACAGAAAGATAAAATACATGGTGTGCAGCCGTCCGAAATTCGATTCGAAGTAGGATTCAATTGCACGTCCAAACGAAAATAAAACAATCATGTTCACAAACAGATGTTCCCAGTTGGCATGTACAAATGCGTGGGTAAGCAGCCGGTGATATTCTTTTCTGTGATAGACTTTACTGGCGTTGAACTGCAGCTGATCCATCAGTTTTGGAGATTTAAACGCCGCGTACGAAACCGCAACAGTAATAATAATCAGAATAATAGTCATGAAATGAATGTATTAATGTAATATCCGATAAATCATCTCGCGCTGCAAATCGGCTGGTGAAGCGGAAACATTGCCCCAACCTTTTGATTTCATATCGTATTCGCGCAAAATACTGATAATCTCGACGAGTTTTTTGATGTTGTAATTTCTGGCTGCAGCAACGTATGTTTTCACAAAAAATGGATGAACCTGAAGCACCGATGCCACGTTGTTCTGCGATTTGTCTTCCAGAAAATGATAATTCAGTATTTTCGAAAAATAGGAAAAGAGCCCTGAAATAATCACGGGAATCGGGTTCGACGAGGGGTTGGCTCCAAAGTAATTGACGATTCGGTTCGCTTTCAGCAAATTACGCTCGCCCAATGCATTCTGAAGTTCATAAACATTGAATTCCTTGCTGATTCCGATATTTTTCTCGATGTGATCCGGAGTAATCTGTGTTCCGGCAGGCAACGAAATAATCAGCTTATCCAGCTCATTGGCAACTTTGCTAAGGTCGGCTCCCAGATATTCCGAAAGCATTGCTGCCGCCTGCGGTGCAATGGTATAATTCTGGTTTTTCAAATACGAAATGATCCACGCCGGCAGCTGATTGTCGTATATTTTCTTTGCCTCGAACAAAACCCCTTTTTGATCGATCAGTTTTGCAAAGGTTTTCCGTTTATCAAGGGTTTTGTATTTATAATTGATAACCAGAATGGTGGAGTTCAGCGGATTTTTCGCATACGACTCAAGATCTTCTATTTTCTTGATATTCTGCGCTTCCCGAACAACAATTACCTGATGGTTCGACATCATCGGGAACCGCCGGGCGTTGGCAATAATGTTGTGCGGTTCGGTATCCTTTCCGTAAAGAATGGTCTGGTTGAAACCTTTTTCGGCATCAGTCAGCACATTGTCCGAAATGTAATCGCTGATTTTATCAATGAAATAGGTTTCCTCACCCATTAAAAAGTAAATGGGATGATAAATCTTCTTTTTAAGATTGCTGATTATTTCCTCGAAAGTCATTCGTTCAATTGAGTATTAAAATTTCAGGTGTTTTACCGATTCTCCGTTATTTTTGATTTCAAGCAAGGCATCGATTCCGGTCTCCAAATGTTCTTTTACAAAGTTGTTCGTCACAATCTGATCGCTCGCATCGGTCTTTACACCTGTTGAAATCATTGGCTGATCAGACACCAGCAACAAGGCTCCGGAAGGAATCTGATTGTAAAAACCAACCGTAAAAATGGTGGCAGTTTCCATGTCGATGGCCATTGCCCTCGATTTTTCGAGGTATTTTTTGAAGCGTTCGTCGTATTCCCAAACACGTTTATTCGTGGTATAAACAACGCCGGTGTAATAATCGTGCTTCCGGTTTCGAATGGCGGTTGAAACTGCGCGTTGAAGATTAAATGCCGGAAGTGCAGGTATTTCAGGAGGTAAATAATCATTGGATGTACCTTCGCTGCGGATGGCTGCAATCGGAAGGATAAAATCGCCCAATTGATTTTTGGGTTTCAGACCGCCGCATTTTCCCAGAAACAAAACAGCTTTCGGATGGATCGCGCTCAAAAGATCCATCATGGTAGCGGCATTCGGGCTGCCCATTCCAAAATTGATGATGGTGATTCCCTCAGCGCTTGCGTTGGGCATATTTTTATTTTCCCCGACAACCGGCACACCGAATTTTTTCGCAAACATATCCACGTAGAGGTGGAAATTAGTGAGCAAAATCAAATCATCAAATTCGTTTAAAGGCCTTCCGGTATATCGGGGGAGCCAGTTTGAAACAATTTCTTCTTTCGTCTTCATAAAATTATCATCATATTATAATCAGTGTGCTATTTCTTGTTTTTTAACTGTTTTGCAGTTGTATCTATTTGTTTTATAAAGTCTTTTTCCACATTAGATAATTCATTTTTGATGCGTTCTTTATATTTGAAGCCACTCCAAAAAATCGACTAATTATCCTGAAAGGATAAAATTTGAATAACCACCGGTGAAACCGGTGGCGAAAATGAAATAAAAATCACAACCCTGCAAGGGTTGAATTTTTATTGTGCTAATATTCAGCCCCTTTAGGGCTGTGCATCCATCATTCAATTTTCCGTGGGTTTTACCCACGGTTATTCAAATTCAGTCCCTTCAGGACTTTTTTTTGACCTTCTTACTTTTCGAAACACTCATATTATATTCAGAATGCGCTTTTTCATTGGCACCTTCATGGCAATATGCATTTTTTGCATATTGCTTTCTTTATTTAGTTCACCTTCTTTAAATACATTATTGAGATGCATTAATTGTACATCTATCCTATCACACTTCATACATTTCGTTTGCCACCATACAGATAAATACTCCGAACTTTTTTATCATTACTTTTATCGCCGCAATAAAAACAAAAATACAAACTTTGTTGGCTTCATCATGCAAAAATTGAATTTGCCCGAATATTCTTTCAGGATTAAAACGACTGAAGGAAAATCCTATATTTTTGATTCGCTCCGGAAAAAATACGTGCGGCTTACTCCGGAAGAATGGGTGCGGCAGAATTTTGTTCAGTTTCTGGTTGCTGAAAAGAATTATTCAGTTTCCCTAATTACTGTTGAAGCCGCTGTTAAAGTGAACGGCAATCCGCAACGGGCCGACCTGGTTGTTTTCGACCGCTCCGGAAATCCTGCGCTGGTGGCCGAATTTAAAGCTCCGGAGATAAAAATAAGTCAGCAGACTTTCGACCAGATCGTACGGTACAACATGCAACTGAAAGTCAAATTCCTGATTGTCAGCAACGGAATGGATCATTTTTGCTGCCAGATAAACTATGCAGATAACTCATATTCCTTTCTTCCTGAAATACCTGATTTTTCCGATTTACTTATTTAAACCACTTCCAGAGTTCTGAAACTGCGAAATTGCTCCGGTATTTATTTCACGTATATTTGCAAGCTGAAACTTATCCACAATATTATGCCCTTTTCGTCATTCGGTATTTCACGTTTTTCATCGTTCGGTTTATCGCCCGATTTATTGAAAGTTCTGGCTGCTCAAAATTACGCACAGCCGTATCCAATTCAGCAGGAAGCCATTCCTGCCATTCTGAAACGTAAAGATGTTTTGGGCATTGCCAAAACCGGCTCCGGAAAAACGGCCAGTTATGTATTGCCTGTTTTGACCAATTTGCAGGGAAATACTGCCTCAAAAAACAGGCATGTCAACGTTTTGGTTTTGGTGCCAACCCGCGAACTGGCAGTTCAGGTGCAGGAAGTTTTCCATTTATTCGGTTCAGCGCTTCCCGAACGGATCAAATCGCTGGCGGTGTTTGGAGGTGTTGCCATCAACCCGCAAATGATCGCTTTGCAGAATGTGAACATACTGGTTGCCACTCCCGGAAGACTTTTGGAACTGGTTGAAACGAACGCGGTTCACTTGTCGGGTATCGATACGCTGATTTTGGACGAAGCCGACAAAATGCTCAATCTTGGGTTCAGGGAAGAAATGAACCGCATCATCGCGCTGTTGCCGAAAAAGCGTCAGAACCTTTTGTTCTCTGCCACTTTGAGCGACGACATCAGCAGCATTAACCAAATTTTACTGCACGATCCGGTGGTAATTAAAATCGAATCGGAAACCGACAACATTGACCTGATCGATCAATTGGGCTATTTTGTTTCCGAAGAAAAAAAAGGACCGCTACTGCGCTATTTAATCAAAAGCAAAGACCTTACACAAGTGCTGGTTTTCACCTCATCGGTTTACAAGGCTGACAATGTTGCCGATAAACTCCGGAAAAATGGGATTGACGCCGCAGCCATGCACAGTAAAAAGAGCCAGAAAGCCAGAACCGATGCTTTAGGTAAATTCAAAACGGGTAAACTTCGGGTGTTGGTGGCAACCGATCTGATTTCGCGCGGTATCGACATTGAATTTTTGCCCCACGTGATCAATTACGAATTGCCCCGTTCGCCCAAAGATTATATCCACCGTATTGGCAGAACCGGTCGCGCAGAATCTTCCGGCGAAGCCATTTCCTTTGTTACTCCTGAAGACCAGCATCATTTCAAAATCATTCAAAAGAAAATGGGCAAATGGGTCACCATGATCGACAGCGAAAACCTTGACTTAAAAGGTTTTTAAATACATCTATGGAAAACGACATCAGAATTGTAAAACCCGGCGCCCGGAATGAATTGATTGGACCGAAAGGTGAAATTCTCACGCCACCGCAGGGCTGGACTTTTTTGCCTGCCGGAGATGCCGGTATAACCAGAAAAGTAACTTCGAAAGGAGCATACTGGAGGGTTGAAGTTAAAAAGGGACGGCGGACCATTTCGCTGGGAATTTGGGCTCCGGCACCAACCATCGCAGAAGCCAGACAAGCAGTTCAGGAAGTTCGGTTAACCGATGAATACAAAAAGAAACAGACTTCCGCTGCAGAACGACGCGAAAAGAAACAAGTGGAGTACGATGCCGAATTTTGCCAGGCGGTTGAATGTTTTCTCGATTTCCACAAAGATTACAAAGAAATTGAGAGAAAACTGGCAAAAGCAGTAACGGTACATGCCATTCCGGTGGGAAGTGGAACTGTGGCACGCACGCAAATGATTCCCATTGAAGAGCGGGCTGCTCTCGCCGTTATCGCCTGGATGCGGCATCAAACAACGGCTTACGATAACCTGAAAATTGCCCGAATTAAAGGAGAACGCCGTGCCGTGAGACGATCGCTGGCACAACAATCAGCAGCAATACTTACCAATTACCGCGACGGCCGCGTGGCGATAGAAAATTGTCCGCTGCAAAAAGCGATGAGTAAACTTCAATAAACCGAACATGCAAAATTTGTGTCCGTGTGGTTCGAGTCGCTCCTATTTAGATTGTTGCTAACAAATATTTTCAGCAATAAACGACGCAGTAACAGCGCAGGCGCTAATGAGATCGCGCTACGTAGCTTTTACTCTGGCGAATGTTGACTACCTGATGCGCAGTCATTCTTCAAAGACGCGACCGGTCAAAGATCGGAAAAACATTGAAAAATGGGCAAAGTCAGTGACCTGGATGGGACTTGCCATCCTTGAAACGGAAGCCGGAGAAGCCAGCGACGAGATTGGTTACGTGGAGTTCAAAGCTACATATCTGGAAAACGGGAAGCTGCAACAGATTCACGAAAAATCGCTCTTCCACCGCGAAAACGGGAAATGGGTGTATGTTTCGGGATTACACAAGTAATTATTGGATATTTCTATAAACAGGTATTGATAAAACCTGATGCGGTATCGTTTGGGGGGATTGAAAAAGGTGTTTTTCGGTTTTAGTTGGAGAATTGCCCAATTACTTTTCAAGCCAATAATCCGTCAGTCGACAGGTCTTTAGCTAACCTGAAAGCGGCAGAGCCGCAGAATATTTGTAGCACAAAAGTCAATAAAGCGGGTAAGGTGCAGCGCACCGGAATATCAAAAATAAATATATACTCTATTTCGGTGCGCTGCACCTCTTGCCTGAATTGCAAGCCATAAACTACAAATATCAACAGTGCGCTGCACCTAAAAGTGGTTTGAAATTCCATTTGGTTTAACAGGACGGCAATATTTTTAGAAGCTATTTAAATTTCCCGTAGGGAAAGTATGTGGGTAGAAAAGTTGTAGTCTTCATTCCAGGTTTTGTCCCGTACGGGACAAAATATAGTTGCATATCATTTACTTTCTACCCACATTTTGTTCCTAACGGAACAATCGAATGAAATATAAACACTCTTAACAGGACGGGCATTTTCTCTAACATGACGGCTTCCCAGATAACATGGCGACAATTTCTACCAACATGAAGGCTTCCCCACGTAACATGGCGGCTCCCGAACCAACATGGCGGGCATTTTTATCAACAGGACGGCAAAATCTTTAGCAGGGCGAGTGTGGGCGAGGCTTTTAGCTGAATGCTCCTTTTAAAGCCCTGAAAAGTTCGAACCTTTTCAGTGCAAAAACGCACCACAATTCCAGAATTAAAATCAATAATTCGTTTTGATTTGTAAACATAACCGCTTACTTTTAACGCAATGTAAAAAACAAACACTTAGACAACAGAATTGCATATAGATAAAGATCGTAAGGTTGAGAAGTGGTATGAATCTTCCTGGATTTCCTAGTTGCTGTAACAACAACATAGGGCTGTACAAAAAACTAAATTAACTGCATGATAAACATTTTAGAACTACTGAATAATCCTCAAATGAATCCTGAGAAGTATTTCGAAGTTATGCGAGACTTTCGTAAGGGAGGACTTAATCCAGAAATGTACCCAGAATTTATTGAAACAATAAAACAGTTACCCAGATTAGGTCAAAGACGGACTTCAGACTTTCATATTTTTGACAAGTTCAATTTAATTGACATATCTGAAGACGATTTTGCAGTTATTATGCGTGAGATGCAGAGACGTGGAATACAGAAAAGTAAAAAATGCTGGCACCCAGAGGCAAGTTCTACTACATGCAATATTAATGCGGAAGGAAATATAATTGTTTCTGCCGCACATTCTATCCAAAACAATGGCGTTTTAAGTAAGATTGTCGAAAGCGGACATGTAATGGGTTATTCTCTTGACAAAGTGCCGTTTGATGGAAAAAAACTCGGAAAAGATCATGCTTCAATATTTTGGGGGTTCTGCAATACTCATGATTCTATCTTTAGACCAATTGAAATCAGTCCTTATACAGGTTCATTAGAACAACATTTTTTATTTGCATACAGAGGTTTTGTTGTTGCAGTACACAAAAAGATAGAAGTTTCAAATTGGATAAATTTTGGAGACCAGGCCGATAATGACATAATTGAGAACAAAAAAATATTTGATAAGGCAATTCTCGATAAAGACTATTCAGTAATTGAAACACAGGTTTTTGAATTATCTGCATTTTATCCGATTGCAGTTTCATCGTCATTCTATTTGGAATTTGATTTTGAGGGTAATCCAATTGAGCATTCTGATGATAGAATTGAAGCCATTTTTGTTACTTTACTTCCAACTGATAATAGAACCTATTTCTTGTTAAGCTATTTTCTACAAGACAAGAAATTATATGGGAATTTAGGAAATCAATTAAGATCGAGAAATAATTTAAAGTCAGACATTACAGTGCTGTTAGCAGCACATGTGGAGAATATATATTTTAATCCAACATATTATAATACATTTATAAAAGAACAAGAAGATTTATTGGAAACAGTTTTCCTTGAGGCACAGTTGGACGAAGGATTGATTAACGTTAATGGAGAAATTACAGTTAATCAATCCTTCACTCCTCCAAATTATTTAAATAATCCATACAGAGTCAACTTCTTTGGATACTGAAAGAATTACGCTGCCAAAAAGAAGGCGACAATAGGTAGGTCAAGTATAGAATTAAGAGATAAGCACCAAGGACAAAATCAAAGACAATTTGTCCTTGATATATAGAATTGAAAAATATCGTCAATTGAAAACGAAAAAGAATGTCAGCCTAAAAAAAATTTAGCAGAATAACCGAATACCGGGCATAAAAAATCCCAATACCGTAAAAGGTCAATAGGATTTTACTTTATGCCTTGTTTTGCATTAAATACCTTTTAGGCAATCATATTTCCCCTCTCAAATTCTGCTTTCCCTGCTTCTCCAAACCTTGTACATTTCAAACCAGATTATACTTGAAAAACCGGCAACAACGCAGATCAGCGCTTCTGTCAGACTGATTTTTTCGAATTGAAAAAGTTCAAGTAAAAATGGCACATTCAGGATCAAGATCAGGAAAAAAGCGGCGCCACCAACCACCCATTTAACTGTTTTGTTGGAGGTGCGAAGTATCTGGAAAATGTTGCGCGTCCACGAACGGTTCGAGAGAATAACCGCAATATTGGCGGCAATCAGCGTGGTAAATGCCAGCGCGCGGTCTTCCTGTTCGGAGTAACCCATTTTCAGGCCAATGAAATAAACTGCAAAAACAATGGCCAATATTCCGATTCCTTGTGAGCAGCTCAACCAAATCTTTTTCGCACCAAAGAATGGTTCGTTAATGTCTTTCGGCGGACGGCTCATCACGTTCGTCTCTTCCTTTTCGGCTTCAAAAATGATCGAGCAGGCCGGGTCAATAATCAGTTCCAGAAACACAATGTGAACAGGCCATAGCAACAAAGGCCAGTCGGCCACAAACACCGGAATGAGCGATAATCCGGCAATTGGAACGTGGATGGCAAAAATGTACCCCAAAGCTTTTTGCAGGTTATCGAAAATGCGGCGACCCATTTTTACGGCGCCCACAATCGAAGCAAAATTATCGTCCATCAGCACCAGCGACGAGGCTTCGCGGGCCACATCGGTTCCTTTTTCTCCCATCGCAATCCCAATATTTGCAGCTTTCAGGGCAGGTGCGTCATTTACGCCATCGCCGGTCATGGCCACAATTTCGCGGTTTCGTTTCAGCGCGTTTACAATCTTCAGTTTCTGTTCAGGAACCACACGCGCAAAAACATTCACATCCTTAATCCGCCCGGCCAACTCTTCTTCTGTCATTTCCTGAAGTTCAGGCCCGCTGATTGAAACATCATGGTTTTTCAATCCGATTTCGCGGGCAATGTTCATGGCAGTCACCGGATAATCGCCCGTAATCATGATCACCCGAATTCCGGCCTGGTAACATTCGTTCACCGCAGCAGGCACATTTTCACGAATCGGATCAGACAAGGCAATCAAACCAATGAATTCAAAATCGAAATCATGCTGAATTTCCGGGAGGTCTTTGTCACTAATCAACGATTTGGCCACACCCAGAACCCGCAATCCGGCCGAAGCCATTTCAGCCACTGCGGCAGAATACTTTTCAATTTCATCCGCCGAAAGATGGCACAATTCGAAAATCGCTTCCGGAGCTCCCTTGGTGGCAATGGTTTGCCGGTGCTTTTCGTGATTGGTAAAAACCCGCGACATGGCCAGCAAATCTTTCGAAAGCGGATATTCTTTCACCATCTGCCAGTCGGTATGAATGTGCTCAGTATTTTGCAGATAGGCCTCGCCCATGTTGGTAATGGCGCGTTCCATCGGATCAAACGGGTTGGTCTGGCTCGACAAAATTCCGTATTCGATTATTTCGTGAAACTCATCAGGAAAACCGTTTGATTTACTGACGGTATGAAAGTTTTCCCCATTGTAAAGACGGGTAACCGTCATTTTATTCTGCGTAAGCGTTCCCGTTTTATCGGTGCACAAAACCGTTGCCGAACCCAGTGTTTCAACGGCTGAAGGTTTGCGTGTCAGCACGTTTTTCTTCGACATCCGCCAGGCGCCCAAAGCCATAAAAACCGTCAGCACCACCGGAAATTCTTCGGGCAACATGGCCATTGCCAGTGTGATTCCGGCCAGAAAACCTTTCAGCAAATCGCCACGGGTAAGTGTATATACAGTGATAACCAATACGCACAATAAAATACCAATAATGGCAAGTCGTTTAACCAATGTTGCCATTTCCGTTTTCAGCTTGGTCGGTTCTTCTACGACAGAATCGAGCGCTTTACCGATTTTTCCGATTTCTGCATTCGATCCGATTGCAGTTACTTTTACGATGCCGTTTCCTTGAACGATCATCGACCCCGAATACACAAAAGGTAAATCATCGCCACCGGGATGAGTATTTTTGTCCGTCCCGTTCCATTCCGATTTGCGCACCGAAACCGACTCGCCGGTCAAAAGCGATTCGTCGGCCATCAGGTTCACCGAATACAAAACCGTGGCATCAGCCGGAACACGGTCGCCCTCCTGCAAAACCACAAGATCGTCAGTCACCACATCGCGGCCTGCAATGCGTTTTTCAATGCCCTCCCGAATCACCAATGCACGCGGACTTGCCAAGTCTTTGAGGGCATCCAACGCCTTTTCAGTTTTCTTTTCCTGATAAAATTCGATTCCCATGATCACAAAAACGAAGCCCAGCAACATCAATCCTTCCTGAACATCGCCCAGAATAAGGTACAAAGCTCCGCAGGCAACCAACAGCAAAAACATGGGTTCTTTAACCACTCCCCATGCAATCGCAAACAGATTCTTTGGTTTTGAAGAGGGTAATTCGTTCAGTCCTTCCTGAAGTTGTTTCTGCTGAACCTGATTATTTGTAAGTCCTTTGTATTTTTCTGATTTTAAATCGATGGTCATCGTTATCTGATTAGAATATTCTAACTAATTGCATAAATAATTATTGTTTGCGGAAGACCTTTTCGAGTAACATTTCGAGCAGTCCAACCTCTGCCTGAACTAACTTCAGTTTGATTAGCTCAGCCATTTGTTTGTGTGCAAAATCGTGGGTGTGATTGATTAACTTTCCTTTCACCGTGAGGTGAAAATGTGCACTCCGGCGGTCTTCATCAGATTTCACGCGAAAGATAAACCCTTTCTCTATCAGCTTGTCAACAGCTACTTTGGTGGTAGGTTTGGTCATGTGCATCTCGGTGGCAAGTTCCGTCAGGTTGGGGTTTCCCAACTGACTGATGGTCTCCAGATAATTCATTTGCGTCAATGTCAATTCCTTAAAATCGAATTGATCTTTGGCCGCTTCTTCCATGTGGCCAATCTCGCGCGAAAGTTTCGCAATAGCTTCAACCAGTTTTTCCATGCGGCAAATATAGTTAGTATATTCTAACTATTTCCGTCAATTCACATTTTTTTATTCGCGAATTACATGAGCAAGGGGTGCACTACAAAATTCCTTTTTTTGACAAAATAACCACAAAGTTATTTCGGTAAAAGTTACCAGTTTGTTTGAAAAAAAGTATAACGTTCTTTGACTTATTGTGAATCGGGAAAATATAGATTTTTATTTCGCGTATTTCATTGTTTGTAAGATATTTAGTTATTTTGCATTGGGAAAAATTAAAACAATAACCTTTTCGGAGCGAAGCGGGCCTTTTAGCCTGCTTCCTCGAAAAGAAATAATTTAGTTCTCAATTATTCTATATCATCATACAACATTGAGAGGAACATGTAGATCCCGTACTTTGTGAGTGTTTATCTCACATTGGGACAAAGCGTGTTCCTTTCTTTTTTTTGTTTGTTTTCTTGAAATGGGCGCATTGCTGTCAAATTCCTGGTAGCGCCTTACTTGTTCGACATAAGCCGTTTTTTGCTGTTGCTTTTCCAGTTGTTTTTGTCTTGAGCATTCTTGGTTTCGTTTATCAACATCCGCATTGAAGGCTTGTTTGTTTTTAAGTATTCCGTAAACGATACGCAGTACTTTGTGCATACAAACCCCTAATGCTGCCATCGGTTTCATGCCCTCAGTTTGTTTCCGCTCATATATTTCTTTTATTAACGGATTGTGGACAATAGCACATTTGGCAATATTAAACAATATTTTGCGCATGTTTTTGCTGCCTTGTTTGCTCATACGGATACCTATAACCTTGTCGCCGCTCTGCTTAAACTTCGGGTGTAACCCAAAATTACAGCTAAAACCTTTCACTGTCGGAAAACGCTCAATAGCACTTATTTCAAGTAGCAAGCCTATTGCAGAGGTGGTATCAATACCCGTAAATGACCTTAAAAGTTCAATCTCGGGGCAAGTCAGTTCCTGTTCTATTAAACACATCTGGCTTTTGATATTTTGGTCAAACATTTTGATCTGTTGGGCAATTTGCCTAACCAATATCTCTGCATTTTTATCGGTATATGAAGCTATGCCTTGTTTCGCTTCTGCTACCAATTCTTTTGCCCTTGGCAGACTCAGATAGGGTATTTTTGCTAGTTTATCAGGCTTTGCCTTTGCTAATGTTTTCTCTGTTGGACATTGGATGATTACTTCCAGTAACCAATTCGGAAGATTGTCTTTTTTAAAACGCATCAGCGATGGGTTTGCACCATACAAAAGGGTTTCCAACTGATTAATGGTTTGTACCCGTTGTTTTTTCTGCATCTCAACAAAATTCCAATGACGGCAAAGCGACTTCCATTTTTCATCCTGGTCGTATTTGATGTTCCAAGGATGATCAATCATGTATTCCGCAATATTTAAGGCACTAATGGCATCTGTAACATTGCGCTTCATACTTGCTCTTTGGTTAAAGTTTACCCCCATTGGATTTATCCGGGCTACCTTGAGGTTAAATGCTTTTTGATAGCTTTTGAGGGAATTTAACCAGTTGTTCTCATAACCGCCAGTGCTTTCCATGGCGGCATACATCTCAACACCCGTTTGCTTGTCAAAGTAAGCCTTAAGTATTGAAAAAAGTTTACAATGACCTGCATAGGTGTCGTCAAGCTGGATGTCTTTTAAAACAACCTGCTTTTTCTCTGTAACGATTATCCAGTCGGAATAACCTTTACTGGCATCTCCACCTAAATAAAGTTTCATAGGACAACAGTTTTTGTTTTACAATAGTCAGGCAACATCAGCCTCGTGAATCCGGTTTCAATGAACCATGTTATTTCTCGATTTTTACCTGACTGGCATTAACTAACTTCGTGACAGGTTTTAAAACCTAGTGGTTAGATCGTAATTGCCAGTGAAGTAAAACAATAAATCAAAAAAACACATACAATATTTCAAAGAACTAATATACGAGTGGTTGAATATGAATAGCCCTGAGTGAAACTCAGGGGTAACGGAAAGATAGGTTTTGCAACCCTGCAAAGGGTTGAATTTGTTCGTCTTTGATATTCAACCCTTTGCAGGGTTGTTGTCCTTTGTCATCATGTAACCCCGGATTCTATCCGGGGCTATTGACATTAAATCCCTTCAGGATTTCAAAAAACATTTGATAACTGATTAACTGAAATTATCAATATCTTCGCAACAGATGAAAAAATTTTCAGACATACTGCTGAACACCCAGTTCACCCGCGAAGAACTGGTAAAACTCTTAAATGCAGAAGGTGAAGATCGACAGCAACTTTTTCAGCGTGCACAAGCCGTTAAACTGCAAACGGTTGGTAACAAAGTATATTTCCGTGGATTGGTTGAATTCTCGAACATCTGTGCCAAAGACTGTCTGTACTGCGGAATCAGGAAAAGCAACGAAAAAGTAGTTCGCTACGAAGCGACCGACGACGAAATTCTGGAAGCCTGCCGCTTTGCATGGGAAAACCGATTTGGATCGGTGGTGCTTCAGTCTGGTGAATTGTCGTCTCCCGCATTTGTAACCCGGGTTGATTTGTTGCTCCGGAAAATCAAGGAACTATCCGGCGGAGAACTTGGAATTACCCTTTCGTGCGGTGAACAAACTTACGAAACCTACCGTCAATGGCGCGAAAGCGGGGCGCACCGTTATTTGCTTCGGGTCGAAAGTTCTAATCCTGATTTGTACCGGAAAATTCATCCTGAAAATGATTTTCACAGCTTCGACCGAAGACTTCAGGCATTGAAAGATTTAAAGGCAACCGGCTATCAGGTCGGAACCGGGGTGATGATCGGCTTTCCATTTCAAACCATTGAAGATTTGGCCAACGACCTTTTGTTCTTCAAACAAATTGATGTTGACATGGTTGGAATGGGGCCGTACATTGAACACGAAGATACTCCGCTATATAAATTCAGGAAAAACATAAAAACCAAACAGGAACGATTTGATCTTGCCCTGAAAATGGTAGCGACTTTGCGTTTGCTCATGCCCGACATCAACATTGCGGCGGCAACAGCTTTGCAGGCGATTGATCCGGCAGGACGCGAAAAAGCGCTAACCATCGGAGCCAACATCCTGATGCCAAATCTCACATCGGTAAAATACCGCAAAGAATACCAGTTGTACGAAGACAAACCTTGCCTGGATGAAGATGCCGAATTGTGCAAAAACTGTCTGGAAGCGCGGATTGAAATTTCAGGATGTGAAATTGGCTACGGAGAATGGGGCGATTCGAAACATTTTTTGAAGTGAATATTTTCTACATTTATAGCCTGAACTAAATATTTTTAAACCAACTATGAAACCAACAAGAAGAGATTTTCTTAAATCGGCATCTATACTTTCCGCCGGTGCATTTTTTATTCCGAACATGATGAGTTGTTCTCCATCCAACCGTTTAAATATAGCAGTTATTGGCATTGGCGGACAAGGCAAATCAAACTGGAGCAAACTGATCAACCAGAAAGATCCAACGTGGAACGAAAATATTGTCGCGCTTTGCGATGTCGATGACAACCGCGCGGCTGAAGGTTTTAAAGTGATGCCAAATGCCAAACGCTACAAGGATTTCAGGGTAATGTTCGACGAAATGCACAAGGAAATTGACGCAGTGATGGTTTGCACCCCAGACCACACACACTTTCCGGCAGCAATGGCAGCAATGGAATTAGGCAAACATGTGATTGTTGAAAAACCGCTGGCTCACAACATCTGGCAATTGCGTACCCTCCAGAAAGCCGCCAAGCACTACGGAGTTGTTACCCAGATGGCTAACCAGGGACACGCCACCAACGGAATCCGTGAGGTAAAAGAATGGTATGAAGCCGGAATCCTTGGAAATGTAACTGAAGTTATTGCCTGGTTCGACGGACCAACTTTTGGACTCGGAAAATACTTCGCTAAACCAGAAAGTTTTCCGCCTGCAGAACAACCAATTCCGGAGTATTTCGACTGGGATTTGTGGTTGGGACCGGCAGCTTTCCGCCCTTACAACGGAATTTATGCACCAAAAACATGGCGTAGCTGGTTCGATTTCGGCAACGGCGAACTGGGCGACTGGTGTTGCCACACGCTCGATGCACCTTTCTGGTCGTTGGACATGGGAATGCCCGATGTGGTTGAAGCTGAGTTCAAATCGCCTGTTCCTGATAACGGATTTGTTTCTGATCAGGCCATTATTCGCTGGGATTTTCCTGCACGCGGAGAAAAAGTACCGATCACAATGCGCTGGCACGAAGGTGGTTTGAAACCGGAAAACCGTCCGGAATGGAACCTTGAGAAATTACCCGGAAGCGGAATGATCATGGTTGGCGACAAGCACTGTTTAATGACCGGCGGACGGCCAAATCAACCGAAAATATTATTGCCCGGCGATGAGTGGACTGAATTTCAGAAGAGCTTGCCGGCTCAAACTATTCCAAGAACATTTGAAGAAAATCCGCAGCGCGAATGGATCGACGCCATTAAAAACGGAACTCTGCCAGGCTCGAATTTCGATTATTCCACAAAATTGATGGAGATGTCGCTGACCGGAGTTTTGGCCCAGCGTTTTAATACACGCATTGAATATGATGCTGAAAATATGAAAGTTACCAATCATCCGGAGCTGGATGCCTACATTAAAGAGCCTGCGCGCGAAGGTTGGGCTTATGGCGAAAACCTTTGATAAATCGTTATACTTTTATTTAGAAGCCCTGCCAGTTAATAAAATTGGCAGGGCTTTTACATTATCTGTTTCCTTAATTTCAGACTATTTGTCGAACCGAATCCCTACAGTAAATCCGATCCAGCCTTTCGCAGTGTGATTATCGCCAACATTTGAGTAAATATCGTAAGGAGCAAAAGTGCTTTCGAAGGTGTGCCCAAAACTTTCCTTATTTTCGGCAATGTTTAAATTAAGACTGGGTCCTCCAAAAACGCTTACTTTTTCACCCAAATGCTTGCTGTAATGCAGCTTGATTTGCTGATAATTGTTGAAATTGTCTGTCCAGATTTCGTTTTCGTTGACATGGTAAATCATGTATTCCAGGTTCAGTGATTGTTTCTCCTGCTTCATCAGGTGAGTTCCGATACCCAAACCAAAAGCCCATTTGTAGTCTTCAGAAAGAAACTGCGTTCCTACTCCGAAAATTCCATAAACCGGCTGAATGCCAACTTTGGCTGCTGCCTGAAGATTCAACCCTTCGCTGGCCGACATTTCGAAAGCTTTGTAAAGACGATTGTTTGATTGGGAAACAGTTTGTGCCCATGAAAAAGAAGTGATCGCGCTTAATATCACCACTGCTGAAAATTGTTTAATTGTTCTCATTGTAAAGTGTTTTCTTGAAATACCTGCATTAATAATTGTGAGTGCAATTTTAGGCATTTCGAGAAAACAAACAATGATTCTGGTTAATTTATTCGACTAATAATGTAATATATTCTAATAAATTAACATTACACAATCTTTTTCCCATGTAACTCGGTAATACCGGTAAATTCGGCAATCCGGGTTCTGTTCTCCGGAACTACTTTTCCCGCGGCGATGATGTTGATTTTCCTGTCAGGTAGCTGTTGCATTTGTTTTAAAACTTCGCGCCCATTCCACGCAGTTTCCATTCCTCCTGAAGTTAGCACACGGGTAATTCCTTCAATGGCATTCAATTCCTGAAATGATTTTATAATGTCTCCGGTGCAATCGATCGCTTTGTGAAAAGTTACCTGCAGCGGAGAAGCCAATTTGGCCAGTCTGCGTGTGTTTTCAATGTCAATTTTGCCATCCTTGGTAAGCAGCCCAAACACAACTCCGGCAACTCCCGACTGTTTGAAAAATTCAATTTCAGCTTCCATTTGCCTTATTTCGGCTTCGGAATAAACAAAATCGCCTCCGCGTGGCCGCACCATCGCCATCACCGGAACAGACAAATAATAAACGCATTGAGCGGTTAATTCGCGGGACGGTGTCAAGCCATCCTGATCAAGTTCTGAGCACAATTCAATTCGGATAGCGCCTTTTTCCTCCGCAATAATTGCATCTTCCAGCGTCTCCACGCATGATTCTAACATCAGTTTAATTGTCGCCATATATTTTGGGTATTGATTATTTCTTTTGTGAATATTGAAATTGAATACAAATAGTTGGCAGTGGTCAGTCGCAGTTGGCAGTAACCCCAACTGAACACTGGCCTCAAAATAATAAGTTCTTCCGAACAGAATGTTTCATCTCCAATTCAAGTAATATCTTCTTCCTCCAGATTCCACCGGCATAGCCAACCAGCTTGTTTCCTGCGCCAATTACCCGGTGACAGGGAATTACGATCGCAATTGGATTCCGCCCATTGGCTGTTCCAACTGCTCTGATTGCTTTAGCATCGCCCAATCTGACAGCCAATTCCATATACGTCATGGTATCTCCATAAGGAATCTGCTGCAATTCAGCCCAAACTTTTTGCTGAAATTCAGTCCCTTCAGGAGAAAGTGGAACGTCGAAATCCAAAGCGGCTCCAGAGAAATATTGATTGAGCTGTTCTTTGCATTTTTCGAGAACCCAACACAAATGCTGCTCCTGAAGTTCACTTTCTGAAAAGGAAATTTCAGTAATGAATTGGCCGTCCGACTTCAAAATCAGAAAACCCAGCGGACTGTTGAATGAAGTTTGATATTGCATGCGCCAAAAATAAGAAAGATTTTAAAGTAGAGACAAGGCATGCCTTGTCTCTACTTTAAAATCTTTCTCTGGAAGTATAATGTGTATGCAACAGATGGTGCGATTTTTCACTGTTCGGATGGTCCAGAAAATCCTTGTAAATTTTAATAATTTCCGGATTCTGATGCGATTTCCGAATTGGCATCCCGGCATCTTCGGCATAAATGGCTTCGGCACGTTTCCGGCGAATTTCCGGACTGGTCGGAATTGGTTGTCCACCACCGCCCAAACAGCCTCCGGGGCATGCCATGAATTCAATGAAATGATAGCTTGCTTTACCCGAACGAATGGCCTCCATTACTTTCCCGGCATTCACCAGACCATGTGCAACAGCACATTTCAGTTCAACCCCTTCCAAAAATGCCCATTCTTTCAAAGGGTTTTCAATTTTAATCGATGCTTCTTTAACTCCTTCCATGCCCCGGACCGGAGCAATGTTAAGGTTTTCGAACGGGACTTCGCGACCGGTAACCAGCTCGTAGGCGGTGCGCAAAGCGGCCTCCATTACGCCACCGGTAGCTCCGAATATCACACCGGCACCGGTAGATTCTCCCATCAACCGGTCGTAATGCATATCTTCAAGCTTCATAAAATCGATCCCTGCCTGTTTGATCATGATCGCCAGTTCGCGGGTAGTCAGCACGTAATCCACATCGCGATAACCGCTGTCGTGCATTTCAGGACGGGCAGCCTCGAACTTTTTGGCGGTACAAGGCATAATCGAAACGGAAACGATCTTTTCAGGGTCCAGGTTTCGTGCTTTGGCATAGTACGTTTTGGCCAGTGCGCCAAACATTTGTTGCGGTGATTTACAGGTTGATAAGTGGTCGAGGTAATTGGGAAACATGTGCTCGATATACTTTATCCAGCCCGGCGAACAGGAAGTTGCCATCGGTAGTTTTACTTCCGGATCGTGATCGACCAGCACTTTTTTCAGACGGGTCAGCAATTCGGTACCTTCTTCCATGATGGTGAGATCGGCAGTAAAATCGGTATCCATCACCGCATCAAATCCCAGGCGCTTCAACGCAGCAACCATTTTACCGGTTACCCTTGCTCCGGGCTCAAAGCCAAGTTCTTCACCCAAACCAACCCTCACAGCCGGGGCTGTTTGAACGATTACATGTTTGGTTTTATCGGCAATGGCATCCCACACTTCTTCAATGTAATTCTTTTCGACGAGCGCACCGGTAGGACAGTGATTGATGCATTGCCCGCAATTGGTGCATACTACATCGTTCATCGCTTTTTCGAAGAAAGTAGTAATTTTCATGTGATCACCTTTGTGAGCCACGGTCAAAGCATTTACACCCTGTAATTCAACGCAGGTGCGAACACACCTTTGACAACGGATGCACTTGCTGTCGTCCTTCACAATTGACGGAGAAAACATATCAATCGTATATTTTCTTAGCGGAGCAAGCTGGATAAAATCCTGTGTCATAATTTTAAACTCCGAAGCCAGGTTTTGCAGTTCGCAATTCCCGTTTTTGTAACACCGTGTACAATCGGCATTGTGTTCCGAAAGTAATAATTCTATGATATGTTTTCGTGAATTTCTGACTTTCAGCGAATTGGTGAGTATTTCCATTCCTTCTTCGCAGGGAGTTGCACAGGCTACTGCAAGTCGTTTTTGACCGGCAATTTCGATTACACAAACACGGCAATTTCCAGCCACACAAAGGTCTTTATGATAACACAGTGTTGGAATGATTACCCCGGCCTGAAGTGCGGCATCCAGAATAGTTGTTCCCGGCTCTATTTCGACGAAAACGCCGTTGATACTTATTTTAATTTTTTTAGTCATTTTCAATGAAGTTTTAGTAAATCATTTCTTCCCTGAAATTCTCAACAATCGACGAAAATGAGTTGGCAACCGATTGTCCCAAACCACATTTGGCAGTGTACTGCATGGTTTCGGCCAAACGCATCAGTTTATCGAGGTATTGTGCATTTTTCTCGCCCCTTTTCACAGCTTTTATTCCGCTGAGTAATTGCTGACACCCCACACGACAAGGCGTACACTGTCCGCACGATTCCTCCCTGAAGAATTCAAGATAATTGTCAAGCACATTGAACATGGAACGCGAACTGTTAAAAAGCATCATCGAGCCACCGGTAGGCAGCGATATTCCTGTTAGCTTTCCCTGAAATCCGATCGCAGTTTCATTAAACCGTTTGCGTGGAACCAGAAAGCCCGAAGCGCCACCCACCTGAACAGCTTTTGTATCGCCGTCGCCAAATTCATCCACAAAATCGGCCAGACTCATTCCCAGTTCAAGTTCATAAATTCCGGGTTTGGGTGTATCTCCTGAAACCGAAAACAGTTTTGATCCGCGCGAATACTGAACACCCAAATCGTAAAAGCGCTTGGCTCCGTATTTAAAAATTGTAAACGTATGAGCCAATGTTTCTACATTATTGATTACAGTTGGTTTGCCCATGTATCCGTATGAAGAAGGATACGGCGGTTTATTCCGTGGTTCGCCGCGCTTGCCTTCCATCGACTCGAAAAGTGCGGTTTCTTCGCCGCAGATGTATGCCCCACTTCCCATAAATATCCTGATTTTAAAATCCAGATTGATTTCCTTGCAGTAATATTCGAATTCGCTGATCGCTTTGTTTAGTTCAGGCTGAAGGAAAAAATATTCGCCACGCAAATAAATGTATCCTTCTTTTGCGCCAATTACATGACCGCAAACTGCCATGGAAGTCAATACTTTAAACGGGACCCGCGATAGGATTTCACGATCCTTAAATGTTCCGGGTTCGCCTTCATCGGCATTACAAATTACATATTTGGTGTCGTCACCTTCTTCCGATGAAAGTTTCCATTTCAATCCGGTTGGAAAACCTGCACCTCCCCGGCCTTTTAATTCTGAACTTATCAACTCATTGATCAATTCCTGTGGAGTTCGGCTGATGCTTTTGCTTAACACATCTTCCCAGTCATTCTCATTCTTGAAAATAAAATCGACTCTTTTAAGCTGATAACTAATTGTCATACGACGCTCCTTTCTTTTTCATATAAGTACTTAAAATATCGCGCACTTTTTCAGGAGTAAGGTCTGTGAAGACTTCATTGTTAATAAGCATTGCAGGAGCTTTGTGGCAAAAACCAAGGCAGTTGGTCTGAAGCAACGAGAAAGTTCCATCGGGGGTAGTTTCGCCGACATTAATTTTCAACATGTCCTCGATAGCCAGCAAAACCTGGTTTTTCCCTTTCATCGAACAAGTAATGGTTTTGCAGATACGGATGATGTACCGGCCCATTTTTTTGTGTTCCAGAAAAGAATAGAAGGTTGCAGTTCCATAAACTTCAGCAGCAGGCAAATCCAACTCGCGGGCAATTTCGGTCATTGAAAACTCCGAAAGGTATTTTTCCTGCTCAACAACACCCTGAAGTATAGGCAACAGGTTGTGTCTGCTGCGGCCATGCTGATCGGCCAGATTTTTAATAAGATCGGAAACAGGATTCATAAGGAAAAAATTTAGTTAGTTGATGAATATCTTTATCTGCAATTTTTCCTGAATAGAAATCGCTTTCAGTAAGCTGATCGATTCGCATAAAATTAAGGAAGTAGAAACAGATAAACGATGATTATCAGGCAGAAAAAAGCTGAAGGCAAGTGTTATGCGACATATAAATTGTGTTGAATAAATCAACAGCCGGCGATGTAAATATATAAATCTGAATAAGAAACAGAAAAACCTATTTCTTCAAAATATCCAATAATAAATCAAAAGCTGGATCGGCCATTCCGCCGTGGTCGAAACCATCCAATTCGTACAATGTGGTGTTTTTGTGGCCTGAAATCTTCATCATGCGCCACATGTATGCATTTTCTTCGTAGCGGCCCAGCATCTCCAATTCGCGGTCGCCAGTAATCAGGTACAAGGGCGGTGCATCGGCGCGAACATGAAATTGTGGTGCAAATTCATCAACCAATGGTTGCTTTTCCAAAATACCCCGTTCTTTTCTGATTTCAAAATGCGTAATCATCTGTCCGCTGAACGGCACCAGTTTCTGAATCAAATTGGCATCAATTCCGTAGGCCGCCAGATAATGTTTGTCGAGCCCAATCATACAGACAAGATAACCACCGGCAGAATGGCCCGAAACCACAATTTTCTTCGGATCGCCTCCGTATTTACTGATATTTTTGAAAACCCACGCAACCGCAGCAGCGGCATCGTCAATAAAAGCGGGGCTTTTCACTTTTGGACTTAACCGGTAATTCACTGTAACAATGGCCACCTTATTATTCTTCAGGCGCTCCGGAATGTGTTTTTCGCCGCCGGTTAAACCACCGCCATGAAACCAAACAACGGTAGTAAAACTGTCCAAATTTTCAGGAAAGTAAATATCCAGTTTACAACGGTCTTTCATGTATGCGTCAATGCTTTCTCCCGAACGATAGGAAATATTGTTTTCGGTTTGGTAAGTGACTGTTTGGGCTTGTATGGTAATTACAAAGCCGATGAAAAATATGGTGAGTTGAAAAATCCGTGTCATTTGCTCTCGTTTTTCGTTTGGCTAAAGATAGAAGATTTTGCATGGAACTCAATGAAAACAAGTGATCCGATCGTTCTAGAAAAGATCGTATCACTGCAATGCAAATGTTTAGTAAGCAAGTGACCTCAGAGTCACCCGCTCACTTTACTATAACTATGCGCTTTTAGCCTCCGAAGCGCAACCTTCCTTGTATTCTGAAATAATGTTTTTCACCATTTGCGGCGAAACGCGGCCATATACTTTATCGCCGACCATCACCACAGGTGCTAATCCACAGGCGCCGACGCAGCGAAGGCAGTTGAGCGAAAATTTATTATCCGGGGTAGATTGTCCGACTTCGATGCTTAACTGTCGTTTAAATTCGGCAAGAACTTGTTCCGAACCCCGCACGTAACAGGCAGTTCCCATACAAATGGAAATCGGGTGTTCGCCCATCGGAATCATCGTAAAAAATGAATAGAAAGTAACCACTCCATAAACTTTGGCTACCGAAATATTCAGTTCTTTGGCAATCACTTCCTGCACCTCGGCTGGTAAATAGCCAAGTTTACCCTGAGTCTGGTGCAAAACATTGATCAGTTCACTTCCCTCATTCCTGAAATCGGAACAAATTTGCTGAATGATTCCGATTGTTTTTTCTGAAAGTTTTATTCCTGGCATATTTAGAGATTTTTCGATGTTTAGATAAATTTGTAAGTCATTAAATGGTCATTAAGTTGTCATTCGATAGTCATTAAATTGTCATTGGTGGTCATTGGAGTTTCCTGGATTTCCGATGGTGTTAATGTAATTGTTTAGTTTAACTCCCAGAGAATTATATCTGACAAAGACGTTTTTCAATGACCATAAATGACGCGAAGCCAATGACAATTAATGACCGGCTTTTTAGCTCCTGTCAAAATACTTGGTATGCAGCAGATGATGCGCTTTTTCGCTCATCGGTGCTCCCAAAAATTCTTCGTAGAGTTTGACGATGTATGGATTTTCGTGCGATTTCCGGAGTATTTTGTTTCTATCTTCGGAATAAATTGCCCGCTGCCGTTTTTTCAGAATTTCGGCATTCCCATGATGGTATGGCTGACCACCACCACCAATGCAACCACCAGGGCACGACATGATTTCGATGGCATGGAACTCACTGTGTCCAGCCTGAATATCCTCGAGCAACTTACGCGCATTTCCCAAACCATGCGCAATTCCGATATGTATCGGTGTTCCGTTAAAGTCGATGGTTGCCTTCCGTAATCCATCCATTCCGCGCAATTCTTCAAAATCAATACGTGGCAAAGGTTTTCCGGTGAATATTTCGTAGGCTGTACGCACTGCGGCTTCTATAACACCGCCGGTCGTGCCGAAAATCACAGCAGCTCCGGTTGATTCACCCAACGGTGCATCAAATTCTTCGTTCGGAAGCGATTTGAATTCGATGTTTCCAAGGTTGATCAAATGAGCCAATTCCCTTGTTGTCAAAGCGTAATCCACATCAGGATTGCCATTTACTGAAAACTCAGGACGGCTGCTTTCATATTTTTTAGCCAGACAAGGCATGATGGAAACCACCACCAGATTTTCGCGCTTCACATTAATTTTATCGGCAAAATAAGTTTTGGCAATCGATCCAAACATTTGCTGTGGCGAACGTGCTGTTGAAGGAATGTCTTTTAATTCAGGAAAAGAATGCTCAAAGAATTTGACCCAGGCTGGACAACAGGATGTCAGAATCGGAAGCTTCACATTCTTATCCCCTTCCATAAAGGCCGACAAACGGTTTAACAACTCGGTTCCTTCTTCCAGAATGGTAAGGTCGGCAGCGAAATCAGTATCAAAAACATAGTCGAAACCCAAACGGCGCAGGGCTGCAACCATTTTTCCGGTGACCAGCGTTCCGGCAGGCATCCCGAATTCTTCGCCCAAAGCGGCACGAACAGCAGGAGCGGTTTGTACGATGACCGTTTTGGTCGGATCGGAAAGTGCCCGAATGACAGCGCCGGTCTGGTCAACTTCGGTGAGTGCACCGGTAGGGCAAACAGCCACGCACTGACCGCAATAGGTACAAACCGAGTGATCAAGGTTCATTTCGAATGCCGGCGCCACAACAGCATTAAAACCGCGGTTGATAGCGGAAAGAACACCGACCGTTTGCACGTCGTTACACATCGTTTCGCAGCGGCGACACATGATGCATTTATTAATATCGCGGATAATTGCAGGAGAAGTATCTTCGCGGTACATTGACTTTGCTCCCTCGTAATGAATCTGCCGGATTCCAAGGTGATGCGCCATGTCCTGCAATTCGCAATTGCCCGATTTGGCACAAATCAGACAATCCGCCGGATGGTCCGATAAAATCAGTTCAACCACGGTGCGACGGGCATTTACCACCCGGATGGTATGGGTACTGATTTCCATTCCTTCGGTGGCTTCGGTACAGCAGGCTGGTGCCAGATTGCGGCGGCCTTTCACTTCAACCACGCAAACACGGCAGCCTCCGGGCTTGTTCTCGATGTTCATGTCGTCCAGCTTCATGTAACAAAGCGTTGGGATGTCAATCCCGATACTCGAAGCCGCTTTCAGCACGGTGGTTCCTTTGCGGACAACCACCGGTTTATGATCTATTGTAAGGTTTATCATTTCCATAGAAAGTACTTTTTAACCGATTAAAACTGCATCAAACTTACATTTCGCGACACACACACCACATTTTATACACAACGACTGGTCGATGTAATGGGGGGCACGTCTTTCTCCTGAAATGGCGCCAACCGGGCAATTCCTGAAACAAAGCGTGCAACCGGTACACTTGTCAGGATCAATCGAATAGTGCATCAATGCTTTACATTGGCCAGCCGGACAGGAAGCCGTTGTGACATGCGCCAGGTATTCGTCGTAAAAATGGTCGAGCGTTGAAAGAACCGGGTTCGGCGATGTTTGTCCCAAACCGCAAAGCGATGTATCTTTAATTACATTGCTCAGCAACCTCAACCGGTCGAGATCTTCCACTTTGCCGTTGCCTTCGGTTATTTTTTCCAGAATTTCGTGCAGTCGTTTGTTGCCAATACGACAGGGAGTGCATTTTCCGCACGATTCGTCGAGCGTAAATTCGAGGTAAAATTTGGCAATCGCCACCATGCAATCGGTATCGTCAAGCACAATCATTCCACCTGAACCCATCATTGAACCGGCAGCGACCAAATTATCGTAGTCAATCGGTGTATCCAAAAACGATTTGGTGAGGCAACCTCCGGAAGGACCACCGGTTTGAACGGCTTTAAATTCGCGTCCATCCTTGATTCCGCCGCCAATATCGTATATAATTTCACGAAGGGTAATTCCCATCGGAACTTCAATCAAGCCCACATTGTTGATTTTTCCGGCGAGCGCAAAAACCTTGGTTCCCTTCGATTTTTCAGTGCCGATGGAAGCGAACCATTCGGGCCCTTTGTTGATGATGACCGGAATATTGGCAAACGTTTCCACATTGTTCACATTGGTTGGCTTGCCATTGTATCCTTTTTCCGCCGGAAATGGTGGTTTCACTGTCGGTTCGCCACGCTTGCCTTCCATCGAATGGATCAGCGCCGTTTCTTCGCCACACACAAAAGCTCCTGCCCCGTATCGGATTTCAACATCGAAATTAAATCCGGTTCCCAAAATGTCATCGCCAAGCAAACCATATTCTCTTGCCTGATTGATTGCAATTTTCAGGCGCTCGATGGCCAAAGGATATTCGGCACGAATATAGACCAAGCCTTTGTCGGCGCCAACGCAATATCCGCAAATGGCCATGGCTTCGAGCACCGAATGCGGATCGCCTTCCAAAATGGAACGATCCATAAATGCACCCGGATCGCCCTCGTCGGCGTTGCAAACCACGTATTTCTGGTCGCTCACTGATTTGCGGGTCAATTGCCATTTCAGTCCGGTTGGAAAACCACCGCCGCCACGACCACGCAACCCGGAATCTTTGATCATTTCAATCACCTCATCCGGCGTTTTTTCTGAAAGGCAGGTTCCGAGAGCGGCATAACCGTCTCGACCAATGTACTCTTCAATGTTTTCAGGATTGATAAAACCGCAGTTGCGTAAAGCAATACGAATTTGCTTCTTGTAAAAGTCCATTCCTTTCGAATCGCCCACCAACTCATGCGTTTCGGGATCGCGGTACAGCAAACGCTCCACCTTTCTGCCCTTGATAATGTGTTCATTAACAATTTCGGTTACATCTTCAGGAGTAACCTGGGTGTAAAAAGTGTTATCAGGCAAAATTTTCACGATGGGTCCTTTTTCGCAGAATCCGAAACATCCGGTCAGAACAACCTGAATTTCGTCGGAAAGCCCGAACTCGTTGAGGCGGTGTTGAAAATTCGATTTGATCAGTTCGCTTTCTGAAGCCTTGCATCCGGTACCCCCGCATACAAGAATGTGCATATTGTATTCGGCCATAATTGTCCGTTTGATTTTATTTATTTTCTATTGTTGAATAAGCTACCGGAATAATTCCATCTACCATTTCATTGAGTTTAATGTGTTTCTCAATGATTTCCAGTGCCTTGTTTTTGTTGACAAAACCGTAAACCACTGGTGCTTTTCCCGGAATCGTCAATTCGATGGTTGGTTCGGCGTAGCAATATCCCATGCAACCAGTTTGGGTAACGATGGCGTCGATTCCCTGATGATCAAGCTCCTCAATAAGGAAGTTCATGGTTTCTTTTGCTCCTGAAGCAATGCCGCAGGTTGCCATCGAAACTTTGATCTGAACCAATTGCTCAGGGCTGTCGCCTTTTTCTCTTAGTTTGATTTTCGACTGAACTTCGGATTGAAGTTTCTTTAAGTCAGCCAGGTTTTTTATTTTGTTCATCGTGAGTTGATTAGGAATGTTTAATGAAATTATTCATTATTCGCTAAAGGTCAATAGTTTGAAACTAATAATCTCTAAGATTTGTCATCATTCACTTATTTGGATTTGTTCTAAATTCTCCTGAAGCATTTCTTTCAGAAACAATCTGACTTCAGGATTGCTAATCGGAACATTTTCAAGCGTTTGCCGGACTTCTCGGGTATCCAGTTCAAATCCTCCGGAAGGCGTTTGATGTTTAAAGACATAATTGATTTCTTCGGAAGAGCAAATCAGTATAAGTAAGGTTCCAACCAAATCTCCCATTATTGGTCTGTCAAGATGGTTCAGTCCAAATGTCGCAGTCACTTTTGTCCCTTTTCCCAACTCCGATTCAATTTTAAAGTTTCCGCCCGTCATCTCTGCATTCTGTTTGAAAAGCGACAAACCCAATCCAACTTTACGGGTT
>JAIBEZ010000075.1 GCA_019459485.1 Prolixibacteraceae bacterium
CCAATCAGGATCGGGAACCCCGATGTTGGGGTAGAAATGAAACCAACCGGGGTCGCCGACCTCAATGCCGGGGTCAGAATGAAACCCATCGAACAAAAAATGAAACCAATCAGGGTCGGGAACCCCGATGTTGAGGTGAAAATGAAACCAACCGGGGTGAAAATGAAATACGCTGAACAAATTTTCCCTGAAAGGTTTCTTTTCTTTGTTGAGTTCGCCGCAAAACAATACTATATTTGCCATTGGTACACAAAAAAACCAACGTATAGAAAAAACGTAGATTAATTATCAGTATACGCCAGAGATATCTAGATTTTACGGACTGATTATACTTAGGAATCATTTAAGATTGAACAGTTAAAGTAAAACAGCATGTTTTTAGAAATAGCACAAGCCAGGTATATCAGTGATTATAAATTATCTTTGAAGTTCAATGATGGAACTGAAACAACCGCGGACTTAGAAAATGAACTGAACGGGACTGTCTTTAAACCATTAAAAGACAAAAGCGAATTCATGAAATTTTCGATTGTTTTTAATACCATTGAATGGGAAAACGGTGCCGATTTTGCCCCCGTATATTTGTACGGGTTAGCAATATCCCAACACCAAATGGGCAGCGAGCCAAACAGTAAATATGGAACTGCAAATCGTTAAAAATAAGTCATACGCGAGGCGCGAATTCAACGAAAGTAAAAGCTAATAGAATAAAATACAATAGATTATGGAAACAATGAGTATACAAATAAAAAATCCAAAGGCAAAACAACTGCTCAAAGATTTAGAGTCACTTAATTTGATTACCATAAAATCGAAACCTTCCTTGAGTATGATGCTTGAAAAGCTGCGAAAAAAAAGTCAAAATGCTCCTACTCTTGAAGAAATTACAAGTGAAGTAGAAAAAGTTAGACAATTGCGCTATGATAAAAAAGCATAGAATTATTGTTGACACAAATTTATGGATAAGCTTTTTGCTGACGAGACAATTCAACTTCATAGATAAGTTGTTGAAAAACAAAAATGTGCAACTTGTTTTTTGTTCTGAACTTCTTTTGGAGTTTTTGGATGTAGTTAAACGGCCTAAATTGAAAAAATATTTCTCAAAACCAGATGTAGATAATTTGCTCGA
The DNA here is from genome assembly GCA_019459485.1 of Prolixibacteraceae bacterium. Classification (GTDB taxonomy): domain Bacteria; phylum Bacteroidota; class Bacteroidia; order Bacteroidales; family Prolixibacteraceae; genus Aquipluma. The sequence goes on from JAIBEZ010000075.1 coordinate 1,130, forward strand.
AATCATTGAGGAATATGCTGTATTTATTGAAGTTACATCAGCTGTTGAAATTTGTCGGGATAAAAAAGACAATTTCCTTTTGGCATTGGCAAAAGATAGTTCAGCCGACTATTTGATTACCGGAGATTCCGATTTACTTATTATAGAGAAATTTGAAGAAACCGAAATAGTAACCATTGCAGAATATAAAATCGAAATAGAGATATAGTAAATAAAGGAACATATAAATAACTGTAAATTAAAATTCTAACATAGCATTTTGCTATTGTTCGCGCTCCCCGAAACCTGAGAAATTTCATTAAGCGAACACAGAAATGGAGTAATAAGCAAATGCTCGCGCCAAAACGGCGTGGGCTTTTGACTTATCATTTCTGTGTGGGCTTCTCAGGGCCTCGGGGGCGGGTAAGGCGGGGTCCACGCTTTTTTTTGTGGGTTCAACTTACCTGAACTAGGCTGAATGCGCTGACCTTGCGCAATGAACAAACCCGAACTGAAAGCCGGGCTTGGGAAGTTCCGGAAGAACGCGATTATCCTGAAATGTACAGCAAAAGAGAGCAGGTAGAATTTCATGCTTTGGAACCATTTTTTGAATCGAAAAATGCTTCAACACCAGAGAAAACTTTTGTGTCAGAGTTGGAGAAATATTCTGAACACATTGATTGGTGGTACAAGAATGGAGATAGCGGCAAGGAACATTGCGCAGTTCCATACAAAAATAGTATGAATGTAGATGCACTTTTCTATGTCGATTTTATAGTGAGATTTAAAACAGGAATAACCGCACTTTTTGATACAAAAACCAAACGAAGCGATCCTGAAGCTCCGGCCAAACACAATGCTTTGCTATACTATTGCCTTCGGGAAAATGAAAAGCAAACAGATAGGAAATTGATTGGAAGTATTATTGTCTCAGAAGAAATTGCTAACGTTTTGACTTGGAGATATTCATCCAGGAAAATAAAAGACACAAATGATCTATTCAGTTGGGAGTATTTTAATCCGGCAAATTTTTAGGGACGCATAATCAGTTCGCAATCCTCCAGTTTCACTGGAGACCATTAACATTTAACTCCTTCGGAGTTAGCGGACTTTTTCCGGCCTTGCAATTTCTACAGCATACTCCGTTTCCACGTAATCAATTAATTCAGGAAAGAAACTGCGGAAGAGGGCTTCAAACTGATCGTATTCCTCACTCAGGATCTGCATCGCCCAGTCGCTGTTGGCGGGCAGGGAAGTATGGCGCGACATGATTTCAAATACATTCAGGAGATTTTCGCGTTTGGCATACGACTCCAGGCGTTTGTGGTGTATCAGAAATGGCAGAAACTGTTTCACCCGAAATGGGAGCAGTCCAAAGTTGGATAAAAACACTCCATGTGCATTTTTTGCGAAGTTGCGCAAGGTGTGTATCGAATACTCGTCCCAGTTGGCGGCCAGAAAATGATCGAAAAAGACATCGGTTATGATCCCTGAATATCTGCCGTAACCCGGACGCAATAGTTTGATACATTCCTTCACATCAGCATGTTGATCGGTAAACGAATCGATTCGCCGGTGAAGAAGTATTCCATAAGCCACTTGCTCCGGAAATTCCTGATGCCGGTTCCCCTTCACAAAATCGCCTATGAAATTCCCGAGTTTGATTTCTTCAGAATCGCCCGAAAGATAGATATGAGCCAGATAATTCACTTTTGTTTATGCTTTTTTCGATGTTTCAATGCGGCAAACCTACCGAATATTTTACTAACACCCCGAAATAGAACAGGTAAGACTGTTAATTTGTTGGTTCATAACAAACCGAAGATTACAAACGGCATTTTTTGTTTTTTATTTATCTTGCCAGCCTATTTTAAATTAGAATCATGCCGAAGAAAATTGCCGCTTTTGGTGAGTTATTGTGGGATTTGCTTCCAGCGGGCAAAGTGTTGGGAGGTGCTCCTGCCAATTTTATTTACCGAATCAATTCATTCGGCGACCAGGGCACTTTGCTCAGCAAGGTGGGGAACGACAAAGCCGGACGTGATGCCAGAGCAGCACTCCGGAATCTTGGCCTTTCCGACGAGAACATCCAAACCGACTATGAATTCCCGACTGGTTCGGTAAAAGTAAAGATCGACGAGAATGGAAATCCCGATTTTAATATTACCACCGATGTTGCCTACGATCACATTGAAATCAATTATGAGATGATCGATGCTTTTAGTGAGGCAGATTGCGTTTGTTTCGGAACTTTGGTTCAGCGATATGGCATTTCGAAAAATACTTTGCGCGAATTGATTCATGAGTCTCCGGATGTTGTTAAGTTTCTCGATATCAATCTCCGGAAAAAATGTTATACCGCTGCTTCTGTTGAGGAAAGCCTGCGAATGGCCAATATTCTGAAAACCAATGATGAGGAATTGTTGATCACAAAAGAATTGCTTGGGCTGAAAAATACGAACCTGAAAGACCTTGCAAGGGAAGCGCTCGAAACATTCGATCTGGAAATCATTCTTTGCACGCTTGGTTCAAACGGAGCTTTTTGCCTGACTCAGGAGGATGTTTTTCATTACGATCCAGGCTATCAGATCAGTCTGGGCGATACGGTTGGCGCGGGTGATGCATTTTCTGCCGGATTCGTACATTATTACATGAACGGGCACCCGATTGATGAAGCGCTCCGTTTCGGCAATGCAGCCGGTGCAATGATCGCCACCACGATTGGTGCCACCGCGCCTGTTTCAAAACAACAAATCATTGATTTTATGGGTATTCCGCACAACCGGAACAATGTCAGGTTTCATCAGTAAGCAGCGTATGAAATACAATCAGTTCAATGACTCATTTATTCAGAAACTCGCTTGTGCTCAATGACGTTTCCCAACCCGCAACACTCCGGCCTGCGCCAAAGTCATAATGATTACTCCGGCAACAGTGACTGCTCCACCCCACAACTGAACCGGCAGGGGGAAATTTCCGAAGAAAAAGTATGCAATGATCAGCACAAAAATTCCTTTTAAACTTTGGATGATCGACGATCGTGATGCAGTGATGTAACGATAAGAATAAAAGAACGACAGCAGCCCGACGAATGAACCGAAAAATGCCCCCAAAGCAATGTTCCTGAAGGCTGACACCGGGATCGCGAGCGATTGCCCACTTTGCAAAAAATAGATGAGAAAGAAAAGGAATATCCAGCCATTTGAGTTAAGGTTAAAAACTTCGGGACTGGCTTTTTGAACGTTCTTTTTTACAATCACTGAAACGGTGGCTGCAAAGAGCGTGTTAATCACCACAAATCCGGTTCCGGGAATGAAAAATTTGCTCCAGCTCATATCGCCCGAATAGCTGATGGCGAAAGCACCGGCAAGTGCAATCATCGCACCGATTGCTTCAATCAGGGTGAAACGTTCCTTCAGGAAAGTAATCCCAAGAATACTCAGAAATACCGGAAACAGATTCCCCAAAAAGGAGGTAACCGAAGGATCAGGAATGGCCTGAATGGCCATAAAAAAGGTAATATTCGAAATAACATCGATTACGCCGAGCAACACCAGCAAGCCAATTACCTTTCGCGGAATTGCGGGCAATTGTTTGAATTTTCCGGAGACCAAAATGAATATCAGGTTGATCAGAAATCCCATTCCGAAATAATACAGACCAAATTGCGCCAGTTCAACCTGGTTCAGGCCTGCCTTGCTAAACACATACAAACTGGAAAATGCGATGGTTCCGGTAATCGCATACGCATATCCTTTCCATTCCTCAGACTTCATCTCTGCCATAAATTCAATAAAAAAAGCGAACCCTCAATGGAGATTTCGCTTCGGCAAGATATGGTATTTTTTTATTACAACCGTTTTTTAATCGCTTTTGTGGCTTCTTCGAAACCTGGTTTTTCGAGTAGGGCAAACATATTCTTTTTGTAGGCTTCAACTCCGGGCTGATCAAAAGGATTCACTCCCAAAGTGTATCCGCTTAAACCGCAAGCCACTTCAAAGAACTGGATCAACTGACCAAGATAATATTCGTTCAGTTTTGGAAGAACGATCTGAATATTTGGAACACCGCCGTCAACGTGTGCCAGCATGGTTCCCAGTTCGGCCATTTTATTCACTTCGTCAACACGTTTTCCGGCAAGGAAATTCAATCCATCCAAATCGGCTGCATCAGTTGGGATGCGCACTTCGCGATCGGGACTGGCAACTGAAAGTACGGTTTCGAACAATGTGCGTTCGCCTTCCTGAATGTATTGACCCATCGAGTGCAAGTCGGAAGTATTGTCAACCGATGCAGGGAAAATGCCCAAACCGTCTTTGCCTTCACTTTCGCCGTAAAGCTGTTTCCACCATTCGGCCAGAAAATGAAGTTTTGGGTTGTAATTCACCAGTATTTCAACCTTTTTCCCGTTTTTGTACAGTTCGTTGCGAACGGCTGCATATTGTGCGGCAAGGTTTTCCTCGAACGGAACATCCACGCCGGTTGCATGTTGCATATCAACAGCTCCCTGCACCAATGCGCGGATATCAAATCCTGCAACTGCAATGGCAAGCAAACCAACCGGAGTCAGCACCGAATAACGTCCGCCAACATCATCAGGAATAACGAAAGTTTTGTACCCTTCGATGGTTGCCAGTGAGCGCAATGCGCCTTTGCTGGCGTCGGTAATGGCAACAATTCGTTCGTTGGCTTCCGCTTTTCCGTATTTATCTTCAATATCCTGTTTCAGTAACCTGAAAGCCAATGCAGGTTCGGTGGTTGTTCCCGATTTGGAAATTACCGCCATTGCGTATTCTTTGGTTTTCAGCAACTCGCGAAGTTCGAACAGGTAATCTTCGCTGATATTTTGTCCGGCGAAAAGGATGAACGGGCTTTTGCGTTCTTTAAGATGTGCGAAGCTGTCAGAAAGTGCATCAACAACCGCTTTGGCTCCGAGGTATGAACCACCGATGCCAATAACGACAAAAATGTCGATGTTTTTGGCTACCAGTTTGGCTGCGGTTGCTTCGTAATCAGCAAGTTCTGTTTCTCCGATTGAAGTTGGTAAAGTGGTCCAGCCGAGGAAATCGTTTCCTTTTCCGGTTTTGTTCGACAGTGCCACATTGTGACTTTCAATCGCTTTCTTGTATGAGAAAATGGAGTCTTTCGAAATAAAATCAAAAGTCTTGTCGAAATTTAGAGTAATATTCTTCATCTGTTTATTTTTTAAAACCACATAGGACACATAGTTTTTTTTCTATGTGACCTATGTGTCTATGTGGTTATTTTATATATTTTCTTTTATCTAAGATTTTCAGTTAACAATCTGATTTCGATGGCGGGGGAGATGTTTTCGTACAAAATATTATAAACGGCTTCGGCAATCGGCATATTTACCCTGAATTCTTCGTTGATTTCCTTGATGGACTTGGCCGCGTAATAACCTTCGGCAACCATGTGCATTTCAAGTTGCGCAGTACGAACTGAATAACCTTTGCCGATCATGGTTCCAAAAGTACGGTTTCTGGAGAACTGAGAATAGGCTGTAACCAGCAAATCGCCCAAATAGGCGGAACTTTTAATGTCGCGGGTAATCGGGTGAACTTTATCAACGAAACGTTTAATTTCCTGAATGGCATTTGAAATCAGTACTGCCTGAAAATTATCGCCGTAGCGCAAACCGTGTACAATTCCGGAGGCAATGGCCACCACATTTTTCAGCACCGAAGCATATTCGGTTCCGTAAATATCGTCGGAAACATGGGTTCTGATATACGGACATTCGAGCCGGAAAGCAAAACCCCGTGCCCTTTTCACGTCAGGACAGGCAATGGTAAGGTATGATAACCTTTCAAGCGCAACTTCTTCTGCATGACAAGGACCGGCAATTACACCGATCCGTTCGTACGGAATATTGAAATACTGGTGAAGATATTGGCCAACAATCAGGTTGTCTTCAGGAACAATGCCTTTTACGGCCGAAACTATAAACTTCGGGTTCAGATCAACGGTGACGCTCGACATGGCTTCTTTCAGAAACGCTGAAGGAATGGCAAGAATCACAATGTCAACGCCGTCAACAGCTTCGTTTATGTCGGTGAAGAAATTTATCCGGCTTACATCAAATTCAACACCTCGCAGGTAGCTGGGATTGTGTTTGAAGCGATTGAATTGTTCAATATTATCAGGATTTCGGAAATACCAGTTGATGCTTTCAACATTGTGCAAAAGAATTTTTGCAAGTGCCGTGGCCCAACTTCCACTTCCGATAATAGCTATTTTGGAGTTTTCAAACATTTAGTTTCCGGTTATAACAGCCACTTGGTTACATCATCCATTGAAGGATTGATCAGGCCCAGCTTATTTTTTTTGTTGAAACCGCAAATGTCGTTAAAAAATTTGCTGGCCTTAACTTCTTTTAACTCTTTAACTTTTTTTAACCCTATTTTTTTTATGACTTCAACCCATTCCGAAGGAATTCCGAGTTCTTCGAATTTTTCATCCGGGTCAGCGGCGTCCGCATTCTTTTCAGGTTTCATTTGCGGGAAGAAAAGTACGTCCTGAATCGACAGGTTGTTGGTCATGAACATCGTTAAACGGTCAATGCCGATTCCCATTCCTGAAGTTGGCGGCATTCCGTATTCCAACGCACGTAAAAAGTCCTGATCAATAAACATCGCCTCGTCATCACCTTTTTCCGACAGCTTCATCTGATCTTCAAAACGTTCGCGCTGATCAATCGGGTCGTTCAGTTCCGAATAGGCATTTGCCAGTTCTTTGCCGTTCACCATCAGTTCGAAACGCTCTGTCAGTCCTTCAACCGAGCGGTGTTTCTTGGTTAGCGGTGACATTTCAACCGGATAGTCGATAATAAAAGTAGGTTGTATATAATGGTGTTCACATTTTTCGCCGAACAGTTCGTCAATCAGTTTGCCTTTTCCCATGGTCGGGTCGGTTTCGATGCCAACCTGTTTGCAGATATCCCTGAGTTCATCTTCCGATTTTCCTGAAATATCGAACCCGGTATGTTCCTTTATGGCATCGTACATGGTCACCCGTTTAAACGGACGTTTGAAATTGATAGTAGTTTCACCCAGTTGGACATCTGTAGTTCCGTGCAGCGCAATGGCCACGCGCTCAATCATTTCTTCGGTGAAGTTCATCATCCAGACGTAGTCTTTGTAAGCCACATAAATTTCCATTACGGTAAATTCCGGATTATGCGTGCGATCCATTCCTTCGTTACGGAAATCTTTCGAGAACTCGTAAACTCCATCAAAACCGCCAACAATCAGGCGTTTCAGGTAAAGTTCGTTGGCAACGCGTAAGTAAAGCGGAATATTCAACGCATTGTGGTGGGTGATAAACGGACGTGCAGTAGCTCCTCCGGGAATGGATTGCAAAATTGGTGTTTCAACTTCGAGGTAACCCTGTTCGTTGAAAAACTGGCGCATCGTATTGATGATTTTTGTCCGTTTGATAAAGGTGTCTTTCACCTGCGGATTCACAATCAGATCGACATAACGCTGACGATACCTCATTTCAGGATCTGTAACCGCATCGAACAACTGACCATCTTTTTCTTTTACAACAGGCAACGGACGAAGTGATTTGCTCAACACACTGAATTCTCTCACATGAATTGAAAGTTCACCGGTCTGAGTAATAAATACAAATCCTTTTATGCCAACAATATCGCCAATGTCGAGTAGTTTTTTGAATACTTCATTGTAAAGGCTTTTGTCTTCATCCGGACAAATTTCGTCACGATTCATGTAAAGTTGTATTCTTCCTGAAGAATCCTGCAATTCGGCAAACGAAGCTTTTCCCATGATTCGGCGGCTCATAATACGACCAGCAACAACTACGTCCTGAAAATTATTCAGTTCAGGATTGTAATTCTCTTTAATTTCAAGTGCCAAAACATTTACCGGGAATTCAGCAGCGGGATAGGGGTTAACGCCCAATTCCTTCATCTTTTGCAAGGAGCTGCGTCTAATGATCTCCTGTTCGCTTAAATCAGATATACTCATTCGTTCGTACGATTAAAAAATTCAAAAAATTTCCGGCAAAGATAACAAACTATTGCAATCAAAATTATTAACAAAATATGCATGAATGTAGAGCATATACTTTCCATATCTAAGTTCATTTCCTATCTTTGAGAAATTTTTGAAAAAATCGGAATTGTTCTGAAGAAAACGTGATGGGGAAAGTTTGGAATATTAAAAAAGAGGGCGATATAAATATCATTAAACATTTATCGGCGGCGTTAAATGTCAATATGGTTATTGCCAATCTTTTGGCACAACGAGGTGTTACATCCTATGCCGAAGCACAGACATTCTTCAGGCCAAAATTGACAGATCTGCACGATCCGTTTCTGATGAAGGACATGGACAAAGCAGTGGAACGACTTGAAAGGGCGATCAATAATCAGGAGAAAGTGCTGATTTACGGCGATTATGATGTGGATGGAACCACTTCAGTTGCCTTGATGTACACCTTTCTCCGCACCCGCATTCAAAACCTCGATTATTATATTCCTGACCGTTATTCTGAAGGTTACGGGATTTCAAAAACCAGCATTCTTTATGCTGCCGAGCAAAAAGTCACGCTGGTAATTGTGCTCGATTGCGGGATTAAAGCGGTTGAAAAAATCCAGATGGCCAAAGATCTTGGGATCGATTTCATCATCTGCGATCACCACAATCCCGATGATATTATTCCCAATGCAGTAGCGGTTCTCGATCCGAAACGTCCTGATTGCAGTTATCCCTATAAAGAACTTTCGGGTTGCGGGGTAGGTTTTAAACTACTTCAGGCCTATTCGAAAATGAACGATGTACCGTTCTCTGAAATTGCCGAATTGCTTGATTTATTAGTGGTAAGCATTGCTTCAGATATTGTTCCGGTAACCGGTGAAAACAGGGTGATGGCCTACTACGGACTTAAAAAGCTAAACTCATCGCCAAGCATTGGCCTGAAAACCATCATGAAATATTCGGGTTTTAATTCCGAAGAAATATCTATCAGTGACATTGTCTTCAAAATCGGACCCCGTCTTAACGCTTCGGGACGTATAGAACATGGTAAAAAATCGGTGGCCATTTTAACTGCCACCAACGAAAAAGAAGCCATGTTGCTGGGCGATGAAATAAACTCGTACAACGAAATCAGAAAAACACTCGACCGCGATATTACTCAGGAAGCGCTCGCAATGATTGAACGCAATCCTGATCATGATGCGAAAAATGCCACTGTACTTTATAACCGCGACTGGCACAAAGGAGTTGTGGGAATTGTTGCTTCACGTCTGACCGAACACTATTACCGGCCAACAGTTGTATTGACCGAATCGAATGGAATGGCAACCGGTTCTGCCCGTTCAGTGCGCGATTTCGATTTGTATGAAGCGATCGGACTTTGCAGCGATTTGCTCGAATCGTACGGCGGACACATGTACGCAGCGGGTTTGACAATGAAAATCGAAAATATATACGAATTCTCGCGGCGCTTCGAAGATATTGTAACCCGATTGATCACCGATAAACAACAAACCGAATCGATTGAAGCTGAAGCCAAGATTTTACTTTCGGACATTACCCCAAAATTTTACCGGCTCCTGAAACAGTTTGCACCGTTTGGTCCACACAACATGGTTCCGGTTTTTATTACCGAAAACGTGTTCGACAGCGGCAGCAGCCGTCCGGTTGGTAAAAATATGGAACACCTGAAGCTTGATCTGATTGAAGCAACCAGTAATTCTTCGCAATTTTCAGCAATCGCCTTTAACCAGGCCCAGCACTTCGAAGCCATCAGTCAGGGTTTGCCTTTTGATATTTGTTATTCAATTGCCGAAAACGAATTCAGAGGAAAAACAAGTTTGCAGTTGTATATCAGGGATATTCAGACTAAGGAGTATTAAAAAAGTTCCAAGTTCCAAGTTTTGCTTTTGGATATTGGTTATTGAATATTGGTTATTTTCTTTTTTTTCTTTAATCCTCTTTCACCAAAAGTTGTCTCAGGTTCCTTTCCAATTCTGTACTTGAGATTTTCAATTCCGAATTGTATCTTTGTTCAAAATTGATGCTATGCAGACAATCCGACTTAGAGTAAATGATAAGATATATAAGCACTTAATGTGGTTTCTTAGCCGTTTTAATAAAGAGGAAATTCAGTTAATCAGGGAAGATGCTGAGTTTGTCTCAATTCAGGAATATTTAAAAAATGAGCTTGAAGAGCTTGAAAATGGAACTGCTGAGTTTATAAGCATTGAACAATTGGACAATGAATTAGAAACCACAATCAAGAAATATGAGGCTTAAAATTTTAACTTCATTCAAAGTTAAGTTGAATGATCAGGTTGAATTTATTGCCAAAGACAAGCCTTTCGCTGCCCGGAAATTTAAATCAGAAATAATTGGAAGGATAAAAGCGGTTACCAAGATGCCTTATAAAAACCGAAAATCCATGTTTTTTGACAGAGAAGATATTCGTGAAATCATTTACAAGGGATATCTAATTGTATATAAAATTAATGATAAAGAGCAGACAATTGAAGTGTTTGGTTTAACCAAATATGAAGACAAACCATTCAGTTAGTTTTCAATTTTAATCCTTTTTTGCCAAAAGTTGTTTCAGGTTTCTTTCCAATTCTGTTCTTGAGATATCTTTTCCGATGAAAACAAGTTTACTGAAACGCGCTTCGTCTTTCCATTCTTTTCCAACTTCAAACATGTACGAACCGCGCACTGCATGAAAAATAAACTGATCGGCAGTGTTTTCAAAGCTCACAATTCCTTTTACCCTGAAAATTGTTTCCTTGTTGAAATACAGGTAATTCTGCATCCATAAACCGAATTTATTCACATCGAAATTTCCGGTAAACGAGAAGCCTTCCGAAGTAATATCGTGACGATTTGCTGAAGTTTTTCCCGGATTCATAATCATTTTGGATTTTTTCTGCTCCATTGGTTTTGAAACCTCCAGCGCACAAAAGGTAAGCGTTGAATTTTCAATGGCCTCGCGCGAGTAGGAATTGGTATCCAGCACATTAATTTGGTCGATATTGGCAAACGAAGTAGTAAAAATCTTTGCCATCGGACTGATTTCTGCGATCGTCAACATCAGGCTTTTTGCATAATCCGGATGAACGCTGTCCGTTTTATTCAGCAAAATCAAATCTGCCAACGCAAGTTGTTTTCTCACTTCCAGTTGGTCATCCATCAAATCTTCCATGTTCACAGCATCGGCAACGCACACCACGCTGTCGATACGAAACTGGGTTTGGATACTTTCTCCCGAAACAAAAGCATCGATGATGGACGATGGGTCGGCAATGCCGGTGGTTTCAATCAATAAATGGTTGAATTTTGAAGAACTTCCAAGCAGATTTTCGAGCGTAAACAGGAAATCTTCGCCCAAAGAACAGCAGATGCAGCCATTGCTCAACTCAAAAATGTCATCTGGAGCTGCGGCAATCAAAGCCCCATCGATACCGGTTTCACCGAATTCATTTTCAATAATGGCAAACTTTTTCTCCGGATGTTTGCTGATCAGTTTGTTCAGTAAACTGGTTTTCCCTGCTCCTAAAAATCCGGTGATAATTGTGACCGGTATTCGTTCCTGATCCATATTTTTGTATTTGCTGGTCGCTTTTTTACTGAAGATATTTTAGCCAAGCAATTGATTGAGTTCGTCGATCACAAGAACCCCTGTTGATTCGAGGATGTGTTTGGATTGATGGCCATTGGCTATAAGTACGCATTGGCAGCCAAGTTCGCGGGCTACTTCAAAATCATGAACGGTATCGCCAATCAAAATTAATTCGCTGGCATTTAAGTTCAATTCGGAAATAAGTTGTTGTCCGTTTTCGATTTTCGAGGCAGCATAATGGTTATCCAAACCAGAAATATGCTCAAAATAATGACTGATATTTTGCTGTTCAAGGCATTGATCCAAAGCATCTTGTTTCATCGCCGACAAAACAAATTGACGGATTCCAATTGATTGGAAATAATTGAGAACTGAGACTGAATTCTGGTGAAGTTTGCAGCCCTTTACCTGACAATTGTATTCCTCAATGAATTCGAGGGCCGGAATTTCAAAAGGTTCATGATTAAAATCGAACCCAATTTTCTGATAATAATCTTTTACTGGAAACGAAAAAACTTCTCTGTATTCATCAACCGTCAACTGCTGAAGGTTTCTTTTCTGAAGCATTTCATTGATTGTTTGAACGCACAATTCAATATCGTTCAACAATGTTCCGTTCCAATCCCAAATAATTCCACCAATCGTTTCAGTCATTATCCGTTCCGTTCAATGATTTTCGCTGGTTCAGCAGAGGGTTTACATACATTTGCAGGAACATGGAACGGATTGTTCCTTTTTCGCCGGAAATTGAAGTCAGCGCATCTTCAAGCAAAATGCAGAATTTATTGTATTGATCTTTAGTGTAATGATTGGAGTTTGTGCCGGAATCGTTCAGCAGGTCTTCGGCAATGTAATTGTTTGGCCAAAGTTTGAAGTTGCTGTAAATCTGTTGGTCAATATAGTCGCCAAGTTTTTCAATTTGTTCGCCGATTGTAGCTTCTTTGGCAAACAGGTCAATCTGATCGGTAATTGGTCGGCCAAATGCAAAATGAACCCGACCCTTTGGATTCACAAGCCCGTGTCCCATACTTCGTAAATCATCTTCCTGCGTTTTTTCGAAACCTTCGGTATTTTTTTTGTACAACTCATCAACCTTCGAAATCCCACACGGTTCTATTTCATACGAAATTGAAATCGGAACAATCTGTAATTCCTTAAAACCTTCGCTGAATTCGTTTATATTGCTTAAATTAAGCATTTTAAGCAGGGCTATTTGAGTTTTATCGAAGCCGTCTTTGGTTCTGCCTTCGCGTTGGGCTATCCAAACCGAGTTGTTCTTTTTGGTAATGTTTCTCCTGATGTATTCCGAAAGTTTCTTTGAAGCCATCAGCATTTCGCGGGCCGGAAGATTGCGGCGAACAACAAATGCGCGGTTGAGTTTTACTGCATATTCAATCCAATTCTCGATCAGTAGATTATTGCCGATCGCGATTTCAGTCGTATTCATGCCTTCCAGCACAATCAGAAAATTAAGGATCGCCGAATCGAGAATAATATCCCGATGGTTTGAAATGAACAAATAACTTTTGCTTTTGTCCAGATTTTCCAGTCCGCTTGAGGTCACACCGTCAGTTGACCGTTTCAGGATGAGTTCGTTAATCAAGTGATAAACGAATTTGTATTGAAGGTCTTTTATTGTATGGATATGCGCGAGGGCAACCCGTGCATGTTCTATTTTTTCTTTTTCCTTGAAAATAAATTCTAAAATATGTTGAAAACGTGGTTCATTCAGAAGCAGTTGTATGTATTTATCGACCTCTGAATCGTTAAAAGGACGTATGTCGTCGAAGTTTATTTTTGGAATCATGCACAGATTTTTTTTGAAGCGCAAATATAGCAATTGAGAATGAACATGAGTTACAAAATCTCAATAATTTGATTTTTTCACCTCTGTATAACAACTTGATTTTCCCTGATTTACAATATTACATTAATCAGAACTGATACCTTAGCTGAATTTTTAATTCCGATTTTGTAGCCAGGTCATCAGGTTCCTCTGTTCCGGTTTGCGAAAATCGGTGGGTAGCGGCAAACTTGAGCCAAAATGTCAATTTATCAGTCAGCGCCTGCCTGAAATTGAAGTAGCTGCGGATTCCTTTTCCGTAAAGTGCCGGTATCGAAAACGAATACAGCAGATCGTTTTCATAAGCGTACAATCTCGAATTGTATCCGTCTGTTTCAAAATATGCCAATCGTCCGTTCATCGAAAACCGTTTGCCCACAGGTTTGTAAATTAAATCCTGATAAACAAGGTATCCCTTTTCTTTTTCCAGTCTTGAATAAAGCGACAGTTCGATCCGGTTTTTTATACTGAAATTTTCATTTATCTCACGGCTGAAATTTAACCGCAAACGGTTAATTCGCTGAGGCTGATTGAATCTTAAATTACCTGAAGTAACTTTCAATTCTTTGTCTTCCTGAAAGAAACGCAGGTAAATATCTGTTTCTCTTGAAGGTGCAAATGATACCTGGGCAAACAGTTCAGTGCCTTTTGATGGAGCGGCCGTTGTATATTTAATCCAGCGGTGTTCAAAAAAATCGGCATAAGTTCTGATCGTCCAACGGGGAGCCGGGAAGAATTTAAACCCGAAATAGAGTGCCTGTTCGTCATTTGTACGCGACGATTCTGTAAATGAATTTGCGAAAAAGCTGAAGTAAGTTTTGTTGATATTCCGGTAAACAGCAGTAAACTCTGCGTTCGATGCCGGTTTTAGCATTATGCCCGTTAATAAGGCTTTCCCATTGTTTGCACTGAGAGCCGCTTCGCCAAAAATAAAAACATTCCGCACCGAGCCTTTCCAGTCAATTCCTGCAACAAAGTTTTGCTGTCCTTCCCACAAAAATTGATTTTCAGACCCGTCACTTCGATCCATTTCGGCATTAAAACGGGTAAAAACTGCCGTTGCGCCAACCGACCACCGTTGATATGAAAAGCTTGCATAACCACCGACAACCATTTGGTTAAGTGCATTTTTGCCTGAAATTTCCGATTTTGTGCGGTGATATCCACTGGTTTGAAACGCTCCGAAAAATGGTTTCCCTTCAATTGTGTCAACATTTGCGTCCAGCGACCTGAATGAAACAAACGGCATAAAACTGAACTTTCCGAATTTTAGCTGACTTGCAATTCCCCGGAAAAACTGGTTTTCATCGGTTGAAGAGCTCGATCGGATTCCCTGTCCTGACCGGAAGGTTTGGGTAGTTTCCGACGATTTTCCCATTGAAAAACCTTGCCAGGCTACCAAACCTTGTCCAAACCGAACATGATAATCGCCCACAAACACTCTTTGTCCGGCCGATCCAAGCTTGAAATTGCCAAAAGCACCTGCATAATCAAATCCGTATTTGTTTGATCCCGAAAAAAAAGCCTCGCCCGGATCTTTTTCAGCAACAAAACCATATTCAAGATCAGATGATTTGTGTTTAAATCGCAAATAGTACCGTTCCATCGCTCCCTCGTAATTTGGATTTTTTACGCCACCTTCAGCAGCGGAAAAAGCCCTGGTTGATCGCACAAATACATCATTGTCCGATTTTTTGCTTTTGCGTTCGTTTCCTCTGACATCAAAACTGATAAATGGTTCCAGCTTGCTTAATAATTCAGGATTGAATCCTTCGATCGTCATCATTTCATACAAACTATAAATCTGGCCGGTCTTTGTCCTGAACTCAATTAAATCGTCAATCAGTATGTCGGGCAGAAAGTGTAGTCGCTGCATCTCCTCTTTTGTGGCCGAATTAATCAGCAACGGATGCTGTCCGAAGTAGGCAAGGTCGTCCATTATTTCCTGAAAATCTGAGTTCTCATCTGGCTCGGAACTCAGCGATTCCATCAAATCTTCGAGTGTTTGTTGTACTGCCGGGGTCTGCGCCTTTGCAGCGACAACCAAAAGTATCAATAGTATCTGACCGGCAATTTTTATCATCAGAATTGGTATTGAAATGAAACAGATGGAGAATTTCCGAGGTATTGATTGTACGCCACGGCCAGATCAAGCTTAAGTTTTTTCACTGCAAAGCCCATTCCGGCAGCTAATTGGAATGGTTTTCCGGAAATACCGGTTCGGATAAACAGATTGTTCAGGATGTCATATTCCACCCCGGTTTTGAAATTCAGTGGATATAAAAGGTCTTTTTCCAGTTCAGCAATAAAACCGAAAGAATCAGAAAGTTTATAGTGCGCGCCAATATTGAAAAGGGAAGGATAGGAGTATTCCCCCGAAATTGTTTTTATACTTGTTTTATATGGGTTCAAGGAATGGATTCCCAGCAAGAGTTGTTCGGTAAGCTGGTATTGAAATCCCAGTTCCAATCCGTACGAACCAACAGACCGGTTGTCTTCGGCCAGAAAAAAGCGATAATAGTTGAATTGAAGTCCAAAATGAAGTCGCGGATTTAAACTTCGGGCAAAAGTAACGCCGAATTTTTCGTGCCTGAAAGTGGTTTTTCCGAACTGATATACGGAAATTGCAAAAACTGAAGACTGTATGGGCAATATAAAAATACCCGAACCGGAGGACAGCTCTTCAACCAGAAACCTGTTTTGAAATGTACCTCCGACCGTTGGCCGGTCGATTTGTGCAATGCCAGCCTGGTTTCCAAAAACCGACCAGCAATCGACCAAACTGACTGAAGCCCCAGCCAATGCCTGCGACCTTGATCCTGACAGAAATACATCCTGAGCTATCGAAGCAGGCGCCACGAAATTCAGGATTACGAATACTGAAAAAGCTATTAACAATTTCATAACATGGATGTAAAAAAAGGTTCCTGAATTAATTTCAGGAACCCTGATTTTGCATACAAGTTACAACAATTTTAATAATAAGTTATGTCTAGTTTGTCTTAAACTTAAATTTTATTTCAGAGAGATCTTTATTGGCTTTTTCTATTTTTAATTTCAGGTCTTCTTTGAAGGCTATAAGCTTGACTGCAAGTTGCTGATCGCCAATTGCCATCATCTGAACTGCAAGAATTCCGGCATTTTGAGCGCCGTTAACGGCCACGGTAGCGACCGGAATTCCCGGAGGCATCTGCACAATTGCAAGCAACGAATCCAATCCGTTTAATGAAGCATTTATCGGAACTCCGATTACCGGCAACGTGGTCATTGCTGCAATTACGCCCGGCAAATGAGCGGCCATTCCGGCAGCAGCAATAATCACCTCGATACCCCGCGCTTTGGCTTCTTTGGCAAAAATTTCCACCGCTTCCGGCGTTCGGTGTGCCGATAAAGCATTGATTTCAAAGGGTATTTCAAAGTCGTTCAACACTTTGGCGGCAGCTTCCATTACTCCCAAATCGGAGGTGCTTCCCATTATAATGCTTACTCTAGGTTTCATCTTTTCAGTATTTAATTTTTCCAATAGAAATTAGTTTTGTTACTTTGTCGCTTTATTTTCTGAGGCAAAAATAAGCCAAAAAATCAGAAAATTTGGATTCCACAGCAACTGAATATTTCCCAATTTGAAGAACGATGAAAAACGTAACTATTCTTGACAAGGAATTTGAACTGTTTATTCCTTACGAAAAAATCAGGTCGATTGTAGAAGAAATGGCCGAGAAAATGAACCAGGATTTTAAAGATAAAAATCCATTGTTCATCTGTATCCTGAACGGATCATTCATGTTTGCGGCTGAAATATTTAAACGCATTTCATTACTCGATGCTGAAATTTCGTTTATTAAGCTTGCTTCTTATTCAGGAACAAGCACTACCGGAAAAATAACAGAATTGATCGGTTTGAATGAAGATTTGACTGGTCGCACGGTTGTTGTTTTGGAAGACATTGTGGATTCAGGTATTACAATTGAAAAAACGATTGAGCAGATCAGAAGCAAAAACCCATTGGATATTAAAATTGCAACATTGCTTTTAAAGCCTGATTCACTGAAGGTAAAAGTGCCGTTGGACTATATCGGAATTGAAATCCCAAATGATTTTATAGTTGGCTATGGACTTGATTACAATGGCAGAGGACGTAATTTGATAGATATTTATAAAGTAACCGAAAAGTAACCCAATTGATCTTGAAGATGTTAAATCTTGTATTGTTTGGCGCACCTGGCGCCGGAAAAGGCACACAAGCCGATTTTCTTATTGAAAAATTTAAACTGATTCACCTTTCGACAGGTGATTTGTTGCGCAGTGAGATTGCTGCAAAAACAGAGCTTGGAATAGAAGCCAAAAGATTAATGGACAAAGGTTTTCTGGCTTCAGATTCGATTGTAATTAGCATGATCAAATCAAAGCTGCAGGAAAACAGCGATGCCAACGGATTTATCTTTGATGGCTTCCCACGCACAGTCGAACAGGCCACTGCGCTCGATGATCTTTTAGAAGAAATGGGCACTTCAGTTTCCGGAATGCTTTGCCTTTGTGTACCGAGACAAGAATTGGTTAATCGGATAATTAGTCGTGGAAAAACGTCCGGACGTCCTGATGATCAGGATGTATCGATCATTGAAAACCGAATCAGGATATACAATGAAAAGACTGATCCGTTGAGAGATTATTATTTGTCTCAAGATAAATATTTTAAAATTGACGGCATGGGTTCGGTCGAAGATATTGCAAATCGGTTGATTGAGACAGTTAGTTCACTTTAAGTTTCTGATAATAAACACATAAAGACGATTGGTTTGTTGGCCATTCGTCTTTTTTTTTGCATATTGCGCCCCCAATAAAATCACATATGGCAGATACAAATTTTGTTGATTACGTTAAAATATTTTGCAAATCAGGAAATGGCGGTCCCGGATCGACACATCTGAGAAGAGAAAAATCAGAACCCAAAGGAGGTCCTGACGGAGGGGATGGCGGACGTGGCGGACATATTATCCTGAGAGGAAATGCCCAAATGTGGACATTGCTTCACCTGAAATATCGTAAACATGTTTTTGCAGGTCATGGCGGATCGGGAGGAAAACAATGCAGCAGCGGCGCTGATGGTGAGGACGTTATTCTGGATGTTCCTTTGGGAACCCTGGCAAAAGATGCCGAAACCGGTGAATTCCTCTTCGAAATCACCCAGGATGGCGAATCACATATTCTTGTTCCGGGTGGACGTGGAGGTTTGGGAAATACTCATTTTAAATCGCCAACGCAGCAGACTCCCCGTTTTGCGCAACCTGGCGAAGAACTGATCGAGGGTTATTATACGCTTGAACTTAAAATTCTGGCAGATGTGGGTTTGGTAGGATTTCCAAGTGCCGGAAAGTCAACGCTTCTTTCAGTAGTTTCGGCCGCGAAACCGAAAATCGCCGATTATCCGTTTACTACGCTGGTTCCAAATCTGGGAATTGTAAGTTATCGCGATAACCAATCGTTCGTAATGGCCGATATTCCCGGAATTATTGAAGGAGCTCACGAGGGCAAGGGACTTGGACTACGCTTTCTGCGCCACATCGAACGCAATTCCATGCTTTTGTTCATGGTTCCTGCTGATGCAAAAGATTACCGCAAAGAATTCTTTATCCTGATGAACGAGCTTGAAAAGTACAATCCTGAATTGCTCGACAAGGAGCGTTTTCTGGTGATCAGCAAAAGCGATTTTCTGGATGAGGAATTAAAAACTGAAATTTCCGAAGTTCTGAAAGACATTCCGCATCTGTTTATCTCATCTATAACAGGAGAAGGAATCCTTGGCCTGAAAGATAAAATCTGGCAAATACTGAATAAATAAAAAGTTGGGAGTACCTTAAGTTGGGAGTGCCTAAAGTACTTATTTATACTCCTGACTTTAGGTATTTTAATATACTTCAGACACTTTTATTATGGGCATTTTAGACGGAATCCGGCAAATAGACCAAACGCTTTTACTTTTCCTGAACAGTTTTCACAACAGCTTTTGGGATAAGGTTAATGTTTTATGGACCAGCAAGGAAATTTGGTATCCGTTTTATGCGCTGATGGTGTATTTTATCATTAAAAAATACCGCCGGAATTCAATCTATATCATCTTTGTTCTTGCGCTGGCAATTGCTGTTAGCGACCAGTTTTCAGGATTGATTAAGGATTTGACACAACGCCTTCGGCCAACGCATGATCCAAACTTAAACGGTTTAATCCACAACATTGTAAACAAAGGCGGTCTCTACGGTTTCTTTTCGGCACATGCCGCAAATAGCTTTACGGTAGCCGCTTTTACAACTTTTTTGTTCCGGAACAGGTGGTATTCCATGTTGATTTTTATTTGGGCAATTGTTGTTTCATACACGCGTATATACCTGGGATTGCACTTCCCGCTGGATATTCTCACAGGCTGTGTCTGGGGAATCCTCACGGGTTTTGCTGCTTACAAAGCAATTCTCTGGATTCAAAAGAAGTACTTTAAATCGATGCTTCCCGATATTTCAAAAACCAACCTTTCCAATGAAGAGTCGGCAACGATATTGGTTTCGTTTATTATCTACATCGCAACCATGCTTTTAACAATCAATCGTTTAGCTCATTACCAGTTTTTTAATTAATGGAACACAAAATCACAGGCCAATACGAGACTTTAGCGCATAAATATCAGCTGGAACTCGGCAAAAAGAAACTTCAGGTTCGTCTTATTTCCTGGCTTCGGCTTGCTTTTTTTCTGGCTGTTATACCGGTTTTTATTTACCTGATGCCTGTTAGTTATATAATCGGCTGGATCGCTGTTTTTCTATGCCTGACAGCTTTTCTCTTTTTGGTCAAACGGTCAGTCAGCGCTGAAAAGCAACTGAAATATCTTCAGAATCTGGCCGAAATAAATACAAATGAGATCAGGGGAATTCACCGCGATTTCAGCCCGTTTGATCCTGGAATTGAATTTATTCATCCCGATCATGATTATTCGTACGATCTTGATTTGTTTGGTGAGAATTCGTTCTTCCAGTTTCTGAACCGGACAGTCACTTCAGGAGGTAAACACAAATTGGCTGCATCGGTGCAGAAAAGCAACGTGGACGCTGAGACCATCAGGCAAAAACAATTGGCGGTTAATGAATTGGCCGAAGATTTGGATTGGCGGCAACAATTCCTCGCATCAGGGCGAAATGCTGAAAATACAGGTTTTGCTGAAACAGTTTTTCATCAGAAGGAACCGTTGCTCCTGAAACATATTTCATTCCTAAAAATTGTTCTCGCCGTACTTCCGGTTGTTACATTGTTGTTGGGCGTCTTTTGGATAATGGATTCAATACCCGATCAACTATTTTATTTTGCTGTTTTTATGCAGTGGGTTTTGTTTCTTGCCTATTCGCAAACCATCAGTAAATTCAAAAAGGCATTCGGTTTAAGAACAAAATTATTGAATCAGTACGTTGATATGTTATCTCTTATCGAGAAGAGAGAATTTAATTCAGTCTGGTTGGTTCGACAAAACAGCAAATTATACAATCAGGGAAAACCAGCCAGTCAGATCACTTCCTCGCTTCAAAAAATCCTGAACCAATTGGATTATACCCAGAATATTCTTGTGGGATTTGTGCTGGATTCGATTTTTCTATGGGATATCCGTTGTGTTTACCAACTGCACAAATGGCAGAAAAACTATGGCGGTCAATTGGAGGAATGGTTTGAAGTAATTGCTGAATTTGATTCAATGATCAGTTTGTCCAATTTGAATTACAACCATCCTGAATGGTCCGTTCCAACGATTTATCCGGGTGGGTTTACAATTCAGGCTGAAAACCTCGGTCATCCGTTGATTGCGACTGAAAAAAGAATTGATAATCATTTCGAACTGTGCAACGGGCAGCAGATTGTAATCATTACCGGGGCAAATATGGCCGGTAAAAGTACTTTTTTGCGAACTATTGGGATCAACCTAATTCTGGCTTCACAAGGATGTAAAGTTTGTGCAACTTCATTTGGGTTTTCACCGGTACGCTTATTTACAAATATGCGAACCACTGATAATCTGATGAAAGACGAATCGTATTTTTATGCTGAGTTACTGCGTCTGAAAAATATGCTGGAACTGCTCCGCAACGGTGAAAAGCTTTTCATTATTATTGATGAGATGCTGAAAGGAACCAATTCTGTTGACAAGCTGAATGGCTCAGTTGAAGTTCTGAAACAACTGGTGCAGCTTAATACACATTGTATGGTGGCTACCCACGATTTAAGACTGACAGAGTTGGCGGAAATTTTTCCGGGGATTATTAAAAATCAGTGTTTTGAAGTAAATCTTTCCGGCGGTGATTTGCAGTTTGATTACAAGCTGAAGGAGGGTGTAACCAGTACCATGAATGCAACTTTCCTGATGAAAAAAATGGGGATAATTAAGTAATAGCAAAAAGAAAGCCCTGCAATTATGCAGGGCTTCGAACTTTTAAATCTTTAAAATATTAGACTATTATGCTAGTTTAACATTTACCGCGTTTAATCCTTTTCTTCCTTCTTGAAGTTCGTAAGTTACGTCGTCATCTTCTCTGATTTGGTCAACCAAACCTGAAACGTGAACGAAGTATTCTTTGTCAGATTCACTGTCTTTAATAAAACCGAATCCTTTAGATTCGTTGAAAAATTTAACTTTACCTGTTTTCATAATATGTAATAAAAAAATTGAAATATTGATGCAAATATAGGGAAATATAGTTTATAACCTTATTTTAAAGAAAAAAAATCCTAATTAATGTAAAATAAATGAGCAATGTGTTCGTTTAGCTCAATCGGTAAAAATTATTTGCAATTTAAAAGGTCGTTGCTCAGAGCCTGAAGTGTTTGTTTTTTTAGATCGGTTTTTACCAGTACCGAAATGTTGTGACGGCTTCCACCGTATGAAATCATCCTGATTGGAATCTCTTTGAGGGCGGCAAATACTTTGGAAGCAAAACCTGTTTCTTCGGCAATCATTTCGCCAACAATACAAGCAATTGTCAGATCCGAGTCAACTTCAACTTCCCCATATTCTTTCAGTTCCGAAACAATTTCCTTCAGGTGTTTGGTATTGTCGATCGTAAGTGAAACGGCAACTTCCGAAGTTGAAATCATATCAATCGGAGTTTTGAAGAACTCGAAAATCTCGAAAATATTTTTCAGGAATCCGTAGGCATTCAACATTCGGTACGAGCGTATTTTAATGGCGGTAATCCCATCTTTTGCTGCAACTGCCTTTATCCCGTGACTGCTGGATTCTGAGGTGATCAGTGTTCCTTCATCGCTTGGGTTCATGGTGTTTTTCAGGCGAACCGGAATGTTTTGCAGTTTGGCCGGCAGAACGGTTTGCGGATGAAGAATTTTTGCCCCGAAATAGGCTAGCTCGGCCGCTTCATCGAACGAAAGCTGATCAATTTTTTTAGTGTTTTCAACAAAACGTGGATCGTTGTTATGGAATCCATCAATATCAGTCCAGATTTCAACTTCCTCAGAATCAATGGCTGCACCAATTAGAGTAGCAGAGTAATCGCTTCCTCCGCGTTGCAGGTTATCGATGTCACCAGTGGCATTTCTGCAAATAAATCCTTGCGTGATATAGTAATCAGCAACTTCATTTTCTTGAAGAACTTTTGCAATGTTTTCACTAATGAAATGAGAGTCAGCTGCTTTATCGCTGTCAATTTTCATGAAGTCCAATGCAGGAAGATAAACTGTTTTGTATCCGTTTTCGAGCATTAATTCAGCAAAAAGGGCTGTTGACAGCAATTCTCCCTGGGCGATAATGGCGTTTTCCCCCACTTCGTTAAATTCTCCTGAAGTGAATGATTTGATGGTTTGGAATATACTGAAAACAACAGTTTTGCCCTTCTCTTTCTTCTCTTCAGTTGTATATAAATCGTTGACTACCTTGTAGTACTTCTGTTCCAATTGGTTAATTACCTGCCTGGCAGCATCCTTGTTCTTTTTTTTAAGATAGTTGGCTATTTCAACCAACGAATTGGTTGTTCCCGACATGGCCGACAAAACAACTATTTTCTGATTCCCATCGGTAATCAGCTGCATCACAGCGCGCATGTTTTCTACCGATCCTACGGAGGTTCCTCCAAATTTTAATACTTTCATAGCGTAAAACCTCTAATTTAAAAGGAGTTAAGTAATTATTTATAAGTAGGGCAAAGATGTAAAATATTTTTGAAATCGAATAGCTGATTTACGATTTGAAAGTAAATATTGCTTTTTATTTAAGAATTCGTCTTTTTTATGCGGCAATTTGGGTAGATTACTTTCAGTTTGTAAATTTGCCATTTTAGAGAACTGAGGGCATTGGGCTGGGAGCATCAAGGCAGGACGATTGAAGATTAATGATTAACCGCTTGGGATTAACTATTCAATCCCTCAACCCGGAACTCTGGATCATGGACAGGCGCAAACTTGAAACCTGGAACTTGAAACTTTGAACTCCTTTCAGAACGTTCCGAATATTGAATGTTTGGCCGAATTAAACCAGATCGTAGAATAAATATTAAACCCTTCGCGGTTGGTGTTCAGTTTTCGCTCAATACTCAAAACAGGCTCTCCAACCGAAATATTCAAAAGTTTACCAATGAGCTGATCAGCTTTTATTGCTTTTAGTTTTTGCTCTCCACCTTTAATCTCAATCTGATACTGGGTGCGAAGTGTCTCGAAAAGAGATTTATTTTCGAAAGAACGACTAGAGAACCTCGGCAAATTAATGTTTGGAATGTGGTTAATGTCGTAAAAAACAGGCTGTTCGTCAACCAGACGAAGTCGCTCCATGTAAATACAGCCCGATTCCATTTCAATTTCTGACAGTTCAAAAGGAAAATGTTCCGGCCAGGGTTTTATCTGTGGTTTTTGCAAAATCTGGGTTTGCAGATACTGATGGCCGATTGCGGAAGAAGTTCCAGAAATACTTAAAATACCTATATCCTGAGGTGGTTTCCTGACGATGCTGCCTTTGCCTTGTTTTTTCGAAATAAAACCATCATTCACTAAGGCTTCGAGTGCCTGACGAACAGTAGGCCGGGTGATGTTGTGAACAGCGCACAATTCATTTTCTGAAGGCAATAGGCTCCCTTCTTCATAAACTCCTGAAAGAATGTGTTTCCTGAGTATTTCGTAGATTTTTTTGTGCTGCGGGACTTTATTTTCTTCGGCCATAACGGGATGATTTTGAGCCAAAAGTAATAAATAAAAATCATTTTTAAAATTTAACTTGTAAATACAAGTATAAAAATATACTTTTGATGCCTGAAACAATATTGATCTGTAACTGTTAATTTAATAGGCTTTTATGAGATGATGTTGTTTTGAGTTGTGTTTACAAGTTTAGTATAGTTGTTAAAACAAATCAGATATGGCAATTCCGGTATTAATGCCTCGTCAGGGGCAATCAGTTGAGACCTGTATTTTGGGTGAATGGGTGAAAAAAAAGGGTGACGCTGTGAAAATAGGCGACATCCTTTTTTCGTATGAAACAGACAAGGCGTCGTTTGAGGAAGATGCCAAGGTTGAAGGTATTTTGCTTGATGTATTTTTTGCTGAAGGCGATGAAGTTCCGGTTTTGGTAAATGTCGCTGTAATCGGCGCTGCCGGCGAGTCTGTTGGCGAATTTCGTCCGGGCGGACAAGCTACCGCTACTGTAGCCGAAACTTTTGCTGTTACTGAAGTTGTTGCCGAAAGGGCTGCTGCTCCGGAAGTAAAAACAATTACTGAACCTTCTGGAAAAGTGAAAATATCGCCACGAGCAAAAAATCTGGCTGAAAAGTCTGGTGTTGCTTATCAGCAATTGCAGGGTTCTGGTCCTGAAGGTCGTATCATTGAGCGTGACATTGAAGCCGCTGCTCAGGCATTGCCAAAACTCACTCCGTTGGCTCAGGAAAAAGCCAAAGCAGAAGGCCTGAAAGCTGGCGAAACTGCAACCGGATTGGGTGGAAAAGCAGTTGCAAAAGACCTGATTTCGTACAATCCGGTTTACAGCGACGATTTTGAAGTGAAAAAACTCACCAACATGCGCAAGCTGATTGCCAAAGCCATGCTTACTTCGCTGCAAAATTCGGCTCAGCTCACTCACCACATGAGCGCCGATGCCAGAGTCATTATGGCATTGCGCAAAAAATATAAGAAAGCACTCGATGCCGGACAAATTTCACAGAACATCACCATCAACGATTTGGTTTGTTTCGCGGTAATCAAAGCACTGAAAAAGTTCCCTCAGGTGAATACCCATTTTATTGGCGACAGCATGAGGTGGTTCAAGAAAGTTCACCTTGGACTGGCTGTTGATACCGATCGTGGCTTGATGGTTCCCGCCATTAAAAATGCCGATGATCTTTCGCTTGAAGGTCTTTCCGGACAAATGCAGGCCATTGCCGGACAATGTCGCAAAGGCAATGTCAGTCCGGAGTTGTTGGCTCCTGAAGCTGCAACTTTTACCATTTCAAATCTTGGAAACTACGGCGTTGAAATGTTCACACCGGTCATCAACATTCCGCAGACAGCAATTCTGGGAGTTTGTACCATTGTTCCCCGTCCAAAAGACTTGGGTGATGGTGTTTACGGATTCGTTCCGATGATGGGTTTGTCGCTGACTTACGATCATCAGGCGCTTGACGGCGGAGAAGCAACGCTTTTTTTGAGAGAGATAAAAGAACAGATCGAAAACCTCAAAATATACTAGTGTTAAGTTAGTTTTGATATGACGGTTTAATTGTGTAGCTTTGCTAGAAAAACTATGGTACTTTACACAATCAAACTAAGCAAATCTGAGATTGAAGATCTTGATAAAGTAATAAGCAAAGGGAGCCATTCCTCA
>JAIBEZ010000078.1 GCA_019459485.1 Prolixibacteraceae bacterium
GCGCATTTTCAGCAGTTTCCAACTTGCCTTCGTACTTATCCGAAACGGCATCGCCCCACGAACCGGAACCAAAATCTTTGTTCCAGCCGCTCATTCCCCAACGCATGGCATACACATTTCCGTAGCCCATTAAACGCAAAAGCGAGGTAGCATAGCTCGAAGTTTGTCCCGACTTGCAAACCATTACTATTTTATCGAATTCGAAAGGCTTGATAACATTGGAAAAATAATCGGGAATTTCGGTAAACTCTACATTCACCGCACCTTTAATGTGTCCTTTTGCAAAAGCTTCCGGAGTTCTTATATCAATAATTTTAATGTTTCCTGAAAGTTCCTCATTAACCGAAGACGCTTTTATCAGCGAAGGGAAATTTCGTCCATTCACATAATCACCCGATTCTTCCAGGTATTTCAGCAACTTGTGCGCTTCATCGTTTATTTCAACAGTTGCAGATTTGCTCACTGTTTCAACCGCTGATTCCGCAGGTTTGGGTTTATTTCCTCCTGAACAGGATATCAGAACCGACAGCAGGATTAACGCAATGATTTGATTGATCGTTCTCATTTATAAAAGATATTATCCTTTTTTCACCACCAAAACTTCATCCTTGTCGTACTGAACTGTTTCAATTCTGCGACCTTGTTCATCGTATTTATAAACTGTAATCGCTACTCCGTCAGCCGGATTATTGGCGATACTTTTGTCTTTGTCCATCGAAATCCGTTTTACCAAAGCGCCATGTTCGTCGTACTCCGATTTGATTACCGGTAAACTTTTTCCACCAAGGAATTCGTTGTCCTGATCAAACTGGATCGTTTCAACCGTGTAGCCATTTGCGTCAACTGTATTCGTCCTTTTGGCCCAACCCCAGTATAAATTTGAAAGTTGTCCGGAAGCATTGTGAACCGAAAAATTCAGCAAATCACCATTTTCATTGTTTTCGAATAAAAAGTAAGAAACGCCAATGTCGCCGCAGTTTTCAGCAGTGCAATTGTATAAGGTATCGCCCTTATAATTAGCCATCCGGGTTACAAACCCATTTACATCATATGAAAAACGCAGTTCATAAAACGGGCAGAATTCATTCATAACGACTTCTTCTCCTGCCAGATTATAGCGTAATTCCTGAATCATTCCATCAGCAAGCTTGCTCCATTTGAAGTTATGAACTTTGTTCCTGTTCTCAATTGGTGCTCCATTTTCATCTAAAAAACGCAGGGCAATCCTCATTCCTGATTCGTCGACCGTATATTCAAAGGCTGAAGCCCCGGCATTTTTAGCTGGTTCACCTTTTTCATTGAAGAAATGTTTGATCTGTTTATCGCCCTCATAAGTATAGGCAACTTTTGCAGCGCCCATTGACGAATAATCGAGCAATACACCGTTCCGGTTGTATTCAATCGAAGCCAGTTGGCCGTTTTCACTGGTTGTAAACTTGTAATTATTAATGGTTTTAGCCTCCTCCGCAGTGAGCGGATGTGTACCTTTTTCGTTATCCCAAGGCGTTTCGCTGAACAGAATACCACGATAATATTTTACATTGCTATCGGCCTCAGTTTTAGCCGGTTTCTGATTACATGCGCTGAATACCAATGCAATTAATGCGAATAAAATAAATTTGTTGAATTTCATTTTTTTAATGTATTTATGATTATTAAAACTTACCGTATAACTTGAAATAAACACCGACTTTGCAGGAATGTTTAAATGACAAACTTTTCAGTTAATTTTTCACACTAATAAAACAAGGAACATACACAGTAATATTACGTATCTACTGAAAAAAATGAAATACATCACTCTCACCATCCTGCTCTTTTTCGCCTCATTTAGCCTAATGGCTCAGGGGAAAATACTTCCTGCAGAACTAAAGTACCGAAATTCGATTAATGCATATATTGGATTGATTGAACTCAATTTCAACTACGAACGAAATCTACTTCAACATGCTCATTCCTATACAAATATCAGGGCAGGATATGGCTACTGGACAAATTTGCAGTTAGAGGGTGCCTGCATTGAAGCTGTTGGTGTTCATGTTTTAGGCAGGAAGAATTCTCATCCTGAGTTTAACCTTGGAGTTAAATATATT
Organism: Prolixibacteraceae bacterium; assembly: GCA_019459485.1. Classification (GTDB taxonomy): domain Bacteria; phylum Bacteroidota; class Bacteroidia; order Bacteroidales; family Prolixibacteraceae; genus Aquipluma. Next base: position 2,094 of record JAIBEZ010000078.1, read on the forward strand.
ATTGACAAAGCAGATAAAGATGATGCTTTTGTACCACTGGCGTATGCCGGTTACAGATTTGAGGAACCTGAGGGCAGATTTATTTTCAGGCTTGGACTTACGATCCCTTCCATTTTTAATTTAGGCTTGGGATGGAAATTTTAATTCGACAACATTAATAAATAAAAAAAGTCCCTGAAATTCAAGGACTTTTTTTTATTATCGGCGGTGCGGACGGGACTCGAACCCGCGACCCACGGCGTGACAGGCCGTTATTCTAACCAACTGAACTACCGCACCAATATTCTGTTTTGAACCTGATTCTTTCAAATTTAGATCCTGTTTTTCAAAACTTACAACACATTTTTAAAGAACTAACCTCCTGAAATCCGTTTCTGAAAAGGCTTTGCAAATATAGCCTTTCTTTTTTTTCCTGCAATAGGGCAAATTAAAATAATCAAAGTTAAAACAACATCTTTTCATCAAAGCATAATAATCTGACTATCAGCACATCTATTCTATTACATCTGAGAAAACAAAATTCGACTTCATAAGTTTTTTTTCGCCTTGCCAGCTGTATGCCAACAATTTACCGGTACGTGCCACGCATGAATCAACACAACAAAGATTTTCGGCCATTATTCCGCAACACTGATTTAAACAGTAATGTCCGAAGAAAACAATCGGATCGTTTGCCGGATATGGCTTCCTGATTTGAATAATTTGATTGGGTATTGTATAGGCCGGAAGTTCAAATCTGCTTTCAAGAGAAATTTCCCTGAAAGTTTTTCCTTCCGGATTTTCCCACCACTTCATACGAAACGAACGGTGAGGCCGTCCTTCATCATCAAAAACCAACAAATCTTTGGGTAACTGAAAATCAATTCCCTTGCATGTTTCCCAAAAACTTTCTGAAAATTTAGTGACGTTCAACGCAATTTCCCTCAACAATGGTTTCGAAAGTTTCGCTTCTGTGATTGAATTTTTAAGCAGTTGAATATTTTGATCATCCCAACAGGCATGAGCCACCCGGATGTCGCCAAAATCGAGAAACATTGGCAAAGTTCGCATCCATTTTAAGTGACTTTTAAATTCGTCTCTGAAATTTACAAACTCTTCGAGTGTTTGATTTATCTGAAGCTGATATTTTGGTATCCGTTTTTTATAATACTTTCCCTCGTTATCGCGCAAATAATAAAGTACAGCATACATTTCATGGTTCCCAAGTACGGCATGCGCAGTGCCGCTCTCAACCATTTTGCGGATTATATTTATGGTTTCCCTGATTTTTGGACCACGATTAATGAAATCCCCAACAAATACAGCCTTTCTGGTCGGATGTGCATAGCAACCATCTTTCAGTTGATAAGCTAATTTCTTCAGTAAATTCTTAAGCTGATCGGCATGACCATGAACATCTCCAATAATATCGTACATACAAAAATTGCCCGAATGGTTTATTCGGGCAATTTAAAGATTTTTTTACGAAATATGTTTCAAGCTTAAAATAAACTTGGGTTAGGTTTTTTCCTACCAGAAATATGCATAGAACAAAGCACACAGAACCACTACGCCGAGAGAGGCAATAACATCCCACTTGTTCCAACTATTCCTGATAAGGGTTTTGTAGTCGCCTGTGAAGGTGATAAACTCAATCTGTTGAGCGGTTGGTTTTTTAGTAAAGAACGATACTACAACCATAAACAACATGATGAAGGCAAGAAGCCATATCTCAAAGATAAGCCAATTCGTATGCCAGAACCAAGTGGTGGATTCCCAGTACCAGCCAGTCATTACGTCTTTACCTGTATTTGTAAAGATGTTGGTCATCAAGCGTACCATACCAATAAGAAAGCCAACGATTAAACCAGCTTCACCTGCCTTGGGTGTAATTCTCTTGGAAAATATACCCATTACGAATACGGCGACCATTGCAGGAGCGAGCAGCGATTGAATGCCTTGCAGATAGCTGTAAAGGCTACCGAGACTCATCATGACAGGTATCCATACAATACCGAGTATCACTACAACAATTGTTGCAATACGGCCTACCAAAACGTATCTGGCCTCGCTTTTGCCTTTGAACATTGGCTTATAAAAGTCTTCGGTGTACAATGTGGCGCAAGAGTTGAAGAATGCCGCCAAAGAAGCAACCAATGCAGATATAAAGCCAATGGTAACAATACCTTTCACACCAGCAGGCAATACAAACTTAACCATTGAGCCAAAGGCAGTATCAGGGTTGTCTAACGCAAATCCGCTTTCAGGACGTGCTGCCAATGCGGCGGCTACCATACCTGGGATCAGGAACATAAATACAGGCAACAATTTGAAATAACCGGCTGCGATAGTACCTCTTCGGGCACGCATCATCACTACGTCGCTCGACTCGCCTTTTCGTTGTCCGAGTACACGTTGAACGATGTGCTGGTCGGTAGCCCAATACCAAAAGCCGATAATTGAGGCTCCGAGAAATACCCAAAAGCCAGGATACTCATCATAAAACGGGTCGCCTGTCTCAAGGTGGAACATATGGTTTGTACCATAAGCAACGCCGTCAGCTCCTACGTTTAGTGTTTTGGAATAGTCAATCATTGCAGTCCAACCGTCAGCAATGCTGCCGTTTCCGAGTGCTGACAATCCAAGGAAAAGCACGAGAAATGAACCAATAATAAGTATAGGCGTTTGAATTGCCGACAGGGTCATCACGCCTTTCATGCCGCCCAAAACGGTAAAAATACCTGTTAACACGATCAGGCCAATAGCTCCGTACCAGAAAGGCAAGCCAAGAAGGCTCTCCATGAAGATACCCCCGGTAAAGGCTGTTACACTCACTTTGGTTAACACATAAGCGATAAGTGTGATAATCGACAGCCACGAACCAGTAGCAGGTGTGTAGCGATTTTTGAGAAAGTCGGGCATTGTGATGATTTTCCCCAACTTAATGTTCATCAATTGATAGAACGGCACAAAGAGCCAGCCAAGGATGAGTATCATCCAGCCTTGCATCTCCCAGTGCGCCATGCCTACACCTGCTTTTGCTCCTGTGCCGGCAAGCCCTACGAGATGTTCAGAGCCAATGTTTGCAGCAAAGATAGCCGCACCAATGATATACCATGGCTCGCCTTTACCGAACAGATAGTCTTCACTGTTGGCGCCTTTCTGTAAACGTTTGTCTTTTTGTACCGAACGCCATACAGCCCAAGAAACAGCCAAAATCCCGATCGTCATAATTGCCCAGTCGAGCCAAATAAATTCATGTGAGTTCCAATTCATAGTTTTTATAGATTAGATTATAATAGTTTAAAATTTAGCTATCCGATTGACATCCATATCTCCGATATTGGCTTTCACCTTGTAATAAAAAGCTCCTTTGCGCGATTCCGAAACATCTTTTTCACTTAACTTTTCAAGTACTCCAAGCGACAAAATCTTTTTTCTGAAATTCCCCGGGTCAAATTCATGCTGAAAAATAGCCTCGTACAATTTCCGCAACTGAATAAGGGTAAACATTTCGGGCAATAATTCGCTTCCGCAAAGGCTGTATCCGGCCCTTTGCTGAAGTTTCACCAAAGCTTTTCCCAACATTTCCTGATGGTCGAAAATCAGGTTTGGAAGCTTTCTGATTGGTATCCAATAGGCTCCATTCTCTTTCACTTTTTCTTCATCATGCAAATCAATCCGGATTAATGCGTAATAAGCCAAACTGATAACCCTCGCTTCAGGATCACGATTTGGTTCGGAAAAAGAAGCAACCTGTTCTAAAAAAATCTGCTCAAGTCCGGTTGTTTGTTTCAGGATACGTGCTGCGGCTTCATCAGCAGATTCGTTGTCCTGAACAAATCCACCCAACAACGACCAGTTGCCTTTGTATGGCTCGAAACTACGGGGATAAAGCAATAATTTTATTTCTTCGTCCTGATAACCCAGTATCACACAATCAACTGCAACGTAATGCTGCGGATGTATTTTGTACAATTCCATAGAAAAGAATCAGTAATAATGTCGGCTAAAGTATAAAAGTATTTTTTACTTTTATAAACCTGATTCAATAAAAAACTATTTCCTGTTGGAAAACATTTTTTGATACAAAACACTTTTCCTTTTCAACAGAATCAATTCATTTCTGTTTTTCCTATTTTATACAGAAAAACAGAAATGAAGATTCAACAAGAAAATAAGCTATAAAAAAATGGCAGTAGGAAAATCCCTACTGCCATTAATTAAAATTCTTTAAAAATATTTATTCTACAGAAATATTCTTGTTTACATTCTTACTTCCAACTAAAGCATAAAATAAAAGGTAAGCAAGACCAGCAACAATTACCCAGTAACTAGGCATATAACCAGCGATATCGGCTACCCATCCCTGAAGTGCAGGAAGAATTCCTCCACCGCAAACCATGACCATGAAAATTCCTGAAGCTGCTGCCAGATATTTTCCCAAACCTTCAACTGCAAGATTGAAAATACCACCCCACATAATTGAAGTACAAAGTCCAACTAATACAAGGAATGCAGCAGTGATAGGCACTTCCAATAAACCGAATGAGGTTATACCATCAATACTTTTTAATACAGGCATTGAAACCTGTATAGAAGCTGGAGTAAACATAGCCAACAGCACAAGTACCAGACCTAGCCCAGATGCAAAGGTAAGCATCGTTTTACTTGACACCTTTGCTCCTATTGAAGCTCCAACCAAACGACCTATCAGCATCAGGAACCAATACGTACCTGCAACGAATCCTGCAGTAGTAGCATTCATTGGATTAGGAGTATTCGGATCAACAAGGAAATAATTCAAAACACCGGGAGTACCCACTTCAACACCAACATAAACGAAAATACCGACAGCACCTAAAATGAAATGACGGAACTTCAAGGCACCAGACATCAGGGTTCCCATTGGTTCAGAAGATTGCTCAGCGTGAGGTTCCGGAATGCTTACAAAATACAATACAACAAATACGATCGCGAATACAGCCATTGCTGCATACATGAAAGGGAAAATATCAGTAATTCTGGCTTTTGCAGCATCTCCAATTAAAATACCAACGATCATTGGTGTAGCAGTAGCCATTACTGAGTTGAAAGATCCTCCAACCTGAATCAGCTGATTACCTTTGTTACCACCACCGCCAAGCGTGTTAAGCATAGGATTAACAACGGTATTCAACAAACACATAGAAAAACCTGCCACAAATGCGCCTGCCAGATAAACGGCAAAAGCTGAATCCTGACTTGAATAGCCTGAAAGATATTGAATACCTACTCCAACAAATCCAACAGCAACAGCAATCAAGGCCGTTTTCTTGTAGCCTATTCTTTGGAGCAAAATCCCACTGGGAATACCCATTACTGCATAAGCAATAAAGTTGGCGGCATTCCCAAGAAGTCCCAAGAAATTAGTTACTGCAAATTGGCTTTTTAAAACGATACCCATCGGGGCTGCCAGGTTTGTTACGAACGAAATCATACCAAAAAGCATGATCATCATGATGATTGGCACGGTGTAATTTTTGTTTTGTGTCATAATCTGAGCTAATTAGATTGTTAATTTATTAAGTTTATGTTTGTGTTGTACATTTAAATTTGAGTTCCCGAAAGTGCGAAAAATAAAATGCATTTACAAATCAAGTTTTATCGATCCTTTGGCGCGAATAAACAACTTGTGGCAGCTTCCTTTACCATAAACATGTTCGAGCGTTTCAACATATTTATCCAGCAAATCCTGCGGTACAAATGCCTGAATGGTTCCGCCGAATCCACCTCCGTGAACACGCCATGCACCTTTTCCTTTCAAAATCATTTCGCTTAAAGCCAAAGCCAGCGAAACCACCTGGTCATCTTTGTGAACTACGTCGAAAATGTTTTGATTGTACATGTAAGAACTGTATCCCGATTCAACCACCATTTTCAGGAAGGCCTGAAAATCGTTGCTTTCAAGGGCAGCCACCTGATCAACAACACGTTGATTGTCGCCCTGAAAATGATATGCACGGAGTATTGCCCTGTCACCTGTAACTTTACGGATTTCAGGAATTTTATCGACAATCTGTTCCAAAGTTACTTCTCTCAAAACTTTAGCGCCAAGCACTGCTGCAACTGCTTTCATTTCTGTTGGAAGCGATGCATATTCAGCCTGCGATGCGGCATCGTCGTGTCCGCCGCCAACATCAGTAATCACCAATGCAAATCCGGTTGAAACAAAATCAAAATCAACTTCTTTAACGATTGGTTTCGATGGATCTTTAAAATCGATTGTAATTAAACCACCCACGGAACAAGCGGTTTGATCCATCAGACCACAAGGTTTTCCGAAGTAATTATTTTCCGACCACTGTCCAATGATCCCATTTTCAACTGCGCTCATTTTGCCGTCGTTGAAAAGATGGTTAATAATCGCGCCAACCAACACTTCGAATGAAGCCGAAGAACTCAAGCCGGAACCTTTTGGAACACGACCATCAACGCAGGCATCAAAACCACCGATTTCGTATCCCACCTGTTTCATCCTCGCACAGATTCCTTTTACCAAAGCGGAGGAAGTGTAGAATTGAGACTCGTCAATTGTTAGGGTACTTAAATCAACCTGAAATTCAGGATATCCGGCAGATTTTATACGGATAACATTTGTTCCGTTTGTGGCCGCAACAGCAATCATGTCGAGGTTAACAGCTCCGGCCAACACACGTCCGTAATTGTGGTCGGTATGGTTACCGCCTATTTCTGTGCGTCCCGGCGAGCTAAACAATGCGACATCATCAGGTCCGTAAACTTTCTGAAATTCGTTCATCAACGAAACATAACGATCGGCCTGTTCTTTCAGAACAACCTCATTTACGCCATATAATTCCTGAAACAATGGATTTTTTCCATCGGCAATCTTTTCGATTAAAGCATTAATTTTTGCCATAATTTTTTGTTTATTGATTATTTAATATTTTTTTTTCGAAAAATAAGAAACACCGAATAAGAAATAAGGAACATCGAAGTTTTCGTTTTACATTTCTTGTTTCTTGTTCGATATTCGATATTTTATTTTGATTTATAATGTACATCTGAAAGGTCGCGCAAACGTTGGGCTGCCTGTTCGGCTGTAATGTCTCGTTGAGGAGTTGCCAGCATTTCGTAACCTACCATAAATTTCTTTACCGAAGCCGAACGCAAAAGCGGTGGATAAAAATGCATGTGGAGGTGCCATTCCGGATAATCTTTTCCATCGGTTGGCGCCTGATGCAGACCGGCAGAATAGGCAAACGAAACTTCAAAAAGGTTGTCGTATTTGATGGTCAGCTTCTGATAAACATCGGCTAAAGCAGTTCTTTCGGCATCGGTCAACAAGGTGATATTCTGAACCGGACGTTTGCTGATGATCATGGTTTCGAAAGGCCAGACAGCCCAATACGGAACAAGGGCAACAAAATGATCATTTTCAACCAGAATGCGATCTATTTTTGCGAGTTCAGCTTTCAGGTAATCGCCTAATAAGGTTGTTCCGTGTTTTTCGAAATATTCCTTTTGTGTTTTCGATTCTTTTTCGGGCTCGGTTGGTACCGACGATGAAGACCAGATTTGTCCGTGCGGATGCGGGTTTGAACAGCCCATGATCGCCCCTTTATTTTCAAAGATCTGGACATAATTAATCATCTCATTTGCTGCCAGTTCAGCATATTCGTCACACCAAACATCGACCACTTTCCGAATATCTTCCACTTCCATTTCAGGAATAGTCATACTATGGTCGTCGCTGAAACAAATCACTTTACAAATACCTGTTTCGCTTTTGGCCTGAAACAGATTTCCTTCATCAATATTTCCTTCCGGAGAATGTGTTAATAAGGCGCTAAAGTCGTTGGTAAACACAAAAGTTCCTTTGTAGGGTGGATTGAACTTCCCTCCTGCCCTTTCGTTTCCTGCACATAAATAGCAAGTTGGGTCATAGCTCGGACGTTCGTCTGAAACAGTCTTTTCAACCTGCCCCTGCCACGGCCTTTTTGCCCTGTGCGGCGACACCAAAATCCAGTCGCCTGTTAATGGATTAAAGCGCCTGTGCGGGTGTTCTTCAATATTAAATTTATTCATAATTATATCTTTCTAACTGGTAGGTACTGGTGGGTAAAAATAGAATATTTCAACATTCAGGAACAGATAAAATTTGTGTTTAGAAACATATCAAAGCGAGTTCCGTCTGATCAACGACGAATTGTTCCTGATTTTCCCGAAACTTCTTTCCTGAATCATCTTTGCCAGCGTTTGCCCCATCAGTTGAAAGTCGGTTGAAATAGTGGTGATTCCTCCGGCAACTACCTCTTTCAGAACTGTATCGTTAAACGAAACAATCCCAACATCTTTACCTAATTCAAGATTTTTTTCGGCAGCCATTTTAACAAGTCGCACCAAATTTCTATCAGACGGCACAAAATAGGCTTCTCCCATTTTCATTTCTTTGTTCAGCACATTCCTGATAATTTCAAACTGAAAACCCTTCTCCTTGCAAAACCGCTGAAATCCAATCATTCGCCCTTCCGGTTCTTTTCCGCCGGGGAAAATCATAATAAGTTTGGTGTATTTCTGAAGCAGGTCGAAACCATCCATCAATGCATCGTAAACGTCCTGTTCAAAATCCTGGTAAACAACCGGATAATCCAAAAGATCAGCCTTCAGCCGGTCGAGAATATATACCTTTTCTTTCGGCAGTTTCGAAATAATATCGACTGTTTCATCAAAAGTTGCAGGCATGATCACATAGGAAGTATATTTACCAACACTTTCAGAAATAAGATCTTTAAATACCTGATAATTAAAATGGTGAAAATAAATATCAACGCTAGATTTTGCATCCAGATTGTTCAGCACCGAAGTATATAAATCTTCTTTAAAGGCATTGAGCTCGTCAAAAAGCACAAAAATCTTCTGATCAAGATTAATCTCAACACTGTTGATATAATATCCTTTCCCCGGAATGGAATTGATAATTCCTTTTGCTTTCAACTCGTTGAATGCCACCATTACAGTATCGCGCGACAATTCAAACTCGACGCATATCTGGTTCAGCGAAGGAATTTTATCTCCCAGTTTAAGTTCCCCGATTGAGATGGCTGTGTAAATTGAATTGATAATTTGCCGGTATTTGGGAATACCTATTGAATCATCAATCTGAATATTCTTCACTCGTTTCAGTTTTAGTTTAAAAAACAGTTTTCAAAAATAACAATTAATCGAAACAAAATACACAACCAGTACCCACCAGTCTGACAGAAAAAATTAAATTTGTAAGCCGAAAGACGAAAAAGGGATCAGTGATCAGTCGCAGTTGACAAAAAAGCAAAAGTGATCAGCGGTCAGTCGCAGTTTGCAGAAAAGAATCAAACTAAAATATACTAACATGAAAATTACAAAATCCTACTTCGGGAAAACGAACGAAGGAGTTGAAGCCGAATTATTTATCTTATCGAATGACAATCAGGTAACAGTTAAAATTACCAACTACGGGGCGATCGTCACCTCGATCGAAACTCCGGACAGAAACGGAGATCTTGCCAACATTGCTTTGGGATTCGATAAGTTGGAAGACTACCTGAGTCCTGAATACCTGGGAAGTTATCCTTATTTTGGCTGCATTTGTGGCCGTGTTTGCAATCGTATTGCAGATGGTAAATTCACCTTGGAAGGCAAAAACTATTCGTTGGCAGTAAACAATGGCCCAAACCACTTGCATGGCGGTTTGGTTGGTTATGATCGCAGGTTATTTTTTGCTGAAATAATTGACGAAACAGAAAAAGTTGGCGTTAAGCTGAGTTATCTGAGTCCTGACATGGAAGAAGGTTACCCCGGAAACTTAAAAGTTAGCTGCACTTACACCTTAAATAACAACAACGAACTGACCATTGAATACGCTGCTGAAACAGACAAGACAACCATTGTGAACCTGACCAATCACACCTATTTCAACTTAACCGGAGGAAAAAAGACCATTCTGAACCACGAACTTGAATTGCCGGCCAGGACTTTTACCGAATCAATCGGAAGTATTCCAACCGGTGAAATTATTTCCGTAGAAGGAACTCCGTTTGATTTCCTCAACAAAAAAGAACTGGGCAAAGATATTGAACCACTTCCTGACGGGTATGATTTAAATTTTGTGCTCGACAATACCGAAGGCGATCTGGTAAAAGCCGGCAGTCTGAGCGAGGAAAGTTCAGGAAGAATGGTTGAAGTTTACACCACTCAACCTGGAATTCAACTTTATACCGGTTACTGGATTCCGGAAATAACAATTGACGGACAGAAAAAATTCGGACGATACTCTGGTGTGGCTTTGGAAACACAACATTACCCCGATTCAATCAATAAACCACACTTTCCGCCGGTAACACTTGCTCCCGGTGAGCATTTTTACGAAAAAACGAGTTACATATTCGGGACAAAATAAGAAACCGGATTTTCTAATTGTTTTAAGCCTCCTGATTGTTTTTCATTCAGGAGGTTTTTTAATGGTTCAAAAAATTCATTTCTATCTTTGTTCCGATTAAACCTCAAATAAATCATGCATCCCAATGAACGAAATCGTTTCTAAACTTGCAAAAATGATCGACCATTCGATCCTTCACCCGACAATGACCGACGAAGATTTGCGCAGAGAATGCGAAGTTGCCCGAAAATACAATGTTGCATCGGTTTGTGTAAAACCCTACGCTGTAAAACAAGCCGTTGAATTGCTGAAAGGCAGCGACGTGCTGGTTGGCTGTGTAATTGGGTTCCCAGCTGGAAACTCTGCCATTGCGGTAAAAGTTTTTGAAGCCGAAAATGCCTGTAAAGATGACGCCGTTGAAATTGACATGGTTATCAACATTGGCAAGGCTTTGCAGGGTGATTGGGCATATATTACTGAGGAAATTAAATCGGTAACCGATGCCTGTCACAAGCACGGAGCCATCGTAAAAGTGATTTTCGAAACCGACTATGTGAGCAGAGAAGCTGACATTGTAAAGCTTTGCCAGATTTGTACTGAAGTTGGCGCCGACTACGTGAAAACCTCATCAGGATTCGGCTTCGTGAAACAGACCAACGGCGATTACAACTATGTGGGAGCCACCATTCCGATTTTGGAACTGATGAAAAGAAGTGTTGGCCCGAAGGTAAAAGTAAAAGCCGCAGGCGGTGTCCGCACACTCGATCAACTGATTGCAGTTCAGGCTGCCGGATGCAGCCGATGCGGAGCAACTGCAACTTCAGTAATGATGGAAGATGCTATGAGGCGGTTTGAAAGCTAACCATTACTCAGCAGGTGACTTGAAATCACCTGCTGAGTAAACAGGTAGTTATTCTTTTTCAACATACAACTGAGCTGTTTCAACCTTGGTAACCACAATCGGGGTTCCTTTGTCGATCATGCCCGATTCGGCCAAAGCATCGTAGTTTTTGCCTTCAATATTTATTTTTCCTGAAGGGCGTAAAGTGGTAATCGCAACACCTCTTTTACCTTTCAGGTGAAGGATTTCGGTATCTACACCCACATAACCATCCTTTAAACTCATCACCTCATGAAGTGAAAGATGTGAAAACTGACCAGTCTCGGCAGTAAACATTTTCTGGCTCAGGTAAATGGCCAAACCTATTCCGCCAACAGTACCGACTAAAACGGTTACCAGCGCAACAAGTAAATCACCACTGTTCACATGATCGAAAGTAAAGTTCACATTTTTTATCAGGCTTAAAACAAGTCCTGAAAAAGCCAGCGTAATTCCTGAAATTCCGGTGACTCCAAAGCCTGGAACGACAAATATTTCGACTGCAATCAGGATTAAACCAATAACAAAAATCAGAATTTCCCAGTTGGCAGCCAATCCTTCGAGGTAAAGCGGTGAAAAGTATAAAACAGCTGCCAAAACTGCCACGCCAAATGGGAACCCAATTCCGGGTGTCTGCATTTCGAAATAAATTCCACCCAAAATAGCCATGATCAGAATTCCTGAAACAATCGGGTTCACCATAAAACCGATGAAACGTTCCAATGCAGTCGGTTTGTATTCCACAATCCGGGCATTTTCCATTTCGTTTAGTTTCAGCACTTCGTCAACGGTTTCGCAAATACCTTCGCAATAGCCGTTTTTCATGGCTTCCATCGGAGTAAAAGTCAGGATTTTGCCAGTATCAATGATTCCTGGAATATAAACCCGTTCGTCAACCATCGCTTCAGCGATCAATGGGTCACGCTTCCAACGAAAAGTGGTATCCTGACCTGTAATAATAGTGTCGCCTCCCTGGGCTTCGGCAGTAGCACGCATGGTTGAGCGCATGTACGACTGGTATTTATCGGGCATTTTTTCGCCGGTCTGATTCACCACAGTTGCAGCACCAATCGAGCCGCCGGTGCGCATATAAATACGGTCGCAGGCAATCGAAATGAGTGCGCCAGCCGATGCTGCATTGTTGTCGATAAACACCACCACCGGAATTTTACTGTTCAGGATGCGGGTTCGGATCGAATCAGCATCAACCACTGTTCCACCATAAGTATTCATGTGAATCAGAAACAAATCAGCTTTCAAGCTGTCGGCAGCTTCGAAAGCCTGTTTCGTTTGCCGCCAGATTGCCGGGGCAATATTTTCTTTGATATTGAACTTGTAAACCAGCTTTTGTTTGCTTTGAGATTCTGTTTTTACCTGAATTGAATCCTGGGCAAAAGCTTCAGAAAAGCCAAATAACAGACTGAAAATAAAAGTGATTAATAATCCTGATTTCATATTTCGATATTTTTTTGATTGCTGGCTTACTCAGCAGTTGACTTTAAGTCACCTGCTGAGTGACAAAGCTATAACATTACTTAAGAAAAATCAATTTTCCTTCTGCCGAACTTTCTCAAGCTTTGCCAAATTGTATCCGCGTTTCCGGGCTTTTTCCAGAAGCATTTCGTAAGTCGTTGTATCCATTTGTGGTGTCCGGCATAAAATCCAGAAATATTTGTCAGACGAACTTCCGATCATGGCATATTGGTAATTCTCATCCAGTTCAAGTACAAAATAATCGGCATAGAAAATCCAGAAAAATGCAACTTTTAGCTTTCCGGGCTCTGCTTTATCCGGAATTTTAGCCTTGCCTTCTGCAATCGAAAGTTCACCATCCAGCGATTTTTTATAACCCTGATTTATGACTTTAATTTTGCCGTCATCACGCAGACTGTAAGTTGCAGTAACTCCAACCAAATTCTTCTCGAACGAATGAGGGAAACGGGCAATTTCGTACCATGTTCCGAGGTACCGGTTCAATTCGAGTTCTTTCACAGTGGTTTGATCAATCATCTGACTATTGGTTTTGGTACAGCTAAAAACAAATAACACACTAAATATCAACAACAAATGGACTGTTTTCATAGATTTAATTGTTTTGAGTTCTTCAAATTTACTTAATTAACAACTCACAGACTTTTAATTTCTAAAAAATTTAAAATCGCGACACCACGGGTGCGGAAGTTTTTAACTTCCGATATTAAAATCTGCGATTAAAAATCGCCGCACCCAAGTTCCAAAAACGCTTTTAAAATTTTTCTACCTTTACGGCTCGAAAAAAATCATTCCATGAAAAAATAAACACATAGGCACATAGAACACATAGTTTTTATTTTTCTATGTGTCCTATGTGCCTATGTGGTTTTAAAATAAACAGATGAAACTAAATTTACTCACTGCAATTTCGCCTATTGATGGCAGGTATCGCCCAAAAGTTGAAAATCTTCAACTTTATTTTTCAGAATATGCACTCATCAGATACCGCGTTCTGGTTGAAGTTGAATACTTTATCGCTTTATGTGAATTGCCGTTGCCTCAACTTAATAGTTTCGACAAAACATTGTTCGGCTCACTCAGAAAAATTGTAGCCAACTTTTCGCTGGAAGATGCTCAACGGATCAAAGACATCGAAAAAGTTACCAATCACGATGTGAAAGCTGTCGAGTATTTCCTGAAAGAAGAATTCGACAAGCTGAATATTCAGGAATTTAAAGAGTTTATCCACTTTGGATTAACCTCGCAGGATATCAACAATACAGCGGTTCCGAAGTCAATTCAGGACGCACTCGACAACGAATATTACCCGGCCATCAATGATTTGGTTGACAAACTCGATGAGATGGCAACCGAATGGAAAGACATCCCGATGCTGGCAAAAACACACGGTCAGCCTGCATCTCCAACCAATCTGGGTAAGGAAATACGGGTATTTTCGGAAAGGATTAAAGGCCAGTTGGAGCAGTTGAAAGCCATTTCATGCGACGCCAAATTTGGCGGGGCAACCGGCAATTTTAACGCGCACCACATTGCTTATCCGGAAATTAGCTGGAAAGCATTCGGCAATCATTTCCTGAAAAAATATCTGGGACTTGAACGGTCTCAATACACCACACAAATTGCCAATTACGACAATCATGCCGCCATTTTCGATGCGATGAAACGTGTCAATAACATCATCATGGACTTGAATCGCGACATGTGGACCTACGTTTCGATGGAATATTTCAAGCAAAAAATCAAGGCCGGAGAAGTTGGTTCTTCGGCCATGCCACACAAGGTAAACCCGATTGATTTTGAAAATTCTGAAGGAAATATTGGTTTGGCAAATGCACTTTTCGAACATTTGTCGGCCAAACTACCGGTTTCGCGACTGCAACGCGACCTCACCGATTCAACCGTTTTGCGCAACATTGGCGTACCGTTCGCTCATTCGCTGATTTCTATCAATTCGACCATGCGCGGACTGAACAAACTATTAATCAACAAAGAAGCCATCAACGCCGATCTGGAAAAAAACTGGCCAGTAGTGGCGGAAGCCATTCAAACCATTTTGCGGCGCGAAGGCTACCCGAATCCCTACGAAGCCCTTCGCAACCTTACCCGTGTTAACCGGAAGATTGATCAGGAAGTGATTCATGAATTTATTGATTCGCTGGAAATTTCGGATGCACTCAAAACTGAATTAAAAAAGATAACTCCGCAAAACTACACCGGAGTTTTTTAAACGTTCAGGAACATTAAACAACTGTTTTTTAGAGTTTTAGTCAACAGTATTTATACTGAACAACCGATTCATGAAAGATTTTTTCAAGATTTTAAGACGCTTTATACCACCTTATAAAAAGCAGTTAATTCTAAATTTTCTGTTCAACTTGCTGTCGGCACTTTTTACAGTCTTTTCTGTTGCGATGATGATTCCAATTCTGGATATCATTTTCGATACAGCAAAAGATGTTACTACTCTGGTTCCTTGGGAGATGTCAAAAGACGCTATTTTCCACAACGCTACTTATTACATTACGATTTTCAAAACTGAAAATGGCCCCGGATTTACCCTTTTGTTTGTTGGCCTTTTCGTGATCTTAGCCACACTCCTGAAAGTCGGGTTCTATTATCTGGGAGCCTATGAGTCCATTTCTATCCGGAATGGAGTTGTGAAAGATATTCGCGAGCAGATATACACAAAAATTCTCAGACTGGCTCTCCCCTTTTTCTCGGAGGAACGAAAAGGCGACATCATATCGCGCATTACCGGTGACGTTACTGAAGTGGAAAATTCAATCATGTCGTCGCTTGATATGTTCATAAAAAATCCAATTATTATAATCGTCCTGCTCGTATCAATGCTGATCATGAGCCCAAGCATGACGCTGTTTATATTTCTGGTACTGCCTGTCGCCGGCTTTATCATTGGCCGTGTGGGCAGATCGTTGAAAAAAGTATCGCGCGAAGGTCAGGATAAAATGGGCGAAATACTGACTGTCGTTGAAGAAACACTTGGAGGATTGCGCATCATCAAAGCGTTCAATGCCGAAAGAAAAATGAATGCACGCTTTTATTCTGAACTTCACGATTACAAATCCATCATGAACCGGCTGATGCGTCGCCGCGAACTGGCACACCCACTGAGCGAATTGCTTGGAACAATCGTTATCATTATTATCGTTTGGTATGGCGGAACTCTAATTTTAGGTAAAAGAGGCGAATTGTCAGGAACCGAATTTATCGCTTATATTGCTATTTTCTATCAGATAATAAATCCAGCCAAAGCATTTACCACCGCACTTTACAGCATTCAAAAAGGATTGGCTTCGATGGACCGTATCGACAAGATTTTGATGGCTGACATAACCATTCCTGAATCGCCAAATGCACAGCCTGTCAGCACATTAAAAAACACCATCGAATACCGGAATGTAAGTTTTTCGTACGATGAAAAAGTAGTGCTTAACAAGGTTTCGCTAATCATTCCGAAAGGAAAAACCATTGCACTGGTGGGACAATCCGGAAGTGGAAAAACCACGTTTGTTGATCTGTTGCCTCGATTTTACGATGTGAAAGATGGCCAGATTTTAATTGATGGTACTGATATCCGCAGCCTGAAACTGCACGATCTCCGCGATTTGATGGGCAATGTGAACCAGGAAGCCATTTTATTCAACGATACAATTTTCAATAACATCGCTTTCGGAGTTGAAAACACTTCAATGCCTGAAGTGATTACTGCCGCCAAGGTTGCCAATGCGCATGATTTCATCATTGAAACAGAACACGGTTATGATACTGTTATTGGCGATCGTGGAAGCAAACTTTCAGGAGGACAGCGCCAGCGACTGAGCATTGCACGTGCGATCCTAAAAAATCCGCCTGTCCTGATTCTCGACGAAGCCACTTCGGCACTCGACACCGAATCGGAACGCCTGGTTCAGGATGCATTGGAGAACCTGATGAAAAACCGTACTTCAGTAGTAATTGCGCACCGTTTGTCAACCGTTCGGAATGCCGACCTGATTTGTGTATTTCATGAAGGCGAGATTATTGAGCGCGGCACGCACGACGAACTGATTGCATTGGATGGCCGTTACAAACGACTGCACAGTATGCAAATGTTTTAACGACATCTGAGTCTCCAAAAAAATTCAAATCACTTTCAATATTTTATTACATTTACCGCGTTTTTAAAATCTGATTTCGATCAGAAATGACGCGGTTTACAGCGTTTTTTTATTTTGAGTATTAACAAACAAATAATTTTTTCTGAATGAGAAAATGGCGTATCGAAGACTCAGCCGAACTTTACAACATCAACGGTTGGGGTATCAACTTTTTTTCTATCAACCAAAAAGGCAATGTAACGGTCACTCCAAAGAAAAACGGAGTAGAGATTGACCTGAAAGAATTGGTTGAAGAGCTGCAACTTCGGGATGTTTCGGCACCTATGCTGCTTCGTTTTCCGGACATTCTGGATAACCGGATTGAAAAAATGGCCAGCTGCTTTAAATCTGCTGCTGAAGAGTACGAATACAAAGCCCAAAATTTCATCATATATCCTATCAAGGTAAACCAGATGCGTCCGGTTGTGGAAGAAATTGTCAGTCACGGCAAAAAATTTAACATTGGACTGGAAGCCGGATCGAAACCTGAATTACATGCGGTTATTGCCATCAGTACCGATAACGACTCGTTGATTATCTGCAACGGATACAAAGACGAAAGTTATATTGAGCTGGCACTGCTGGCTCAAAAGATGGGAAGACGCATTTATCTGGTGGTTGAAAAACTGAACGAACTAAAACTGATTCTAAAAATTGCGCAACGCCTGAAAATCAAGCCAAATATTGGTATTCGTATTAAGCTTGCCAGTTCGGGAAGCGGCAAATGGGAAGATTCGGGCGGCGATGCAAGCAAGTTCGGTTTAACTTCAAGTGAACTTCTGGAAGCGCTTGATATTTTGGAAAAGAAAGGAATGCAGGATTGCCTGAAATTGGTCCATTTTCACATTGGCAGTCAGGTTACAAAAATACGGCGCATTAAAATTGCCATGCGCGAAGCCTCACAGTTTTACGTCCAGATTTACCTAAAAGGTTTTAACGTTGAATTCGTTGATATTGGTGGTGGTCTGGGTGTCGATTACGATGGAACTCGCTCGTCGAGCAGCGAAAGCAGCGTCAATTACAGTATTCAGGAATATGTAAATGATGCCATTGCCACCATGGTGGATGCCAGTGATAAAAACAACATTCCGCACCCGAATATTATTACTGAATCTGGACGCTCACTGACAGCACATCATTCTGTACTGATTTTCGAAGTGCTCGAAACAACCTCTCTCCCAACAATGGGCGAGGAAGAAGTTTCGAAAGAGGATGATCATGAACTGGTTCGTGAATTGTTTTCGCTCTGGGAACAACTCAACCAGTCGAAAATGCTTGAAACCTGGCACGATGCCCAGCAAATCAAGGAAGAAGCGCTCGACCTGTTCAGCCTTGGATTGGTTGACCTGAAGACCCGCGCACAAATTGAGCGTCTGTTCTGGTCGATTACCAAAGAAATTCACCAGATGACCGGAGAGCTAAAACACATTCCTGAAGAGCTGCTTTATTTACCGAAATTACTGTCTGACAAATATTTCTGTAACTTTTCGTTGTTCCAGTCGCTCCCGGATTCATGGGCGATCGATCAGATTTTTCCCATTATCCCCATTCAACGCCTGGATGAAAAACCGGAACGTTCAGCAACAATTCAGGACATTACCTGCGACTCCGACGGAAAAATCGACAACTTCATCTCAACCCGAAACTTCTCCTATTATCTGCCGGTACATCCGATTAAATCAAAAGAACCTTATTACATGGGTGTATTTCTGGTAGGAGCTTATCAGGAAATACTGGGCGATTTGCACAACCTGTTTGGCGATACCAACGCGGTACACGTTTCGGTGAACGACAAAGGATACAGCATCGATCAGATCATTGACGGTGAAACTGTGGCCGAAGTGCTCGACTACGTTCAGTACAACGCCAAAAAGCTGGTTCGTACTGTAGAAACCTGGGTAACTTCGTCTGTAAAATCAGGAATTATTTCTGCGGAAGAAGGAAAAGAATTTTTATCGAACTACCGCTCCGGTTTGTACGGATATACTTATCTGGAATAAGAATATTCATATTATATTATACTGAAATGCAAATACTTCTGAAGAGGTATTTGCATTTTTTGCATGGTACTTCGTGTAGTCTTACAATCACTTTCCACACCGCACCCAAATTTTCGCTGCATCAAGTTTAATTGTTGCCGGAGTTTGAAACTGTCCGGGTTCGCCATCGAAATGATAATAAGGTGTATTGGCCAGTTCCAGATCAATTTGTTTTGCCTTGTAACAATCTACAAACGGCAGTTTGGGTATCAGCTTTGTAAACAAGGCTATTGCGAAAAAAGGCATCCATATTTTTGCAAATTTGCGCACAACCACCACGTCAATTAAACCGTCGGTCATGCTGGCGGAAGGTGCGATAAACGCATTGTTGCCGAACTGTGTAGCATTGGCAAAAGTGATCAGGAAAACAGTCTTTTCGATCAGAACTCCATCAATTTTCATTCGCACATCTAGCGGTTTGTAAAATATACTTTCCTGAACAACCAATTGTATATATTTCAGAAATCCACGTGAGGTAGCTGTACTCATTTTATGGGCAACCAGCGCATCAAATCCGATACCACTTGTGCAAAGGAAATGCTGATTATTAAGTTTGCACACGTCCAACTGAATGTTTTTCCCTGCTATCAAAGTGCGGGCACTTTTACGCATGTCCATCGAAATTCCAAGTTCGCGGGCCAGGCCATTTCCGGAGCCCATTGGGATGATTCCCATCAGAGTGTTTGAAACAATCAATCCTTTTGCAACTTCGTTAACTGTTCCATCGCCGCCAACTGCAACTACCATATCAAAACCATTGGCCGAAGCCTGAGATGCAAGTTCAGTGGCATGTCCGGAGTAATCAGTAAGAGAATATTTAACTGAACAACCATTCTTCTTTAAATACGGAACCACAATATCAAGGACATCCGCTCCATTCTGATGCCCTGCATATTTATTGATGATCAGAAATATTTTCATCGTTTGTTGTGACATAGTTGATTGACTATATATTTTTTGAGACGCAATGAGAGACATGATAAGAGACGCGATAAATCGCGTCTCTTAGGGTTATCGGTTAATAAAATCATCGTGTAAAACCTGCATGTATGCTTTCGGAAAAATTAAATCCACCGATTTCGCGGCAGGTTTCGAAACAAAATCATTGGTGTTCTGATCGAAATAAAAACTTCCTTCAGGAACAACATATCCCCAACCTGAATCGAGCATGTAAAAAGCGTGGGGATGCGAGGTGAAAAAGTCTTTCGCAAACGGAGCAGCATCAGTATCCCAACCCAGTTGATGAATAAGCGAAGTTCCAAAATCGATCTGTTGCGTAATGGTTTCAATTCGCACCAAAGAGTCAACCACCCCACCCGACCATATCAGCGGAATCCGATACGAAGCCGGATCGGTAATGTCGGTCGGTCCGGGCGGCAAGGTCCCATGGTCGGATGTCACAATTAATAAGGTATTGTTCCAAAGCGGAGATTTCCGGAACGAATCGATAAACGCTCCCAGACAACTGTCGGTATATGCCACTGAATTCAGGTATTTCTCTTCGTTTGAATTTCCGGGGACCTTCGAAAACGGCACGTCATAAGGCGGATGACTGCTAATTGTATAAATGGTTTTCATGAAAGGCTCCTGTTCGTTCTTCAAATCTTCCGTGGCGCGTTCAAAGACATACCCGTCCGGAACACCCCATTTGGTCATCCGACCCAATTCCGACGGAAAATCAGCTTTGGTGACCAACTTCCCGAAATTGCCCTTCAGTACAAATGTTTTCAGGTTATAAAAATTGATGTCGCCCCCATAATAAAAGGAGGTATGATAGCTTTTTCTATTAAAATACTCCGGAAGCAGTGTCAAACCATTTGATTTTTCAGGATAAACCATGATGGAAGTGCTCAGCAACGAAGGATATCCGCCCAGCAATGCAGAAATACCGCGATCAGAACGATTTCCGGTTGAATAAAAGGAAGTAAAAACGGTGCTTCGGGTGCAAAGAGAATCCAGATTGGGAGCGATTCCATGCAATCCGCCCAAAGGAGCGATTACTTTATTGGTGAAACTCTCCAAAATAATGAGGATTACATTGGGTTGTTTCTCCGGATTCAACTTCAGTAGTTGCGGCCTGGAAATTACCGTGTCGTTTTTTTGATATTCATTAAAAATCCGCAGACTTTCTTCCTTATCCAGATAAGTACATGGGTTCGAAAACCGTTTACGCTTTTCAACCGATTTGGCAAAATTCCACAAATAATTGGTTGCTGCCTGATTGACATACAACTTAGAACTAAAGGCTACCGAACTAAGATTCAGCGGCGAAGTATCCAGTCCACCGCGTATTGGGAGGATCAAGCTTGCTACTATTAATAATTGAATCAAAGGAAAATACCATTTAACCGCACCTTCAACAGAAACACCTTGAGGAAAAATTTTTCTGTATATAAAAAGAAATACAAAGATCAGACTTCCTGAAATCAGCAAACCCAGCAATACATCAATTACAGAAACCGATGCTCCTATGGCCACAGGATCACCGAGATAATTGAATACAGTGACATTCACACGGGTTCCCCAATGTGGGTACAAACCCAAATCGAGTACGATTAGGGCGGATGCAATAATCAAAAAAAGCAGTGTATAATGATGTATGAACCGATTGATATACTTCGATGCCAAAACAATACGGAAGCACAAAAGCAATCCAGGCAACAAAAGCAGGTAACAAGCGGTTGAAACGTCCATCTTTAATCCATGCCAAAATATTCCTGAAATTTCGCCTGAAGACAATTGTCCGGTTGTATTAAAATTCCACATCAGGAATAAGATCTTGGCAACCCAAAAGAAAGCCATCCAGAAAAGAAAATACTTCAGAAGCCGTAACAATTGTTGCCTCATCAAAATCGGTTTGAATTTATGAATTATGGAAAATGGACTGCAAATATAACAAAACTGAACTTCACAATTTTACAGTGCTGAAAATCCTGAACAAATAATATAAAAGCAAAAAAGATGTTCATTTTTTTTATTTCCGGTAAAAAACCAATATTCAAAGATGGAATACAAATTAATCTCACTAAATTACTTTTTATTTCAATAATAACATTTAATATATCTTTTTGATATTTTTTAAATCATATCATATACATTTTAATATCCCAACATCATATTTCACGACTATTTGATTTATAAATATTTAGAAGCACAAATCGAAATGTAATTTTTAGCATTTTTATAGATATACCCCTATTTTTTAGAGTAAAACTTCATTTTTTGTATCTATTTTCAACTTACAACCCTATTTTTTAAACATTTTGTTTGTTAATTTATCTTTAATTCACGCATACCCCCTATTTCAAAATAAACAACGATAGGAAAAATACATACTTTTGGCCAAGCATATCAAACGAAAGGGGTGCTTCTAAAAAAAAGTTATTTTTCATTGAACGCCCCCCAAAATATTAGATGCAGATAGATTTTAAAACAAATAAATTTTTTAACACTTAAAATTAAGTATCATGAAAAAGAAAATTACCCTCATTGTTTTTGCGATTCTTGCGATTTGTACTTTGAATGTTAAAGCGCAAGAAGTTGAAGAAAAAGCGTCACCCTTCACTGCAGGAGCTGATTTTTACAGCAACTACGTATGGAGAGGTTCTGTATTGGGTACAGGACCAGCCTTCCAACCCTCTGTAAAGTTTAATACTGGCGGTTTAACCATTGGAGTATGGGGATCATTTGATGCAGCTGGCTATGCTGAAGCAGATCCATATATTTCTTATGCATTCTCAAATGGTCTAAGCATTGGCGTAACAGACTATTATTATCCAAGGGCTGGTGGTTCATTCATGTCAGATTCAACAAATGCTGTAGAAATCAACCTTGGTTATACAATTGGAGGTTTAAGCTTAAGTGCAAACTACATTGTAAACGAAGCCTCAGTAGCAGCATCAGCAGGCGAAGACAAATACTTTCAGGCCGCCTATGCCTTTAAAAATTTCAGCTTAACAGTTGGCGCAGGAGACGGATGGCACACTTCTGATGGAAAATTCAATGTGTGTAACATCGCCCTTGGCACTGGAAAAGTAATTAAAATTACCGATAGCTTTTCCGTTCCGGTATCAGGCCAGGTTGTTTTCAATCCCGAAAAGAATCAGATGTTTATGGTTGTAGGTTTCTCCTTATAACAATACTATTTCAATAAAAATTAACACGAAATAATATACTCAAAATGAAAAAGATTGAAGCAATTATACGCAAAATAAAATTCGATGATGTTAAAATAGCACTCAACGAAGCAGGAATTGAATTCTTCTCTTTTTGGGATGTTCGCGGCGTTGGCCAGACCAGGGAAGAACGAATGTATCGTGGTGTCGTTTATGACACAAGCACCATCGAACGCACTATTCTCTCCATTATTGTACGGAATAAAAACGTAGAAAAAACAGTACTGGCGATCATGACAGCTGCCAGAACTGGTGAAATCGGCGATGGAAAAATATTCGTTTCCGCCATTGAAGAATCTTACCGCATCAGGACCGGTGAATTTGGAGATGAGTCATTGTTCATAAAAGGGAAAGAAATTTAAAAACAACTAAAAAAACATCAATCATGGACGAAGTAACACTCACATCTTTGGCCGCGTCCGCAGCGGATATGGCCAGATCAATAGATACCATCTGGGTTTTAATAACAGCTTCCCTGGTATTCTTCATGCAAGCAGGTTTTGCCCTGGTAGAAGCGGGATTCACCCGTTCGAAGAATACTGTAAACATCCTATATAAAAACCTGATGGACTTCTGTGTAGGCTCAATTGTATTTTGGGCATTGGGTTTTGGTCTGATGTTCGGAACAGATATCGCTGGTTTCATAGGAACTCCCGATTTATTTTTCAAGAATGGATGGACTGGTGGAATTCCTGCAGAAGCTTTCCTGATTTTTCAAACAGTATTTGCAGCAACGGCCGCCACCATTGTTTCAGGGGCGATGGCAGAACGTACCGAATTTAAATCATACCTGATCTTTTCACTCGTTGTCTCAGCGGTTATCTATCCGGTATCAGGTCACTGGATCTGGGGCGGAGGATGGTTATCACAATTGGCAACTCCTTTTCACGATTTTGCCGGATCAACAGTAGTACACATGGTTGGTGGAGTGGTTGCATTAACAGGAGCAATCCTACTTGGGCCACGTCTTGGAAAATACAACGGAAAGAAAGTAAATGCAATTCCAGGTCACAGCATGACCCTCGGAGCTTTGGGTGTATTTATCCTGTGGCTTGGTTGGTTCGGATTTAATCCCGGATCGCAGCTGGCTGCTTCTGGATCTGCAAATGCAACAGCTATCTCCCATATTTTTGTTACCACCAACCTTTCAGCCGTTGCCGGAGCATTGGCAGCATTAGTGATTAGTTGGCTTAAATGGGGAAAACCCAGTTTGAGTTTTGCATTAAACGGAGCTTTGGCCGGTTTGGTCGGGGTAACTGCAGGTTGCGCTGTAGTAACAGCTTCAGGAGCCTTACTGATTGGCCTGATTTCAGGAACAGTACTTGTATTTGCCGTTACATTTATCGACAATGTACTTCATATTGACGATCCGGTTGGTGCAATATCTGTTCATGGAGTTTGCGGTGCTTTGGGAACCATCATGGTTGGTTTATTTTCGGAATCAACTGGCCTGTTTTACGGACATGGAGCAGCTCAACTCGTCACTCAGCTAATCGGAGTCGCTGCAGTTGCAGCGTGGGCTGGGGTAACCGGGTTCATACTTTTCAAAATATTGAAAGCAACCGTTGGTTTAAGAGTTCCAAAACGGATCGAAGAAGAAGGTCTGGACATATACGAACACGGAGAAAGCGCTTACAATTAATAACTATTTCTTCAACAATTAGATTTGTTGTTTTTCAAGAAGAGGGGACTGTTGGGGGACAGGCCTCTCTTTCTTTTCCACTTTTAAGTGCCGAATCATATCTTTTTATAAATTCCATCATTTTGACATTTTGTGCATATTTACCGCACATTACAATCTATTTTATATCATTTATTAATTTTTTGTATCTTTTTTTAATACAATCAACTCAATTATCAATACAACAAATCAATATTTTTATATTTTTGTTCGCATAAATAATTATAAACTTTCAGGAAAAACCCATTCCTGATTTCACTAACTCAAAATTTAATTGTCATGAAGAAAATTGAAGCCATCGTTAGAAAAACCAAGTTTGAGGAAGTCCGGGCAGCACTGCACGATGCCGACATCGAATTTCTTTCCTGGTGGGAAGTCAAAGGACAGGGCACTGCCCGACAGGGACTCATATTTCGCGGAATTGCCTACGACGTAAATTCGATTTCGCGTATCTGCATTTCATTTGTTGTGCGCGAAATCAATGTCGAAAAATCGATCAATGCCATTCTTGAATCGGCCTATACCGGCGAAAGCGGTGACGGAAGGATTTTTGTAAGCGACATTGCTCAATCCATCCGCATCCGGACCAAAGACCGCGGCGACGAATCCCTCTACAACAAATAATTTAGCAGCAAATCTCATGAAGATAAAAATAAAATACGCCGGGATGGCATTACTTGGATTAATGGCCCCCACCGTCCTTTTTGCTCAGGAAGCTGCAGTAGCAGTAGCAGAACCAACTCCCTATATTGATTTTGGCAACACGGCATGGATGATCGTTGCAACAGCATTGGTAATGCTGATGACTATTCCCGGCCTGGCATTATTTTATGGCGGTTTGGTCCGTCAGAAAAATGTCTTGAACATACTGATGCAGTGTTTCATTTTAACAGCAGTGATTACCCTCGAATGGGTATTCTTCGGCTATAGTCTTGCATTTAGCTCGTCAACAGGAGTTCTTGCTCCGTTTATTGGCGGATTCGACTGGGTACTTCTGAATGGAATTGGAGTTAACGATGTTAGCCCATACTTTATTTCGCAGGAAACTGCCCGAATCCCGCACCTGTTATTTGTTCTGTTTCAGGGAATGTTTGCTGTCATTACCCCTGCGTTAATTATCGGCGCTTATGCCGAACGTATTAAATTCCGTGGCTTTCTCATTTTCTCCTTACTCTGGGCCATTTTTGTCTATAATCCTGTTGCACATTGGGTTTGGTCGGCTGACGGATGGTTGTTCAATATGGGTGCTCTTGATTTTGCCGGTGGAACAGTCGTTCACATCAATGCAGGTATTGCCGCACTGGTTATGACACTCCTGATTGGAAACAGAAGAAATTACAACAATCACCCAACAGCGCCCCACAGCATTCCATTGGTAGTTATTGGAACAGCATTGCTTTGGTTTGGCTGGTTCGGTTTTAACGCCGGAAGCGGATTGGCTGCCGACGGATTGGCGATCAGCGCATTCCTTTCAACCCATGTTGCTACCGCAACTGCTGCTTTAACCTGGGCTTTGCTCGATTGGACAATCAATAAAAAACCAACTGTGATCGGTGTTTGTACCGGTGCAGTAGGAGGACTGGTTGCCATTACACCTGCAGCTGGTTTTGTTGGAGTACCGGGTGCCGTAGTTATTGGTGTTGTGGTTTCAATCGCGTGTTTCTTCATGGTTTCGGTCGTAAAACACAAATATGGTTACGACGACACGCTCGATGCTTTTGGAGTACACGGAATCGGCGGTATTATTGGTGCACTTTTAACCGGACTGCTTGCCACTCCTGCCATTCAGGCATCATACAGCGGTTTATTCTACGGAAACCCGAAACAACTTTGGATTCAGTTAATTGCCACAGTTGCAACCATGGTATTTTCAGGTTTAATGACCTATGTAATATTTAAAATAGTTGATAAGTTATTTGGAATCCGGGCCACTCAGAAAGAAGAAATTGCAGGTCTCGACATTTCTCAGCACAACGAAATGGCTTATGCCGAAAATGATTAATACAAAAGCTTTAGTTCGATCCCATGTTAGTTTAATGCTTTAGATTTTTTTGAGAGATCTGTCGAAAGACAGGTCTCTCTTTTTTATAGAATGTTCAAATCATTCAGCAAATCGACATAAATCCGGAATCCATCTTCGATCTCCGAAATCAGGATAAATTCATCGGCAGTATGCGAACGGGCGCTGTCTCCCGGTCCGATTTTTACCGACGGAAATGGGATCACTGCCTGATCGGAAGTGGTGGGCGATCCGTAATAACTCAAGCCCAACTTAATTCCACGTTGAACAATCGGATGATCAACCGGAATTCCCGAAGAATTCAACCTGAACGAACGAGGTTTTACTTCCGAATCAATCAATTCATCAATGATTCTGAAAGCCTCCTGATTTGAATAATATTCATTTGTCCGAACGTCAACAGAAAACGAACAAGTATCAGGAACCACATTGTGCTGAGCTCCTGCATTGATGATTGTAACCGACATTTTCACGGCGCCTAAAACAGCTGAAGTCTTCTCAAACCGGTAATTTCTGAGCTTTTCAATATCTGCAATGGCCTTGTAAATGGCATTTTCGCCTTCTTCCCTGGCAGCGTGGCCCGATTTTCCGCGAGCGGTACAATCCAAAACCATCAAACCTTTTTCAGCAATGGCCAACTGCATTTTGGTGGGTTCGCCAACAATTGCCAAATCCAAATGTCCCAATTCATTTAAAATACTTACCAGCCCGTTTAATCCTGAAATTTCCTCTTCAGCAGTAGCAGCATAAATCAGGTTGAACGGAAGATTATCCTTCACATTAAAATGCATAAAAACAGCCAACAAAGTAACCAGTGGTCCACCGGCATCATTGCTTCCCAAACCGTACAGAATCCCGTTTTCCACATCAGGAGCAAACGGATCGCGTGTATATCCGTTGGCTGGCTTTACTGTGTCGATGTGCGAATTCAGCAAAATAACCGGAAGACCCTCTTTCCAATGCAGGTTTTTAGCCCATGTATTATTATTTTTTATTTCGTATTTTATTCCTGAATGATCTAAAAACTGACGGATCAAAAGCGCTGCATCCTGCTCATTCTTACTAAATGAAGGTATTGCAATCAGCGATTTTAACAGATGAATGTAATTTCTCATAGCTCATATCGTTTCAATGGTTGACAAAAATCAAAAAAAATGTTCGGATTTGACACCAAATTCAGGAAAAACACGAAATATTAATGGCATTGTAACTTTTTATTTTGTGTGAAACTTACAAAAAGGTACTTTTACAAACAGAAACCATAAAAAGTTCAACTAATACACAAATAATTTATTCACATGGAAAACCAACAAAAAAATGGAGTTTCAAGACGACGGTTTCTTGGAACAACTGCCATTGGTATGGCAGGAGTAGCAATGTTCTCATCGTTGGCAGCCTGCAAACAAAAAGTGGTTGACAACGATCTGAAAATCGGATTCATCGGAATGGGACAGCAGGCAATGTTCTTAATGAACGGATTCTTGCAGATCCCCGGCGTAAAAGTTATTGCAGGCTGCGATGTTTACGGCGTAAAACGTCAGCGTTTTGAGAAAAAAGCCAAAGCTTTCTATGAAAAAGCAGGACTCGAAGTTGAAATTCAGACTTACGAAAAATACCAGGATTTACTGGCGCGTGCCGACATCAACGTAGTTGTAATCGCCGTTCCGGATCATTCACATGCCATGATTGCCATTGCAGCATGTAAGGCAGGCAAAGATGTATATCTGGAAAAACCGATGACTTTCACCATCAAAGAAGGCCAGGAATTGCGTCGCGTAGTGCGCGAAACCAACCGCATTCTGGCAGTGGGAAGCCAGCAGCGTTCTGACCCGAATTTCCAGCACGCCGTTAACCTGGTTCAAACAGGTGCACTCGGGCAAATTGAAAAAGTAAACGCTTACGTTGGCGCTCCTCCAACACCTTATAATTTACCGGAAGAAACGCTTCCAGCTGATTTGAACTGGGATCTTTGGCTGGGTTCTCTGCCAATGCCAATTCATTACAACAGTCAATTAAATCCACCGATCACCATCGAACCAGAACAAAACGAACAATTCTGGGGCGGATGGCGCTGGTACAAAGAAATGGGCGGTGGTTTCACAACCGACTGGGGTGCTCACATGTTCGACGTTGCACAATGGGGACTTGGAATGGACAAAAGTGGTCCTGTTGAGATTTCACCGATTGGAGACGGAACTGAATTCATGCAGTTTGTGTATGCAAACGGCGTGGTAATGACTTCGGAACCATTTGACGAAAAGAAAACCAAAGGGGTGAAATTTACCGGAAAAGATGGCTGGATCGAAGTATCACGCGGTCATTTCCTTGCTTCTGACGACAAGTTTCTGCCACCGGCACAACCTGAAGGCGACACAGGTCCGTATGAAACAAAAATTCCTCACCAGATCAATTTCATCGAAGCGGTGAAGGAACGCAAAGATCCGATTGTACCTGTAGAAATCGGTCACAGCAGTTGTACTGTTTGCACACTGGGTAACATTGCCTGCGAGCTGAAACGCACCATTAAATGGGATCCGGCAACCGAAACCTTCATCGACGATGCAGACGGCGCAGCAACCAATTTACTTCATTACCAATACCGCGAAGGCTGGAAATTGGTATAATTGAATAAATTGCATCTGAGGATGTAATTGCATAACGCAGGTACTTCGGATAAAACCGGATTACCTGCGTTTTTTTTACCTGCTGACCAAATCTTTGAGCGTTTGTCGCAAGATTCCCACCTCCAGTTCCAGCTCTTTCACCCGGTTTTGTAGCGCTTCGGCTTCTGACCGATCAATTTCTTTTGTATAATCGGGTTCCGGATAGGAGAGCTTGATGGCTATTTCCCTGAAAAAATTATAATTCAGGAATTCTGACAGCTCCGCCAGCCGCTGAACCTGTAAAGTCGGCCGCTTCAACATCCCCGCCACCGACGAATGGTTCATCTTCAACCCGCGCGACAAATCTGTTGCATTAATGTGTTTGCGGTCCATTTCGCGTCGAATCATGGAGATTATTGGCAGTTGTTCCATAGCATTTGGTTTTATCGTGAAACATCAAAATTACAATCTAAAAGTAGCAATATTTGTTTAAAATACATCAGTTCTGATGTATCTTAAACGAATATTGCTGTTTATAAAATAAATGCTGATGTTTATAAGATAAATTTAGCGATAAATAGAATAAATATCGCGATACTTAGAATAAGTGTTGCTGTATTTAAAACAAGTGTTTATGTATTTAGAACAAATATTGATGTATTTACAACAAATATTGCTACTTTTTGCTCCTAATTTGATGTATAATGTATTAAATTTCTACACCGGCGGAGCAAAGTATTTAATCCAGTACAAAACGGTAAGTAATGGTTCCAACCTGAAATGCGGGAGCATTTTCGTCGGCATTAAAACGAGCCTGAAGCGCGGCTCTCCTGGCAGCAGCTATCATATCGGCATCAGCTGTATTTGAACCTTTTACGCCGGCCTCTGCTTTGGTAACCTGACCAGCTTTATTAACAGTAACCTGAACCACAACGATGCCTTCGTCGTTTCCGGGATAATTTGGCTTTGGCAACGACAAACCACTCCGGCCATCAAGGCTGAATGATGTTCCATTTCCAACTCCACCGCCCGGGCCATATTTATCTGCATTGGCAGTTCCCTGCGGACTTCCCTGATTGCCTGCGCCATAAGTTACACCTTGTCCGGTGCTTTTCGAATCGGCAGTTCCCTGTCCCGAGCCTCCAAAAGCATTTTTTGCACGGTTATTTATTTCACCTGCTTTTCGTTTTTCAGCAGCAGCCTGTGCTAATTTCTGTTCTTCTTCTTTTTTCTGGCGGGTTATTTCTGCCAAACGTTGCCTGTCACTTTCAGCCTGTCGTTGCCTTTCAAGGCGCTCCTGTTTTTGTTTCTCATTCAGGAGTTTTTCTTTTTCAAGATCTTTGGCTTTTTCAAGATCCTTTTTCTTCTTCGCCGTTTCCAGAGCAACCGTCTTTTCCACGTCCTGGGTCATCAAAGCTTCCTTTTCGACTGGTGTTGCAATACTTTTAACAGGAGGTGGTGGAGGAGTCTTTGTTTCTGCCTGTTTTTCTTCCTGATCCTCGATGGGTGCAGTTTCGCTGGGAGCAGGCTCTTCTTCTCCAAAGCCTGTTTCCGAATCGCCAAAATTCACCAGAATACCTTCTTCACCGGGCAAAGGTAGCGGTGTAAAAAAACCAAAGAACAGCAACAATGCAAGCACCACCGCATGTGTAATGAGGGTACCGATAATGCCTGTTCTATGTTCTTTTATATATTCCATTATTCTTCGGCTGCAGTAGCAAGAATCATTTTTATATTGTTGCGCTTGGCAATGTTCATTATACTCACCACTTGTTCAATCGGAACGCTTTTATCAGCATGAAGAGCAATATAGGTCTCTTCATTTTCCTTTACCATTTGTTGTAAATGTGGCTCAATTTCTGAAAAAGAAACCCTTTTCAAATCACCATCCTCATTAATGTAATACTTCAGATCAGCAGTGATAGAGACAGTTGTAATTGCCTTTGCAACAGTTTGGTTATTGCTTTGAGGCAACAACAACTTGAGGGCATTTGGTGCCACCATGGTGGAAGTTATCATGAAAAATAGCAGCAACAGGAAAACAATATCAGTCATCGAAGCCATACTAAAAGTCACATTCACCTTATTTCGACGTTTTAAAGCCATGATTTGCTTTTTATTTTGCTGGTTCGTTTAACATATCCATAAAATCACTGGTGGCAGCTTCCATATTAAATACTACTTTTTCGACGTTGGCTACCAAAATATTGTAGGCGAAATAAGCAACAATACCAACAATCAAACCGGCCACAGTTGTTACCATCGCCTGATAAATCCCTGAAGACAACAAGGTGATATTAATGTTGTTTCCTGCATTTGCCATGTCATAAAAGGCAGATATCATACCTGTTACAGTACCAAGAAAACCGAGCATTGGCGCTCCGCCGGCAACACTTGCCAAGGCTGGAAGTCCTTTTTCCAGCTTCGAAACTTCAAGGTTCCCAACATTTTCAATTGCAGTAGTTACATCAGCCATTGGCCGGCCGATGCGCGAAATACCCTTTTCTATCATTCGCGAAGTAGGCGTATTTTCAGTTCGGCACAAAGCGTAAGCCGAATCAATTTTTCCGTCCATAATGTATTCACGAACACGATCCATTAACCGGGGATCTACTTTTCCTGCTTTACGTATGGCCATGTACCGGTCGAAAAAAATGAATACTGCCACAAATGACAATAAAACAATTGGGATCATCAATGGTCCTCCTTTGATGGCCATTTCGAAAAATCCAGTTACTAAACCCTCCGGCTGAACGGGTTTTGCCGCGGCTTGAACTCCTGCGGCCAAATTTTGACCTGCCTGTAAGATGATAAAATTTAGCATATGCATTTTGTTTAAAGTCAACTAAAATAAAACGAGGCACACCATACAAATAGTATGCCCCGCAAAAATACAATTTATTTACAGGAAATAGATTAATGAGCAAATTCCAACATATAAACTCCGGCTCCCGCCAAATATCCTAACAATGCCAGCCAGGAAATCTTTTTTAAATACCATATAAAATCTATTTTTTCGAGCCCCATGGCGGCCACACCTGCCGCAGAACCAATAATCAGGATACTCCCACCGGTACCGGCAGTATAGGCCAAAAACTCCCAAAATACGCCATCCTGAACAAAGTTCGCCAGATAACCGGTTGTACCTGGATCACTGATAGGGTACATACCCATAGCACCCGCAACCAATGGAACATTGTCAACAACGGAAGAAAGTAAACCAATTGATATGGCAATAAAGTTAACATTACCCAAATTTTCGTCTAAGAATTGTGACATCAAAGCAAGCTGACCGGCCGATTGCAATGCTGCTACCGCAGATAAAATTCCAAGAAAGAACAGAACTGTTGGGGTATCTACTTTTCTGATAACAGCAGTTATTTTCAAACGGTTTTTAATTTCATCAGGCTTATCTTTGTGTATTATTTCAGAAACAACCCATATTACACCCAGCGAAAACAACATGCCCATATAAGGAGGCAAATGCGTAAGCGTTTTAAATACAGGCACAAACAACAATCCGCCAACTCCTAAAGCCAACATTAGCATTCTTTCTGAAGGGGTGGTGAATTCTTTCTCCGACAGATCAATCTGTGGTCGCACAACATAACCCTTCATTGTAAAAGACAAGACAATTAAAGGTACTGTAAGGCAAACCAAACTGGGAAGAAATACTCCGGTAATGATTTTTAAAGCTGTTATCTGGCCTCCGATCCATAACATGATGGTAGTTACATCGCCGATTGGCGACCAGGCGCCACCGGCATTGGCAGCCAATACCACCATACTTGCAAAAAACCAGCGTGTTTCTTTGTCGCTCACCAATTTCCTCAACAAAGCGACCATCACTATGGTGGTGGTAAGATTATCAAGCAGGGCCGACATGAAAAATGTAAGAATACTGAGAAGCCAGAGTAGCTTTATCTTATGGGTGGTATTAATCTTATCAGTGATAACCTTGAATCCCTGGTGCTGATCAATCACCTCAACAATGGTCATTGCAGCCAGTAAGAAAAACAAGATCTCAGCAATTTCGCCGATGTGGTGAATAATTTCGTAATCAACGATAAAATGCCGCATGCCTTCCAGCCCAACGGAACCGGGATACAATGCCTGAAATTCTTTCCACGACATGCTAAATCCCATATTTAAAATGCTTTCAGCATCCATGATATATGCAACCCAACACAAAGTTCCAATCAACAATGCTGAAGCTGCTTTATCCACTTTTAGCGGATGTTCAAGTGCGATGGCAGTGTAACCCAGCACAAAAATGACAACCATTAGTATAAACATAAGTCAGAATTTAGAGAGTTTTTTGAAAGATTGTAAATATAGGATATTGAACAGATTAAATGCAATCTGCTATTTATATTTTCAGCCAGTTCACTAAAAATTCAAATTTAATTAACCGGCACAGATCTGACCCTTTTCAATCCAAACAGCGTTTTAACTTTTTGCCAAAGCTCTTCAAAATCATTAAAATCTTCCCGGTATGAAAGACCAACTCCCTGTGTATAGGGCGAAGTTTCGTAAATCAGATTATTGTTGGCATGGTTGTAGGCTTTCAGCTGAAGCTTTCCGTTTTGTGTGAGTTTTACATTGACATCGGCATCGCCAACCAGACTGTTGTTATTGGCATTTAATTTCTGCGACGAGTTGTTCGCGATGTTTCCGTTGATACTGACCCTGTTGTTGAACATTTGGGTACTGAGTGCCAATTCAACTTCATCATTGGAAATTTGGTCTCCCGGACGGTAATTGAACCCGATATCAAAATCGTTGCTTATTTGCGAAAGCCAGTTACTAAACTGGTTCGAAAACAGTTCGAACGCTGTTGACGCCGTTGATCCGGCGAGATTGCTGTTTACTCCTGTTGCATAAAATCTGCCTAGTACCAGAAGCGATAACATTTGCTTGTTCATATCTTCTTCTGAACTAATGTATTGCTTTATTTCATCTTTGATCCGGTCTTCAGTTGAAGGCAATTCAATATCAAATTTAATATCCGGATTGCTAAGATTTCTGGTAAGTTCAATTTTACACAATACTGGTATCCGTTGACTATCGATATCATCATACGTGTTCGCAAACAGCTCGCTCAACGATGCTTTTAGCCGGTAAATCGCATTGAGATCGACAACTGCATTGGTTGGATCTCCATTCCACTGAATTGTTCCGCCCCGCTGAATTTCGAATTTTTTATTGATTACATTTTGTAGGGTAAAAAGATAATCTCCCTGTTCCACAGTATATTCTCCATACATGGTAATGTTTGAATTGTTGTCAATGTAAATCTGCATATTGTCTGATGACCCCTGTGCACGTATCACATCACCTATTTTCGAATTGTAAATCAGTTGGGCTTTGGCTTCAGGAGTAATCCGAATGTCGAACCTCATTTGCAGATCCGACTTGATTACAGGAGTTTTCTTCTTCTCTTCCAAACTTTTGTTTCCAGGGTTAACAAAAGTCAGAAAATCGTATTGCTGTGCTTCGTCAGCATATTCCAGATAGATACTCATGTCTGTTCCTCTTTCTGTTTGCGCAACACCGGTAATTAAAACATTCGCTCCCTGACCGGTAATCCTCACATTTCCGCTTCCGAAGGTTTTACCGTAAAATTGCTGATTGATGGCCGATGTGGTATTGATTGCCATAATCCTGTCGGATCTGACGGACAAGTCATAAACCATTTTTGAAAAACTCCGGTGCTGAATGGAACCGCTAAATATACCGGAATTGCCAAAATCATCGTAAATTCTCATTTGCGGAAAAATAATATTGTCACCTTCAAATTTCACAGAATCGTTCATGGTGTAATTTACCTGTAATTCAGAAAGCATCAGACCTGCATTCGACGCATACAACGCGCCTTTGTGCTGAATATGGTTCAGTTTACCGTAAACATGCACTTTGCCGGTAGCTTCACCATGAAAGTTGCTGAAACTGGTCCCCATGAGCGGCTGAAGAATCAACAATGAAAACTGATCGAAATTCGCATTTACAGAAAGACTGTCTTTGGCCGGATTGTAAATTCCGTAGGCCAACAGGGTATTTTTGTCATTCGACTTCAACAACACTTCGGCATTAATTTCACCTGCCGACCGATCGAGGCGGCTCTGAACCGATGCCGTTCCCAGCGAATGTCTGAGCAGACTTAATCCGCTAATTTCCAGATCAGATAAAAACAACGGTCGTTCATAAACATCAAGAAATGATAGACTTCCGTTAAGATTTCCCTTTAGTGCCAGATTACCTGCTACAAAGTTATTCAGTACATTCAGATCGATCTGGTCAAAAATAAAATTGAGTTTATTTTCCTGACTTTTATCAATTGAGCCATCGACTGTAACGGATTGGCCTTTGTTCGATAATTTAAGTTTGTTCACTTTTATAAGCGTCGAGTCAACTGTAATCAATGCAGAATTGAGCTGCCATAAAGTATCGGCAAGGTATATCCGGCTTGGTTTTACCGAAACCTCTACATGCGGACTATTTTTTTGTTCGAAAAACTTTGCACTTGTGTTCAGCGATCCGCTGTACGAAACTGCATCGAAATTATTCCAAATCAGTTTCGAATCCAGAATATTATTTTCTGCTTCCGAAATTAGCGAGAGATTGTAAACTTTAAATTTTTCACCAAGACTTACTTGTTCAATTTTATTGTGAATGTCCAGCTTCGAATTTCCATTCATGTTAAATGAAAATTTATGGAAGATCGCAGTTTGGTATCGAATCTCCGGGAACAGGGCATTTATAGTTAAAGTATTATTTTCTGAATTAATAGTTCCATCAATTGTAGCTCGATCCATCATTAAATCAGGCATTAACACCCGTGTAAAACGATTGACGTCCTTCAGGGAAAGTTTAAAGTCAAAATTGTTTTCTATTACCTCTGCAGGAAACGTAAGCCCTGCCGACGGAAGGTATTTGCCAATAATTTTCTTTACAGAATGATGGAGGTTGTGAAACTCATACTGCCCGCGAATGTCTGCATCCAGAAAATCAGACCGCACCTGCAAAACAGGCCCGTTTTCGTAAAATGTTTTCAAATCGAAATTGTCGAATGAAACTGAATCGTTTTCATTTCTGTATGTGCCTTTGGTAAAATGTATTAAGCCATCGATGTTATCAATATTACTTCCTGAAAAATTTGCACTCAGGGCAAAAGAAATTTCCGATTGCTTGAACTTGTGGTCGAGATTCATTGCCCGAAGATCGGCTTTCGCCAAAAGCATTTCAAAATTGAAAACCGGAACAGGAACATTCAGGTCGAATTTACCATCGAACCTTAATTTCAAATTCGGATCGTCAACCAGCAAATAGCCATCGAATTTTTTGTTCAGAACATCACCGTTCAGCTGAATATTTTTGTACTGATAATTATTCACGAAAACGCTGTCGATCTTGCCTGAAACCCTGGCGGAAAAATTACGTGTCTTCTGGTTGAGTATTCCTTTTATATCGCCGTTAAACGTAATCCCATCAAGCAAATCCGACCGGAACAATTCGCCAAGTTTAAAATCAACAGTTTTCAGTTTTCCATTGATTTTCAGTTTTTCATCATCAGAAGGAACAAACGACAAGTCGGTTGTTAGCACGCCCCATTTCGATCTGAAAGTTCCGAACGCAACAAAATCGCTGAGGAACCCGGTAAAATTTCCTTTGTATTCAACAACTCCTGCCTGAAGAAGTTGAGCCGGAATCGTCAGTTGCTGAAGTGGAAAATTATCGGGAAGTTTGACCTTGCTCAAATCATTGAAATCGGCAAATGATTGTTTCAGGTCGATGTGCATGTATGTATTTGCTATTTCTGGCAACCCATTTAAATACAGATCAAATGCCAGCTGGGTATTATTGCCCATGCTTAGCTGAATGTTTTTCCCCTTTAAATCGGCCAATGTACCGGAAATCTGCCCCGAAACGTCAACATTTTCTTCCATGCCTTTCAGGAAAGGTAGCATCATTCCCATATCTTTGAGGTTGATCCTCGATTTCTTCAGGTCTATGTTGACTTTCATCTTTTTCAGGTCGAATTCGGTCCCGCGTTTCTTTTTCTCTATCATCACATTCAGTTCTGTTATTTCTGAATTGGATGTCAGGGCATGAAGGTTTATCAGGTTGATTGAATCGGACGTAGCAATAAAACGGGCAGTAAAATCTTCGAGATAAAAATCTTTGTGGTCGTTTAACTGAAATTGGGTAATCAAAAAAGCTATTTTTTCGTACTGAAGTTCCAAATCGGAAACGCCCAGCGTTATATTCCTCAAATCAATCAGGTGTTGGCCAATACTGTCCTGATAAGTATATTTTACCGAAGCATTGTTGAACTCGAACCGTTTCATGTTAAAATCGAACTGAAGGCTGTCTGTAGTTTTTGGGGCATCTTTTTTTGCGAACAGATCGACCAGAAACTGGTAATTTGATGTTCCGGTGGTGTCGGAAACGATGGTAAGAAAAGTATTGTTCAACTCAAGTTTATCTATTCCGGCAGTTCGCTTTTTAATACTGAACGAATTGATGCTTGCCACCAATTCCTGAACATACAAAAGTGAATCGTTTTTTTGATCCTTTATCAGAACATCTTCAAGAATTATTTTGTTGAAAAAAGAGATTGAAACACCTTTAACAGTGACACTTGTATTGTATTTTCGCGAAAATTGTTCTGCCAGTTTATTGACAAGAAAAGTCTGCACACCCGGGCTCTGAAGAATGAACCAGGAACCAATGAGCAGGATAAATACCGTGCCCAAAACCGAAAATCCTATTTTGAATGTTTTTTTAATAATTTTGTCGCGCTAAAATATTTGGCAAAATAACATAAATAGGCTGATAAAAACCAGTCTGCTAAAGAAATAAACGACTGATCGGACATTTTATTGAACTATGGACAAAGAAAAAGACATCGTGATATTGGGCATCGAATCGTCATGCGACGATACTTCTGCCTCTGTAATAAAAAATGGTTTTCTGCTGTCGAATATTATAGCCGGACAGAAAGTTCACGAATTATACGGCGGTGTAGTTCCCGAACTTGCCAGCCGGGCTCATCAGCAAAACATCATCCCGGTGGTCGATCAGGCAATGAAACAGGCCGGAGTTACCAATGAAGAAATTACAGCCATTGCTTTTACACGCGGCCCCGGCTTGTTGGGCTCACTGCTTGTTGGAACTTCTTTCGCAAAAGGTTTTTCGCTGGCAACCGGCATCCCGATGATCGAAATCAACCATCTTCAGGCTCATGTTCTGGCACATTTTATTCAGGAATACAACGAACCTTACGACCCGCCAAAATTCCCGTTTCTTTGCCTTTTGGTTTCAGGCGGAAATTCGCAGATTATCAGAGTAAAAGATTACCTCGACATGGAAGTTATTGGCCAAACCATTGACGATGCAGCTGGTGAAGCATTCGACAAATGCGCCAAAGTGATGGGTCTTCCATACCCCGGCGGACCTTTCGTGGATAAACTTGCCAAGGAAGGAAATCCGGATGCATTTCAATTCTCGAAACCACGGATAGCCAATTTCGATTACAGTTTCAGCGGATTGAAAACCAGTTTCCTGTATTCTCTGCGCGATCATTTGAAAGAAAACGAAAATTTCATTGAAGAACGCAAAGCCGATTTGTGCGCTTCGCTGCAAAAAACAATCATCGATATTTTGTTGGACAAACTGATAAAAGCGGCCAAAGAAACGGGTATCAAAGAAATGTCGGTTGCCGGAGGTGTTTCTGCCAATTCAGGATTGCGACAGGCGCTGGTTGAAACTGCTGTGAAATACCGCTGGAAAATGCACATTCCGAAGTTCGCCTTCACCACCGACAATGCCGCCATGATTGCCATGACCGGCCATTTCAAATACCTGAAAGGTGAATTTATAGGCATGGAGGCGGTGCCGTTTGCAAGGATGGATATAAGGGTTTAGAGAGCCATCTGATGGATTGGAGAGCTACAAACTCGCAAAGCAATCTCCAAAAAAGCAGATCAAGCACTTTCATATATTTTTTTTAACTTTCACCGTATTTTAAACGATATGATTGACTCTCACAAAATAGATGAAGTAATTAACAGAATTGCCACCAGATTCAATCCGGACAAGATCATTTTGTTTGGTTCTTATGCGAACGGAACTCAAAATGACAATAGCGATTTGGATCTTTTAATTGTGCAGGATTCCGATCTTCCGATGCAAAAAAGAGGATTTGATATTCGTATGTCGCTACTTGGCACAATGATCCCCATGGATATTTTATTCTATACCAAATCGGAATTTGAAGAAGAAAAAAGCAAAAACTCTTCTTTTTTAAATTCAGCAATAAAAAATTCGAGAATAATGTATGAGCGGACAGTTTGAGGAAATAAAAGAATGGATGGAGAAAGCTGACCATGATCTGGGCTCGGCAAAAGTAATCTACTTGCATCTTCCTGAATATTTTGATACCATTGCTTTTCATTGCCAGCAAGCCGTAGAGAAATATTTAAAAGCCGTATTAATCTATTATCATATCGATTTTCTTCGTTCACATGACTTGATTTATTTACTCGAATTGCTTTCAGCAAAAATTGAGGTAGATGATTCCAAATTCAAAAAAGCATTTTCATTAAATAATTTTGGAGTTCAGATACGCTATCCGAATAAAATTGTAAAACTGTCAAAAGAAGAAATTGAGGCCGCAATTGAGATCTCTGAAGAATTCAGAAGATTTGCGGTTAAAATTATTGGAATGGAATCATCCAAATTCGATGCAACTTAAACCAAATCCATCACTCCGCAGGTGAATTTGAGTCACCAGCTGAGTAGATCTATCACAGCCTTTTCAGCATCCACAATCCGCAGCCGAAGTGTTTGGTATCGCCCAAAGGCGCTGACAGGTATTCGAATCCGAACTTCTCATAAACTTTTACTGCAAGGTTCAATTCGGGCAAAGTTTCGAGGTAAATCTGCTGAAATCCATTGTTGCGGGCAGTTTCGAGGCAACGTTCCATCAACATCCGGCCCAATCCGATACCGCGGGCTTCGGGCAGCAAATACATCTTCACCAGTTCGCAGATGCCGTCGGGCAAACCTTCGGTTGGATAAATACCGCCACCACCCAATAATTTTCCATCAGCTTCAGCAACAAAATAAGCCGACTTAGGTGTTTGAAATAATTCGAACAATGCATCGGTTGTCGGATCAAAAAAGACCGTTCCCGGAACATTGGCACCAAACTCAGTCAGGGTATTGCGCACAATTAAAGCCAATTCAGGATTATCGGAAGGTTGAATATTTCGAATGTGGATATTTGGATGAATGTGAGAAAGAGAACTCGACATAAGATCAATTTGAATTTTACAGGCTATGTGGATCGATAACCTTTAGCCCTTTGATATTTTTAAAGTCAGAGATGTTTCGGGATAGTAATATCAAGTCGTAAACCAAGGCAGTAGCTGCAATAATTGCATCAGGTAATTTAGTCTTAGATTTCTTACGGATGTCAATGCTTACGTCCACGACAGAGTTTGTCAAATCAAGTATCGTAGCATCCCGCATAAAATTTGCGAGTAATTGATAATGCTGTTCCGGAGCATTAAAGCCAAGCACTTCAATTTTGGAAATCACTGAAATATTGGGTACTTTATCAATGATTTGATTCATGAATTCCATACCCGTCAAAGGAAGTTTTTGACTGAGGTAATCTATGACGGCATTCGTGTCAATTAAATACTGCGACTGTTCCATTCATTGCGACTTTCATTTACAAAATTTTGAATTTCATCGGCAATATCTGAAGGTAATTTGCCTGCATATTTTTCAGAAAGTTTTTGTTGGGGCTGAATGCTTTTTTTCAGTACCTTGATAATGTGCAAATCTTCCAGATCGTCTAAAAGTTTGTATGCCTTATCGTTGTTTATTTGTATGAGTACAGTTTCCATGACTTAAAATTCAGTTATAAATATAAACAAATGTACAAAAATAAAGGAACGCAAATAAAACGGAGTTGGGATTATCGGCGGGTTGAATATTTCGAATGTGAATATTTGATGGAAGGTAATTTTGTATTGAATTCATCGGTTTCTGATTTAAGCGATCAAGTAAGCAATTGGTTATTGAAATATCAACAAAGATAATGTTCCCAAGAGCACAACCTGGAACTTTGAA
This sequence comes from Prolixibacteraceae bacterium, assembly GCA_019459485.1. GTDB lineage: Bacteria > Bacteroidota > Bacteroidia > Bacteroidales > Prolixibacteraceae > Aquipluma. Next base: position 43,683 of record JAIBEZ010000078.1, read on the forward strand.
CTTGAAACTTGAAACTCACTCAATTTATTCCTTTCCACCATTCCGTAGTAATCTCGAATAAATCTAAATTCACTTCCTCTCCAATCATCGGATGGACAATCGGAACATTTAACCGATGCGCCTCTTTCGTGACCCTTTCAATTGGCTCGTCCCAGGCGTGCAGTGCAAGCGCAAATTTACCCCAGTGAACCGGCACAAAGGTTTTTGCTTTCAAGTCGATGGCCGCCTGAACCAACTCTTTGGGCATCATGTGTATGTATTTCCATGACTTGTTGTACTGGCCGCATTCGAGCAAAGCCAGGTCAAAAGGACCATGTTCAATTCCTATTTTGGCAAAATGGGTATCGTAACCCGAATCGCCTCCAATAAAAATATTTTTCGAAGGTGTTTGCAATACAAACGAAGCCCAAATTGCCTGATTTCGTTTAAAACCTCTTCCGGAGAAATGACGCGCCGGAGTTGCAGTGATTACAAAACCTGAATCAAGTACAGCCGATTCGTTCCAGTCCTTTTCGATGATTTGTTCAGGTGCGAAGCCCCAATGTTCGAGATGAGCGCCTGTGCCCAAACTGGTAATTATTTTCCCAACTTTCGGCTTCAGTTTCAGCACCGTTTTGTAATCCAGATGATCCCAGTGATCGTGCGTGATGAAAAGGTAATCTATTTCAGGAAAATCGTCGGGAGTATAAACGTCGCTTCCCTCAAAGCTTTTCACCATAAACGAAAAAGGTGAAGCGCTTCCGCTAAAAACCGGGTCAACCAGCATGGTTTTTCCATCAATCTGCATAAAATACGAAGAATGCCCGAACCAAACCAACACATCTTTTTCAGGATTGAGCGTTAAAAGACTGGTCTTTACAGATGGTAAAACCTCTTTCGGTCTGTTACGCTTGCTCCGTTTGAAAGACGCCTCTTTCATTATAGAAAAATAACTCGCATCTTCGGCCAAATCGGGCGTAAAGCTTTGGTTCTGAAATTTTCCATCCCTGAAATTGGGAGAGTTATTAATTCTGGCAAGGCGCTCGCCATTGGCTGTTTTTCCGAATTCTGGATGGTACATAAACAATGAGACGGCCAACACAAGTGCTATTATTACTGAAACTATTATTGTCATTATCTTCATTCAAATTAATTTTGGATACTATTCTGTTTTCAATCATTTATTTAGAAGAACTTCAATAACAATAAATCAGCTTTTCTGTTTTGGAAAATCATGAATTGACACTAAACAAATCAGGGCTCCACTTCGAGTGAAACCCTGACTATCAATATCATAACACCAAATATAATTTCTAATTTATTTTTCCTGAGTTTTCAGGTGTTTGTCTAGAAATGCAAGCATCGAACGATAAAATTCGAAGCGGTTTTCTTCGTTGTGAAAACCGTGACCTTCATTGTCTTTCACAAGGTATTCAACATCAATACCCCGGCTCTTCAAAGCAGCCACAATTTGGTCCGACTCATCAATATTCACACGCGGATCGTTGGCACCCTGGGCAACAAATAGGGGGGCTTTGATTTTATCGACCAGAAAAACAGGTGAAACTTCTGCCAACATTAAACTGTCAGCTTTCGGGTTTCCAACCATTTCGTAAAACATGTCGCGCAACGGTTCCCAATAGGGTGGAATGGTGTTCATAAATGTAAACATATTCGAAACGCCCACATAGTCAACTCCCGCAGCATACAATTCAGGAGTTAGGGTAAGCCCGGCCAAAGTAGCATAACCGCCATAACTTCCACCATAAATGGCTACCCGTTTCGGATCGGCAATCCCTTGATCGATCAACCATTTCACACCATCCGAAATATCGTCCTGCATCGTACGACCCCATTGTTTAAACGATGCCTCCCAAAACTTTCGTCCAAAGCCGGTAGAGCCACGGAAATTCATTTGCAAAACAGCATAACCATTGTTTGCCAGAAACTGTACTTCAGAATTGAATCCCCAGTAATCGCGTGCCCACGGACCTCCATGCGGATTAATCACCACAGGAAGGTTTTTCGGATCGTACCCTTTGGGCAATGTCAGGTATCCCTGAATAGTCAGTCCATCGCGCGACTGGTATGATATTGGTTTCATATCGCACAAATCGTTTTCGTTGAGCCATGGCGACAAATCGGCCAGTTTGGTTAATTCTCCTGAAGTTTTATCGTACATGTAAAATGCACCGCGACTTTTATCACTGTATGTGCGGATCATAAATTTATCTTCAGCCTTGTTTTTGCTTCCAATATTTACCAGGTATCCGGGCAATTTCTCCTGAAGTTTTTTCTTCATGGATTCTGCTTCACCATCAAAAAAGTGTTCTTTTTCCAGATCAGTAGTCCATGAAACTGACAATAGTTTTTTATCTTTTTTAGAATAATCTACACCTTCAATGTCAGCCTCCTGAGTTTCAAAAACGATTTCCTTTTCTTTGCCTTCAGCCGGATCGAACAAAACCAGGGCCGACTTATCACGACCCAAATTTGAAGAAGCATAAAGCATTTTATTATCGAATGTAAAAAGGAAAGGCGAAACTGATTCTTTAAAATTGGTTGTCAGCACCGAACGGAACTGATCCTGCTCTGTTTCGCGAAAAAGAATGGTCTGGTTCACGCCATCGGTTGAAAAGGCCACCCGAAGTTTGCCCTCATGATCGGTCATCCAACCCACAATATTTCCTGGATTTTCGGCCAGTTGAACCATTTCTCCTGAATTCACATTTAGGCGGAACGGGTCAAAAACCTGTGGATTTCGCTTATTCAATCCAACAATAACTTCACCATCAACGTCTTCAAGATCATCAATCAGGTCGGTACGGACTTTTTCAAATACCGTCAGCCCTTTTTGCTCAGTTCCATCAGCGTTAACTCCATAAAGCTGGAAATTTTCATCGCCGCCGGTATCTTTCAGGAATAAAATACGGTTGTTTCCTTTCCAGAGGTATCCGGCAATGTCGCGCTCTGTTTCAGAAGTTATACGTACTGCCGAATCAGCGCCCACTTTCTGAACGAATACATTTAATCGGGACTCCCATGGAGCCAGATATGAAAAATACTCACCATTGGGCGAAAGCCTGAAAGCTGTTTTCTCCGGGTTCCGGAAAAAATCTTCCATCGGAATTTGAGGCGCTTTCTCTAAAGCTGGCTTACACGAAGCAATTCCTAAAAACAAAACAAAAACAATCATTAACCTGTTCATAGTTTCAAATTTTAGTTTACAAATAGCTGTTTTTAAAAATCATTATTTAAACTGCTGTTTAATGCCTTATAAGATAAGCAATTCTATCCATAATTACACCAGTTATAAAAATTATAATTTTATTTTATCTGCTGTTTTATAAAATATCAGGAAGATTAAAATCTCCCAACATTGAAGAAATAGTTTGCGAGAAATGGCTTAACTTTATTGAATAAATAGAAACCGCTTACAAAAAGTATAAATTTTAAACCATCGTTTATTTTGTCAGTAAAACCTAAAATACCAGTCATGATCGTCACAGGCTTTCTGGGAGCCGGCAAAACGACCTTTATCAATAATCTGTTATTACAGAACGAAGGGGTTAAAATTGGCCTAATAGAAAACGAATTCGGGGATACTTCCATCGATTCCAGATTAATTGCCGACTATAAACCCGAAAGTATCATTGAATTAAACAATGGCTGCATCTGTTGTACAATTTTCAATGAATTTGCGATGACACTTCAAGAGCTGATTAAGAAGCACGATCATCTGGAACAATTAATCATTGAAACCACAGGAATAGCCGACCCCGGCCCAATCATCGAACCATTTTTTCAGGATGAGGAGTTAAAACGTTTATTTGAACTTAGCGGAACGATTTGCATTGTTGATTCAGTTAACTTTTCGGAGCACATTGCCGGTATCGAACAGCAAAAGCAAATCATTCTGAGCGATATGATCATTCTGAACAAAATGGGGGATGTTGATTTGAAAACGCTCGCCAACATCCGGAATAAATTGGCCGCACTCAACAAAACCGCCATGGTTATCGAAACTGATTATGCCCGGGTCGAACCCTTACATTTATATCAGTTGCAGCCGGATCTGCAGGACGAGTTTATCCGCAAATTACGGAAACCATTTTTTAGCGAGCCCGAAAATGGTGGATTTCACAGTTTCACCATTCGGTTTGGTGGATTTATAAACGAAACCCGTTTCCGTGATTGGTTTAAATATTTTGCATCGCTGCACCGAAAAGATGTTTTTAGAATTAAAGGGATCGTAAATTTCCAAAACAATCCCATGATTGGGATTGTACAATCGGTTGGTGGGATGATCTCAATTACAGAAGGATCAGTGCATAATCCTTACGCCCCACTTGAAAATGTAATGGTTTTTATCGGAAAAGACATCAGCAAATATCAGATTGAAAAAGAAATTCAGGAGTTTTTAGTTCAGAAAGACCAACCAAAAAGGCAAGCTTAACAAAGCAAGCAAAGTGCTCAACACCACTGCTCTTGATGCAAATTCTGTATTTAATTCATACTTCATACAAAGTGCGTAAGCAGTCAACCCCATTGGCATTGCAGCTTCCAAAACCCAGGTTCGGCTTATCTGCAAATCCACAAAAGGTTTCAATATCAGGAAAAACAAAAGCGGCAAAACAAAAAGGATTACCACACTGAAAGCCAGAACCGGCAGCCATTCGCGAAATTTTCCAAAAGGTTGTCTGCCCATGAACAATCCAAGTGAAAAGAGTACAACAGCAGTAACTGAATTGGCAAAAATATCAAGTCCGCCCATCACAATCTTTGGTAGCTGTAAATGATTGACGGCGATAAAAAGACCAATAAAAACGGCTATTAACAATGGATTGGTTACTAACCGAACAAAGAGTTCGCGCAGGTGAACTTTGTGATCGCCAAAATATTCAACCAGAAAAATTCCCAGCGTAAACATCCAAAAAACGTAAACCGAAGAAATCATGGTTGCTTCGGGCAGAATTTCATCGCCAAAGGCACTCCGCAAAACAGGAATTCCCAGATACGCCACATTTCCATAAGAAACGGCCAGAAATAAGGTACGGCGGGTGCTGTTCTTTAATTTCAGAAGCGCGGATACCGGAAAAACCATCAGCATTGAAATAACAATCCTTGCAGAATTCCAGCCAATCAGGCTGCCATATAAATTCATGTTCCACTCCAAACGCGACAAAGCAACCAGAATCAAAGCTGGGAAACCAATCCAAAGCGCATAATTGTTCAGTATTTCGAGCCACTTATCGTCAACAGATTTATTGCGGCTAACAACCATCCCCACAAAAATGACCAGAAACAAAGGGCCGATGGATTGAAATGCTGAGAAGAATTGTGCCATGGTCGCGGTTTAAAATTGATATTTATGCTTGATATTGATGGTCATTTGCATTGCGTCATTAATAGAAAGAACCTTACGGAACAAAACAACCGGAACTATTAATAACAACTAAATGACCACCTAATGACTAATTGCGTTCATTCGCTGCAAACGGATCGGTTACAAACGGGCGCACATCGGTTAGCAGCATTCCTGCGGTTTGTGCAGCCTGCATTCCAAGTTCGCCATCTTCAAAAACCTGGCAATACCGAGGTTCAACATTCATCAATTCCGCACATTTCAAAAATGTATCAGGTTCAGGTTTGTGCCTTTCAACATCATCGGCAGTCACAATAAAATCGAACAGTTGATCAATTTCCAATTCCTGCATCTGAAGCATCGCACTTTGCCGGCTTGCACCCGTTCCTACAGCCATCGGGATTTTTCCGTGAGCGTTCTTCATCAAATCAATCACTGCATCGTGCGGCTTTATTTGGTTTATATTTCTCCGGAACTCCGTTTGTTTCATCGTAACCAAATCTTCCGCATCAATTTCCAGATTTTGCTCCCGTTTGATTCGCTCGGCAAAACTGATGGTTGGCGCTCCGGTCATTTCAACCAGAATACGTTCGTCAAAAGTGCAGTTTAGCTTTTCGCACACCGAATGCCAACTGGCAATGTGCACCGGAAGCGAATCCGACAAGGTTCCGTCCAGATCAAAAATCAAAGCTTTTGCTCCGGGATATATTTCAAGTATCATTCAGAATAATTTTAGGCGGCAAAATTAACAAACTTTTATACCTGCCGACAAATCTGAAAGATTCACTTGTCTAAACAGATAATTATTCTCATTTTTGTATGCCTACCAGTTCCTACCGGTGGGCATTAAAATATTGCCATTTGTCTAACTTAAATCATTTTTCTATGAAATACTTATTGTTAATAGTTTTTGCCGTGATCATTGCAACGAGCTCGTGTAAAAGCAAATACGAAAATGTGCCTTTTGAGGAAAAGACACCGCACGATTGGGAAAATCCGGCCATTTCTGAAATTAACCGGGAAGCGCCACGTGCGTATTTCATTCCTTATGCTACAGCCGAACAAGCAATGCAAACCGACATCTGGAAATCGCCTTTCATTCAATCGCTGAACGGAACCTGGGAATTCAACCTGTCGCACACTCCTTACGTTCGCCCGTTCTACTTTTTCAAGGACGACTACGATACTGAAGACTGGACAACCATCCAGGTTCCCGGAAACTGGGAAATGCAGGGTTTCGATGTGCCAATTTACGTCAACGTGCAATATCCACACGAACCTACACCGCCAACCATACAAAAACATTACAATCCGGTTGGTTCATACAAACGCGGTTTCACAATTCCTGAAAACTGGAAAGGACAGGAAATCATCCTTCATTTTGGTGCGGTTAGTTCGGCCATGTATGTTTGGGTAAACGAACAAATGGTTGGTTACAGCGAAGACAGCAAAACTCCGGCTGAATTCAACATTACCAAATACCTGAAAAAAGGAACCAACTCACTGGCAGTTGAAGTCTATCGCTGGAGCGATGGAAGTTATCTGGAAGACCAGGATTTCTGGCGAATGAGCGGTATGACCCGCGACGTTTTCCTGATGGCCCGCAACCCACAGCACATCCGTGATTACAGGGTTTCGTCGCCGCTTGTAAATAATTATCAGGATGGCGATTTTAAATTGGATGTTGAAGTGGCCAACACTGCCGAAACTTCGCCATCAGTAACGCTCGAAGCCGTTTTGATGGATGGCGAAACCAAGGTTGCTGAAATAAATCAGAAGATACAAACCGGAGCTCAGCCAGTTTCTGTTTCAAATAGCATCATGGTTCCGGCAGCAAAGCCATGGACTGCTGAAAATCCAAATTTATACCAGCTGCTTATTACGCTGAAAGACGAATCGGGTAAAATTATTGAAGTTCTTCGTCAGGATGTAGGTTTCAGAACAATAGAAATTAAAGATGCCCAGTTGCTTGTAAATGGGGTTGCTATCTATGTTAAAGGGGTCAATATCCACGAACACAACGATATTACAGGTCATTATCAGGACGAAGCGACCATGCTCAAAGACAT